>JBNKKB010000033.1:0-24087 GCA_050291605.1 Desulfobacteraceae bacterium | reverse complement strand
CCCACTACATGGAAGAGGCCCAACAGCTTTGTGATCAACTGGCCATAATGGACCATGGACAAGTGATTGCCCAAGGCAGTTCTGAATATCTGATGGCTCAATATGGCGGCGGTCAAAATATTGTGTTGCCCGGCCCGTGCCTTGAGTGCCTGGACGTAGAAATACCTTATGAAGTCAAACCACAGGGCGACCGCCTGCAAATTCAAGTCGATAATATCAATAAGGCTGTGGAAACCCTGTTGGGGATGGGTGTGGACTTAAGCCATATGGAATTGCAAACTCCAAATTTGGAAACTGTGTTTCTCAATCTGACGGGTCGGCAGCTAAGGGAGTGAGCATGAGCTTTAAGCGGATGTTGGCCATGTTTAAAGCGCGCAACCGTGAGTTTTTTCGCGATCGGGCGGCTTTCGGGTGGAATTTCCTGTTTCCATTTCTGCTGATCGCCGGCTTTTCCATTATATTCGGCGGGCAGGATCGCAAAGAGTTCAAGGTGGGTATTTTCCCTTGTTCCGCTGCTATCTCAACAGCATCCATCGGTGAACTCAGTTGCCTGCCTTCAACGCTCCGGGAGATACGTCAAGTCCAATTTGTTGCTTTCCAGGACCAAAGCCAAGGTTTGGACAAACTCAGACATCACAAAATTGATCTGCTGGTGAATATTCAAACAACGCCTTTTCAATACTGGATCAATGATACGTCACCCAAAGGCTATATTGTCGAAAAAATGCTTTTTGCGGGTCTTACCGATGCGGCCTCAAAATCCATGGACCGGCAGGCATTTGAGGCCACTCACCAAATCCGATATATCGACTGGCTGTTCCCGGGAATTTTGGGAATGAATATTATGTTTTCGGCCCTCTATGGCGTCGGCTTCGTCGTGGTGCGTTACCGTAAGAACGGTGTGCTTAAACGCCTGCACGCCACGCCCCTGACAGCCTTTGAATACCTCAGTGCACAGATGGTTTCGCGTCTCTTCTTGCTTGTGTTTACGCTGACAATCCTCTGGGTGGGGTGCGACCTGGTCTTTGATTTTAATGTGGAAGGCTCCTATGTGGATCTGGCGCTTCTATTTTTAATGGGTTGTTTGAGCCTGACTGCCATGGGATTGGTGGTGGCCTCAAGAGGTACCAGCGAAGAATTTACCAACGGTGTCCTCAATTTTGTCACCTGGCCCATGATGTTCCTCTCGGAGGTGTGGTTTAGCATCGAAGGGGCTCCGAGGTGGGTTCGCGGCATCGCCGATTTATTTCCCCTGACGCATCTTCTCAGAGGGGTGCGCAAAATCATGAACGATGGGGCCACGTTGGTGCAAGTGGGGCCAGAGCTAACGGCGTTGGTTGGTATGACCCTGGTTTTCCTGATTGCGGGGGCGATGCTTTTTTCCTGGAATAAATAGTACCCATTCAATTCGTCAGGCTGTGAATGGGGGAGGGGATGAGACCGCCGCGGCGGATAAAGGGGTTGTCGCCCTGGGCATTGTTGACCGCCATAATCACTGATTCGCCCAGAAGGCCGCCAAAACGGGCGTACTCGCCGGATTTCTTTCCGGGTACCGGTATGATGCGGGCCGCGGTGGTTTTTTTATTGATGACCCCAATGGCCATTTCATCGGCAATGATGGCGGCTAAGGTCTCTGCAGATGTATTGCCGGGGATGGCCACCATATCAAGGCCCACGGAGCAGACACTGGTCATGGCTTCCAGCTTTTCCAGAGATAATAAGCCTTCCTTGGCCGCTTGGGAAATGTTCAGGTCTTCGCTCACCGGAATAAACGCACCGCTCAAACCCCCCACATTCGAACTGGCAAAGGCACCGCCTTTTTTGACCGCGTCATTGAGCATGGCCAAGGCCACGGTGGTGCCGGGAACACCGATGCTGCGTAATCCCAGGCTTTGAAAAATTTCACCCACGCTGTCCCCTACATGGGGTGTAGGTGCCAGGGACAGATCCACCACGCCGAAACGGATCCCCAGCGCCTCAGCCACTTCGCGTCCGATCAGCTCACCCACGCGGGTGACCTTGTAAGCCGTGCGCTTGATAATTTCGGACAGTTGCTGCAAGTCAAGGTCGGGTGCTTGGGCCAGTGCCCGGTCAATGGCTTTTTTGACCACCCCGGGACCGGAAACACCCATGTTGATGACCGCATCGGCTTCGCCCACACCCAGATAGGCACCGGCCATAAATGGAACGTCCTGAGGGATATTGGCAAAGACGCATAGCTTGGCGCAAGCCAAACCGTCTCGATCTGAAGTCAGTGCTGCTGCGGCTTTGATCTGTTCGCCCATCAACAACACGGCATCCATATTGATGCCCGCCCGGGAAGAGGCCAGATTGATCGAAGCGCAGAGACGTTCCGTTTCGGTCAAAGCTTGAGGAAGGGCTTGGATCAAGGATTGATCGCCGCTAGACATGCCTTTTTCCACCAAGGCGGAGAATCCACCCAAGAAATCCACATTCACCGCCTGGGCTGCCTTATCCAGTGTCCGGGCAACGCGCACCATCTCTTCAGGCCCGAAACACGCAGCTACTACGGCCATCGGACTGACCGATATGCGTTTGTTCACCACGGGAATACCATATTTCTCACCCACGCCATCGCATGTGGATACCAGCTTTTCAGCAGATTGGGTGATACGATCATAGATTTTGGTGGTGAAACGATTCAAATCATCACTGGCGCAATCCAGCACGTTAAGCCCCAAAGTGACGGTGCGCACATCCAGATTTTCATTGCGCAGCATTTCAAGTACGGAAACAATTTCGCTATGGGTCAGCATGGTTAGGCTATTCCTTAAATACGGTTAATGGCTTCGAAGATATTCTTGTGTTGAATGTTGATCTCCAGACGCAGCTCCTCTCCTTTGTTTTTCAGTGCTTGCCGGAGTGCCGCATGGTCGATGTTCATTGGAATATCAACCTCATATATCATTATATTTTTACCCGGCATATTGGCGCCACGAAAAACCGCCTGCAGCTGCGTGACATTGACGTTGTATGCGGCCAATAAGGCCGTTATCCGGGAGACCAATCCTTTCTGGTCCGGTCCACGGGTGGTGATCACAAAAGGCTCGCAGTCACAGGTGGTCCATGCCATGGCCCTGGATTTTAAATTACGGACGTGAAAGTGGAGCTTGAACCTTTGGGTATGCTTTTGGAGCGCATCCTGGAGCTCCTGGGGAGATATATGTTGTGGGCCTGATGAAATAAAGATGCCTGAAAATTGGTTCTGCAAAATGGTCTGGCTAACATCTTCAATGTTAAAGTCCTGTTCGAAAAGGGTTTGGGTTATTGCCGCAATGATGCCGGGTTGGTCTTCTCCTAAGACCGAGATAATAAATTTGTGCATGGCAAACTATCTCCTTTGGCGATGCGCATTATTTCCTGAATGGACCCAACAACCCCAGCTGTCAAGTTTTCGGACCATCACGCATCTCTGTGTATTCTAACCATTGCGCCAGGTGCCGCAGTCCTTGCTCTTTTGATACCAGCGGTTTATACCCCAAATCCCTTTTTGCGGCCTGGATGTTGAACCAGTGGGAGGTTGCCAGCTCCTGTGCCACAAATCGCGTCATGGGGGGTTCGGATTTGATGGCCAGTATTCCATAGAGCCTTTCGCATATAATACCAAGAAAACGGGCGAGGAGAGGGGAAATGGTTTTTGATACGGGGGGTTTGCCCCCGGCAGCCAGGATAAGGTTGATCATCCGCCAAAGCGCAATGGGTTCGTCCTGGCTGATAAAATAGCAATTTCCCGACAACCTCGGGTTCTCTTTGAGTTTTTTCTCCGCTAGCAGATGGGCATGGGCGGCATTGTCAATATAGAGGGTGTCGACCTTGTTGGTGCCGTCACCGATTTGCCGCAGGCGGTGGGCGCGGGCTAATATCCGCGGCACCAGATGATTGTCCCCGGGTCCCCAGATAAGATGAGGACGCAGTGCAACGGCAGGCAGTCCACTGTGTGCCGCTCTGATCACAGCCTGCTCGGCAATGGCTTTGGTTTTGGGATAGGGGGCGTGAAAATGAGCGGGGTAAGGCAGCGATTCGTCAACGCCTTCCATATCCTGACCATTAAAAACGACACTGGGAGAACTGGTGTAGATCAAGCGTTGGACGCCCTTTTTTCTGCTGGCCTCAATGATGTTTTGGGTACCGATCACATTGGTCTGATAATAGGCTTGAAATGGTCCCCACACGCCGGCTTTTGCCGCCGCGTGAAAGATCGCTTCAATGCCGTCACATGCTTGCTCCACCGCATGCGCATTGCATAGATCGCCCTGGATCTGCTCCACACCGAGTTGATCCAAATTGGGATAGAATGCCCGGGAAAAGCTGCGGACCTGTTCACCCTCGTCCAATAAATGCCTAATAATAGCGCCGCCTAAAAAACCACCACCACCGGTAACCAAAATTGTCCTTTTTTCAGCCATTTTTTTGTTAGGGCCTTTTCGCTGATATTCCATACCCTTCGCAAGGCGACAGGTATAAGCCAAAGAGCAAAATCGAGTAGAATAGGATCATAATCGAGTATTAAATTTTCCGCTGGACCCACTCGGCCAACTGTTCGCGGAAGATTTTAGAGTTATGCCGGATGTCCACCGGAAAGCCGGGATGAAAAAGAAAGGTGTGGATATCTTCAGTTAAAATGTTGTCATGGGCCATCTCCAGGAGCTCTTCGGTTAACGCCTCCTGATCGATGTCGCGCTGATCCGACTCGAGTTCGATACAGATCACGGGTTCCTGGTTGGGCGGTTGACCTAACCCCACCAATGCACTGCGAAATACCGCAGGGTGGTTGTTGAAAATAGCCTCGCACGGAATGGTGAAAAGTGTTTTTTCCTGGGTGACCACCCGATGGCCTTTGCGGCCGCAAAACCAGATCCGCCCTTTGGCGTCTTGCCAACCCAAATCACCCATACGGTGCCAAATTTTTTCATCGGCTTTGATTTTGGAGAGTTCATCATGCTTGGGCCTTTCAAAATACCCTTGGGTGACGACTTCGCCGGCGACCGTAATCTCACCGATATCCCCCGTTTTGACCAACAAATCATCCGACCAGATGGCTATTGGATCATCACTGATTTTAATGATTTGAATATCAATACCTTGAACGGGGCTGCCGACGCACATGCCATACCCTTGTTCACTGAGCCGGGCGGTTTCCTGCAGGATCTCATTGCTGCCAAAAACGGAGACCGGCATGGCTTCGGTGGCACCATACCCGGTGTGGATTTGGGCGTCTTCGTCCAGCATACATGCAAATTGGGCAATGTTGGCAGGGCTGGCGGGTGCACCGGCTGAGATTACCCGTTTGAGAGAGGGCAGCTTGATGGCATTTTTTTTGCCGTAGCGGCCCACCCGATGAAGCAGGGCGGGCGAGGCAAACATGTTGGTGACGCCTTGATTCACCACCGCTTCGATGATCTTTTGCGGATTGACCTGGGCCGGGCGGGTGGGGTCCATCTCCGGAATGACCGCAGTCATGCCTAAAGCCGGATCGAACAGAGCAAACAATGGAAAAGTGGGCAAGTCGATTTCATCCGGAGAGATGGCAAAATGCGTTTTGATTAACCGCACTTGGGCATCGAAAATACCGTGAGTATAGATTGCGCCTTTGGCCGGTCCGGTGGCTCCGGTGGTGAATAAAATAGCGGCCATTTCATCTTGTTTGGTATCGGCTACCGTATAAGGACGCCACGGCAGAGCGCGGATATCCCTCAGTGTCAATCCACCCCAGAACCATCGTCGGCCTACGGTGATGGCTGTTTTAACGCCTCTGAAATATTTGGGGCAAATCACTCGCAAAACATGCGCGGCGGGTATACCGATAAGGGCCTGGGCGCGGCTTTCATTCAGACAGGCCAACATGCGGCGAATCCCCATACCTGGATCCACCATTACCGGCACGGCGCCGATTTTAAACATAGCAAAGGTAAGCGCGAAAAATTCTAAGCTGGGGCGAACCATTAAAATGGTGCGGGTACCCCGTTTGATGCCGGCTTTTTCCAAACCATGGGCAAAACAATCCGACTCTCGATCCAACTGGCGAAACGTCAGGTGTGCATAGGCCATTCGTCCATTGCCGTCCCGGGTGGCAGGATGGACTACCGCGCGCCGATAGGGCTGCACGCGTGCCATGGTTTTTAAATAATGGGCGACATTGATAGATGTTTTGGAGACCGATTTATTCGGGTGGGAACTGTTTTGTTGCATAGATTCCTTCAGATTTATCTACTATAAATACCGAGATGCGTGCCTTTGTGCACTTTGTTGTCGCTGGTGAATTGCATCTATCATCGCAATGGATATTTGTGCAAGAACTCCTTGATATGGGTAATAATTTTATCCGGCACATCCTCAAAAAGATAGTGACCGGCATCCGCATACCAGTGCGCTTGGGCCTGGGGCCAGCGGCGCTGCCACTCATCATAGTAATCACGATCAAAAACAAAATCGTGGGCGCCCCATAGTATCATCGAGGGTTTCTCTCCTAATTTATCAAGGTTCTGTTCAACCCGTGCCACAATGGCGCCCGAGGGATCGTTCGCGTCCAGGGGAATATCCTGAACAAATTTCAATGTGGCCATACGATTCTGAGGCGTATTGTAAGGTGCGCTCAATCCGGTTTTAACCGTGGCGGATAACCGATGTTTGGGCGCCATGTATAGCGCGGCCCGGGAAAACAGGTTCAAATGCAGCACCAACCAGTCTGCGAAGGTATTGGGTTTGCGAATCAGGCGCAGGCGACGGGGTATCGATTTTCCTTGGGGCGGGAAAAAACCGGCCGTATTGGTGACGATGATGCGGCCCACCTGGTCCAAATGGTCCATGGCCCAGGCCAGTCCGATCATACCGCCCCAATCGTGTAAAATCAGCGTAATGGGATCATTTAAATTCAAGTTTTCAATTAAGTATGATAAATCAGATATCCGACTTTGCAGTGAAAAAACGTATTGGCTTGTATCTGGTTTGTCAGACAAGCCGCAGCCCATGTGGTCGGGAACAATGACGCGGTAATCTGTTGAAAACCCATGCACCAGAGAGCGGAAAAAAAACGACCAGGTGGGATTGCCGTGAACCGACAATAGGGGTTCGCCTTGCCCTTCATCCAAATAGTGGTAGTTCAGTCCGTTGATCTCTAAATAGTTAGGATTAAAGGGGTAAAGGTGGGCAAAAGGGGATATATCAATGGAAGGCGCTACCATTGCACCCCCAGCATGATACAATTCAAGCCACTGCCGATACCTAGAAAACCCACCGCATCGCCGGGTTGTAAAAATCCGCGCTCCTCAGCAAGGGCGGCGGTGATGGGCAATGAAACCGTGCCGATATTGCCCAAATAGCGATAGGTGCTGAAATCTTTCGTCTCATCGATCTGGATACTGTCTAATATGGTACGTTGATGTGCTGAACCAACCTGGTGGCAAATCACTTTATCCGGTTGATTGGGGGACCAGCCTAAGGTTTCTTTAAAAGCGCTAAAGGTTTCAATGCCCAAGGTGACCCCGTGTTTGAGAACGCCCACTGAATCCGTGCGCATCACCAAAGGAGCGCTGGCAGGAATGCCGCTGTCGGGACCCCAGGTGCATAAACGGTGGTGCTGGGTGGCGCTGCGGACCACGCCACCCAACAGACGAGGCCGCTGGGGTGACAGATCGGCATGGCTCAGCACCACGGCCACAGCGCCGGATCCACCGGTGAGGGTGGCAAGGGTCTCTTTGAAAATCTCCATATCGGAGGCCGCGAGAATACGCTGGATGGTGGACTCCACAATCTGACGCGATGATTCGCAAGAGAGCACCATCCCAGCTTGGATATGACCCAATTCTATGGCATTGGCCACTTGAAGCATGCCGTTGAGAATGCCCAGACAAGCATTGGAGACATCGTATATATGAGTGTTGGCATCCAGTCCCAGGCCGTGGGCCACAGCGCAAGCGGTGGCAGGTTCGAGGTTCTCTCGGCAGACACCGCCGTAAATCAACATGCCGATGGATGTCTTTGGAATGTCTGAAGCGACCAGCGCCTTTTGGCCTGCTGTGATAGCACCCTGGGAGAGTGGAAAGCCGGGGTCCCACCACCGGCGTTCAACTATACCGGTGAGGGCTTCCAATTGGCCGACCTGCAGGTGCAAGGCTTCGTAAACAGGGGCCAATTGCTGTTCCAAATCATCAGAGGCGACGACATTGGGGGGCAGTTCATAGCCGAATCCGGCAATATTAACCTTCGAGTATTGCATTCGATAAACTTTCCAACATATTAATAAATAATCTATATTTACTAAATAGCAATTGCATCTGTGCGGCGGGGACGGAGCCCCGCCCTACGAAGATCTCCAGCACCAGCCTAGGGCCGGCCTCTGTGCCGGCCAGGTATATTTTTATCGCGGCTGAAAGTTGATGAATTCATATCGGCACAAGTCGAATACCAAATTTTTCCATCTTGTATATATAAATTCCATCCACTTGCAAATACCCCTCGGCCATGAGCGATGGGGCCTCTCCTTTCTGAACTTCGGTGATCACGGCATCAACCCGTACTTTAGCATTCGTAGGGATGACCTGGCCGCGATAAGACCACTTTTGCGTGTGATTGCAGACCATTTCAAAGCGATGGGTTGTTTCCAGCTCCGGCCAACGTTGCAGGGCTGCAAATTTCAATAGCTGTAAAAAGGATTCGATTCCCAAAGAACCCGGGCAAACCGGGTCTTGGAAGAAGTGGGCCTTAAAAAACCACTCATCCGGATCGACTATTTTATACCCGCGATAAAAACCCAGTCCGTTTGGGCCGCCAGCAGGGAGAGCTATTTCCAAACCATCGATCATCAACAAAGCTTTAGACGGCAATCGAAGCCCCTGAGGTTGAAAAATGCTATCTTGCAGGACGCTGTCGGGAGTTAAAGGTTCTGTCATATCCAATGGTTCAGTAGATTTGGCGGACAATTCAGCCGCAGTGGGGTGGTAGACCGCTTCGCGCAACCCCACTTGTTGAGCCAGGGCGCTTTCTGTAAAAAAACCAAAGTAGGTGCTGCCGGTGTAAATTTGACGGTCCTCGGAATGAACTTCGAAATCAAAGTGTTCAATGATCATGTCCGCCGCCTCTGACACCTGGGTTATACGGGTACGCATGGTCAGGGTTTGATCTTGGGGAAAAATAGGGTGATGGAGCAGGGCTTGACCGCCTAAATTTCTGAATTTCAGATCGTTTTGACTCTTCAGGGCGGAACCTGCATAGGCCGCCAGCCACCCGCAGGGTTGCAGGGCGATCTCCAGCAGCACACAAAAAGGCATGACGCCGCTGCCGTCGGCCTCGAAATACCATGCCTGCGCAGGTACGTCGTACTGGGCTTCCACCCAACCTCCAGGGGCCAACACCCATGGATCGTGCGCGATGGCAACCACACGGTCCATAAAGCAAGAGGGCGGGCCCGGCAACCGGGCGATTTTACGCTTTTCATCAAATATTTCATATGGTTGGCCAAATGCTTGAGAGGGCCGTCCTATGGCAAATGCCAAAATGTGCTCCCGGCTGAACAAAGGCGCCAAAGATCCAGCTTCCGGTTGGGAACGCGCTTCCGGCGGCAAGTTTGGGCTATGGGTTTTGCGCTGACGCCAAAATTTATCAATGGCATCCCCGGTAATCCCGCTCATCTGCAGAGACATGTTTTTGAAAAAAACAATATAGTGGTCGTCAGCGGTCATGTGGGCATCGGCGATCACATAGGGCTCAGGATGGTATCCTATCGATTTGATCTCGACAGCGTAATGCACATGCCGGGTTTGGGGCGTAACCGGTCCGCGACATTTCAGGCGGCATTCCACCTCATGGAGCGGCTCGTAACTGACGCTGCGATTATCGGTGACCCATCCCAGGCGAAGCAGCAGCACGCGCAAGGTGTGTGCACAGCACTCGTACATCAACGTACCCGGCATGACCTTGTCGTCTACAAAATGGCAGGTCAGAAACCAATCGTCCGGATGGATATCGGCCTCGGCTTTGATATAACCCAAACCAAAGCGCCCGCCTTTGGGATCCATGGAAAGGATGCGGTGGATCAAGGCCATGCGGCCGCCGGGCAGACAGAGATTGGGCGGTAGCTGGATGCCTTCAAAAAGTGCGCCCAGACAGCGGGCCGCATCACCTTGGCGTAATGCATCCACCTGTTCGTCGTCGTACGCTTCGCTCACCAGGGGCAAAAGCGGTACGTAGGGCGCGCCATCGATGTGGACATCCTCGGTAAGATCATCATCGGTGAGGATGATCCCACCTGAATGGCGTACCTCCTCAGCCGTGAAAAAGCCGGCACACCCATGGGTCATGGTGATTAGATGCTGATCGCCGATATAACCTTCAAAGCGGAAAAAAAATAGGTAGGTCTCTTCCTGGCGCACGAACTTGTCGATATGGATGTCATAGCGGATGGTGTCGCCCGGCCGCGGAAGCCCGCGATGAAATCGGATTTTGGCATCCAGCAAGCGGTAGGTACGCTCACCTTTAACGTGATGGTCGATGCCCAAGTAGGCGCATAAGAACAGATCGGCTTGTCCGGCTTCAACCGAAATGCAGACGGGTGCGCGATCGCCATCCAGATACCATGCACCGGGCAGGACATCATGTTCGGTCACCACGCGGCCTGAGGAAAGGCTCAACATCTCGCCTTCGACCAAGAGGATACGATCGACCAGCATCAGCGGTTCGTCGGGCAGACGCACCCGGGCAGGGTAGGTGTCGATCACATTAAATTGGGGGCCGAGAATCTTTCCCACCGAGCCGATGGCAAATTCCATGCAGGCATCTCGGTCGAAATCGACACGCCGGGGTTGTGGGGATGGGGTATGGCCAATGACTTGGCCGGGTGTTTCGAGACCACCATCGATGGCGGCAGGCTCTATTCCTGCCTTGGCCATCTCGGCGACGAGTTGATTGTGAAAAGACAGGGTTTGTCCGAATTGTTCGGTCATCTCCCTGCTTAGATCCAGGAATGCTTGGTGGGCCTTGGCCGTGGCGGCCGAATTGTCATTCAATTCGCTGATAATATTTTGCAGATCCATCATCGCCGTCCGGTCCGGTACAGATGGATCGTCTATTGGTGTGACGTCATCTGATGGCGGCCGGGTTGGGGTTCCGATTGATTTGGGTGGGTCGTTTGCCGCCGGAGCAGCGGCTTTAGAAGCTTCAGGCAGTGGGCGAATGCGCAGTGGACCATTGCCCACCGGAACATGAAGGGTATCGCCAACGTTTTCTACTGCTGGTATGGGATCCTTTTCCCCATCGCCATAGAGGGCGTTGAGGTCCACCGGCACCCCTGCCGACAAGAGGGTTCCCAGGCATTTGAGCAAAGTCAGGTTCTCATCTTCATTGCGATGGTTGGCCGCTACCGCCAGGTGAGGTTTTCCTTTTAAGATCTGGCTGATCATCCCGGTACATGAGGCATGCGGGCCGACTTCCAAAAATAAGCGGACCCCATCCGCATAGGCCTGTTCGATAGTTCGTGGAAAATCAAAACCGTGCAATGCCTGCTGCAAAATAGAATCGGCAGTGGACTCACTAGTGAGATCATAGGCCTGTTCAAGGGCGCAACTATAAAAACGGATGCCGTCGACCGGCGTGGTGTCGAAGCGATGCAAGTCGCGATAGGCTTCGGCCACCGGTTGCGCCGCATCGCAATGCACGGTAACCACACCGTCCAGAAAAACTGCATTGCAGTTCAGTTGTTCGATGGCGGTTTTGACCTCGGATTGGAGGCCGCCAATGACGCATTGGTCGGGTGTGTTGACAATAAGCCGGCGAACATGGGCAAGCCGGGCGATAGCAGCATCCACAGACGCTGCCGACCGATTCACCACCGCGACTTGCCAATTCACTGCTTGGTCATCGGTCAGTTGCCACGCTTGACGCAGCGCATGGCAAGGTCCCACCAATTGGGTACGAAACAGATCGGAGCGCTCCAGGCGTTGCAGCATCTGCCCCCGATCGGACCAGGCCCCGTTGGCAAAGAGGCCCGCCGATTCACCCAGGCTATACCCGATAACCGCGTCGGGCCTCAAATTAAAGCGCTTGAGCAACCCGGTCATGTGGCTGCCAAACAGGACCTGCCCGAATATGGGATTCAGCGGGTCGGCGATCAAATCCTGGTAGGCCTGTTGTTGCCAGTCTGCGGACCACTCTGTGCGCCAAGGGGCATACCATTGGGGCAGCATCTGGGAGCGCAGCTCGAGGGTGGCCGCATCCATGTCTCTTAATACTTCCGGCCAGTGGGCGCCTAAGGTGCTTCCCATGCCGACATAGTGGTTACCCGAGCCTGGATAGATAAAGGCGATCTGCTGTTGCCGGGCACTGAATTGGGGCGTGTAACAAAGACCGCCATTACGGCCGAATGGTATGGCCGTCCCATCGACCACGGCCTGGCGGGCTTTGGCCAGTTGGGATTGCAGGTGGTCAAATGAATCGGCCACTATTGCGGTGGAGTGGTTTTGGGGCGGCTGGTTATATGATTGATGATGCCATTGACAAGCCAATTGCTCCATCGGGTCGGCTACCGATTTTTGCAGCAGTTTCGTGAGTTCGTCCAGGCTTGCCAATAGTTGCTCGGGACTGTGCGCAGCAACATGAAACAGCCCATAGGGTAGGGCGCCCATTGGGCGCTTTTGGGCCAGCGTATTGTCTGGGACCTGATCAGGTGCTTCTTGAAGAATCACATGCATGCAGTTGCCATCGGAGGTCATGGCCGCCACACCGGCGTGGCGCGGTCCCTGATTACGGTTACGGATCCAGTAAGCTGCTTGGTGTGGCATGTAGAAGGGGCCGTTTTGCCATTGGGGGTGGGCCGCCGAGGAATAATTGCAAGCCGGGGGAATAATTTGGTGGTGCAGGCTAATAGCCGTTTTAGCCAAGGCTGCCAATCCTGATGCCGCACCCGTGTGACCCACCAGAGGATTGAGGGTGCCTATAGCTGTCGATTTAGCCATCGGCACGCTACCGGACCCCATCACCTCATGCAGGCTTTCGGCTTCGACGCGATCCTGCGATGGGATACCGCTGCCATGGGTTTCAAACAAACTGATGGCATCGCAGCCGATCCGGGCTTCTGCCATGGCTTGGGTCAAGGAGGCGCGGTAGGCGCCTGCTGAGGGCGCTGCCGTGTCAATACCGCCGCCACTGGCGCTGCCGATGCCTTGGACCAGGGCATAGATGCGATCCTTATCCGCGAGGGCGTCTTCGGACCGTTTGAGCACCAGGGCCACTGCCCCTTCGCCGGGCAGCGTACCGTCGGCAAACTTATCAAAAGGTCGCACGGTGGCGTTGGCACTAAAGGGAAGATGCGGCGCAAGTGTCGCCAAATTGCGTTCGTCACAAAACAGATCAACGGCTCCCACCAAAACCGCATCCAGTTGACGGGATTGCAGCAGGTGGGCGCCAATCTCCAAAGCCCGCAATCCGGACGCCTCTTCAGCCGATACCACAAAAGAGGGACCGCCCAACCGAAATTCGCGGGCAATGCGACTGGCCACAATACCGCCCAAAGCGCCCAAGGTGCGCGTGGCCGTCAATGGCGGACCACAGTCTGATGCGGCCGACTGCAGCCATTGATCCAACGTATGGGCATCGATTTTGGGCTGTTGGGGGGGCTGCCAATCCGACACCATCTTAGGCAACGCCCAGCGCAGGTCAAAATTGCAGGCTTCATAGTCAAACCCGATGCCGATGATGGCCCCCATGCGATCGCGTGCCTGCCTCAAGGGCAATCCGGCATTATACATGGCCGCCGCGGCCACTTTAAGCATCAACAATTGCTGCGGCAGGAGCTGGGGAATTTCATCGGGTGGGATTTGAAATTCGCCTATGGCCACATCGATTTGATCGATAAATCCGCCTTTGACGATGCCGTTTTTGAATAATCGCTCTGCCGTCTCAGGGGCTTTCCAGCGCCCTTTAGGCGGAGGGATAAGGGCATCCTTGCCGTTAAAAATCGCTTCCTGAAATTGCTTGAGAGAAGCGAGCTTCCCAAGGCAAAGCTCGATGCCCACAATGGCCACAGGTTCAGACTGTGTGGTCCGCTCTTGAAGTGTGATGGGTCCGCTGGAATTGGATTCAGGCACCGGTGTAAAGGCCTCAAGCAGCACATGGGCGTTGATGCCGCCAAATCCGAATGCGCTGACGGCGGCTCGAAGCGGAGTGGTGTCGTCTCTTTGCAGCCAGGGTTCGGCATGGGTTTGAACGCGAAAGGGGCCGGCTTCAAGGGGGCTGCCTTTGGCCGGTTTTTCAAATTTCAGGGAAGGGGGCAATGTTTTGTGGTGCAAAGAGAGCAGTGTTTTGATCATGCCCGCCGCACCGGCGGCAGTCAGCAAATGGCCTAGCATGGACTTTACCGAGCCGATGGCACACTGCTGCCTTTGCCAACCCCGATCCCCCCATAAGGCCTGCAGGCTATCCAATTCCGTAGCGTCGCCTACAGGTGTGCCGGCGCCATGACACTCAATATAGTCGACGTCTTGGGGCTGCCATTGGGCTTGGGCGTATGCCATGCGCATGGCACGCAATTGACCGGCCGACTCCGGCGCCAACAGGTTGCCGCGTCTGTCATTGGATAGACCGATTCCCCGAATAACACCTAAAATGGTATCTGCATGCTGCAGTGCATCTTCCAGGCGCTTTAAAACGATAATCCCAACCCCTTCTCCCACAACCAGTCCATCGGCACTTTGATCAAACGGTGCGCAACGTCCTGATGGGGAAAGTGCGCGCAATTGACTGAAGCCAACTTGTGTATAGAGACAGTCCGGTCGGGATACACCACCGGCCACCATAGCATCCGTTCGATAAGCCTGCAGGGCATCGCATGCCAATTTGACCGCATACAAAGAGGAGGCACACGCCGCGTCCAGGGTATAGCTGCCGCCCCCCAATCCAAAGGCTTTTGCAACCAGGGCTGCCGGCATACTCACGACCCTGGCGGACAGGGCTTCACCTGTGGATAAAAAATCTTTTGCTGGGGTATCTGTCTGCGGATCTAAAAATTGACGCTGCAATATGCGCCGGGAAATAGATGATGTTACATCGGTGGGCAACGCAATGGCGGCCAAAATGACGCCGATGCGGGACTTGTCCAATGAATCCATATGGCAGTCCGTTAGCGCCTGTTGTGCGGCAAGCAAAGTCCATTGGTGCAGTGGATCTAGCTGGGAAAGAATCTCAGGTGCAAGTTCATATCCCGGGTTAAGATGGGGTTGCGATTGGACCAGGCAGGCCCGTTTAGAATAAGCTTTGTCAGGCTCCGGGACGGAGTGAAGAATCCGGTCAAATGGTGCAACCCAACGCTCAGCTGGAATATCAATGGTGGTATCGATTTTATGGGTGATACGATCCCAAAGCTCCGAGTTACCGAAAGCTTTGGGAAATATTCCCGAGGTGGAAACCACTGCAATTAAAGGCTTGTTCTGCATTTGCATTGCTGGCTTTTATTGATAACGGACTGTCTTCACAATCATATTAGCATACAGCGGGTTTTTGCTCGAATGCCGAAAATCGTTTTAGTCATTTTAAAGTGGCGTATGCAAATCCGGCCAATTCCTGGAACGGATTTATATAACCAAGCAGTGGTGTGAAAGCAAGAAAAAGATAAGGTGATTATATTGAATTTACTAATATTTACAGGGTAAAATGAAGCAGTTGCATTTGCAGCAGCCATGAAATAGCCGGCAATTCTATTGTCACATAGTTCCTTCGCTTGTTTAATACGGCAGAATTAAAAATGTGGATATAATATAATATACTTAAAAACTTACAGTATAAATACCACAAAAATTCAGTATTGTTTTTTAAAATAAATTAGGTATTGTGTTTACTATTAATTGTATGCGGCCAACATAATGATATTGAAGCTCAAGCTATACGAAAAGATAGGACGGGAGCGTGCAGAGATACAATATGGTTGTTACAACGGCTGCTGCAGTAGCGCTGATGATGGAGTGGGTGGTCCCTTCGCTAATTGAGGACCTTAGCACGGTTTGCCTCAACACGGCGCAACTAGAGGATTTAATGTACTTAAAAGGCGTTGGACCTAAAATGGCGAGTCGCATCATTTCCTATCGTAAACATAATGGCCCCTTTCAAAACCCCGAAGATTTGTTATTGGTCAAGGGCTTCGGGCAAAAGATGTTCGATAAAATTAAGGATTGCATTGTTGTGAAATAGAACGCAAATTTCTGAATTATCAAAGAAAACCAGCATTGATGCCTTTGCGATGCATGGTTTTTTTTATTGTTTAACATTATGGATACGCAGCAGGTGAGAGCCATATTATTAATATGAAAGCCCATAAGAATTATCGCTTGACTCTAAGTCGCTTTTGTGTTCAGTTATTGAACACTTCAACTAGGATTTATCAATTCGTTAGAAATACGAAGCATTAATACCATAAAAAAAATCCCTTCATGTAATTCACGAGGCGGAGCTATCTAATCGTTCTGCGATCTCAAAGAACCTACCCTTTTTACGCCTTCATTTTCTCAACTGTTAGTGCATGCAAAGCGGCTGTAACTTGAGGGATGGTAATACTGGCGATTATACTGCCTGCCAATAAAAAGTAGGGTAATATTGTTATGGACCAAAATGAGTATAGAACACTCAGATTGTTGGAAGAGATTGAAAAATGTGAAACAAAGAGTCAAAGAGATCTTTCACGCAATTTAAATATTTCACTGGGGCTTGTCAATTCATTTGTAAAAAGGCTTGCACAAAAGGGATACTTTAAGATCACCACGATCCCTAAAAATAGAGTCAAATACCTTTTAACACCCAAAGGGGCTGCTGAAAAAACCCGTTTAACATATGAATATATCCAAAGCTCGATTCAGTTCTATAGAAATACGCTGCACAAAATAAAGAACCTGATTAAAGAATTACAGGACGAAGGTGTTCAAACAATTGTTTTTTACGGAGTGAGTGATCTAGTGGAGATTTCACATCTCCTATTTCAGGAGTCGGGTATCGAGTTGGTAGGAATTATCGACGACCAGAGTCAGGGGAGAGTTGTTTTGAACAAAAAGATATTGGGAACAGATCAAATTAATAAACTGACATTTGACCGAATATTTATTACAGATATTATTGATCCCTTGGAAGCGATTAATAATATTACGGCTAAAAATATTGAAAAGGATAAAATTGTTTTAATTTAACAAAATAAGTGGACTGATCGAGAATAATGAATGCCAACAGCGAAACGCATAAAAAAGCCCTTTTGTACGCAGAGGGCAGCAAGCGTATTGGTATGGGACATATACGCCGAATGATGTTGCTTCAGGACATGCTCCGAAGCCGGTATGGATTTCATACTCGGTTTATCACTTGCCGGAATCACAGTGCGGATGAATTTCTTAAGTCATATGGAGGTCATGTTCTCCATATTGGGGATCTAACGGAGAAGAAACAGAAAATCAATGGGATTTGCGATCAAATATCACTTTGGCGTCCTAATGTGTTCATCCTCGATGTTCTTGATGAGAATCTATATTACTGCTTCAATTTAGCTCGAAGAGAAAAGTGCTTATCTGTTGCCATCGTAGACTACTCTAAACCGGTTTCAATCTCTGCTGATCTTGTAGTTAACGGAAATCCTGCGCTTAACAGCATGTCCCGTCTTCCCGGCAAGACAAGCTATTTGCTCGGTACCAATTATTTCATTATGGACCCGGCTTATGCGGAAGTAAAAACACCGAGACCTTCCGGCTCAGTTAATACGGTCCTTTTAACTTTGGGCGGAAGCGATCACAATGATTTGATTTTTAAAATCATAAACGCTTTGGAAAAGGTAAACAATGAACTGGAAATCGTGGTCATTTCTTCAAATGCGACAGGATATATTGAACGACTATCTCAGTTTCTGAAGTCCTCAAAACTGAGAACCAAGTTATATGTAGACGTACCCGGTTTAGAAAGATTCTGGGAGCAGGTTGACGTGGCAGTAACCGCAGGAGGTAACACTCTGTTTGAGAGGATCGCTTCACGTCTTCCAGGGGCGACGGTATGCCAGTTAGGCCGTCAGATGAAGATTGCAGATTGTTTCCATCGTTTGGATGTAAACTTCAATTTGGGTTACGGACCAAACTTATCGGAGAATGACTTGGTCGAAAAATTGGTACAATTTTTAGGGGATAGTGAGATGCACAATTGCCAGTACTGCAAGTCACCTGAAGTCGTTGATGGCAGGGGGATTATCCGTATAGGAGATCGAATCAACAAAATGACTGGTTGAGAAAATGATGGATTATGACAAATTGATAGGAAAAACCGATCCGAGAGCCATCATGATAGCCGAGGCTGGTATAAATCATGACGGAAACATTGAAACCGCCAAAAGGATGGTGGATGCAGCAGTTGTGGCTCAAGCAGATTATGTAAAATTTCAGAGCTTTAATGCCAAAAAGCTTGTTACGCCCGATTCGCTGACCAGCTCGTATATCAAAGAAGGCAGCTATGCGAATGAGTCTTTCGCCGATCTGCTGCACCGCCTTGAACTGTCCGTAGAAGGACACCATGAGCTAGCCGGGTACTGCAGGGAAAAAGGCATTAATTTTTTATCCACGGCTTTTGACAGGGCTTCTTTTAATCTGCTGATGGACATTGGAATAGATGTAGTAAAAATCCCTTCCGGAGATCTGACCAACATTCCTTTCCTGCGCTATCAGGCTCAATACGGTCTACCGATGATTATCTCAACGGGGATGGCGACATTAGGCGAAATCGAAGAGGCCATAGAGGCGGTTTCCATAAAAGAAGGCAACAACCGAATCGTTTTGATGCACTGTATATCCTGGTATCCGGCGGATATCGAAACATCAAACCTTCGCTATATGGAGACATTGAGAAAAAGTTTCGGCTTTCCGGTTGGATATTCGGATCACACCCTGGGATTGACCATGAGTATTGCTGCACGCGCATTGGGAGCCGTTGTTTTGGAAAAGCATTTTACACTTGATTCTAAACAATTCGGACCTGATCATGCAGCTTCAATTGAACCGCATGAATTGGTTGAATTGGTGAGGAGCATCAGGGAGGTTGAGAAAGGCATCGGTACTGGCGTAAGGCAGTTTTGCGAAAAGGAGTTCGGACAGAGAAAGGTTCATCGGAGAAGCTTGGTTGTGAAATCGAACATCAATGCCGGAGAACGGTTTTCAGAAGAGAACCTGACAATTAAAAGGCCAGGAACAGGAATCAAGCCAAAATATTGGTATAATTTTATAGGAAAAAAAGCAACCAGGGATTTGGAACCCGAAACATTGGTCAATTGGACCGACATAATACTTGAATAGCCGGAACCATCAAAAAGGTAACTATCATGGAGAAGATTGTACTGATAGGAGGTCGCATAGACGGTCATGCTGGTGTAATCATGGATGTTCTGGAAATTAATGGAGAATACGAGATAGTTGGCATTGTAGACAATACACCGGAGTTACAGGGCAAAAAAATAAACGGAATACCCGTTATTGGTTCCTCTGACGATTTGGACGCTTTTGAATGGCCCGCTGATAATGTTCACATTGCCATAGGAGATAACAAGGCCCGTGGAGACTTGTTCAGGGTCACCCAGAACATGGGGCTTAATAACATCACCATTGTGAGTCCTACGGCGATCATTAGTCCTGCTGCTAAGATCGGAAAAGGATGCTTTATCGGTCATCGGGCGATCATCAATAACGGTGCCATTATTAATGATGCTGCAATTATTAATACAGGTGCAATAATAGAACATGATAATCGTATCGGCTACGCCGCGCATGTCGCTCCTGGAACCATTACTGCAGGTCGAGTGCGGATCGACAAATACAGTTTTATGGGAATAGGATCGACAATTCTACCGGACATATCCATCGGATTTGGAGTAATGGTTGGTGCGGGATCTGTGGTTGTAAAAAATGTTCCACCCAATATGACGATGATAGGATATGCCGCTAAGGAACATAACCGCAATGTGTATGAAGATGTGGAGCCCGATGTTTCTCATAGTAACGCTGTCTATGTTGCTCAGCCTACATTACCGGAGTATGCAGCTATTGATGTGAAATTCAGAGATATTTTTAACAGCCGCATGTTATCCAATTTTTCTAAATATTCCAGTGAGCTAGAGGTTAAAATACAAGCGCTGACCACAACAAAAGGAGTATTGACTTTTCCAAATGCTACTTCAGCGCTCATGTTGGCCTTGAAGATGATGGACCTCTCCGGTGAGGTTATTCTACCAAGCTTTACATTTTCTGCAACTGGACATGCTGTTCTGTGGAATGGCCTTACGCCTGTTTTTGCTGATATCGACCCAAAGACATTTAATCTTGATCCAGATGATGTTGAAAAAAAAATAAACGATCGTACTTCAGCAATTATCGGTGTGCACATTTTTGGTAATCCATGCAACGTCGAACGTCTGGAGTCGATCGCAGCTAAGCATGGCATAAAATTGATTTTTGATTCTGCTCATGCACTGGGTTCAAGGAGAAATGGTGTTGTGATTGGGAGCTACGGAGACATTGAATGCTTTTCACTATCCGGCACAAAGGTGATAACATCCGCAGAGGGTGGAATTGTAACTTCAAATAAAGCGCAGCTGATCGAAAGAATGAGACTTGGACGTAACTATGGTGCGGGAGATGATTATAATTGTCATTATCTTGGCATGAACGGAAAAATGTCTGAATTTCATGCAGCTATCGCAATTGAAAGCCTCTCTTTACTAGATAGTTCTATCAGGAACAGAAACAGGCTTGTCTCTATTTATCAAAGTCGGCTTTCAGAAATACCCGGAATCTATTTTCAACACATCGCTGAATCTGATCTATCCACATATAAAGATTTCGGTATTATTATCAATGAGCACGAATTCGGTATGAACCGAGACAAATTGATAGCGAAACTGAGAAAAAAGGGGATCCACACCAAACGCTATTTTTACCCTCCTTTACATGAAATGCCTGTATATAAAGGTTTCCGGGTTAAAAACTTAAAGCATACCAAATATGTGGCGGACAACATTATATGCCTTCCCATTTATTCTCATATGAAAATAGATACAGTAGAAAAGATATGCTACACGATATACCGGATTTGGCGTGACAAGGGTGCGCAAAAAGATGTCTGAATCTGCTAATATCGCGATCATTCCGGCCAGGGGAAACTCCAAAAGACTGCCTCTAAAGAATATAATGGAATTCAATGGTAAGCCGATGATTGCCTGGACCATTACCGCCGCTATGGAAAGCGGTGCATTTGATGACATTTTGGTTAGCACGGATTCGGAAAAAATCGCGGCTGTCTCAAAAAAATGGGGTGCATCGGTTCCTTTTCTTCGCGATTCCAAATATGCGGATGATTATACACCTGTGTCTGTGGCCACAATAAAGGCCTTGGAGCAAATAGAAAAGTTGCGTGGATTGGAATATGATAACGTCGTACAACTGATGCCCAATTGCCCATTGCGCAATCGCCAAGATATTCGTCAAGCTTTCAATCATTTTAAAGATTCGCGTTCGAATTTCCAAATCAGCGTATTCCGGTTTGGATGGATGAATCCCTGGTGGGCAATGACCCGTGATTCAGCTACGGGCATACCCGAACCGCTATTTTCAAAAGCATTGAAACGGCGCTCACAGGATCTACCTCCGCTCTATTGCCCGACCGGTGCAATCTGGATTGCAAAAGCTCAAGCCTTAAAGAGAGAAAACAGTTTTTACGGAGAAGGATACACGACTTTTCCTATGGATTGGATGCGGGCTATTGATATTGATGATACTGATGATCTGTCAATGGCTCATATGATAAACAATCTATTAAACACAAAAAACTCTGAGCCGACCCAACAGGCAGGTCATTCTTGAAACCCAAGATGAAACAACAACCGTGCGGCTCAAAGTATGAAATTTGGCTGGATCTGCTATGTTGGGAGTCAGCACTCTCTATTTTTTTTGGGTTAAAAAAGCCAATATCCCGAATTTACTATTGTCAATCCTCGATATTATTCCAACCATTTATTAACTTAGTGGAACGATGGACGAATATTCACGTTCACCAAATCAGTGATATATGCTTAGGAGAAGAGAGGATTGATGAACGGTCGGCATATGAGTTCCTGCATACACTTATCAAAAATACTTTAAGTGCTTCAGGTGAAAAATGGAAAAAGCTTGGTCTTATCAAACAATTCACCCAGTTAAATCACTTTGATTCAAAAAAGGTGATCGAACACCTCAAAGAAGCTGCATTTTCGGAAATCTACCGACCGTTGGAGATTATCGTGATATCTAATCTAAAAGGAGGCACAAAAAAAATACTGATTTTAAGAAAATCTCCTCTTTCAAACCTTTTATCCGAAATACTGCAAGTAAATATAGTTAATTATAGATTGTGGTATTCACATTTATTCCGCATACTGAAACGCAAAGATTATATTTACGATCAGCTTGCAAGCGATATCTATTATTCGAGTCAGATTTTGACCATTTTTAAAATGGGTACGCGGTGGGTTTTGTTGTTGATGACTATTTGCATGGCTTTTTTTTGCAGGCGATACAAGGTAAAGCAGGGATCAAGCGCTAAAGCGAGCGTTGGAATCGATTATTGGCAAAGGAGATTTCGTCCTGATGAGATGAACGAGGTGTTTTGGATAAAAGAATCAGAGATTCCGCTGCAGAATTTATACAATCTAGAAACTCGGGAATTTGACCATAAATCCCATGAAGAGTTTGCAAAGATAGGAATGAGGCGGGTTCGTCTGTTGACAAGGCCGTGGGAACTTATTCGCTTCATATCCGATAGAAGGCATCAAAACAATTCTGCCAACCTTTACCTGATTACACCTAACCGTTCATTTATAAAAAGGATACCAAAGTTATTCGGAGCATTGCTCAGATGTCCTGTCAACAGCCGTGAGCGGTTTTGGATTTGCATTCAACTGCTAAGCTTTAAGTATTCTGTACAATACTGGGAGAATATCTACGAACAGCTGAATATTCGTTTATTGTCCTCTATTGTTGATACCGACCCTGGGAAGTTGGCGAAAGCCCAATCCATGGAAAACAGGAATGGTTTTTTTACGGGTAGCCATTGGAGCAACTTTCCAATGATTCGTGGGGATAATCAGAAGTGCTACGATATCCTTTTAGCATGGGGTGATCATTTTATCGACAATATTTTGAATCCTTATCCTTCCATGTTGAAAATGCCAGTTGGTTATCCCCTTGATTACTGTTTTAAGCTTCACAAATCAGCATCAAATGAGTTAAGGGAGCGATATCCAGGGAAGTTCATACTGCTGTACGTGGATAATATAGTGGCACAAGATCTTCCCTACAGCAGGAAGATGCAATTTGATATGTATCAAATGTTTTGCGATCTTTTCAATGAACATGAAAATCTAATCGTATTCGTCAAACCAAAAAAAGCGCATACATTTAATGAGGCCGTGAATAGCTTGCCTGAACTTGTTCGTCATATGGACAGTGATAAAATCATTGTTTTTTCCCCAAGTTCGATTGAGGCAAAGCTTGGTCCATCCAGAATCGGCATGGCCAGTGATCTTGTTGTGGGGATGGGAATCAGTTCTGCTGCCGCTGAGTGCCAGTTTGCAGGAATACCGGCATTTCATGCTGATTTAACCAACTTTTCCGACAATGAGTTCGCCAACAGAGGGGATGGTGAGATTGTTTTCAGGAATGTCGACAGTTTAAAAACGGCCATCAGCAAATATATCACTGAAGGACAAATTAACGGGAAAATTGATTTTAGGCCATATTATGATATGTTGGATCCCTTTCAGGATGGCCAAACATATCGTCGCATCGGATTTATCATGAAAACAGTGTTCGATCTAGTACAACAGGATAAAAGTCGATTAGAAATGGCAAAAATAGTGAAACAAAGATACGAAAGGATCGTATCTGATCTTGCCTCAAATGATATTACCTGAATTTTGCACGCAAATATCGGTTTAAGGCCACTGGGCCAAAAAAGTTTTAAATTCCTGGCGGTGGTCTTTTACTCGATCACATGGCTGCTGCTTTCTGAACGTTTAACCTACAGGCATTTGCATGGTTTGGT
>JBNKKB010000032.1:0-1668 GCA_050291605.1 Desulfobacteraceae bacterium | reverse complement strand
ACGGGCATTGCAGCCGGGCGCGGGCTGTACCAGAAGGCTGCATGGCTTTACGAGCAGGGACAGCCATACGAAATGGAAGCTTCGATGGCGAAATTGTTTACGGAAGAAATGGTAGTCGAGGTAGCTGAGAAGGCTCTTCGTCTCCATGGGGGTATTGGGTACACCCAGGCCCTGCCAATCGAGCGTTTCTTCCGAGATTGTCGCTCTTTCCATTTTGAAGAGGGAACTGCTGAGATTCAGAAGTTGGTCATTGCAAGAGAATTGCTGAGCTCACATCCGGACTTGCACAACGATCAGTCCATCCATTGAATGGAACGCACGTTGATTAAAAATCATAGAGACTTATGCGCCCATCAATTCTAAGAAACAACCCGAAATACCAATGGGTAATCGTCGTGGCTGTCCTAATCTGCAGTATCATTTGGTCCGGCCTTGGCTTTTTTGTTTTCAGTATTTTTGTAAAACCCTTGCAGTCTGAATTTGGGTGGGACCGGTCCACTATCATGAGTGGTTTCATGTTCTGGTCAATGACTGTCGGAGGCGCCAGCATTTTAGTAGGCAAAGCAGTTGATAAATATCGGCCAGGAGCGGTCATATTTGTCGGATCGATTATAACAGGTATTGGATTTTTAAGCCTCAGCTATATTGAGACACCGCTTCATTTTTACCTCGGCTATATCATTGTCGGGATAGGCAATGCCGCCATCGGGCAGGTGCCCTCAACCGCCCTGGTTTCTGAATGGTTTAACAAAAAAAGAGGGTTTGCGCTTGGAATTATGTCGACCGGCATTGGCTTGGGAGGATTGATTATTTCGCCGTTAGCCAGCGGGGTACTGATCCCTTTGCTGGGCTGGCGGAAGGCTTATCAGTCTCTCGGCATGCTTGCCTGTATTGTAATCGTTCCTTTGACGTTATTTGTTATCAGATCAAAAGATATGCACCTGAATGATAGAAAAGATGCTGGAGGAAATTTAGAGCGTGGGTCTGTTACGTCGGAGAAAGACTCCGGCATTATTGATGTAACCTTGAAAAAAACGCTTGCATCTTCATTGATCTGGCTGGTTGCGGCATCATATTTGTTAAGTCAATTTGCTTCGACCGGTACGCTTCAAAGTCTGGTACCGCATTTGAATGATATTGGATTTTCAGCCACGATATCTGCTTCCATCCTCGGCATGGTGGGACTGGTCAGTTCGGTCTCCAAGCTTTTTTTCGGTTGGCTTTGTGATTTAATTCGAGCAAAATACGCATTTATCCTTGGTGTGTTTTTTCAGACGCTGGGCACGCTGGTTCTTTTACAAGTAACGCCTTCTTCTCATACACCAATTCTTTGGTTCTTTGCATTCATAATGGGCATGGGCAGCGGAAGCTGGCTTCCGGCCATGTCTATTTCCATAAGCAGGAACTTCAGCAGCAAGACCTATGGAACCCTGTTTGGGCTTGTGAATTTTGCTTTGAGTATTGGATTGGCCACAGGTCCACTGTTTGCTGGCGTCATTTCTGATATGACTGGCAGTTATCACTGGGCTTTTATCGTTTTTATAGGTTTTTATGTTTTATCAATTCTGACTGCATTACTTGGGCAGGCGACTGAAGGGGCATATGCTAAATAGTGTCCATCCATAAATAGCATCCCCGAAAAGGGCTCGGGATCTGCGACTTGCGGCC
>JBNKKB010000031.1:0-10870 GCA_050291605.1 Desulfobacteraceae bacterium | reverse complement strand
CATGCAAGCTAAAGGACCTGGGCCTGTATAAGGGATACAATAATACTCCAAAAGACTCTGCAAAGAACCATCTTCCCCAAATCTCCCTATTAAAGCATTGAACACTAATTCAATCTTTCGATCTAATAAAGTGCTAATATTAAATGACTCTTTAATTTCAAAAGGAATGACGTTATAGCCAGCTTTCTTTAATATTGAAAAAATGGTTTTCCCATAATCCAAAGAGTGGATTCTTTCCAATTCAAATTTCGGATATCCTCCCATAAGGATACCTGTTCGTATTTTTTTTAATTCTAAATTTTGGATGGCCATAGAAGCCCCCTAAAAGGTGAAAATTCAAAATACTATTAAAAATACTCAATATTAGCCTAGGTGTTAGGCAATTTACCAGATTCGTTTAATTTCTACCTTATTTAAAGCTTCTTCGATTTTTGATGCTATTTCACCAAATTTTGTATGTCTGCAAGATCTTGCCGCATCAATCATTAATGATTTTAATTTCTCATAATAAGCGACATATAATTCATCTTCTAGTTCTGATCTTGACTCAAATATTGTAAAAGTATGAGTCTCCAAATCATCAATCCAGTCCTGTAATTCTTTTGGATTTTCACTCATTGATGACAAAAAGGCTTCTGGTGATTTAACAAATGTTTTTGATAATTCAGTCCCAACTTCCTGAAATGCAGCACCATCTCGCTGTTTCCAGGCCTGAATCAGCTTTGGAGTGGAGGTTTCACCTAAACGGTCTTCTAGTGCTCCCAACACACGAGGTCCAAAATCCATTGCCCAACCGAATGCTGAGTCTTCAATTTCAGCGCCATGCGCTGCTTGATTTAGTAAAGGCAACAGATCACGAATTGCAGAAGCTTCTTCATGGTTGAGTATTTTTTCTTTCTCTAGTGACCGAGTTAAGTTATTTGCTCCGTACCCATATACTTTAACTTCCCGTTTTTCTGCCAGATCCTTAAGTCGAGATTCAATTTCAATTCTCAAACCAGATAACGCAAGATTTGTATCATTACCTGATACTGCTTGAAATGAATACTCATGCTTTTGCATTGGTTTTAAATCTTGTTCAGGAGGAATGAGACCAGATTGTTCAACTTTTTTTCCTGCTTTTTCTAAATCCTGATATTCAACCTTTACGCCTCCTGGTAATTCAACGCTTTTAAATAAAGGACCAAGCCAAGGTAAAATAGCTATCCCTATTAGGGTGACGGTGATTGCATCAATTTTAATATCGGGAAACCAAGTGTGACCTATAGCCACTATGACAGCGATAGCAGTGATTATTATTTGTATGTAACGTGGTTTCATAGATGGACTATATTTATTTGCCTAACAAGTTATTATCTGGACGGAATCGTCCAGATAATAAGAATAATTGTGGTGTTATCTATAAAAGCAGAAACCATGCCAAAAAGTCAGAAATCCAAAGGACTTTTCGCCTCTTTGGCGGTTTTGCTTGGTATACAATGAGTATAAATCATCGTTGTTTGCACATCGGCATGACCCAGCATGGTCTGGATCGTCCGAATATCATAACCCGCCTGTAAAAGATGAGTGGCGAAACTATGCCGAAAAGTATGCGATCTGACGCGCTTAGTGAGCTTTGCGCGTCTTACGGCATTTTTCAAAGCCCCCTGAACTTTCGATTCGTGTAGATGATATCGTCTGTATTCTTTGGTTTCGGGTATCAGCGTGAGCCCCTTTTGCGGAAAAAACCACTGCCAAATAAAATCCTTGGCCGCGGAAGGGTACTTTTTTTCAAGGGCATCCGGAAGAAACACCCCGGCGTAGCCTGCGGCCAGGTCTCGGTCATGGAGTTCGCTCACCACCTTCAACTGGGTTTTCAATTTCGAGGTTAGCGTCTTGGGCAGAGGAATCGTTCGATCCTTGTCTCCTTTTCCATGAACCGTAAGAATTCCATCCTCGAAATTGAAATTTTGAACACGAAGGCCGAGGCACTCGAAAAGGCGAAGACCGCACCCGTAGAGCAGGCTGACAACGGTATTGAACGGGTATTCGAGATGACTCAATATGATATCAATTTCCGGCCGGGAGAGAACGACGGGTATATATTTTGATTTTTTTGCGCGGGGCACATCACGCATGTCGCCATAGTCTTTCTCGAGGACATGCCGAAAGAGAAACAGCAATGCATTGAAGGCCTGATTTTGGGTTGAGGCGGCAACGCGTCGTTTAACCGCCAAAAAGGTGAGATATTCTTTTACATCAAGTGAAGAAAGCGCTTCCGGCGATTTATCGTTCAGGAAGCGTTGAAATTTTCGTGCCCAACCCGCATATGTTTTGAGGGTTTTTCGGGAATAGTGCCTGACCTCGATTTCTAATGAGCGTTTTTCTATGGCCTGGTCCCAAGCCGGTGATTTCGATTTTTCCATACAGCGCCATTGGTTAAAACGCTTTCCACCTGAGGCGACAAATGTGGAGCGAGGCTCTGCTATGATCGTTGCCGGCATGACCATCGGATCGATGCCTCTTGCCGCGTTGTTTTTCTTTCGTGCTTCGACAGGTGCGATCACAGGAAAAGCAGGTGTTCGCTGTGTGCTGGAAGCTCCAGAAGGTGTGCGTTTTATCAGTTGCTGTGATTCGAAAAATAAAGAAACCGCGTGCGCGGCCTGATTACATTGCTGCGGAGTTTGTTTTTTGGATTTCAGCTTTTCGACGAATAAACGAACGCGCTCTGATTTCGCTTCGGGAGGAGGATATTTTTCGCAAAAATCGAGAAAATAGCGAAGCCATTTTTTGTAATGAATATGGAAGGGCTCCGGGACGGCCCGTTGTCTTAAGGCATTGTTGTATTGGACTGAAATATTGTCCGGAATCGGCAGCATATCCTTTAATCTACCTGTATGGCCCAAAGGGGTCGCCCTGGACCCGATCCTAAAATGGATAAGCACTTGCTTTTTGGATGTTTGAATATGCCAAACCGAAGCTTGTGTGTCAATCTGAATGTAACCGCAGCATGTTGGTCCAAGGTATAATACGGCAGGCAGCGCCTAATTGCCCGGTATTGCCGGATCACGCAAATCATATATCGGTCCGGCCCCTTGGGGTTCATTCCTCAATCAATGAATATCCCGATGAAAAGGCTGACAGCCGGTCTGGATGAGTTGCCGAACGGCAAGACTATCGTTTGAATTTGTAGCTCCGGTCCACGCAGCCTGAAAGCCGCGCGTGATGCCGCCATACTAGGCTTGGCAAGCTACTATGTCAAAGGCGGGATGGTGGCCTGGCGTCGGATGCTGCGTCACAAAGGAAATGAAAATCTTCCTTCTTCGCCACATCCGACGACACCGGAAGACCGTCCATTAATTTTTGGTAGACTTCATCAATTTCAGCCTGCACAACAGAAAATAGTCTTCGATATTGTCTCATCAGGTTTGGGTCAAATTCAAATATCGAACGGCTAATAGGGCTTAGACCTGTTGGTAGTGATATTATCTGCAGTTATCGTAAGGTGTTGACCCCAAATGCATAAATAGCGTATTGTGTTAAAATTATCCATATCCATTCGAAGCAGCACTTAGTGAATGAACGGCCAATGACTTCGCGCAGATACTATCACAGCAACAGTCAACCGGATATGCACTTTATGTTCGGTGGTAAACTGTACAATGCTTTATTGGAAGCATTTTGGGAAAACGGGGTGCGGTTTCGCATGGGTGCATTACCACAAATGGCGCTGCACCAAAAACTAACCGGCATTCACTTTTCCAGCAGGCAGCACCAGACCCGAGCACCGGATCTTCACATTATCGCCATGCATCCCCAGAGCAATGTCCTTCGGATAGACGCTCAGGTCTGCGATCCGGAGCATGCCCAAAAACTGCGTCAAGCGCTTGCCCAGCTCGGTAATGGATCGAACCCCACCCACACCGCAGCGGTCGACAAAACCGCGATTCCACAATTTACCCGGAAAAAGCACTACCAACCGTCTGCGGTGTCGGCCCGGGTCCAATGGGCCGAAGCGGTATCCAATACCCAGCTCAAGCACGTGCTGAACCATAACCTCAAACCGGAAACACTGGCCGGCAACATTGAAAACTATATCGGTACGGTCCAGATCCCGGTCGGAATCGCCGGGCCGGTATATGTGCGGGGCGTCTACACCGACGATTATATCCCTTTACCGATTGCGACCACCGAAGGTGCTTTGATCAGTTCCATCACCCGCGGTGCCCAGACCTGTAATGCCGGCGGCGGTATCCAGGTAGCGGTCTGCCGTCAAACCATGGTGCGAGCGCCGGTCTTCTTTTGTCGCGACTTGCACGGCGCTCTCAATCTGGAGCGCTGGATTCAGGACCATTACAAGGCCGTGCGCCGAAAAGCGGAGAGTTTTTCCTCCGTGGCCCGACTGGAACAGATTCGCACCCATAGCTTCGACAACACGGTGCATGCTCAATTTTATTACGCCACCGGCGATGCCTCAGGCCAGAACATGACCTCGGCCTGCACCTTGATGGCCTGCCGCTGGATCAAACAACAGGTCCGCCAAAACCCATATATCGGTCTTGAACGCTTCATGATCGAAGGCAATCTGTCCGGCGATAAGAAAGCCAACTTTCAAAATTTCACTCTGGGCCGCGGCATCGCCGTTACCACCACCTGCCGCATTCCCGGCCCGTTACTCAAAAAGCATCTGCGGGTCTCCCCGCAGCAATTTGTGCAATGCTACCAGGCCGGCGAGGTGGGCGCCCTGCAGGCCGGAATGATGGGCTCCAATATCAATTTCGTCAATATCATTGCCGGCATCTTTACCGCCACCGGCCAAGATATCGCTTGCGTGAATGAATCCGCTGCAGGGTATCTGAAAGCCCGCCAGGACCAGGACGACCTGGTGGTATCGGCTTATTTGCCCGCCCTGGTGATCGGCACGGTGGGGGGCGGCACCCAACTGCCCACCCAGGCCGAGTGCCTGGCTTTGATGGGTTGCACCGGCAGCGGCAAAGCCTTTCGACTGGCCGAAATTATCGGGGCCGCCTGTCTGGCCCTGGATTTGTCCACCGGCGCCTCCATCGTGACCAACGAGTTTGTGCACGCCCATGAACACTTCGGCCGCAACCGGCCCCATAAAAACCTCTCCTGGTCCCAAATCGACCCGGCTTTTTTCAGCAATTTACTGAACAATGACCAGATCATCGTCGAGTCGGCCACCCGCGACGACCTGGACACCCGCGATGCCATCATCTCAGAAGTCGCCCAAGCCGAGAGCGAGGGAATTTGCGGTCTCTTCCGTTTTCACTTACGAATTCGCAATGAGACAGGTGTCCAACGCCTGAGTACAGTCCTTAAAATCAAACCCTCCGGGCAACAACTCATTAAAATCGGCACCCAAGTGGCCCGCCTGACCGGCGAAGATACCCTAGGCGGACTGTTTGAAAACCAACACCCTATCTTCAATCTGGAGCAGAGCAATGTCCGTGAAATTGCCTTATACCAGAATGCCCACGAGCGCCTCTGCTCCTATCTACCGCATATCTACGGCACCCGTTGCGACAGGCACCGTAATATTTTCGCCATCTTAATGGAAGATTTAGGCGACTGTTCTCATCTCAACACGGTGAACGATCCGTCCCAATGGCAGCCGGACCACATCCGTTCGGTCCTGGACGCTCTGGGCGATATCCACGCCCTCTATTGGAACGAAACCCGTCCATTACCCAAACAAGTGCCCATCGAGCGGATTGACCCGGCACGCTATCTTGCGGCCGAACCCCTGCTCCGCGGACTTGTCGGCTTTAATGCCGTCCGTTATCCCGACCTTATGTCAAAAGAACTCAAACAAGTCCTGCAAACGATCCTCCAGGACCTGCCGGGCTTTGTGCGAAAACTGAAACAGCAGCCCATGACCCTGACCCACAATGATTTTAATCCGCGCAATCTGTGTTTTCGCAGGCGCAACGGTTCTTTGCAACTGGTGGTCTATGATTGGGAGTTGGCGCTCTATCAAAACCCGCAGCATGATGTGATCGAATTTCTCATCTTTGCCTTGGATCACGGCACACCCTTATCCCACTTCGACCAATATGCGGAAAACTACTACCGGATGCTGTCGGATAAAGTGGGTGACCTGCCGTCACGGGAGTCCTTCTTCCAAGGTCTTTTTCTCAATGCCGTGGATTTGGCCCTGGTTCGGTTCAATCTCTATTTAATGGGGTACAGCATCCTCAACTTTAAATTCATGGAACGGGTCTATGGCAATTTGTCCCGTTTTATTTTGTATGGCTGGCACAAATTCGGAGAGCGATGATACTATTGGGAACATACAACCTGGCATGTGTCATCACTTATGCGGGTTTGTTGCTTGCCATGGCGGCCAACGTGCTCTCATTTCACCATCAGCTCTCACTGGCGATGGTGTGCTTGATGGGATGCGGCATTTGCGATCTGTTTGACGGCTGGGTCGCACGCCGGCTGGATCGCACACCCTATGAAGCAGCCTTTGGGCTACAGATCGACTCATTGGCAGATATGGCCGCCTTCGGCCTGACACCGGTGATCATTCTACTGCACAGCGGCCTGCACCATTGGATCGATTTTGTCGGTTATGGCATTTACCTGTGTGCGGCGGCCATACGACTGGCCCACTTTAACCAAAGCCAAACCGAAGTCGACGCTGCACCGCGCCATTATTCGGGCCTTCCGGTAACCTATGCGGCCCTGATATTTCCTTTGGTGGTGCTGGTGACGCTCAAGGCCGGTCCGCTGATTTATACCTGGACGGTCCGCATCACCGTTATCCTTACGGCGCTCCTGTTTGTATCTAAATTCAACATGCCCAAACCGCGGCGCAGCGCCTATGTTTTTTTTGTTGTACTGGCGGCAGTTCTATCCGCTTGCTGGCTGACGGTGGGTCCATGAAGGCATCCCCCGCCCAATTGGCCTATCTGCTGCTGCCCGTCGTCCTCGCCGGTGTCTGTAACATGATCTATCTCAAGATCCCTTTGATCCGCCGCTGGAATGCCCCCATGGACGGCGGCCGCACGGCCGGAGATGGTAAACGCTGGTTGGGCGATCATAAAACCTGGCAGGGTTTTGGCGGCATGATCGTGCTGACCGGCCTGTGGCTGACGGCCTGGGTGTGGGTGACCACCCATTTTTCCTGGGCCCAACGCCTGGCCCTGATCGACTATCACCAATGGCATCTTCCCTCCGATGCACTTTGGTACGGTGGCTGGTGGGGCTTTGGCTACGTGTTGTTCGAACTGCCCAACAGCTATATCAAGCGGCGCATCGATATCATGCCGGGAAAAAATGCCACCGGCTGGAAAGGCCGCCTCTTTCTTTTTATCGATCAGGCCGATTCTGTTGCCGGGTGCCTGGTCTTTATGGCGCTCTTCTATTGGCCCGGCTTCCAAGCCGCCATGCTGATCTTTTGCATGGGCGTGGGCATTCATTACGGTATTAACCTGCTGCTTTACTGGGTGGGCCTGAAAAATCAGGCCGGATAAGGCCTGACATGCATGTTCAATGAATACCATCCATTGAACAACTCTACCCATGAGGTGTAAGGAGAAAAAACCATGCCATCAACCCGTCCGATCTGGAACGCCGCCTATGCCGGCCTGATTGACCGTAACCTCGGCCTTGTCTCGGAAAAGGAACAACTGCGCCTTAAAAATGCAAAGGTCAGCATCCTGGGAATGGGAGGCTTCGGCGGTGTCATCTTTGAAATCCTGGCCAGAAGCGGCATCGAAAAATTCAGTATCGCAGATCATGATGCTTTTGACACCAGCAACAAAAACCGACAGATTTTTGCCTTTGATCATACCTTGGGCCGGAAAAAAACCGACGTCGCTAAAAAGCAGATCCAAAACATCAACCCCGGCGCCAGGATCGACTGCTATGAGCGGGTCGATGAAAGCAATGTCCAAACCATTCTCCAGGATGCCGACCTGGCCGTGTTGGTTCTGGACGATTTTAAAGCCAGCCTGATTGTGGCCCGCAAGGCCAGGGAAATGGGCATCACCTTTGTAGAGGGCTGGGCCCTGCCCTATGCCAATGTCTGCACCTTTACCCCCGAATCGGCAAGCTTCGAGAAGACCTACGGATTGGAAGATATTCAAGAGGTGCCCACGGAAGCGATCAGCGAAGAGCAAAACCGGCAACTGCTGCTGCGGCTGCTGTTCGGGTTCGGCCGGATCGAGGCCCTGGCGGATTACTACAGCAACGAAACCCTGGCCAATCTGGCCAAGGGCATCCAACCCTCTTTTGCCCCCATGGTCTGGGCAACCGCCACCTTGATTGCGTTAGAGGGCGTTAAAGTGCTGTTAAACTGGGGATCTTTGGCACTGAGCCCGCATTTTGCCATATACGATCCCTTCCGCCATAAAATTCCCCAAAAAATGGCCGATCTTCCGGATGATAAAAAAGAGATCGCCCAACAACTGACCCCCCATCCAAAGTTATCATGATGAAGACACGTCCAGGCAATCATAAACGCCCATTCACCCTGCCTTTAAAGGCCCCCGCCTGTACGGCCGTCCAGCGCGTGGGGGCCAAAGCCGCCCGCCTGTCTGAAATGGGTCTTAAACATTTTCCCATCCCGGACGGATTTGTGGTAACCACGGATGCCTTTGATGCATTCTGCAGGCACAATCAGCTGTCGCAAAAGATCCATGCCCCTGCCCATGACACCGCCCTCGAGCAAACGATCCTCAACGCCCCTTTTCCTGCGGATGTCAAGGCGGCCATCGACACGACCCTGGATAACTATGCCTTTGAACAGTTCGCGGTCCGCTCATCCGCTGCAGCCGAGGATCATGCGACCCATTCCATGGCCGGCCAGCTGGATACTTTCCTATGCACTCCCAAAGCGCGCCTGTATGAAAAGATCAAGGCATGCTGGGCCAGCATGTTTGGTGCAGCGGTGACCGCCTATGCCCATAAAAAAGCGTTTTCGCCGTCATTGCATATGGGGGTCATTATCCAGGAGCAGATCCATCCTGCATTGGCCGGGGTACTCTTTACCATGGATCCCTTGACAAAATCCGCTGATCACCTGGTATTGGAGTGGGTTGAAGGATTGGGCGACAAACTGGTGTCCGGCAGCGTCACCCCGCAACGAACCACCATCAATCGCCATGCCACAGGCGCTCACCCGCCAAATCATCTGCCGCCCTTGCTGGCGCAGTGGCTTTCCGAACTGGGCATCCTGGCCCTGAAAGCAGAAAAACTGTTTGATGGCCCCCTGGATATCGAGTGGTGCCTGACCCCGTCTGGACCGATAATGCTCCAAGCCCGGCCCATCACCGGAATCCGGGGCGATGACCAGGTCCTGTGGACCAATGTGAATATGGTGGAAAATTTTCCTGACACCCTCACCCCATTTACCTGGTCCATCGTCAACACCTTCTATATTTTCTACACCAAACACATGCTCAAATTGTTCGGCTGGAACGAAAAAAGGCTATTCGAAGCCCGCGCCATCGTCGACAATCTCACCGGAGTCCACGCCGGCCGCATCTACTACAACCTCAGCAACTGGTACGAAGCCGCCCTGTTTCTACCCATCGGCAACCGCTTGAAAAAGCTGCTGGACAACTTTATCGGGCAAAAGGTGCCCTTTCGTTTTGAAGCGGGTACCGCCAACAAGTGGCAATCCAAAGGATGGCGCCGGCCGCTCCAATGGGTCATGTTCTGGATTCGACTCTTCGCGATCTGGAGCACCGCCGGATACCATATCCGGCAATACGAAAACGCATTTTATCGCCACCGCAAGCGCTGGAGAGATTGCCCCTACCCCCATCGCCCGCTGCCGGACCTGCTCGCTGTATTGGACACCCTTTTTTACGATTTTGTTGACCGATATTACTTTAATCCGGCCATCGTCGACTTGCTGTCGGCCATTTTCCCGGGCGGCCTTAAACAGCTGACCCGGAAATGGCTGTCCCAAAAACATGGCCCTACCGAATTGCTTGCCGTGCAACTGATGCAAGGCGCTGAGCTTAAAAGCATGCAACCTGCCCGAATGCTGCAGATCCTTGCAACGGAAATCGCCAAAAGACCGGGACTGCAGAAACTTCTGGGCCAAAAGGCCTACCTGGAGCTTGAAAGCTGCCTGCCCGATGAGCTCAAGTCCCAATTGAACGATTTTCTGATGAAATTCGGCAACCGCTGCTACAATGACTGCACCATGGCGACACCCACATTTGAAGAGCGGCACGACCTTTTATGGCATCTGGTTGAAAAATATCAACGCGCAACCCCGCATTCAGATACCCAAGACCCGCATCACCCCCCCAAGACCGGATCTGCAAATATCCTAAAAGAACTCCCATTCCTTCGCCGCCGGGCGTTCGCCTGGGTATTAAAACAGGCCCTTCGCGCCATCAGCCTCAGGGAGAGATCGCGGATCATCAGAAGCTTGCTCTTCGGAGAAATTCGTCAAATCGTCCTGGCCATCGGCCTTCAACTGGCCGTAAAAGGCCATCTTTCGAAGGGTGAGGAGGTCTTTTATCTTCAATGGAACGAAATTAAAGACCTGGTCTATGGCAAATATCAGTTCCCGGAAACCCTTTCGGAAACGATCCAACTCCGAAAACAGGCCCTCGATAAAAACAACCGTAAAGCCCCCCCCGGTTTCTTTGTGCTTCCGAGATCAACCTATTTTGAATGCCGCCCTGCCAGCCAACCCCACCACCCGCCGAATGCATCGCGGTTGCACGGTATTGCCGTATCCGGCGGAACGGTTCAGGCCACGGCCAAAATCATCACCGACCCGGTCAATGATAATCGCCTGAATCCGGGAGACATACTGGTTACACGGGCCACCGACCCCGGCTGGACCCCCTTGTTTCAAATCGTCGGCGGATTGGTCCTTGAAAAAGGCGGGATGCTTTCC
>JBNKKB010000030.1:0-22674 GCA_050291605.1 Desulfobacteraceae bacterium | reverse complement strand
TCCGGCGCCAAGTTCCTGTGCCCCTGTGCAGGTACCATCAGCCTGATGCCGGGCACCAGCTCCAACCCGGCCTTCCGCCGTATCGATGTTGAACCTGAAAGCGGAAAAGTGACGGGTCTGTTTTAGTCACACCACAATATGTGTTACCGGCGCCCGGGCCTTGGCCCGGGCGTTTTTTTTTGGCCCTCATTTTGCATTGCCTTTAGTTGGTCATGAAGCGGCAACCCCCTGTTTTGCAAAGAGGCATTAAATCCTGGCAACCTAAGGGTTTCCGACCCAACCGGGAAGTGGCCTTTAAAATAGGTTCGTCAATTTACTGACAAGCGCTGCGAATTTGGCGGCCGGGCCTGAGAAAAACGCATGGAAAAGATACGAATTACAGAGGTCGAAAAAACAATCCACAAAAGCATCACTGAAACCTTTGCCGCCATGTTGTCCATGGAACTGACCAAGGTCGGCAAAAAGACAGATGAAGGTCTCAATGACAAGCGCCTGGTCGGTTCCGTCCATTATGCCGGCGAAATCGTGGGTACTTTGAGCATCCATGTCAGTCAAAATTTTGCCCGAGACATCACCGCTTCCATGTTGGGTGTCGATCCTGAAACCCTTGAAAATGATGATGAGATCAAAGATGTGCTGGGGGAACTGACCAATATTGTTAGCGGTAACTTGAAAAGCGATTTTACCGATACCGGTTTGGCCACTGTTATTTCAACCCCCTCCATTACATATGGGTCTGATTTTAAAACGGAAGCAACCAATCTGGGTGAATTTCAACAATGGATCTATCGCCATAAAGCCCAAGAAGTTGTCATTGAAATCTCGATTAAAGAGGATATCGGCGCCAAAGCGGATATCGCCGGCATGGACAAACTGAGCGTCGATGAGGTGCTATCGAAAGTCAGGTCCGTGGATTTGCCCACTACCATTGTTAATGCGGTTATCGATGTGTTTTACACCATGCTATCCATGGAAGTTGAAAATATACCAGAGGTGCCCGCCAGCTTCAAAGAGGAAAAGCGCACCGTCGGCTCGGTTAGTTTTGCCGGGGATGTGGATGGGATTTTCAATATTCAAGTCAACGACGGTTTTGCCAACACTATGGCGGCTGCCATGCTGGGCATTGAAGAGGGTGAGATCGAAAACGAAGAAGAGGTTTTTGATGTCATTCGCGAATTGAGTAATATTATCGGTGGCAACCTAAAATCCACTTTTGTGGATGCCGGCGTTTCATGTGCGCTGTCAACCCCTTCAATTACCAATGGGCTTGATTTCAAGGTGGAAGCGCTCAATATTATCCGCACCCAACGATTTTTGTTTGATGTTCAAGGCCAGACCATCATTGTTGAGGCAGGGATCAAAGATGATGGGATAGACTCTGCCGGGGATACCGACGGTGATGGGACCGACCAGGCTGACCCGGCTGCTACGGTGGAGCTCGAGGAAGATCCGTACCGCAATCTCAACTTAATAATGGATATCCCTTTAACGCTGACGGTGGAACTGGGTACCACCCAAAAACGGGTGCGTGATCTACTCAAAATGGGGCATGGATCTGTGGTGGGATTAAGCCAGCTTGAAGGTGAGCCGGTTGATCTGCTGGTAAATGATACCCTGGTGGCCAAAGGCGAAGTGCAAGTGGAAAAAGAGAAATACGGTATTCGTATTGTAGAGGTGGTAAGCCGCATGGCGCGTGTCAAAAGTTTAGAATAATACCGACCCATAACCTAAAAAAGGTTCAGCGTATTTTCAAGGCGATGTAGAGGTGAGTTTGAAGTTTAAAAAATAAAGTTTTAAGTTGAGGATTGGAATCCATGCAAAAAAACAGTGAATTCATCCTCAAGGGGTATCACCAGGGTACGGTGCGCAGGTCCGCCTTTATTTTGGTAACCGGCCCGAAATACAAAAGCCTCCGGCTGCGCAACGGTTCATGCATCGGCAATGGTTTTCATGCATTCGGGTCGTCTTGCCGCTCGTCCGCCCGCATGGGATCGATATGATCGGCAATCTGCGTAATCGCTTCGTTGTATATCGCCAGATCGAGCAATCCCATATCTTCTGTTTTAGAGGCCATCATCAGGCATTCTATTATTTTTTCTCTTTGAATACTCAATTTAGATAAAGACATCAGATAGATGGCGGAGATTCCTTCTACCTCTAGATCCTGTTCATGGGTGGGTAGAGCGTCAAGATGCGCCAAGGCGGCGTCCCAATCAGAAGATTCAAATGCTTCCCAGGCCACAGTTTGAAGCTGGCGTAGATTTCCCGGCCAATGATAGCACTGCAGGCAATCCATGTTTTGAGTACTGGGCATCGCCGGCGACGTTGATGTGTGTGTTTTGCTAAATAAATTTGCGTACCAGGCTAAAATTTGGGGGATCTTATCCGTATGAGCCCTCAAAGGTGGCACTGCGATATGAATGATATCCAAGGCTTCCGACAGCGTCGCGATAAGTGGATTGTTTTGCATGCTTTCAATGGGCTCAATACTGGAGGCAAACACCCAAGGTGAACCGGCGGTATATTGTCGCGTCAGCATTTGCTGCAACTGCGTTTGCATTTCAATCGGGAGCCAATGGATATTTTGAAAGTAAAACACCCGGTTTTCAGGCGTATCCAATTCAGCACGAAAGGACGCATCGGTTGACGGGCTGTTGCCGGACGCACCGGTATGGCTTTCAAGGCCCGACAACGCTCGGCAATTTATTTTGGTAAAGGTGCTCTTTTCGGCGGGATAGTGCCGATATATGAGTCGGGCAATGGCTTCTTTGCCCACACCGATTTCACCACTGATTCGAAAGGTGAGGCACGTGTTGGCCATGCAGCTGACCAATTTCCAAAGCATTGCAGCGGATTGTGATTTCATGTGGGTGCATACAATGATATGTCGATCCAAAAAGCAACACTAAATTATTGGGGTAAAAATACAGTAGTAATTTAAGTATAGGGAATATAAGCTAATGATAATATGTTATATTTTTGCTTCTGGATCTATGGTTTGTGCAGCGCTTCGGGTTACCCATGCCCGGGGTACGTTTTGCCGGGCTGCGAGATGGTGATTGCTGCGATTATCGTTGAATTGGGTTGCGATTCTAGCTGAAATAGTTATCATTGTTATTAAATACGTCGACCAGCCCTCAGCCCATTTAATAGGAAAAGATAACGTTTTTTCAATCCGGAGGTTCTGAATGGTTGATAAAGTATTTTCCATTGAATCAGATGACGGACCTCACCAATTGGTTCTAAATAGGGTGTTGCGTATGGTTCCGGACCGGGACAAGCAGGATGTCGATCTAAAGCGGTTACTGGCCTTTCGATTGCGTGTCGATGGAGAAGGCGCTACCCGTGAGTATTTAATAAACAAAATTCGTGACATGATTCAGTGCGCCTATACGGGGCGGCTGTTTGATTTTATTAAAGATGACAGGGTTTCCGGCAAATGCCTGCCATCAGACCCCCCACATGATCCGCCGGAGATCGCTTAGGGTTCGCGCAAAAATAAATTCATATTTTAAAGTGTTGAGGCGCTTGGCCGGCACCACTGCCAGGCAGGATGCATCGGCGCATAATAATGTGAAGTTATTTTGATGCAAGCCCTTAACCCTTCTTGGTAAATAATATGGGTTCCTTTCCCATGGATAGGGGTGCATCGGCCTGCGCACTCGATTTTTCGGGTGCGGGCAGGATGGGCAGCAAGATATCGAAACGCGAGCCCTTTTGAGTTTGACTATGAACACGCATGGCACCGCCATGGCTTTGGACAATACCCCAGGCAACCGATAGGCCCATGCCGGTACCCTTACCCTGAGGTTTGGTGGTAAAAAAGGGTTCGAAGATGTGATCGATCACATCAGCGGGCATGCCGATGCCGTTGTCTATGACGCTGATGCGAACATAATGGCCCACACTGATTTTACCCCGGGGCGTGACCTCCTCTTGATCCAGGGTTTCCTTTTCCAGCTCAATGCTCAGTTTGCCAACCCCGGACGGCATGGCATGGGCGGCATTGGTGCACAGGTTCATCAAGACCTGGTGGATCTGGGTCGCATTGGCATCAACCATGCCCACATCATCGTTGAGATTGGATTGAATGTCGATGGAAGTTGGAATGGAGGCCCGCAGTAACTTGAGGGCCTCTTTGATAAGGGGCGCCGGTTGTAAAGGATGCCTATCCGCTTGATCATGGCGGCTGAAAGTCAATATTTGGTTGATCATCTCCTTGGCGCGATATCCCCCTTGAAGGATTTCATTCAAATTGGAAGCTTGTACAGAATCTTGGATGGCATCATCCAAGGCCATTTCGGCAAATCCCATCATGCCATATAAAATGTTGTTAAAATCATGGGCGATCCCACCGGCCAAAGTCCCAATGGCCTGAAGATGTTGGGCTTGATTCAATTGCATCTCCATGGTGCGTTTGGCCGCTTCAGCCTCTTTAATCTGTTGGATATTCACACAGCTGACGATCCAGTGGGCTTCTCCATTGAGGGCAGTGCCCTTGGTACTTTTCAGAATGGGAATGTGGTTTTGCTGATGGGTGAGCAGTTCACATTCGATGGGGTGGGTTGAGGCCCTATCGAAGGCATCCCGCTTCTTTTGACCGGGTACACGGATCAGCTCATCAATGCACATGCCGATGATCCGGTCTATTTTTGTTCCCACCATATCAGCGGCGGCAGGGTTGACCTCCACAATTTTGCGGGTTCCGGCATTAACGATCATTATGCCGGCGGCTGCAATTTCAAAAATAGTCGCAAAATTGGCCTGGCTCTCGGCCAATGCTTTTTCAGTGCGTTGGTGCTGGGTTTTATCCCGCGAAAGACCATAGACCACCGGCTTGCCGGCGCCATAGTCGGCCAGAACATTGCTGTATTCGATTTGGTGCCGTTGTCCATTTCTGGTCAGCAGGGTCATCTCGCCCACAGCACGACCTTCTCTCCGGATATTGTTTATATAATGCTCGAAGTCACAGCGCTGTTCCGGAGCCAGTAGGGTTTTATAATTCAAGGCGATTAACTCTGAATGGGAGTATCCGAGTCCCGCGCTCATCTGACGGTTGGCATCCAGAATGTTGCCTTTTAGGTCATGCACGCACATATAATCAGAAACATTGTCCACCATGCGTCGGAATCGTTTTTCGCTTTCCCGCAGGGCCGCCTCGGCGGCTTTTCGATCTTGGATTTCATCTTTGAGCAATTGATTGGTACGGCTCAGTTCCCGGGTCCGCTTGGTGACGCGCTCTTCCAGGAATTGATTGGCCAGAGACAAGCGCCTCTTTTTAGATCTCAATTGGCGCGCCAGAAAGAAATTCCGACGCGAACGAAGTTCAAGAATATAGGCAGCCATCATTCCGATGGTATTGATGCAGCTTAAATTGAAAACATCGGCAATAAGGATATTCCTGGGCGTGATGCCGGTGCCGATTGCCAGACCGACATATGCGGCGATCAGGAGCCAGGTAATGGGTGCGCGCCAGATAAACCGTATTTTTAAAAAGACATGCAGGAAAAAAAGCAACTGGACCATACCATTGGTATAGGTGTAGCACGCCTCTGTTTGGGCAACCAGGATCAGGACGAAGAGGCCCAGGCCGCAGATAGCAATCAAGCCCAGCATGACCGGTACCAAGAGGCGTTGGAAGTGGCGCGAAAAGGTGAACAAAAAAGCCAGCAAGAAGATCGGGCATACAATGGCCCAGCGGATGGTCCAAAACCAAACTGTTTTTTGGGGCAACAGGAAAGCGTCGTAAAGACCGAATCCCCCAAAAACAAGAATGGCAAAAAGGATGCCGATACGCAGTGGCCGAAGATAGGCGCGAAATTGATCCTCTTGAAAGGGTCCTTCCAAGTGGGCGTGTCGACCACGAAAGGCCAGGGTCAGGCGGTTGATCTGCATGCTATCGGTATGATTCAGTGGTTTCATTGGCTGCGTCATACACCCGGTCATTGTTCAATTCACTCTTGTCCGATCAAAAGGCGGTCCGGTCCATGGGGTACCGCCTTTCATATTTATCGGCAACCTAATGAATTTCTTGATTAGAAATCCGTGCGGATGACCAGAGGCAGGACATCATCGTCAAGAGGGATGATGCAAAATGCAGGTATTGAAAGCGAAAAGCGCCTATTTGAATTTTCGGGCCAAATCGTTATCGATGACATAGATGCAAACCGCTTTGGCGCCGGCTTGGGTATATCTGTACTTTTCAGAAAGATTGTTCATTAAATAGGTGACATCGTCACGTATTTTGCGATCATAAGTCTTAAAATCATCCTCGCCGTAATCTTTGATGCCGCGGCGAAAATTCTCGTTTTCCAGGAATGGATCCAGTACTTTTTCTTTGAGATTATAAATATATTTTTCATTGAGTTCGCTGAACAGGCCGGTGGTATTTAGCTCTTTGCCGTCTCCCATGATCTCCTGGGTCAGGGTTTGGGTCGCATACCTTTTTTGAACATCCTGTCGTAAGCTGTGGCGCTCTGATTCTTTAGCAGAGGTGCCCATGATGCGCTCTTCAAAGCTTTTGAAATAGGCATCATTGATCTCCAATTTATCCCCAGTGTAAGGGCAGGTTTCGCTGGCGCCGATTTCGAAATTGACCGCAAATATATAATTGCGGATCTCGCGTGTGATTTGTTCTTCATTGTAATAGTATAGGGATTCTTTGACTTCCTGAAGCACGGAGTAGTCGTACATATGCTCAAGCGATGATAAAAAGCCGTCCGGAATGGAGGCCCGCAGCTCTTTTCGGGATTTGAAAAATTTGCACATGATCGACAGATCGATTAAGGAGTCACTTTTGGAAAAGGCATTGTAAAACTCTCCGAAAATTTTAATGGAATCACGACCCGAGATGCCGTGTTTGCCTTCATTTTCCGATTCGCCAATGATGCGCCGTCGCCGTTTGGCCGTCAATCGTTTGCGATCCTCTTCACTGAGCCAATTGGGTATGTGGCCGGTATAGATCTCCATTTTGAGCAGTTGCAGGTTCTTATCGCAATAACGTTTATACTTTTCAGGTTCTCCAATCCAGTCGAGCATGGCATCGGATCTCAAACTCAGGCGCGAAGAGATGATGACCCGTGCAAAGTTGTGTAGCACGCGCGGCAAAAAGGCCTCATCAATATGTCGTCCGAAAATATTGCGATAAATTTCTACTTCCGTCTGAAGGTCGAGCACATAAGAGATATTGACATATGCAATACGGTCGGAGAACGATTGGATATTTTGAATGTTTTTTTTGTCCTCCGGATTCATCAGTGCCATGAACAGCGAGTTTACGTTCTCTTCGATGTCCTGCACTTTATGCACCCCTTCACTGATAATGTTGTGCAGTTCAATCAGGCGTTCAATGTTATGCGATTTAATGTCCATCAGCGCATAAAGACCATTATTGGTTTTGGCGTAGCGCGAAAAAAGATATTGCACCTGGTTGGAGTCACCGAAAAGCCGATTGATGCGATTTTGCAGCATTTCGTTGGTCATGACGACTTGTTTCAGCGGCCGATCTCCAGGGTTAAATACGCTGATGCCGTTGCCCAGCCGCCGGTTAAATTGGTAAGGGCGGGCCCAAACCGATTCGAAAACCTTACCCGGGTCTTTCAATCGATTTAAAAGGGCATCATATAACGAACTGCAGATGGTGCAAGGGGGGTCTTGAAAGACCCACTCATACTCTTTGTTGGTGAACAATGCATATTTAAAGGCATCATTTTGAAAAAGATCGTCGAAAAAGGCGCGACGTTGGGGTTTGGGGATCATCAACAAAGGGCTATCATGGCTGGGGCAGGAAATATCTATAAAGCGTTCCCCTTTTTGGGAAAGGGCCTTGGACTTGATACGGTCATATTGCTCCTGCTGGGGTTCTTTTTGAAGCAGAAGCAGTTTCTCCAATATAGAGACAGTGTCCGATCCGGACGACGGACGCCCTATTTCGGCAATGTTGATGCGCCATACCACTTCGTATCGGCGCCCGGCTTCGGTGTTGGCATATGCCTCAAACTTGGTCAGCAGGTTGTTCAGAAAGGTGCTTTTACCGCATCCGTGAGGACCGTCGAATATATAAATCTTGTTTTGTTGGGCCCCTTGGCGCATGCTCTGCACCTGTTTCATAAAACGATTGGCAAACGGCCTATCCGCTAAAAACGGATGGTCGGACCCCTCGACAAAAAGACGCGTGCAGTCGTAGTTGACGTAATTGATCGATTCCGGGTCATCTTGATATTCATCGACACCTTCGCCGATATAGGCTTTGATCATATCATGAAAAAACTGGAAGACATTGCGAATAGCAATGGTTGGATTTTTAGCGGCTATTTTTAAAAAAATTTCAAAAGGTACAACGGCTTGTTGGTCCACGGCGGATTGAACACCCTGGACGTGCTGCATGGCTTTTTCGATGTTGCTCAATTCCTGCACCAGTTCTTTTTTCATGATGCTCTGCCTACGCTAGTATTCTGCGACTGAGTTTGCGATCCTTCATGGTGTAGACTACGCGTTGCCAATTGATTTCTTGGTGCACGGCGGCATCCGTTGAACGTGAAGCGCCACCACGACCCGCAACTGCTTTAACCTCATGTGTTTCTAATTCCACCGGGCCGCCCCATAAATATTCAATGCCCATCATGGTGTTGGGCACAAAATCCTTGACCAGCGGTTTTTTTTCAAAACGGTGAACCAGGTAGAGGGTGTTGGCCCTTTTGCCCTTTTCATGATCGATCACGATATGGGGGGGATGGTACAAAGCGTTCAACAGCATTTGGCGATAATCATCGGCTTTGCGGCTCTGGACAAAATACTCCCATACCATTTTACGCTCATTCAGGCGTTTGCCTGCCACGAACAATTTGTTGCGCGTAACAAAGTCCTGGTTCACAAACTGGTTGATGAAGCTGAAGTCGGCATAATTTTGACGCACCTCAAAGATGAAATCCCGCCCCTGGCCGGCCTGGGTATCAAACTGTTTACGCGCATGGACTTCCGCCAGGTTCTGGAAATCCCAGGACAGTTGCCCCTTGTCGAGCATATCTTCGATGAAGTAAAATAGCCGCATGCCCAATGCATAGGGATTCAATCCGACCCGTGGCATCGATGTGACCCCGGCATTGACACGGGCAAAGTCCACTTCATGGCCGTTGATGCGGTCGTCTTTCAGAAACAGTGTTTCGTGCCAATAACTGGCCCAGCCCTCGTTCATGATCTTGGTTCGGATCTGGGGTTGAAAAAAGATAGATGTCTTGCGAACCACCTGCATGATGGTATGCATCCATTTATTTTCCTCTTTGGCTAAAAAGTCCGAATTCGCCATAAGATACTGAAGCAGGTCGGTGGGCGGGCTGGCTTTTTGTTGTTTATATTTTTCAAATAAGGCTTTGAACTCTGGATGCAAGCGTTCGACTTCGGCAAAAAAGCGCTCTTCAGCCAGCTCATCTTGTTCAGCTTGACACTGATTGTACCGCTCGACCTCTTTAATGAAATCGCTGGTTTTGGTTTTTTTAACCGATTGCAAAAATATATCAAAATAGTAATCGATCTTTAAATCCTGTTTGGCATGGGGCACGGCAAACAGCCGATCCAGTTCGGAAAAGTAACCCACCAAATTGTCAATTCCGCGCGTAAATTCAATAATATAATCGACCCAGTGCCCCTGCTCGGCCCTTAGTTTGGCAATCACGCGCTTGTCCGAAAGCGCTTCTCCGGTAAAGTCATAGTCCCAGGTGTGCCGGAAATAGAGGTTGTTTTGGAAAAAATCAATGTGACCCAAAACATGATAGAAAATCATGACGTTGAGCCAGTCCGGATTGTTGTCATTATAAAACGATATGGCCGGTCGGGTATTGATGACGGTTTCATAGGGGTTGCTGGGGTAAAGTTCATATTTGCCCTTGCCTTTAAGAACTTCCACATCGTGGACCCAATAATCGTACAAGGTGGGAATCATGATCTTGGGCGATAACTCCAGCAGGTCGCGATTGGTGACGATATATTCCAAAGTTTCATCTTCAAAACGCAGCCCCTCCGCCAAGGCCCTTTCCTTGCAGCCTTCCATGATTTTTTTGGTATGTTGGTTGATAAGCTCCATATCAGCGTGCTGCTTTCTTTTTGGTGTGGTTCGCCGCTAGGGAGATATTAATTTTTTAATGCCCTCTATTAAACGGGCTTCATCGGTGTCATCCCCCACGATATCCATGCGCAATAGATCAGCGGCCTGTTCCAGCAGTCCCGATTTTTTGACATATTTTTCAACTTCCGTGGAGCTGCCGGCACTATGTTCGGCAATGGTGATGCCCACCCGATTGGCATACCGCAACATGATTTTGAGCTGAGGGATGGCTTCTCGTCCTTCGGTATCCCAATCATCACCGTCCGTGCCGTGAAAAATGTAAATGTTGTAATCTCGGGCCAGGTTTTCATTTTCGACGATGTCATTAACCAATTTGTAAGCTGAAGATACTTGGGTGCCGCCGGCCACCCTGGAGTTGTAATAGGTGTAAAAGTCAGGCACCTCTTTGGCGTTGGTGTCGTGTAGGATAAACCGCGATTCGACCTGATTGGCATATTGATATAACAGCCAGCTGTAGATCAGAACATGCTGGGAGACAATCAATTCCGTGGTTTTGCCGGCCATCGAACCGGAATAGTCCCGAACGAAAAAGACCATGGCTTGGGATTCAAAATCTTTCTCACGGCTCAAAATACGGTAAATCATATCGGCCGGAGAGATGAGAAAGGAGGAAGGATCGATGTTGTCCACATCCTCCAGGTTGCCCAGGTGGATATTGGTTTCAATAATTTGGCGCAAGGTTGCTTTTTTGTCCAGAACTTGGCCAAACCCGCGATTGCGGTCGGTCATGTCGTAGGTGTAGCGTGTCAGGGACCGTTTTTTACCCTTTTCTTTCAGATTGGGCAGTTCGAATTGCTCCGTTAATATTTTTCCCAAATCGTAGGCTGATGACTCCATTTCGTGCTGCTCACCCTCGCCCTGGCCTGGTCCGGCGCCACCTTGCTGGGTTTCATGAACCTGCTCTTCGCCGATCACTTCGCCTTCTTCGCCTTCGCCTGACCCGCCCTCAGCCGGGTCTTCATCCGGTGGTGTAAAAGAAGGGTCGTGAATGAATTTTTCCTCGATGGTCGAAGGCACCACCACCACTTTATTGCTGCCGCTGCGGCCGGGCTTGACCATGCGGCCCATTCGTATTTTGCGCGGAAAACCATCCTTTTCGCGTTGCTTGTCTTTGGCTAGCAATTCGTCAATGGTGCGAACATAGCTGGTGTAGTTTGCGCGCGGCGGTGTGCCGGCTTGCAATAACATCCAATCATGAAGGTCATAGAACCCCGGTATTCTGGGGGGCGTCACGGAAAAATGATCAAGTTGGTTTGCATCAACAGCTTCGATTTCCGCCAGAATTTTTTTCTCTTGTTCAGGCGTCAATCCCTGTGCTTTGAGTTGCTGATATATGTCCCACAGTTCGGTTTTCATTCTGACTCCGGTGATCTGACTTGCTTTGCTTTCCTGACATTATTCGCCATGTGCTTTCATTTGGTGCATATCAACCATGGTTGACCGTGTTAAATCAATTTTCGTCTTCCTGCGTGCAGAAATATTCTATGGTCTTTTGGGCGCAGGTTTTGCAGTAGTTCAATTTTTCGAGCATGGTGACCACCATGCGGTCGTACAACTTCTGGTTTTCTTCATTGGTCCGGTTGGCCAGTGCGCCAATCAGGCTGCCTGCGCCGGCGATATCCGACTTCAATCGTACATCAGTGACTGCTTTGACCAGCTCCAGGTTGTCCATAAAGTCATAATTGGGATCCATGGATATTTTTTGACCATAAATCTTACGAATAGAGGTGCGGAAGGTCTCGCGTTGTTCTTCTGTTTTGAGTCCTATGCGTTCCTCTACACTTTTGATATAGCGTTCATCAATTTTCAAGGCCCTGAGCTCATCGGATTGGGGATCTTTGTATTTCCACATTTTGTCGGGACCGAGATTTTCAGCATCAATACCGATAATCATGTTGACATAACTCATCACGTCTTTGCGAATGGCCAATGGTTCATCCATATATGCATTGAACATTTCCGTCATAATGCGTTCGCGGTAAAGTGCTTTTGCATTCTTAATGTCTTCTAGGAATTTTGCGCGGTCGTTGGTTTCACTGACATAATCCAGCACAATACGTTCAAGGGCCTTGAAAATATCAAAGGCGAACATGCAATGCCCTTCATTGGTCTCTGAACTTTCGATAAGCAATTGAATGGCGCGACCCAGGTTGCGCTGGCCGAGTCCTTTCTGGCCGAATCGCTTGGTGATGTCGGGTTCCTGGTTGAGGGTGTCAATGACTTCGGCCAGGGTTTTAATGCTCTTTTCCCCGGCCACTTCACCGGCAGCCAATTTCATGGTCTCAATGGGTGTCAGCTTCTCTGAACGGGGCAGTCGGGACAGGACCACTGCTACCGAAGCTGCATAGTTGAGATTAGGATCCTGGTGCAGCGCCTCTTGTGTCAACGTCGTACGCGCTTCATTGCCGATGGTATAGGATGTCAACTCACTTTGAAGCTTGTAGTTGGTGTTGTGGGATACATAACTGATGCGGCAGCGGTCCACGATGGGTGCTTCTTCTTTTTCGGCTAGAAAACGGTTGAATTCCGAATTGTTGCTGGTGGCCACTATCAAGGTATCAATGGGCCATTTGTAGCCATCTATCTCGATGTTCCGATTCTGAATGACGCCGAGGTAGACCTGAACAAGGTCCTTTTTGTTTTTGTAGATTTCATCCGCAAAGTGGATGCCGCCGCCCGCCACACGTGCCAAAGCGCCGCGCCGCAGGTCGAAGCGATAGGGGTTGTTGGTATCGGTGATATGCATCAATCGTTGAATGGACTCTTCACCCAGCAAATCCACAGCAGATGAAGTAATCTTGTCCTTTGCCGGGTACTTGCCGGTAACCGTGCCCAGGCTTTCGGTCAAGGGTACAGGAATGATGTCGATAAAATCGAGCATCTTGTCGATATCCCCATCTGTGATTTCGCGAAAGTTATTCCAAATGTAACCGCTGCAGGCACCCAACGGACGGTAATCTTGATATAGCTTTTCGATGGTTTTGTCATCAAAACCAAAAGCGCTGCCCAAGAAGGATTGGTTCTCTTCGATGGCGTCGAACAAGTTCATGGCCAGGATCATGGGGTCTTCATAGGTTTGGGATTCGATGGTCTTGATGCGGCCATAGTTGCCCAATTGCTCGAGTCCTTTGAAGCGAAATGTGTATTTTTTATTTTGCGCATGGGTCAAAAAATTGCGATAGCAGGCGCATAGAAAATCCACAAAGAAAGTTTTGCCGTTGCCCGGCTCACCCACCAACACATAAGCCATCTCTTTGGATGATCCATTTTCTGCAGCGTCTTTCACATAAGAGACAAAACTATTAATTTCATCATACATGCCGATCACATGTTTACTTCCATTTCGGAAGAGTCCGAAATCGTAGGTGGTTTTGGCGTTGACCACAACCTTAGCTATTTTATTTTCCAAAATCATACGCGATACGCCTTTAAAGGCGTTTTCAAAACGGCGCTCACCATTTTTTACCGCGATGCAATGTTGATGCAATTGGGATTTGGGTTGGGTCGTTGCTTTTTTGGCCATTTTGCCCCCCCGTTTTTTGGATGATGCAGTTATATTTGATTAGATCGCACTGTTTTTTGTTGCAATACCCGATGGAACATAGGCGGTTACTCAGAAAATAACCTTAGCGACAATTTGCCGGGCCCAAGTCAGATCAGAAGGAAGTTGAGATCGCCTGTATCTGTGGAACCGCGTCCGTTGGTGGTAAAATAGTTAGAAGCTACTTCTATTATATGCGGTTTAGCCACAGTTGCAACCTGCAATTGCGGGTCGCCACAATCTGTTTTAGGCACTGATGATCAAAGACAGCAATAAGCGTGCCTTCACTTCCAGGAGGGCCGGCAAAGCGTTCGGGCGAATTAATCCGAGTTTTAACTTTATTTATAAATAACAACTATCTATGATAGACAAAGGCTTTGTACTGCAACGGGGTGTGAATAGATCAAGGGCGCACACCTTCAGGGCGATGCTTCCAACAGGAGGCAAACATCCATAAGGCTGTCAAATTATTGACCGAAAATTAGGTTTTTTGCTTTTGATATGATTTGGATTTCAGAACGTTCAATAAATGGACACCAAATGCCCTGACCTGCCATTTATGGATGCCCTCTACTTGTTCCAACCCGATTTTATTGGATGGGTTTTCCACTGCAATGGCTTTAATGACGGCACGGTTGAGTACCAGTCCCGGATCGAGCTTGAGTGTTTTGGCCATATCATCCCTCCAGGTGCGCAATCGGTTGACCCGTTCCGGTACCCGGGGCGAAAGACGCGGAGATTTTCTACGTGGATAGACAGGCAGGGCTGCTTTGGGCAGTTGCCGGGCTTGTTTGAGGGCGGCCATTACCGGTTTTGCGTACATTTCCATTTGGCGCAGGCTCAATGCCTCCGTTGCATTCAATTTTTTTTGCGTTGTGGGCATGGCCATTGCGATTTTTTTCAAGGCGGCGTTGCTGATCACCTTAAACAGAGGCCTGTCTTTTTGGCGGGCGATGGTATTGCGCATTTGAAGTAACGCTTCCAGTGCTGCCAGTTGGCGGGGCTCCAAACGGCCGGCCCCTTTGAATTTCAAAAACAACGAATCATGGTTGGTTTCGGGTGCACGCACACCGCTGAGCAGGCGACACTCCTCCTCTACCCACGCCAGACGCCCCTTTTTTTTAAGCTCACGGGTGAGGGCTTGGGCCAAAGGGATCAGATAGGCTACATCCGAAGCTGCATATTCCACCATTCCAGGCGGCAACGGTCGCTTGGACCAATCTTTTTTTTGGTATTTTTTATTGAGGGTTGCACCAAATCGGTTGGCCACAACGGCCTCCAGGCCGGTTTCCTTGTAACCCAGGTACATGCACGCCAGCTGCGTGTCAAACAGATTGGTGATGGAAATGCCGAAATCGCGAAACAAAGAGCGCACATCATAATCGGCGCCATGTAATACCTTGCAAATGGTTGCTTTGTTAAACAGGTTCTTCAACACTGATAAATCGCCGATGGCCAGCGGATCGATAACCGCCGTATGGCCGTTGGCCGCCATTTGCAGCAGACAGACTTTTTCTTGATAATGAAACATCGAATCGGCTTCCAGGTCCACGGCAACCACATCGGCTTTTGCCGCTTGGCGCGCAAAGGCGGCCAGCGCCTTGGACGTGTCAATGAAATCGTACGCAAAGGTTCCTGTATCGGCCTTATTTTTTTCTTGACCCACTGGGGTATTTCTCCTACTTCAATGTAACCTTTCGGTATTTAGTGAAATACCGAGCATGACCTTTTAACAAGAAGGCGTAATTAAGATGATTACTATATCACTTCCCGATGGAAGCTCAAAGGAGTTTAACACACCCCCCACCGGATTGGATATCGCCCAGGGGATTTCAGAAGGTTTGGCCCGCAATTGTGTGGCGGTGGATTTGAACGGCCGGTATCAGGATCTGAATCAGCCCATAGAGAACGATGCCGCTGTGCGCCTGTTAACCACCAAGGATAAAGAGGCTTTGGAGATCATGCGCCATAGCGCTGCCCATGTGATGGCCCAGGCCATATTGCGCCTCTATCCTCAAGCCAAACTGACCATTGGACCGGTAGTGGAAGAGGGCTTTTATTACGATATCGATATGGAGCCCATCTCCGAAGAGGCTTTTGACCGCATTGAAGCGGAAATGAAAAAAATTGTCAAAGCAAAATTACCCATTGAACGACGCTTGGTCTCCAAGGCGGAGGCTCTCAAATTATACCGGAACGAACCGTATAAGATTGAAATGATACAAGATTTGGAGGATGGCAGCATCTCATTGTACCAGCAGGGGGAATTTGCAGATTTGTGTCGGGGTCCCCATGTGCCCCACACCGGTATGGTCAAATCTTTCAAGTTGATGAAGGTCTCGGGTGCCTACTGGCGGGCCGACCAGACCAAGGCCCAGTTGCAGCGCATATACGGGACCGCCTATTTTGATAAAAAGGAGCTCAAAAAGCACCTGCACTTTTTGGAAGAGGCCCGCAAGCGCAACCACCGGCGTTTGGGAACGGCGCTGGACTTGTTCAGCTTTCATGATGAAGCGCCCGGTATGCCCTTTTTTCACCCCAAAGGTATGGCCATCTGGAATGCGCTATTAGACTATTGGCGTGCCGTGCACCAGGACGCCGGTTATGTGGAGACCAAAACCCCCATCATGATGCAACGCTTTTTATGGGAGCGCAGCGGCCACTGGGAAAATTACCGCGAGAACATGTATACCTCCCGCATCGATGATGCCGATTACGCCATCAAGCCTATGAATTGTCCCGGCGGCATGTTGCTGTTTGGGCGCAAGCACCACTCCTACCGGGATTTGCCTATCCGGGCGGCGGAAATCGGTTTGGTGCATCGTCACGAGCTCAGCGGTGTGCTCAATGGTTTGTTTCGTGTGCGCGCTTTTCACCAGGACGACGCCCATATTTTTATGACCCCGGACCAGATTCAGGATGAAATATTAGGGGTGCTGCAATTGGTGGATCGTGTTTACAGCGCTTTTGGTTTGGGATTTCACCTGGAACTCTCCACCCGACCCGAAAAATCAATCGGTACCGACGATCAATGGAAAATGGCCACCGAGGGATTGGAGTCCGCGCTTAAAGCCTATGGCCAGGATTATAAAATCAACGAAGGCGACGGTGCCTTTTACGGCCCTAAGATCGATGTGCACATCAGAGACGCTTTGGGGCGCACCTGGCAGTGCGGCACCATCCAATTGGATATGTCCCTGCCCGAGCGCTTTGACCTCTCCTACATCGGCCAGGACAATGAGCGCCACCGGCCGATTATGATCCATCGCGTGGTGTACGGTTCTATTGAGCGCTTTTTCGGTATATTGATTGAACACTTTGCCGGCAAATTCCCCTTGTGGCTGGCCCCGGTGCAGGCCATCTTGCTTCCCATCAATGATGATCTAACCGCATTTGCCCGTTCCCAGGCCGGTGCGCTTCAAAAGGCCGGCCTGCGCACCGAGGTTGATCATCGCTCAGAGAGCCTCAAAAAGAAGGTGCGTGACGCACAATTGCAGCAAATCCCGCTGATTTTGACCTGTGGCGCCAAAGAAAAAGATGAGGGTACGGTTTCGGTGCGCACCTTGGATGGCAAGGTGCGCCAGGGCGTCCTTTTGACCCGATTCATAGAACAGGTGTCGGTCCACGTGGCCGAGCGTCGATTGGAATTGGATTTGTTTGAATAAGGGTTCGCCTTTGTGACCACGACCAGGAAATTCATTCTCTATTGGCTGCCTGTAGGGGTGTGGTGCGGCGTTATTTTTATGCAGTCGGCTTTTCCTTCGCCCGAGAGCGTTCCGCGTTTCCCTTTTTCCGATAAACTGCTGCATATGCTGGCTTATGGCCTCTTGGCCTTTTTGATCTGCCGCGCGGTTTTTACGTTTGAGCGATGGCAGCTAAGTGGGGCCCGCCTTTTTTGGATAGGTGTGATCAGCGCCAGCCTCTATGGTTTGAGCGATGAGTGGCACCAATCCTTTGTGGCGGGTCGCACCGCCGAGGCTGCTGACTTTTTGGCGGATTTTGTGGGCAGCGCGTTCGGCAGCGCCGTATATTCGGCCGTGCGCCGCCACCGGCGGATTGATTGACAAATAGTTGCGCTTCCGATAGATAATAGAGCCTTTAAAGACCGTACCCAATTGAGGCTTTTATTTTAGAATAAGGAGTGATCCCCCGGCATGAGCACACCCCAAACCCTTTTCATTAACGGGAATGAACTGAGTTTCGAGGCCAATGAGACGGTATTGGCCGTGGCGCGACGCAACAATATCGAAATACCTACCCTGTGCCACCTCAAGGGCACAACACCCACGGGCGCCTGTCGCATCTGTGTAGTGGAAGTTGAAAAAGCGCGGACCTTGTTGGCCGCGTGCGCTACGCCGGCTGCCCCCGGTATGGTGGTACAAACCGAATCGCCCAAAGTCGTGGCGGCTCGCAAGCAGATCATTCAATTGATGCTCAGCTCGGGCAATCATAATTGCGCCGTCCGCGGAAGCGACGACGCCGAGTGGACCACATTTCAACTGAAAGTTCAGACCGAGGACAACAGCGACGCTTTATGTCCGGTCTGGGGTGATTGCCGACTTCAAGATCTGGCCTATCGCTACCAGGTCTCGGGTGAGGGGTTCCCCGCCACACCCACGCAGTATCCCATGGAGACGGTCAATCCGTTTATTGTGCGCGACTTTTCTCGCTGTATCTCCTGCGGGCGGTGCGTCCAGGCGTGCAACGAAGTTCAGGTCAACAACGCCATCAGCTTCGGTTACCGGGGGCCCCATTCCAAAATCATTGCAGCGGGTGATCGCCCTTTGAAAGATTCGGACTGCGTTTTTTGCGGGGAATGTGTGCAAGTATGTCCGGTGGGCGCCCTGGTGGAAAAAAGTGTGCGTTACAACGTCAGGCAATGGGAAACCCAAACCACCCGTACCACCTGCAGCTATTGCGGGGTGGGATGCCAGATCGACTTGCACGTGAAAGACAACCGCGTCGTCAAGGTGACCGGAGTGGATGCCGCACCGAATCACGGCAGCCTGTGTGTCAAAGGCCGATTCGGCTACGATTTTATTGGCTCTGACAAGCGCTTGACCACCCCGTTGATCAAGGAAAATGGTAAACATCGCGAAGCCACCTGGGACGAAGCGCTGGATCGGGTGGCGGACAAACTCAAAGATATCCGCGACACCCACGGCGGTGATGCCATCGGTGTGCTCACTTCGGCCCGCATCACCAATGAAGAGAACTATATTGCCCAGAAATTTGCCCGTGCGGTACTCAAGACCAACAATGTCGATCATTGCGCCCGCCTCTGACATAGCTCCACCGTGGCCGGTCTGGCCGCAGCATTCGGTTCCGGCGCAATGACCAACACCATTGCCGACATTGAAACCGCCGACGTGATATTAATCACCGGGTCCAACACCAGCGAGAACCACCCGGTGCTTTCTGCCTTTGTCAAACGGGCCGTCAAATTTAATGGCGCCAAAGTGATCGTCGTGGATCCGCGTCGCATTAAAATGACCGAGTTTGCCGACCTCTGGCTGCGCCCCAATCTGGGCACCGATGTGGCCTGGCTCAACGGTATGATGCACGTGATCATCAAAGAGAATCTGCACGATACGGATTTTATTCAAAGCCGCACGGAAGCGTTTGAGGACCTGCGCCAAGCAGTGGAAAAGTATACCCCGGAATTTGTAGAGGGCATCACCGGCATCCCGGCTGAGAACCTCGTTGCGGCTGCAAAGCTTTATGCCGGTGCCAAAACCGGCAGCATCCTATACTGCATGGGAATTACCCAGCATATTTCGGGTACGGACAACGTGAAATCTTTGGCCAACCTGGCCATGCTTTGCGGCAACCTGGGCATGCCCGGGGGTGGGGTGAACCCCTTGCGCGGTCAGAACAACGTCCAGGGTGCCTGCGACATGGGTGGACTACCCAATGTCTACACCGGCTACCAAACCGTGGCCGATCTGGCCAATGCCAAAAAAATGGAGGCGGCTTGGGGTGTCTCCGGATTATCGACGACGATAGGTCTGAAAGTGACTGAAATGATCCCCAAGGCCCACGCCGGCGAGCTCAGAGCACTCTATATCATCGGTGAAAATCCCCTGGTATCAGACCCCGACTTGAACCATGCCCGGAAAAGTATGGCCAATCTTGACCTGTTGGTGGTCCAAGATATCTTCATGACCGAAACCGCTCAGATGGCTGACGTGGTGCTGCCGAGCGCTTGCTTTGCTGAGAAGGAGGGCACCTTTTCCAATACAGAGCGCCGGGTGCAGCGCGTGCGCAAAGCGGTGGATGCACCGGGCGAAGCCAAAGATGACTGGTGGATCACCTGTCAACTGGCCACCCGCATGGGATATGACATGGACTATGCGGACAGCGAGGCCATCTTCAACGAGCTGGCCGGCGTGACGCCCTCTTACGCCGGATTGAGCTATGACCGCATTGAAGACGAAGGCCTTCACTGGCCCTGTCCCACTGTGGATCATCCCGGTACGCCCATACTGCACGGTCAGCAATTTACTCGCGGCAAGGGGATGTTCCATGCCATTGAGTGGATCCCGCCGGACGAGCAGGTGGATGACGACTATCCTCTTTACATGACCACCGGCCGGGTGCTCTATCAGTACCATACCGGCACCATGACCATGAAGAGCGATGGCTTGAATGAACGCGCACCCGAATCTTTTGTGGAGATCGCCAAAGCCGACGCCACCCAATATGGGTTGCAGGAAGGGGATATGGCCACCGTTTTTTCGCGGCGCGGATCGGTGACCGCTCGGGTCAAAATCTCGACCAAGGCAGTGGCCGGGACGGTCTTTATGCCCTTCCACTATTTCCAAGGCGCAGCCAACATGCTCACCAATGCCGCCCTGGATCCGGTGTCCGGCATCCCCGAGTATAAGGTGTGTGCCGTCAAGATCACCAAAGCCGCCTGAACCGACGGTTATTGAAAACCAAGGCCGGTCCCTCGAACAGGGCCGGCCTTTTTTGTTATCTGTCCACTTTTACCACTTTATAACCTTGCCGCTTCAACCGGGCGACGACGCCTTCAGGTCCCACCAGATGGGCGACGCCTACCAGGATAAATTCTTTTGGGGGGGTCGTGATATAGGATTTGATCTGAGGCATCCAATCCGCATTGCGGTCGGTAACCAATTTTTGATACAGCTTGGGGAAATCGTTGATCATATCCTTTAGAAAAAACTGTTGGAGTTTAGTTTCATCGCCTGTTTTCCACGTGGTGATCAACTCTTCGATGAGTTGGTTGACCCGTTGGAGATCTTTAAGGACGTGGATGATGAAGCGGTCTTCAATACCATCCGCCATGGTGGTGATAAAGTTCACTTGAGCCTCCACCGATTCCAGCCCCTGGGTGGGTTTGCCGTCGGTGGTGGCTTTTGCGTGGTAGAATGCATCCACACCGGACTGGGGGTTTACGCCCATTTTTTGTAATTCCAGACCCAGAAGAGTAAGGTAGACCATGAAGGGTTTGAAATTTTTGAGCTGGTCCAGGGGGATGCCGGTCTTGGCGCAGGCAGCGTTTAACTGGTTGTAAGTGGCTGCCGATAGCACCTTGTCTAAAGTGGTGCCATCCGTGTACATGGCGCGCTGCATGAGCAACTGCTGAAATTGGGGGGCTTGCAGTTGGTCCAGATCGGTTTCAAAGACCAGCACATCGGCGTCCTGGTAGGCCAAAGCGTAACCTTTGGGCAACGGGTGATCGCTTTGACGCAGCAAGTGACATGTGCCCCCCAGGTAGGTCACAGACCCGTTGGCTCCTGTAACCACCCAGACCGACGAGCCGGCCACGGCTGAGATGGCTGAGCCCAAGACAAGCAATAATGCCCAGATCACTTTTTTCATGGTTGAATTTCCTTTTGTTTTGAAAGCTTGCGACATAAAATCTGATTATCAAAAGCATGTATGCTGTGTCGCTGGTTTTCAATCTCTTAAATATATGAGTCACAGTGGGATGTAAATATTTAAGCCTTTTGCTCGCTCCCGCCGGCCGACTTGTAGGGGTGCCCCATCAAGAGCCTGTTTTTGGGTGTGATGGTTTCGGGGATGGTGCGAGTCAACACCGTGTAGCCGGCAGCACGCAGGCGGATGGCCCGGGTGGCATCCACCGCCAGGGGTCCATCCATCCAGCCCTCGAGGCCGCCGCTATCGCATCGCTCCAAATCGTGACAGCAGGGCAGCACTGCAACCTTGGCCCGCGCCTGTGTGGCGCGCTCCAAAACTGTGTCAGTGAGGGTGCCGCAACCGTGCACCGAGAGCACGACATCGTTGGGATGTAGCTGGATCGCCTCAATGGAAGCCTTGAAATATTGAATCCTTCCCTGAAGCCGCGGCCAGGTTTCCAAGATAGTTTCGGAGAGGGTTTTGGCATTGGCCGGGATGTCGGCATCCACGCAGACGGCCTGGGTGGAGCAATCATCCAGCAACAACATGATGTGGCCCAAAAGCCCATGGCCGCAGGCCAGATCCACGATGCGCCCGCCTCTGTATTTTCGCCGCACCCGTCGGGCCACTTCCCACGCCTCGTACAATTCTTTAGCCGGCAGGGTACCCGCCCTGCAGACCGCCCGGGCAATTTTGTCGAAAAGGGTATCTCTGGGAAATTCAGATATCTGTTTGACGGTCAGACGGCTTTTGGAGGATTTATTCATGATTGAAATAATAGTATAGAGTTTTAGGTGAATGCATTTTATAGTTTCCGCCAATCCCGCCAATGGCGGGGTTGACGCTGGATCATGATCTGGAGCCCTCCAATTAATGAATCGTCAGCCGGAGGTCCTTAAAGCCAAGGCGCCCGGAGATGAAGCCGTAGTAACACTACTGCGAATCTTCGGCAACGCGGGATTTAAGGTCCTCCAGTATATGAATCGTCAGCCGGAGGTCCTTAAAGCCAAGGCGCCCGGAGATGAAGCCGTAGTAACACTACTGCGAATCTTCGGCAACGCAGGATTTAAAGTCCTCCAATAAATGAATCGGCAGCCGGAGGGCCTTAAAGCCAAGGCGTCCGGAG
>JBNKKB010000029.1:0-8443 GCA_050291605.1 Desulfobacteraceae bacterium | reverse complement strand
CGGGGCAGTGTACGCTTCAGTCGGCATGACAAAGTCATGCAAGTGACCAATAATTATGACAAAGATATTTTTAATGGCGACATCGGACGCATTGTCGACATCGAACCCCGGCAGAAGAAACTCACCATCCGGTTCGATGACCGTTTGGTGAGCTATAGCTTTGAAGAGCTTAACGAAGTGGTGTTGGCCTACGCGGTCACCATTCACAAATCCCAGGGCTCTGAATACCCGGCGGTGATCATTCCGGTAACCACCCAGCACTACATGCTGCTGCAGCGCAACTTGATCTATACCGCAATCACGCGGGCCAAACAGCTGGTGGTGATGGTGGGCACCAAGCAGGCCCTGGCCATGGCAGTCAAGAACAAAAAACCCCACCAGCGCCACACCCGACTGGCGCAGAGGCTGCAAATGTAAGTGATCGGCAAGTGCCCGACCTTTGCCTCGATTTAATCACACAGCAGGATGGTCGATCCGGTTGTCTTTCTGTTTTCCAAATCCTGGTGTGCCTTGGAGGCCTCTTTCAAGGGGTAGGTCTGCCCCAAGTGAACTTTGACGGCCCCTTGCCGTACCACCTCAAAAAGATCCTGGGCATGGGCCAGCAGATCTTCTCTTTTTTCAGTATAGGTCATCAAACTGGGGCGGGTGAGAAAAAGAGAGCCATGTTGCGCCAGTGCAGACAGATCCAAAGGCGGCACGGCACCCGATGCCTGGCCAAAAGAGACCATCGTCCCCATGGGTCGCAAACAGGCCAATGACGGCATGAAGGTCGCTTTTCCCACCGAGTCGTAGACCACATCGACGCCACGGCCCTGGGTAATCTCACGGACCCGGTCCACCCAATGGGCATCCGTATACAATATGGGGTGATCGCATCCATTCGACTGCGCCAATTGCGCTTTTTCCGTGTTGCCCACGGTGCCGATCACCACGGCACCCAAGGCCTTGGCCCATTGACAAACGAAGGTCCCCACTCCCCCGGCCGCGGCATGAATTAGAATCGTGCTGTCCGCATTTACACGGTAGCACCCTTTAAGCAGATAGCGGGCGGTCATGCCTCGCAGCATCATGGCCGCGGCAGTGGACCAATCGATGGTATCGGGAACCTTTACCAGGCGATGCGCGGGCAGAGTTCTCGCTTCTGCATACGCGCCGGGGGGCAAACCGGCATAGGCCACTCGGTCCCCCGTTTGGAAATCGAGGACACCTTGACCCACAGCGACGACAAGGCCGGCACCCTCCATACCGGGAATTGCCGGTAATTGGGGCAACGGGTAAAGACCGGTGCGATGGTAAACATCGATGAAATTAAGCCCCACGGCTTTTTGTTGAATCAATACCTCGCCGGGTCCGGGCGTTCCCGGATCAAATTCTTCCCAGACAAGGACTTCAGGCCCTCCGGTTCGGTGTATTCTGATAGCATAAGTCATGAGATGTTCCTCCGAAATGGGTCGTTTTGGATATACAATAGGGACGCCAACAAGCCGGCGCAAACTAAATCAAAGAAGATTTGAATATCCGGACAGTTAAGGATTGGAACGCATTCGGACAATCAGCATGCAGATGGTCAGCACCAGTAAAATGGAAACGCACCCCAAAGCGGGATAGACCCATTGGATGCCGGCACTTTTTTGAACCGCCTCGACTCCTTTGACGGCAAGGGCACCCATGCCGAAGGTGAGCACGAATTTCATACCAAAGGCCGAATGCCGCCAGCGTGCCGGGGTTAAGCGCGACACCAGCGTATTTTCAATGGGTTGCATCCCCAGCAAAAAGAAAAAGTAGACCAAAGCCAGCAGAACCAGGGGCACGTCCGTGGCCCAGGCCATCAAAAAGGCCGGTGCCAAGGTAATCAAATGAAAGACGAGATAGCTGTGCGGCAAAGAGCGGCGCTCGGCTATGCGTCCCCCATAATATTGCCCGAACATGCCCACCAGAAAGATGGCCGACGTAATCAGGGTGGCCACGAGGTTGGCTGAAAGCCCTGTCGGCAACAGATTGGACAGCCATTCAAAGAGCGCCTGGTTGCGAAGCTCAAAATAGGCCGGCAAAATTACCGTAGCCCCCCGATAGGCAATGCCACCCAGCATCATGGCGATCAGCAGAACCATAAAACCCCGGCCGCCATTCTGCGTGGATGGCGCGGCCGGCTGGTCAGCGGCTGCAGGGAAAGTGAGCAGGGCCATCACCAAAAAACCGGACAGGTTAAAGGCGCCCAACACCCAATAAGCGGCTTGCGGCCCCCATAACCAGGTCACAACACCTGCCATCAGGGGCCCCATGGCCAGACCCAAGTTGCCAAACATGCCGTTAATGCCCATACCTACGCTAACCCGACGGATCTGTTTGGAAATCATACCCAAGCCGGCCGGGTGATAAATACCTGAAAAAAGCCCAACACCGGCCAGGGCGAAGCTCATCAGGCGGGGGGAGTCCATCCATCCGGCGGCTGCCCAGGCGCACAATCCGGCGCCAACATAATAGAGGCGCATCAATTTCTCGGCACCCACGCGATCGGCCAACAGTCCCCAGGGAAGGGCCGTCAGGCCAAAAAGCAAATACATCCAAAAAGAGAGCCCCAACACCTCGGCCAGGGGCAGATCCAGCTGGGTGGTCAACGGCAAAACCACCGCGGGAAAGACCAGCATATTGAAGTGGCTGAGAAAGTGTCCAAAACAGGTGGTGACCAGCACATTGCGTTCATGGGGCGTCATTGGCGCTCCTTAGATAGGAATTTGAGAGACACAGCCCGGTATTCAAACACACCCCATCCGGCATGTCAAAGCATGCCAGTGCGGCAGCCGCCGCGCCGATCAAATCGTTGACATCCAAACACCTGTTTGACATACTTTCCATCAAAAATGCGCGCCCCGTCCCTGGTGACAAGCCATTGAGTTGAGGTTCTCATGCGGTTAAAGTCGAGATGCCAACTATTTTACCTGTTCGTAAATTCCTCTGGATACGGCAGCCTTTTTTTTCACTGCCGCTCTCGATTCGAAATCGATCCCCTTACAAACCCCTATTGGTTTTCAAGATAATGGATACGAATAAAAACCGAATGGCCGACCTGTCGTGGACGGGCATTGCCGATGACTTTTCGCCGCCTGAAAAAGGGCGGTTTTTTATGTCTCGTTTTCGATAAGATGCTTTTGAGGAAAGGAGTTTAGCCGCAATGCATGCGTTGAAAAAAATTATTGCCGGCATCGACACCATCAATGACAAAGTGGGCCGCGTGGTCTCCTGGGCCACCCTGTTCCTGGTATCGATTACTTTTGTGGATGTGGTCATGCGCTACACGTTTAATAAATCCTATGTTTTTACCCAGGAGTTGGAGTGGCATGTTTTCGCTTTCATCTTTTTAATGGGGGCCGGATATACCCTTAAGGTCGACGGTCACGTACGCGTGGAGGTCTTTTACGGCCGCCTGGGGCCCAAGGGCAAAGCCTGGATCAACCTGATCGGCGTACTCTTTTTTCTCATTCCCAGCAGCCTGTTGTTCATCAAAACCGGCTTGCCGTTCGTGGCAAAATCCTATCAGGTGATGGAGGGATCACCGGATCCCGGCGGCATCCCCTTTCGTTTCATATTAAAGGCCTGCATACCGGCCGGGTATGCATTGATACTGCTGCAGGGCATTTCATTGGGCATCAACAGCCTGATGGATGTCATGGGGATTGCCAAAGATCAAGGAAAGGATGTGTAGCATCCATGGAATACTTAGCCGGTTATATGTTTTTGGCCATGTCTATTTTAATTATGTTCGGTTTTCCGGTGACCTTTACCCTGGGCGGTACCGCCATGGTATTCGGATTGATCGGATTTGGCTGGGATTTTTTTAACCTGTTGCCGTTGCGCGTGTGGGGCCGCATGAGCAATGTCACTTTGATGGCGGTCCCGCTGTTCGTTTTTATGGGCGTCATGCTGGAGCGATCCGGTCTGGCGGATAAGCTGCTTGACACGATGGGTATTGTCCTGGGGCGCCTGCGCGGGGGCCTGGCCGCCTCGGTGGTCGTCGTGGGCGCCTTACTGGGGGCCTCCACCGGCATTGTCGGCGCCACAGTGGTCACCATGGGCTTGCTGGCCGTGCCCACCATGCTGCGTCGAGGGTATTCCAAAGAGCTGGCCTGCGGCACGGTGGCGGCCTCAGGTACATTGGGCCAAATTATTCCCCCCAGCATCGTACTGGTGCTCATCGGTGATATCGTGGGGGTCTCGGTGGGCGACCTTTTTATCGGCGCCATACTACCGGGCCTCGTTTTGGTGGGGCTTTACATTGTCTACATCGTCGTGGCCGCCTATTTGAACCCCAAAAGCGCACCCGCTATCAGCAAGGAAGAACTGGGCGATCTTGTGGGCCGCAAATTGGCCATCCAGGTACTGGTGGCCATGGTGCCGCCGCTGTTTTTAATGGTGGCTGTACTGGGATCGATTTTTGCGGGCGTTGCTTCACCTACCGAGGCCGCGGCCGTCGGCGCAGTGGGGGCCACATTGCTTACCATTGCCAACGGAAAATTCAATCTAACCATTTTGCGCGAAGTGATGCGATCCACCATGACCCTGACCTGTATGGTGTTTATCATTTTGTGCGGCGCCGCCCTGTTCGGGTTGGTCTTTAGAGGGTTGAACGGAGATGAACTGGTGCGCGATTTTTTAAAGGGCATCGGCGATAATTACAGCTATGCGGTGGTGCTGGCCATTGTATTGGGCATCATCTTTTTTATCGGCTTTTTTCTAGATTTTATCGAAATCATTTTCATTCATGTGCCGGTCCTGGCGCCCATCATGATCGACTTTGGCTTTGACCCCATCTGGTTCTGTATTTTGCTGGCGGTCAATCTGCAGACCTCCTTCATGACGCCGCCATTCGGGTTTTCACTCTTCTATCTTAATTCGGTCACACCGCCCGAAGTGAGCACCGGTCATATCTATCGGGGCATTGTGCCGTTTGTGGCCTTGCAGGTGGTGGGCTTGATTATGGTGATCTTTTATCCAGCATTGGCCACTTGGCTGCCGAAGGTGGTTTTCGGCAATTGACTCCACAGTTGCATAAAAAAACGGCAAAAGGCTAAATAAATCGCATGGCTCAGTTGCCTTGACAAGCTGCAAACCGACCGCTAAATAGTCACCGGTGCGCAAAGGGCATGGAAAGCGCAAAACCTTAAAGGAGGAGTTTTGGTACGATGAGTTTTATCGCGCTGGAAGCGGTTTCACCCATAGATGGTCGCTACCGTAAAACCACGGCCCCCCTGGCCGGCTATTTCAGTGAAAGCGCTTTGATTAGATATCGCGTTCGCGTGGAAGTAGAGTATTTTATTGCCCTGTGCCGGTTGCCTTTGCCCCAACTTGAAGGAGTGGCCCCGCAACACTATGATGCCCTGCGGGAGATCTATCGCAAATTTACCCTTGCCGATGCCCAAAGGGTCAAAGCCATCGAAAAAACCACCAACCATGACGTTAAAGCGGTCGAGTACCTGATCAAAGAGAAGTTCGATGGACTTGGACTGGGCGCATTCAAAGAGTTTATCCATTTCGGACTCACTTCTCAGGATATCAACAACACGGCCATGCCCCTGATGTTAAAGGAGGCATGGCATGAAGTCATGCAGCCGATGCTGCAGCAGGTGATTGCGGCATTAAATACAAAAGCTTATCAGTGGAAATCAGTGCCCATGCTGGCCCGCACCCATGGGCAGCCCGCATCACCGACCCACATGGGCAAAGAGCTTTTTGTCTTTGTGGAGCGCTTGAACCGCCAAGCTGAACTATTGACCCACATACCCTTTGCCGCCAAGTTCGGGGGCGCCTCGGGTAATTTTAACGCCCATGTGGTGGCTTATCCTGAAATCGACTGGACGGCCTTCGGCAACCAATTGGTTAATGATGCTTTAGGATTATCGCGAACTCAGGTGACCACCCAGATCGAACCGTATGACCATTTGGCGGCTTTTTGCGACAACCTCAGACGCCTGAACACCATCCTGCTCGACCTGTGTCGCGACATCTGGACTTATATCTCGATGGCGTACTTTAAGCAGAAAATCAAAGCCGACGAGGTGGGATCCTCCGCCATGCCCCACAAAGTCAATCCCATCGATTTTGAAAATGCCGAAGGCAATCTGGGCGTGGCCAACGCCATCTTCTGCCATTTGGCTGACAAACTGCCCATCTCCCGGTTGCAGCGTGATCTCACCGACTCAACCGTTTCACGCAATATCGGTGTACCCCTGGCACATACCTTGATCGCCTATAAATCCATTGTGCGGGGCATCGATAAATTATTGCTCAACGAGAGCGCCTTGCAGAAGGATTTGCAGGACAATTGGGCGGTGGTGGCCGAAGCCGTGCAAACGATTTTACGTCGTGAAGGCTATCCCCAACCTTACGAGGCCTTAAAGGCCCTGACCCGTACCCACGGCGGCATCAATGCCCGGGCGATCCTCGATTTCATCGACGGGCTGGATGTTTCCGACACGATCAAAGCGGAGTTGTCGGCGGTCACGCCGCAAAACTATACGGGGCGTGTGGACTTCTAACCGGCACCTGTGAAAACTCACTTGTAAACCTTCCCCATGCATCGGGTTGGGAACCGCACGCTTTGTCCCTTGCAACGCTGCAAAGGCTGCCTCCAATATCCGCCACTTCCCGTCATCGAGTCATTCCGATTCAGCGATGATCGCATCAATTCAGGCTTAAGTTTGAGCGCAAGGGTACGATCTATAGGTTGACTGGTTTTTTTAAGCAACGCATCAACCAACAATGAGGATTATGACACCCAAGGCCCACCCTATCGGCAAAGTGCCCTCGAGCCGGCACAAAAGCATATACCGCCTGTTTGCGGCAGCTTTCAATCAACCCAAAGGGTTATTCGAACGCATTAGCCTCTGCGGATGGCGCCCTTTGGCATCCAGCATCGATCCATTACATCCGCTTTTGGCTGAGCATACGCAGGATGACATCGATGATGCCGGACAAGACGATCCAAACATTGCGGTTAAGGAAACCGACGTCGGCATCACCATTGAAATTGATGTGCCCGAAATAAAGGAAGATAGCCTCTACCTGGAGGTGTTCGGTGACACACTGATCATTCGCGGAGAGCGGCTGGAACCTATCTATCGAATGCAATGGCATGCCCATGACCCGCAGCACGGCCACCTCTTCCAGCGGCTGGTCCAACTGCCTGTGTTGGCCCGCCCGGGTAAAATCCGTGCCCGCCTGATGGGCACAACCATTCGGGTGGATATCAAAAAATAGGCGCGATGACACCAAAATATCGACATACACAGCGGCAGGAAAAACTGAAAAGCACGTTTGCTTTGCTTTTTGGTTTTTGGGTATTTCACTTTTTGGGGAGCTCTGTTGCCTTGGCCGATGAAGTGGTAATGACCACCGGTGAGCGGTTCAGCTCCTCGAAAGTGTGGGAAGAAGGCGGTAAAATTCGATTCAACATGCATGGGTTGGTGGTCAGTGTCAACCCATCCGATGTAATCACCATCATACGTACGGATGGTAGCCAATCACCTTCTCATGCGGCCACTCCCCGACCCAAGCCGGCGCCGGCCGATGCGGAAGCGCTCCAGGACCCACCGGCACCGCCCCATGTGCCGAACCCGCAAAGGCAGGAACCCATCGCTCCGGAGCCAAGCACATCAAAACCAGCGCCACAGCCTCCGGTACCGCCGGCTGCACCGATGACCGGCAGCCCCAACACCCTTGAACATAGACGCCAGGACATAGGGCTCCGTGGAGTCGCATGGTCCATAGCGCCGACAGACATCAACGGCCTGGTAAAAATAAAAAAAGAGCCGACTTATGGGGGTATCGATCAATACTGGCGCCCCGATGAACGTCTGCAATTGGGCCCGGCGCTGCTGGATGGCAAAGTCTATGGTTTTTGGCGGGATCGGCTCTACTCCATCATGATGTGGGCCGAAGGCCGGATCGGATATGAGCGTTTGCGCGATGTGGTATTTGATCACTATGGCCAAGGCCGCAAAAACACCAAAGGGCTGGAGCGCTACGTATGGCTTGACCCGACAACGGATCGCATGCTTGAATTTGATGCCGGGTTGAACACGGGTTTTTTCTGGATGCGCTCCAGGAAACTTGATGCCCGGATCAAAGAACTCTATCCGGATGAATAACCCCTGCTCATCGCGACAATTCCGTCAGGGGTTGCAGGTGCCGGGCCACATGGACCGGCTTATCAATCTGTCCATGGGCCAGCATGATGGCTTCCGTCTGCTGCCAGGCGGCAATATCAATGGCGCCAATGGCAGTACCGCTTTTGGGCAAAATCAGCTGCCGCGTGGCTTTCCACTGCGCTTGCAGCACGTCCATTTTCGTATCTTCATCAAATCCACGAACCACCGCTATGGCCCGCCGGTTGTTGTCCGGATCTAAAGATAGACGCCATCCTGCCAACAGGGCCTTTAAAAAACGC
>JBNKKB010000028.1:0-6491 GCA_050291605.1 Desulfobacteraceae bacterium | reverse complement strand
CCTGTCCCCATGCCAAGGCATTGGGAGATAGACCATGAAGGCAGAAGAGATAGCGCCCATTGCCATGCCGGGCCGGAATTTAGACCCACACCCTGATCAAAAATATGCCACACGACATCAGGCCAAAGCGGTGTCGGCCGCTAAAATCAATACCGACGCCGCCAAATCTTTTTCTACAGATCGCATCCAGCTCATCAATTTAGAAAATACCAATTCCCAATCACAGCAACTGGCCCAGCAGATTCGCGATGTTGACCAAGCCATGCAGGCCATCGACGGCCATCTCTCTGAAATGCAAGCGAAATTGGAACAAATTGTTAAAATATATCCGCCTTATCCTCCAGAAAACGCAGAACGAATTGAATCGTTAAGCCAATTCAGTGCCTTACGAAAAATTATCGAACAGCTCACACCATCCGATCCCCACCATGACCTGCAGCTTGGCATGGACCACTCGCCGCTGCATTGGGAACAGATCGATCTTGATATTCCGGAGATTTCAACTCATGCGTCAGATCAAGAAATCGTCAACGCACTGGACAAAACAGTTGAAGCACATGCAATATTCAAGGCCAGACGCCAAAGTTTCGTCACCCACGCGAATCGTATCCTGTCTCAATTATGAGATCGCACCTTTTCCCTGTCACCGTTGCCTTCTGAATTAATTATGTATTTAAGGTCGCGTGCCATGACCTATGAAACGCAGATTTTTTTAAATGGCACAAATAATGCTGTCTAAAGTATGCAGGGCATATGCCGATATAAAGTGTAATGGCAGTTTGTTACTCACCGTCGAAACATGATGAAAAGGGGTTGAGTAGGAATCCATGGCATTAAAAATCACTCTGAAACCGCATGAAAAAATCATTTTGGGTAGCGCTGTAATCACCAACGGCCGACAAAAGTGCGAATTCGTTGTTGAAAACAAAGTTCCCATTTTAAGGAATGATCATATTCTATCAGCGGACCAGGCGGAAACGCCAGCACGCAGAATTTATCTGACCATCCAATTGATGTACGTTGATCCTCAGAATAGGGTTTCGCACCAACGACTCTACTGGCAACTGATGAAGGAGTTTGTGGACGCTGCACCCAGCGCCTTGGAATTGATCGATCAAATCAATGAATATGTGTATAGGGAAGCGTATTACAAAGCTCTAAAAACAGCGCAACAACTGATACAATATGAACAGGAGGTCATCGAACGTGTTACAAAATGCAGTGAAATCCTACCAGTCTGTTGACAAAGAGACCATGTCCGGGCGGGAAACAGAGGCCCGGGTCCTGACACAAGCAGCATTGAAGCTGATCGATTGCCAGAAAAACTGGAATACTCCGGATCGCAATACGCGCCTGGATGCTGCGTTGAAGTACAATCAACGCATATGGAGCATTTTCCAGATCGAAATGACCAAAGCGGACAATCCGCTGCCGGAAAATATTAAACAAAACATCCTGTTCCTCAGCCGCTATGTGGACAAGTGCATCTTCGACGCCATGGCGTTTCCCGAGGCTGAAAAGCTCAACATGGTAATCCGTATTAACCAGAACATCGCAGCCGGCCTGCGCGGATCCGCCTCGGGTCCCATCTCTTAAATTGTTTACACCCGCCACTGGTGAGGATTCAATCACCAGTGGCCTTCCATGGGTTCTATCCTAGCTCAACCGCCCTTCCAATTTTACGATTTAGAGCCGCGTATGCGTATGTTGGCTTAAATATTGCTGATTAAGCAATGGCCGGCATTGTGAATCAATTTACCAAACCTTCAACCGGGAACATGCGCCGCAATTCCCTGATGGCTAAGAAGATAGACGAATTTGCAGATGGTGACCTCGCAACCCGACAGTCAAGATTTTGACCCTTTGGTCCAAGGTGTCGCCTTGCTCAACCGTGGCGAACCTCAAAAGGCTTTTCAAGTTTTCAGACAGGCGCTTGATTGCGATCCCGAAAACGCACTGGCCAATTATAATGCCGGTGTCGCCTGTCAAACCCTGCAGGATAACCATCAGGCAATCTGTTTTTATCAACGGGCCATCCATTTGAGACCTGATTTTCACCTGGCTCACCACAACCTGGCCCAGGCGTATACGGATCAAAACCAGCTCAAACTTGCAATTAAAACCTATCTCCAGGCATTGGCGGCAGCTCCGGAGGACTTTAAATCCGCTTATAATTTAAGCTTGCTCTATCGCCGCATGGGCAACGAACAAGCGGCCATCAAAACCTGCCAACAGTCACTCCAGGCCAAACCGGATTTTGCGGAAGCCTTTTGCAACCTGGGTTTGATGTATTGTGATCAGAATCGTTTCGGCGAGGCGCTTGTCTGTTTGGAGCAAGCCCTGATGATTAATCCTGCGTTGACCGAGGCCCATCATAATATGGGTGTCGTCTACCAAAAGCGCGGGCAGTATGAACGGGGATTGACGTCATACCGCAAATCGCTTGTATGCGATCCGGGGTATGCACCCGCTCAGTGGCTCAGGTTGCTTTCTTTGCCCATGATGTATGACACACCAGCGCAAATCGAACACTACCGCCGACTTTTTAAACAAAATCTGGACCAATTGATCGATGGGACCCCACTCACCACCATCGCCGAAAAGCAGTTTGCCTTAAGCGGAATTAGAACCACCACCAACTTTTATCTTCAATATCAAGGTGGTAACGATCTGGATTTACAAAAAAAATATGGTCGATTCGTGCATCGGGTCATGGCGGCCAACTACCCGCAGTGGACAAAATTGAGGCCAATGCCGCCTCGTCATGGGAATGAAAAAATACGAATCGGATATGTCTCCTCGATGATGTACCGGCACACGGTAGGCACTTTCCTTTCAGGTTGGGTGGAAAACCAGGATCATATCACGTTTAACATACACTGCTATCATGTGGGCAGAAAATGCGATGCAATGACCGATCATTTTCGCAACATCAGCCACCATTTCCATTATTTTCCCGGTGATGTAGAAGCTGCGGCGAAACAGATAGACAAGGATCGACTGCACCTTTTGATCTATTCCGACATCGGCATGGACCCGGTGACCCTTCAACTGGCTGCGCTGCGTTTGGCGCCGGTGCAATGCAAAGGCTGGGGACATCCGGTAACCACTGGGTTACCCACCATGGATTACTATCTGACGAGTGATCTGATGGAACCCCCGCACGCCGATCAATTTTATTCAGAAACCCTTGTGCGCCTACCCAATTTGGCCTTGTATTACACCCAGCCTCGATTGCCCAGGCAACCCAAATCGAGACAGGAACTTGGAATTCCAACAGATCGCTTCATCTATATCTCCACCCAATCCGTTTTCAAATATCTGCCCCAATACGACGACCTATATGTTCAAATCGCCTGTCAAGTGCCCCATGCCTGTTTTGTATTCATCAGCAACCCCAGCTCGTTGGCTACGCATCGGTTCGTTCAACGTCTCAGGCGGTCCTTTAAAAAATTCGATCTCGACGCCGATCAATTTTGCCAATTTGTTCCCCAGCTGAACTTCAATGACTTTTTAAGCCTGAATTTATCCGCGGATGTGCTGTTGGACACCTTTGATTGGTCAGGCGGTAAAACTACTTTGGAAGCCTTGAGCTGCGGTTTGCCCGTGGTCACCTGCCCCGGAAAATACATGCGCGGCCGACATGCCTATGCCATGCTCAAACGAATCGGTTTGCCGGACACTATCGCCACGGATCACACCGCCTATGGACGAATTGCCGTTCGCCTGGCATTGGACGCCGATTTTTATGCCCGGGTTAAACAAAAATTGGAAGCCGGCATCTATAAACTCTATAAGGACCACGATTTTATCAACCATTTGGAATTGTTTTATCAATCTGTTGTCAGAGACGATCAACCCATTGATGCAAGATATGAATATATTAATTAATTTAAACAGGATAAGTCATTAATCTTCATCCAACGAAGGAATATGAGATGACCCCGCATGCCACTGTAGTGGTTACGGCATTTGACCGTGAAGCCTCCTTAAGCAGGCTGCTGACCGGACTCAATAACCAAAGCGCCCAAGCCGACGCCTATGAAGTGGTGCTGGCCGATGATTCCGGCCATACGAAACTAGGAGAGCGGGTATTAAACAAACTCAAAACTGCATATAGAATATCTCTGGTGAGAACCGGCCTGCCACATGAGGTTAATGGTGTATCGGTTGCACGCAATCGAGGGATCGAACACTCCCGAGGCAGGATCATTATCAGTATCGATGATGATTGCTTTCCAAGTTTTTTCTTCATTGAGGAACATATCGCAGCGCACCAAAGACCTTATCCGGTTATTGTACTGGGGCACCGCACCGGTGATGCATCAAAACTCAAAGAAAATCGCCCTATCTCGATTACCGAACCCAAAGCAGTCAATGAACTGGTTGCCGGTGGGGCCGGTTTGCTCTGTTTTCATAACTTCATGACCGGCAATATATCCCTATCCAAACAGGTGGCTCTCGATGCCGGGCTCTTTGATGAAAATTTTGCCCAACCGGGAGAGCACGGCTATGAGGACATCGAATTGGGTTATCGCCTGTGGCGCAAAGGCATACCCATGATTTTTTCAAGAAACGCCATGATCTATCGCCCCCCCACGGAACGCGAAAAAGAGCAGCGCCGCACCGCCACACTGGCGCTGGAAAAAGCGTCCAATCGCCTGTTGGGGCGACACCCCTTGTTGCCTAAAGTTAAACAATTTCTCGATGCCATCCACAGCGGCCAATCGGACAGGGCCATTGGATTCGGTCATGAAATCATCGCAAAAGACCCCCAACACTGGCCGGTATTGGTACACATGGGGGATCTGTTGAGCCGCCGGGGCGAAATTGAAGCGGCGCAACAGCATTTAAATTGCGCTTTGGATCTGTATGCGCAAAACCCGGACATCTATTTAAAATTAGCCCAGCTCATGTTCCGCCAAAAGCGCCTTGAAGCGGCGTTGGAGCATACCCTCAAGACCCTTGCGCTCAATCCCAACCAAACCCGCGCGCTCTACCTGCTTGCCCAATTGAAAACGCGTCTGTCGGGCGAGAGCAACCTTGACCGCAACGCAATACCGGATATCCACCTTGAATTGGGTGGCGGCGTGAATCCGACCAAATACCGGGATGAAGGGCGTGATGACTATATCAATATGGATGCCATCAATTGCCCCACCGTAGATGTGATTGCGGATTTTACCCAAAGGCTGCCGATTCCGGATGGTTCGGTCAGTCGCATCTTTTCCAGGGAGATGATCGAGCATCTGCCCTACCGGAAATTCGATGAATTCCTCGCAGCATGCCACCGTGTACTAAGACCCGGTGGCGAAATGTATCTCTGCTGTCCGGATTTCGAAGCCATCATGAATTTATACCCCAGAAAATGCGACTGTTTTGTTGATCAACATGCCGACCCCGCTTGTCCCAAGTGTAAAGGATCGGCTTTGATATCAGATCACTATTGGCGGTCCAACCTTCTGGGCGATCAAAATGACTATGGTGACGGCGGCATCAATGACACCCATAAAAATCAATTCACTTATCCCATGTTAGCCGGACGACTCAAGGCGGCCGGTTTCGTAAATATTCAGCGCGATACAGAGAATCCCAATTATGAACCGGAAAAGCGTTCCATTAAACTTTCCGTAAAGTGCATCAAAAGCGAAGCATAGGATGCCATGGCGCAGCGTCAAACCAAAGCAATCGATGGGACACAGGGTCCTGAGCCGAATATAGCGGATTTGCTGTCCAAAGGGTGGCAACTTCGTAGCGTAAAGCGCCGGGATCAGGCGGCTGAACTGTGCCGTACGGTTCTGGCAAATAACCCCACCCAGGGCGAAGCGTGGCACTTGCTGGGACTATTGTCTTGGGACCAGGGCGATGCCGCCACGGCCATAAGACATTTCAAACAGGCGATTCAGGTTGAACCCGACCAAACGCGCCACTACAACAATATCGGCGTGGTACTCAATGAGACCCAACGCCATGCAGAGTCCAAATCTTATCTACAACACGCCTTATGGATCGATCCGAATTACCTAGATGCCAAATGCAATTTAGGTTTGGCTTTCTATCATCTAAAAGATCTGGCCCAAGCCGCCGCACTTTTTCAACAGGTTCTGAACGCTAAGCCGGAGCACGCCGCCGCACTGGCCAATATGGGCCTGATCCACCTGACCCGACAAAACTACAGCCGGGTGATTCCCTTCTACCAACGCGCCATCGCCATCAATGCCGGCGTATCCCAATGGCACGGTAATCTGGGTGCCGCCCATGCCGGCATGGGGGATTTTAGCCATGCTGCGGCCTGCTATCAAAACGCATCGGACCTGGAACCCGGCAATCTCGATTTCAGTATTAGTTTAGCTATTGCTTTAAGAAACATTGGTAAGTTTCATTTATCAATTGATATTTTAGAAAACGCCTATTCGATTGACCCAAACCGTTCCGATACCCTGATCAACCTGATTATCGCTTTTGAGCAAACCTGCCATTGGGATCGATTG
>JBNKKB010000027.1:0-15377 GCA_050291605.1 Desulfobacteraceae bacterium | reverse complement strand
TATTTGGGCGAACCCGAGAAAAAGCCCGAGGGCAATGTGGTGTGTGAGTGCTTTGGGGTCACCGATGTTCAAATCGAGCACGCTTTGACCGAAAACAGCCTCAAAACGGTTGAAGATATCACCAATTACATCAAAGCCGGCGGCGGCTGCGGCAATTGTCACGAAGCCATTGAAGCCATTATTTCCAAAGCCATGGGTACCCGCGTCGAAACGCCGCCCAAACCCAAAGTGTTGACCAACATTGAAAAAATCAAGCTCATCGAAGAGACGTTGGAGCGTGAAATCAAACCGGCCCTGCAACAAGATGGCGGAAACATCCAATTGGTGGATGTTGACGGCGACCGTGTAATGGTCAAACTGACCGGCACCTGCGCCACCTGTGCCATGTCCCAGATTACTCTCAAAGACTATGTGGAGTCCAAACTCAAAGAGCTAGTGATCAACTCTATAGTGGTTGAGGAGGTGTCCGCATGAAACCGATCTATATGGACAACAACGCCACCACCCAGGTCGCACCCGAAGTGTTGGAAGAGATGATGCCCTATTTTTCACAGTTTTACGGCAACCCTTCGAGTATGCATTCCTTTGGGGGGAATGTGGGTATGAAAATAAAAGAAGCCCGGGCCAAACTGGCGGAATTGTTGGGTGCCCAATCCGAAGAGATTGTCTTTACTTCATGCGGCACGGAAAGCGACAGCACCGCCATATGGGCCGCCCTGCGCAGCAACCCGGAAAAACGACACATTATCACCTCGAAGGTGGAACATCCGGCCATCAAGAACCTGGTCGAATATCTGTCTCGGCATGGGTATCGCGCCACCTTTGTACCAGTGGACAATAAAGGCAATCTCGATGTAGATTTTCTCTACGATCATCTGAACAGTGAAACCGCTGTGGTCAGCCTGATGTGGGCAAACAATGAAACCGGTGTTATTTTCCCAGTCGATGAGATCGCGGAAAAAGTGAATGAAGCCGGCGCCCTTTTTCATACCGATGCGGTTCAGTATGTGGGCAAACTGCCCATCAATCTGGCGGAGAGCAAAATTGATATGCTCTCACTTTCAGGCCACAAACTGCATGCCCCCAAGGGGGTTGGTGCACTCTATGTGCGCAGGGGCACCAAGTTTGCCCCTTTTCTCATGGGCGGGCACCAGGAACACGGCCGCCGCGGTGGCACTGAAAACACGGCTTCCCTCGTCGGTTTGGGAAAAGCGGCTGAATTGGCGCTTGCCAATATGGCCGATGAAAACCAGCGGGTGCGCCTGCTACGAGATAAATTGGAAACGGCGCTTTTGGAAAGGATTCCCAATTCCATGCGCAACGGCGATCCGGACAACCGTCTGCCCAACACCACCAGTGTGGCCTTTGAATACGTCGAAGGAGAGGCCATCTTGTTGCTGATGGACGAATTTAACATTTGCGCTTCATCCGGTTCGGCCTGCACCTCCGGTTCCCTGGAGCCCTCCCATGTGCTGCGTGCCATGGGGGTGCCCTTCACTGCGGCCCACGGTTCCATAAGGTTCAGTTTGAGTGTCTACAATACGGAGTCCGAGATTGATTTCATCATTGATAAGCTGCCGCCGGTCATCGAGCGCTTGCGCAAAATGTCCCCTTTCTGGAGCCGCAATTCGGGTGCTTGTCAAATGCAAGCGTAGCTTTTCGGACAATGTGGCCCCCGGGTCGCTCATCTTCTTATAACGGTATCAGGTGCGACCATGACCCATGAGCGAAAAAGTAGTGAATCTTACGCACGCAAAGGTGTGCTGCTTTAATAACCATATTTAGCACAATAACAGCTTGACAACCCATTTTTCCTTCTTCATAATGGCCTCAATATTACTGAATTATTGCATCACTTTCTGAAGTCTGGATCCAAGCGCATCACACCCAATTTCTTGACAGTCTATTCAATTGATTCCTCTGCTGAAGCACCATTTTTAGACCTGCCGATCTGGCAGAACTGCCCGTGGCAGTTGTAGATGTTACTCTATTAAAATTTTTACCACTGTTCCCTGATCACCGGGAACCTATTTCCAATGGCTGCGGCAAGTTTGGGCAATGGGGGTGTTGCCGGGCCGGCCGCTGCAACAAAAAAAAGATCGCATCGCCAAGGAGAACCCACCCATGTCAAAGATCAAGCCCAGATCCCACCAAAGAATGGACCACCCGGCGCCCATTCGCTTTGCGCTATTAAATTCAGAGCAATTTCAACCCACGCGACTGTTTAATTACAGCGAAGGCGGCCTATGTTACGAAACCGACCGACCGTTATCACCCGAAGACGAGGTCTGCATCGTGATGGAGAACTATACACCCGGACAACCCGGGCCCGAAGGTTATCGCTCCTATTTAACCGAAGTCCGTTGGACCGACATGATCTCGCAAAATGGGACCCAGCGCTATGCAAACGGGGCCGAATGGGTCCTTCGCAGCCATAATGTCCTGGCAACCCAGGATCAGCTGCCCCATCAGTTCTGCGATTTATGCGATACCCGCTTGCCCCAGCACAAACTCAAACAGACCGCCAACGGGGTCCAATTGTGCAATGCCTGCTTTAAGCATTATCACAACATCCCGGCAGGAAAAATCCGCCAATGCGTGGAACGCTTCCTGGTGGGCAACGTGATTTAACCCCCTCCCGGGAGCAGAGCGATATGTGCAATGCTGCGGTAAAAACAACGGGCAGTTATCTACCCGAACATCGTATCCACAACGATGCATTGGATCAGTTTCCCAAACCTGCCCGGATGCTCATCAGCCAAAAGACCGGGGTATTTTGCCGTCGGCATGCCGGCATGGATCAATGCACTTCGGATCTGGCCCTGGCCGCGGCCCAAAGCTGCCTGAAGCGCATTGATTTCCCCGCCTCCCAAGTGGAAGCCATCATGCTTTCGACTTCCTCTCCGGATCGCATACAACCCGCAACCGCCACCCGCTTGCAATATTTGTTGGGCGCCAAAAAAGCCTTTGCCTTCGACATCAATTCCGTCTGTTCCGGCAGTGTCTATGGCATCGCCTTGGCCCAGGCTTTGATCGGATCCGGCATGTGTGCCAACGTGCTGTTTATTGCGGCCGAGCTCTACTCTAAAATCCTTAATCCCAAAGATTTTTCCACCTTTCCCTATTTTGGCGATGGTTCCGGTGCCATATTGTTCACCGCAAACGGCTTCGGCGGCGGCGTATTACACTCCATTTTAGGCACCGACGGCAGCGGCAGCGATACGATCTGTGTGCCGGGGGGCGGCACCATGCTGCCGTTTGAACAAATGCAGGACCACAAAGCGGCCTTTTTTCGAATGAAAGGCCGAGAAGTGTTTGACTTTGCCGTTGCAAAGGGATCGGATATCATCAGCCGCTTGCTGGATGAAGCCGAAGTTTCATCCGACCGCATAAAATGCTTCATCTGCCACCAGGCCAATGTGAATATCATATTGAAGATCGCCGAAACGCTCAAAATTGATGAAGAAAAATTTTACATGAACATCTTCCGCTACGGCAATACAGCCAGCGCATCGGTGCTCATCGCTCTGGATGAAGCCATCAACCGCCAGGTCATCAAAAGCGGTGATTTAGTGGTTACTGCTTCATTTGGCGGTGGATTATCCTGGGGCGCCAACTTAATCCAGTTGTAAACGGCGGCTTCAATCAACTTTAAGGGAGAAATTTAGTATGAAAGTTTCAAGTGCTCAAATTGCGACCGGATTGCGAGACCTATTTCCAGAATGTGTCGACATGGCGTTGTCCAACGAGACGATTTTGGGAGAACTGCCGGAATGGGATTCCATGGCCGCTGTGAATTTGCAATCTTTTCTGCACCAGGCGTTTGAAATTGAAGTACCTCTGGAATTACTATCCGACGAAACCAGCATCCAGGAAATATGCGATTTTTTAGTCAATCCCGTTGATAACGAGTCAGCATGGTAGAGACAATGCAGAAACCATCCGACCCCACCCAAAGCCCTGGCGTATTCATCGATTTGAACGCGGCCTGGATGAAGAACCATGACGCGCTGGCAGTCAACTGTCAGGAGCTTAACCAGGCCATGCATCGGGCGACTCAAAAAGTATATGACCACATGCAGGTTGCCTTGGCCGAGACACCTCCCAGCGCAGGCGAAGCATTACTTCAATGGGTTCAAAAATTGGCCTGGTCATCTCGCCAATACCACCAAGTGCTCAGCGATTGGTTGATCTCTCATGTGGAGCAAGCGCCTGACCTGACACCGGCAACGCGCCGACAAGCCCGTTTCTGGGTTCGTCAAATCAATGAGATGATTGCACCCTCCAATTTCTTCTGGACTAACCCCCAAGCCGTGCAACGATTTGTGCGCAGCGATGGCCGGAGCCTGTTCAACGGCTGGCACAATTGGATGATCGATCTTCAGCGGGGCGACGGCTTGCTGCGATTGACAGATCAGGAGAGTTTCAGCGTAGGACATAATCTGGCCACGACACCCGGCCAGGTGGTTTACCGCAATGCGCTTGTGGAGGTGATTCAATATGCGCCCCAGACGGAGCGGGTTCACCAGGTCCCTGTGGTGCTGATCCAGCCCTGGATCAACAAATACTACATTTTCGATCTGACAGCACAAAACAGCCTGATCCGCTATCTGGTTTGCAAAGGTTTTACGGTCTTTGTCACCAGCTGGAAAAATCCGGATGCCGACATGCGCCATATTACCTTTGAAGATTATATGTGCAACGGCGCCTTGGCGACGATTCAGGTGGCCCGCACCATATGCCGGAGCCCAAAAGTGCACGCCGCCGGGTATTGTATCGGCGGCACATTGCTGGCGGCCCTGATGGGATGGCTTGCCCACGACGAACACCAGCCTGTGGCCGACGTCACCCTGTTTGCCACCATGTTGGATTTTTCTCAGCCTGGGGACTTGGGTTGTTTTTTGACCCCTGACACGCTGAGCGCCATCGAACAGGCAGTGGCCGCCAAGGGGGTTCTCAAAGACAATCTTATGGCCTTGACCTTCCGCATGCTCAATCCCGGCGAATTGATTTGGCGCTATGTCGTCAACAATTACTTTTACGGAGAACCGCCGCCACGCTCAGAAATTCTCTTCTGGAACAGCGATAGCACCCGGTTGCCTGAGGCGATGTGTAATTTTTACCTGAAATCCTTTTACATCGAAAACCGCATGGCGACCCCCAACGCGCTGAAAGTCACCCAACGGCCCATTGATTTAAAACAGGTTCGGCAGCCCCACTACCTTGTCGGGGCGGCCAAGGATCACATCTGCCCCTGGCAAGCCACATTTCAAACCTGTCGTCTCGTGAGCGGACCTGTTCGATATATCCTTGCCGATGAAGGCCATATCACCGGTTTCGTCAACCCGCCCTCCCCATGGTCCAAAAAAAAGTATTGGGCAGGCGCTGCCTCACGCCGCCGTGACCACAGCAAGTGGCTTCAACGACAAACCCCGTCCAAAGGTTCCTGGTGGCCGGACTGGGTGGCCTGGCTTACACCGCGCAGCGGCAGCAAGGTCCCGCCGCCGTCCATGGGCTGTAAAGCACACCCGGCCCTGGCACCGGCGCCGGGTACGTACGTTCTGGAACCATAGCGCCGCAACCCAACCCGCACAGCATCGTTTCTTGGCGGCTTCTTATGATGATGCCGTCACTCATTTGGCATTTGGGCTTTGACATTTGGATTTCACCGCCATGATGCCGTATCGGCTAGCAGGCACCCATACCTCATTTACAAGTTAGTTCAGGAACTCACCCTAGCAAATCCGAGGCGCAAGGGTACGGATTTGACAAAAGGCTGCCGATGGACGTATCTTAACAGTACCCATTCACACCATCCAGCAATCACGCGGCCGCTGGAACGATGGAATAGGAATTTTTGATCCACCTTGTCGTGGACATCTGAAAACCTGTTTCATCCGGGATAAGGAAAATTATCCGTTGATCCAAGCTCAATGGACAGCGTTTTTCCATTGAGCTGTGCCAAAGGCCGAGCGTGATAGGATGCCCAGCACCTATCCAATCTAAAACGCGGCACGAAAGCAGCCCATTGCCGTTACCTGCCATAGCGTCAAATTTCAACATGGTGGCCGACGCGATGCGTTGATTCGCTTAACCGTTTTGGTCCGGAATACATTCAATGTTAGACACCCCCGCCAATGAATGTTCCATCCCGCCGTACAGTGGTAACCACCCACCCCAATCGTCTCAAACCAAACACGCCATCCAATCCACAACAGCGGCAGTGCAGCAAAATGCATCCGCTGCCGGGCAGGTCCATGCAAAATCAAAGCAAATTCTGGGGTGTGTATTGATCTTTTGCGCTGCGGCGTTTTTTTATTTTTCCACCGCCACCATTCGATGGGCCAATCAACATGTTGCTCTGGATCCAGCCTTCTTTGTGTTCGTGCGATTATTGGCAGGTTTTGCCGTTGTCAACATCATGCTAATGGCCAAACGACAAGCCGTGCACGCCCGGCGGTATGATTTACTGGCGGGTCGAGCCATCGCCAACACCATTTCAGTCTATTGCTTTTACATGGCAGTTAGCAAAACCACCTTGGCAGAAGCCAATATACTCAACATGACCTCTCCGGTATTTGTCGCTCTTTTTTCATGGATGATCTTAAAAAATCAACGTGATGCATGGATGACCGCCGGTGCCGCCGCTGCCGTGGTCGGGATCTGGCTGATTCTGGCCCGTGGACCATTGGCGCTGAACTGGACGCATTTATGGGGATTGGCGTCCGGGATCAGTGCCGCATGGGCGATCATCTTCTTAAATATGAGCCGCCGCTATCACAGCACCCAAACGGTCCTGTTCTATCTGTTTGGCCTGGGTGCCATTTTTACTTATGCTGTGTTTCCCGCAGCCATTTTCTGGCCCAACCCGAGTGAGGCATACTACCTGATCCTGTGCAGTGGGCTGGCCATTGCCGGTCAATACTGCATTACCTTTGGCCATCGCTATGTAACCTCCGTTGAAGGCGCAACCCTCTCTTCCAGTCGAATTCTAATGGCGGCCACACTGGGGCCTTTCATTGCCGGGGATCCGGCCTTGTTGTGGCAGGGATGGATCGGTGCAGCCATCATCATGGGGGTTAACATTTTACTCGCCCTTCGCAAGGCGAAACATTCATAATTTTAACCATAATAGGACAGGACTATGACATGTATTCGACAAGCCACCGCAGAGGACAAAGCAGTCATCAGCCAATTGCGTATCAACGAATTTCGCCGCTCCACAAACTTTGATCTTCTGTTGGCAGACAAACTTAAATGGAGCCGCTGTGATGACGAGAATATCGTTTTGGCCATTTGGAACGGCAGGAAGGCACCCATCTCCACCATGCGCGCCGTGGTAGTCAATGATACTGAAGAAGCGCTGGCGTGCTTGGAATGCTCCGTCCCGGATGACCTGCCATACCCCGCCATCGTATTCAACTCCGCTGCGACCCGCAAACAGAACCGCAGGCAAAGCTTGAACCAGGTGATCCGGTACCACTTTCTGCTGGCGGCGGTACGCGATGGCATTCAAGCCATCCTAAGCCCGATATATTTAGGCGCTCCCAGAATTGATTTCATGAAGGCCTTGGGATATCAATTCAGCGCCCCTCAAAAAAGTTGGCAAACCAAGCTGCTGCCCAAAAGCGAACGCATCCTGGGTATTTTAAAGCGGGCCGATATGGTCCAGGCGATCGACTACCTTAAAGCACACCGCGGCAAGGCCATCGACACCTATCCCTGGCAAGGTGAATTGTTCACATTCCCGATGGCGGAGACCTTAACCGCTTGGGTATTGAAAAGAAAGGAAAAGCAACCGGCGCCCGTTATTGTGCTGCACCCCATAGGGGACATCCCGCAACCGGGGGCAAAAAGAGGTCGCCAAATCAAACGGTAGTGTTGTGTCCCGGAAGTAGCTTGCAAAATGGGTATGGCTGCAGGCTAGCCGAAGCGGTGCGCAGGATTCAAAGCCCAAATGTCAAATGGCGGATGAGGCCGATTGAATATTGAATCGACACTCTACTTTCATTTGACATTTGGATTTTGGCATTGGGTATTTTTGTCGGGATGATAACGGCTATGATTTGTCACCTATTTATTGGGACACTATACTAGATATCCCACCTCGGATCCTTTTTACCTTTAGGATCTTAAATATTAGCCGATAGATATTCAGGATTCGTTCAATTTAGGTCGATCAACACCGACTTACAGTGGGACATGGCGACTTTAAGCCGCGTGCCTCTGTAATTTCTGCTCTGGTCCGGACGGTTTATGACTGCGCTGTCATGTAAGATTTTTAGGGTGTTGGATTTTGCGCACTGATGTGCATCAAACATATCCATTGGAGGACAGCCATGCGAAGCAGAATAGGCGTTTTTTTAATTGTGTTTACTGTTGGGATTTCCCTGGCGCAAGGGCTCTGGGCCGATCAAAAGTTTAATATCGCCATCATCCGACACCAGGATTTTCAGCCCTATGAACAGGCGTATGCGGGCTTTATCAAGGGAATTTCGATGATGGGCTACCGGGACCGGGTCAATATTGTGGAAGATTACAATGCCAAAAGCGATATCAAGGCGTTGGAGGCCAAAATCGCTAGTTTTAACCGGCGTTCGGATCTTGATTTGATTTTTTCCATCGGAACCCACTCGGCCAAACGATTGGCCAAAGCAGCCTCCCGGATTCCCTTTGTCTTCACCATTGTCGGCGACCCCGAGCGTGCGGGCATTGTCACCGACTGGAAACGCTCAGGCAAAAATTACACCGGCGTTGAAACACCTGAATATTACAGCAAAGTGGTGCAGCTGATGCATCACTATATTCCGTTTAAAAGCCTGGGCATGATTTATCTGAAAGGCTCGCCCAGCCATGAAGCCGGCATTACGCAAATTATAGGCCTGTCCGAAAAACTCGGCTTTAAATTTGTACACCAAGGTTTTCCACTGCGCAATGCCCGGAAAGTACCTTACCCCAAGGAAGTCGTTCGAAAAAATATTGAGCAGTCCCTCGAAAAGGTATGCCCACAGGTGGAAGCTTTTTTTGTACAGACATCCAATGCCTTCTCGCGCAATTTTGATCTGTTTGAGGCGGCCCTGACCCAATACCAACTGGTCAGTGCCGGCGACCCCACCAATATTGAAAAGGGCTTGGTGATGGGAATCGGCAAGGACGCCAACTACTTTGGCCAGCAGTGCGCCCAATACAGCGTGAAAATACTCGAGGGGGCATCACCGGCCAACATGCCCATGGACGGTGGCGGCAAACTGACCATCGAAGTCAATTTAAAAGCGGCGGAAAAAATCGGCTTTAAACTGCCCTTTGAATTGCTCAGCGCAGCCGACAAATTATACCAACATTCTTTAGCCGGCGCGGATATCAAAACCCGGTAGTCCCATGAGGGTATGATGAAAAAACCGCGTCCATTCAGCCGCTATATTTTTATGACCTTGCTGGTCCTGGAAAGCCTCACGCTGGTGGTGGTGATCGGTGTGTTGCATGCCATGCTGGTCCGATCCATGGATCGGGAGCACGAAATTGAAACCAGCGCCCAGATTGGAGATATCCGACTCTTTTTAAAAGACCGCAACGAGGCGGTGCAAACCCGCCTGGAAGAAATCAGCGCCAATAGCGGCATTAAAGTCGCCTTGATGCTCGACATGACGGATAAGGTGAATGAATTGGTAGCCACCCTCTATCCGCCGGCCAACGGAACAACCTATTACATTCGCAGCCGGTCCAACACATGGATACCCCAACCGCCCGAATCACACCGGTTTCTAAATGCATTGGCCAAAAAGGGGACGTTGCCGCCGGGAAAGCACACGCCGGGCACGCAACCGACGATAAGCGTCTCTTCCCGTTCGATCTTGCGCAAGGGCGAACCAATGGGTCAAGTCATCAGTGTCTACGATCTGGCTGCGGACCCCTATTGTCAAAAAGTCCTGAAGACCCGTAAAAATTGCGCCTTATTTAAATTCGAAGCCAACGGATTGATAGATATTAATAAGGATCGGCGAATTGCGATACCCGCCGATCAAAAAATCCAACTTTTGTCCGGGGCGACCAAAATCCAGGTGGCGCATACGTTAATTAAGCCGCTTGCGGGATTTCCAAAAATTTATCTGGGAATCGACAACCTCTCGTTTCAAGCAAAGAAGCGTTCGCTGCTGGTAAAAATCATTTTGTTGTGCCTCCCGCTGCTGGGCCTGGCGTTAACGGCCTCTTTTATGATTATTCAGAAGGTGACCCTGCCGCTGAACGCACTGTCCGAAGATGCCATGCAGATCGCCCAAGGGTCCTTTGACCATTATCTCGATGAAAAGAAAATCAAATACATCGAATTTTTAAATGTGAGCCAAGCATTTAACAAGGCATTGATGCTCATCCGGTCCAAAAAAGAAAAATTACAGCGCCTCAATCATAGCTTGCAGGATGAAATTGCAGAACGCAAACAGTTGACTGCTGCGCTGGCCGATAGCGAGGCGCAATTTCGCAGCCTGCAGGATAATATCCCCATGGGGCTGTTTCGCTCAACACTCAAGGGGCGATTGCACTATGCCAATCCGGCCTGCCTGAAAATTATGGGCTATCATGACCTTGAAGAATTTAAAACCATCAACACCAACGCCCTCTACGAAACCAGGGAAGATCGCCTCGCAGCCATGCGCCGGTTAGCCAAAAATGAAATCATTAAGAGCATGCAAGTCCGCATGAAACGTAAAGACGGCACTATTTTTTGGGCTCTTTTGCATATGAAAAAAGTAAGGGATACCCGCAGCGGCGAAACCTATCTGGATGGCACGCTTCAAGACATTAGCTCGCAAATAAGAGCTGAAAACGAAAAAAGGCAATTAGAGGCGGATTTGCGCCAAGCCCAAAAAATGGAAACCATCGGCACCCTGGCCGGGGGCATCGCACACGATTTTAACAACCTTCTGGCATCCATTATGGGGTTTTCCGAATTGGCTCTGGAGGACGCGATACCCGACAGCATCCAAGCCGAAAACCTTAAATGTGTGCTGATTGCCGGTCAGCGTGCCGCCGATCTGGTGGGTCAAATTCTAACCTTCGCCCGTAAAACCGACACCCAAAAAGAACCCATCCAAGCCCACCTGGTCATTCAAGAGGCCATGAAACTGATTCGCTCCACCACGCCCAGCACCATCACGATCCGCGAAAACATCCAGAGCAGATCCACCATAATGGCCGCCCCCACCCAACTCCATCAGGTGATCATCAATCTATGCACCAATGCCGGTCATGCCATGGCGGAGTCCGGCGGTGAACTCACCATCCAATTGTCGGATGTTGTTCTGGATGCGACCCATGTGGATCCCAATCGCCCCGTCAGCACCGGGCCGCATATCCAGCTCAGTGTGTCCGATACCGGGCACGGCATTCGTCCGGATATAAAGGACCGTATTTTTGAACCCTACTTCACCACCAAAACCGTCGGTAACGGCACCGGCATTGGTTTGTCGGTAGTGCACGGCATTGTGCGGGCCCACGGTGGTTTTATAACCTTGGATAGCCAACCCGGAGAGGGCACACGATTTGACATTTATCTGCCCATCGTCGATCGCAAAAACATCCCCCAAGTCTTGCCGGAAACAGTGATTACTGGCGGCAGGGAGCACATCTTATTGGTGGATGACGATGAACTGATCATGAAAATGGGTCACCAAATGTTGGAAAAATTAGGCTATTCGGTGACATCCATTTTTGACAGTGAACAGGCCCTGGACCTGTTTAAAAACGATTCAGATCATTTCGATCTGGTCATCACGGACATGACCATGCCCAAACTGACCGGCGACCGACTGGCCAAAGCGATCACCGCCATTCGTCCGGAAACCCCCGTTATCCTGTATACCGGGTATAGCAACCGGCTGGACCAGTTGGACATCAACGCATCGGGAATCCGGGCCGTCTTGTCAAAACCCCTGGTCAAAAACGAACTGGCCGACACCATTCGGACCGTATTGGCGCCCCGCCAAGCCCATCTGTCCATTCAATAGTATGTGACCTTAACAACAAGCCAGGCAGGTGGTGTGGGATACAAACCCGCCGATTTTGACATCGATTGGACACAATGCTATGAAAAATATTGGACGCTGGGAAACTAAAAACAAGGTGGTACCCATGTTCTGATCCTGGTTCTCCGGCATTGAGGGTTTGGTTTGTTTAGATCACCGCATGGCCCACCGCTAAAAAGGGAGGGAGTTATGGGTATTTTAAATAAACTATTTCAAACCAAAAAATCTTTCCCCGATTTGGACGCGAACAGCCCTCACGCGCGCTACCTTGAAAAAATGCAGGACCCGCTGAAAAAACTCGTCAGCGACACACCTGATGCCATCGAAGTTATTCCCGCGGAAAAAAAAGCATTCGCATTTATTGGCAAGCCACCTAAAAAATTCGGTGTCGCATGGGTGGAAGAGGACGGCACCATCGTCAATTTCAAAAGCCTGGTGGAAGAAAAAGGGCTTCGTGCGGATCAGCTGGAAAATTTGAGCGGCCGCCTCAGACAGATCTATATCAACCACGCATCCGAACCGCGCTATTGCACCGTGATTCAAGACCGAAAAGTCGTCGTAACGCCATCGAAGCCGTTGCTCAATGAAGTCAAAGAAGTCATCGAAAAAACAATCAAATAATCTGGCAGGCAGGGAACGTCTCTTTGTCCTTTGCCGGACAAGTCTCATTGTTGAATGAAAAGGGGCTTTCCTGCTGAGGCCTGTTCAACCCCGGGGGCCATCTCCGCTCCTTGATTGACGCTGACGCCCAGCCAGAGGTGTTGGTCAAAATTCACCGTGGTCAAGGAAGAAGAACGCCCCAGCATGATAGCGAACACCCCCTTGGCCACGCCGACACCGGAGTGGGTCTCGGTCCAGATTGCGGTGGTGCCGGATGCGGCCGTATAAAGCCTGGCGGTGATATCATAACTGCCATCCAGGGTATTGCCTTCAGCGTCTGATAAAATTCCCTGGTAAGCAATAATCTGCGGAATCTCTGCGGCGACCCACGATGTCATTGCCAAAACCATAACCATTGAGCAGACCCATACCCACATCGACTGATTACGCATCATCTTCTATTCCTCCCAAATAAATGAAGCTGTCATACTTATAATTTTAATTTTTTAACCCCAGATGTGTAAATCTGAAGAGCGTCCCTAATATTTCCCGGATGGTTTCTACTTTCTATAGATTTTCATGTGCAAAATTCAGGTAATAAGTTAAGGGCGTCCGCAATGTTCTTCCTTATCGTTTTTTCCCTCCTTGCTCTCCTGTTCGTAGGTTCTTTTAATATGCCAGCCTAAAAACATAACATGACCGCATATTATGAAAGGAACTATAATTCCTAAAAGAATAATAGGCACAAATCCTCCGGTAGTAGTTGAAGTTAAATATTGGATAGCGCCCAACAATTCTACAATGGCAAAAAACAATAAAGCACCACCTAAAAAAACAAGAAGAGTTCCGATAAAATCAACACCTCGACTTATCTTAAAAATTCTACGGCAATGTTTACATTGAATCTGATAGTTTTTTAATCTCAAAAGCCAAAGATCAAAAAATCTCAATCTATCAGTACATTGCGGACAATTTAAGTACATCATTGATCTGCTCCAATTAACCACTTCCTACCTCCTCCCCAGCCTAAACCATACTCAACAAGGGCAGGTGTTATATCAACAACAACTGCAGAGTTCCATAAAGATCCATACTTTGGAAAACTAAACTCTACACTAATAAAACACCTAATTACTAATCTGTAGCAATCTCCACCTACATCAGAAACAGGGTAAATATGGGGACGTCTTTAATTAATTCACTAACCTATCCCGAAAGATCATATCCATGCTCTCGCGCCAGGACTTCGCCCCTTTGAACCGCATAGCCGACACCGGCCGGCGTCATCTTCAGTTGCCTGGCAAGATAGGTGAGCGAATAGCCGAGCTCGCTGACCGCCCAGTAGCAATAAAGCCCTCTGGCTTCGGCGCGACGCTGGAGGCGACTTTTCATTAAAATCTCATCAGCACCAATATTGAATATCTGGGCGGCCTTTTCGGCTGCTGCACTCAGATCAATACCTTGGCTCTTTAAAGCGTAGGATCGTTCAAGACCCTGATCAGCTTGCTTAAGGATGGACAGTACAAAGTCAGACTCGCCAAGAATTCTTTGGTCGGCTTTGACCCGGTCCATTCCCTGCTTACGAAGCTTTTTTACTGCAGCCCAGCCGCCCAGGCTGCGCACAAGACCGCCACCAACCAGTTCGGGTCGCCGGCCCTGCTTCACACCTGCCCGAACATAAGCTAAATAGTGTTTGCGGGCCTGCGCGGTAGTATCGGCAAAGTATTTTAAAACATACTGATCATCCTGCCAGCAACAACTACGGGCGCCCATTAAAGCTCCATGACCGCAAAAGGCATACTTTTTAAGACCGGCAAGATCTTTGACCAGCCTGGCTCGCAATGGATTTAGATGAATATAGCGCACCAGCTCCTTTAGGTAGGCATCTTCCTGGCAGATAATGGATTTGTACCGGTTTTGAAACAACTGGCCATGGCGCTTGTAGCGCCGGTTAAAGCTGATGGCATAGCCGGTGAGCAATCGACGCATCAGTCTGGCGATACCGGCAGGGCCGGAGCGAAACAGAAAATGGGCGTGGTTGCTCATCAAAGCCCAGGCATAACACACAGTCTGGGTGACTGGAACAAGCTGTTCCAGCCGGTCGATAAAGTCATACTGGTCGCCAACTTTACGGAAAATTTTGCGTTTTTCAATGCCCCGGATAATTACATGGTGCAAAACACCTGGGGCATCTATCCTGGCTGAGCGTGGCATGCCGTATCATTACCAGAGTACAACGCTTAATGCAAGTTATTTGTTTATTTAAAGACGTCCCTCATTTTCCTTGACAATCGACTATGTTTGTTATTATCTGTGTGGGCCTTTAGTAAAGATCCACCATCTCAATTCAATTTATCTGACGGAATAAAGGCAAATCTATCCATTCTAAGATCATAGAGCCATCTGCTGTTTTATAATAGGAGGGCGCCATCATGTCTGGATGATGCAGATTGGGTGGTTTGTATGTTTGAGGCTGAGCTGAAAATGAAGCATCAGTAGACAAGCCTTATAATTTATAGAAGGGAGCAAAGGGTGAGCATTGCCGAAGATTTGAAAATAAAGCTGGAAAACAATCAGCGTACCATCTTTATTACCGATGCCGATGAACTGTTGGCCGTGTGGCAATATAAAAGGAAAAACACATTCAAGCGCAGCGTTGATTTTTCCAGGGTGCCCAAAGAGTGGCGCTGTTCGGCACCCCCCGGAGACAACAGCCAGTTGATGCCCTGCCATGTTTCGATTCAGCGTAAAGCAGGA
>JBNKKB010000026.1:0-23393 GCA_050291605.1 Desulfobacteraceae bacterium | reverse complement strand
ATCGCGGGAGCCGGAAGTCATCAAAGTCAAGGCGTCCGAGGGTGAAGCTACAGTCATGCTACCGCGAACCCGAGGCAACGCAGAATTTGAAGTCCACCAGCGTGTTGCGGGAGCCGGAGGGCTTCAAAGTCAAGGCGTCCGAGGGTGAAGCTACAGTCATGCTACCGCGAACCCGAGGCAACGCAGAATTTGAAGTCCACCAGTGTGTTGCGGGAGCCGGAGGGCTTCAAAGTCAAGGCGTCCGAGGGTGAAGCTGTAGTAACGCTACCGCGAACCCGAGGCAACGCAGAATTTGAAGTTCTCCGGCTCCCGCAACTAGGGGACTGGGATGGTTTGCCCCATCTTCGGCACCACAGGATCATAGCCTTCCGACTTTAAAAGATCGGCAAAGGCCAAGCTTTGGTCCTCCTCGCCATGGACCACGGCGATCTTTTTGACATTTAAATTGGATGTTTTCAAGAAACGCATCATCTCTTTTTTGTCGGCATGGGCTGAAAAACCGCCGATCTTAATGACCTGGGCTTTAAGGGGATACTCTTTGCCCAGAATTTTCACTAGGGGGGGATCCCCTTTGCGGCCATCTTCCGCATAGGCGCGGCCCTGCTCTAAAAGGCGCCGTCCCAGAGTGTTTTGCGCCATAAAGCCAACAACCAAAAGGGTGTTTTTGGGATCGTGAATTTTATAGCGCAGGTGGTGCAGGATACGCCCGGCCTCACACATACCCGATGCGGAGATGACAACGTGAGGTAAGGTTTCACGCATCAGGTTCATGGAGTCTTCCACAGAACTGGTAAACCGCACTTGCTTGAAATCAAAAGGGTTTTTGCCGTTACGCAAGAAGGTCTCGTGGGCTTCCTGATCGTAGACTTCCGGGTGCTCGCCGAACACGGTGGTAATATTGGTGGCCAGGGGGCTGTCCACCCAGACCGGGATTTTGGTGACGCTGCCCTCTTCGTACAGTTCATGGATGACATAGAGCAGCTCCTGGGTGCGCCCAAAGGCGAAAGAGGGGATCAATACGGTGCCGCCGCGTTCAAAGGTTTCGTTGAGCACCTTTTTCAATCTGGGCTTGAGGTCGATCACCGCTTCATGCTCGCGGTCACCGTAGGTGCTCTCCATGATCAGCAGATCGATGTCGCGATCCTGTGCTTCGAAATTGAGCGCCGGGTCTCGTAAAATCGGTTTGTCGAAACGGCCCAAATCGCCGGTATACGCCACGGTGTGGATGCGTCCGTTGGATTTTTGTTTCAGGATGCTGATGGCCGATCCTAGAATATGCCCGGCTTCGTAAAAGGTAAGGGTGAGGTCTTTACCGATGGTGGTTTCATGGCGATAGGGCGTTCCGTCCATTTGGGAAAGCGCCTGCTGGGCGTCTTCCGTAGTATATAGGGGGTGAACCGCGTCCAGGCGATAGCGCCCCATGAGGGAATTGATCACATCGCCGTCGAGCCGGTGGCGGCCTTTTTTAAGCGATTTTCTGATTTTTTCGTATTTGCTTTTGCTCACCGGCTTGCCATTGATGGTATGGCCGTGAGAGAGCGCCCCGCGCAAGGTTTTGTAATTGAGGTATTCGGCATCCTGCTCCTGAATGTGGGCCGAGTCCGGCAAAAGGAACCGGCAAGCATCAGTGGTGGCCCGTGTGCACGAAATACGCCCGGCAAAGCCTTTGCGGGTTAACAGGGGGATACGCCCCGAGTGGTCGATGTGGGCGTGGGATAGCACCATGTTGGCGACCATGGCCGGATCAAAGGGCATCACACGGTTTTTTTCAGCGGCCTCCTTGCGGCGTCCCTGATGGAGCCCGCAATCGAGCAGGATATGATCGGTTTCTGTTCCCAGCAGGTGCATGGAGCCGGTGACTTCCCGGACTGCGCCATAGAAAGTGATGTGCATGAGGTTTCCTTTCTGATTCATCTGAAACAGCATCTTGCAGCCCGGGCCGAACCCCAATCTGCTGTTTCTTTCTATATACCATGAAATTCAACACTACCCCAAAAGGGTTTGCCATTTACACGCTATCAAGTTTTTCCATGGGGTGCCACTCAACATTCACGCCATTGGCCGTTACGGCCACGATGTGATCATTAGGACCCCAATATTGCGATACGGTCCACGGGGTGTCTGCATAAGTCAGCTTCAAATTGTTGTGATCCACAATAGTTTTGATGCGGCACTGGGAAAGCCCCACCATGCCGACGCCCATTGCCTTGAGAACGGCCTCTTTGGCGGTCCAGTATCGAAAAAAAAGGGGTTCTGTCATTTCAGGGGCCAGGGCCCATTCTCTTTCATCGGCAATCCGCAGGTAGAGCTTTTCATTAAAGGGTTTGATTTTTTCAATATCGATGCCGACGGCAAATGGGGCGCAGACCGCGGCCACATAGCGCTCTTTATGGGTCAACGACCAGTGGACACCTTTGCACGGGACAGGGGCGCCGTTGGACTTTTTTTCCAGCGGGCCCAGCGCCAATTGACTGATGGCGGCCGAGTGCTTTAGCGCATCACGGGCGCAACGCCCCAAGGCGGCGACCTTCTCTCGGCCTTTAAGTTCTATGGCGGATGTGGGCACGGCTGAAATAACAGGGTGGATTTTGACCGATGGGTTCATTTGATCTTCTTCTTTAAGGCCAGCGCCTTTTCATAGACCACTTTACGTGGAACCCCCAGGCGTTTGGCCAGCACTTTTGCCAGATCGCTCAAGGAGCGGTCCTGTTCAGCTACGGCGGCTTGGATTACCGTTTCAATATCGGCTTGAGCGGGTTCGGGTGGTGCGGCGCCGCCAACGATCAAGGTGCACTCGCCCTTAACCTGTTTGCGCTGCTCGAGCTTGGCAGCTATCCGCCCCAAGGTGTCTCGGATGAATTCTTCATGAATTTTGGTGAGCTCCCGGGCCAGCACCGCTTGGCGGTCACCGAATACCTTTTGGATTTCAATCAGAAATTCCTTCATCCGGTGGGGCGACTGGTAAAAGACAACGGCGTGGGGCAGGCTGGCCAGCTTGTTAAGCTGGATAAGGCGTTTGTTTTTTTTACGCGCCGGAAAACCCACAAAGGTAAAGCAATCCGTGGGCAGCCCGGCGGCCGAAAGGGCCGCCACTGCAGCCGATGGACCCGGCAGGGGTACTACAGGAATGTTATTTTGCGCGGCCTTCTCTACCAGGCGATAGCCTGGATCCGAAACGGTGGGCGTACCGGCGTCGGTCACCAGGGCGAGCTGCAAGCCGGCTTCTAATTTCTGAATCAGTTCCGGGGTTCGCTGCTGCTCATTGTGCTCATGATACGAGATCAATCGTGTTTTCAACGCATGGGCCGCTAGAAGCCGACCGGTGTGGCGGGTATCTTCAGCGGCAATGAGATCCACCTGGGACAGCACCTTAAGGGCCCGTAAGGTGATATCTTCCAGATTGCCGATGGGGGTGGCCACGACATAGAGGCGGCCGGATGATTTTTCATCCGAAGGCGAGTTCAAAGGCATTGGCGATCACTTCGATTTTAGGATTATCCTCAGGGGTTTGTACGGCCACTACATCAAAACGGGCCCTGCATGGCATGGCATGGTGCTTTTTCAAATATGCCAGCGCCACCATGGAGATTTGGCGTTTCTTGGCAGCGGTCACCGCCCCTTTGGGATGGCCGTAACGCAAGGATCGGCGTGTTTTCACTTCGATAAAGACCAGTACCCCCTTGTGTTTGGCCACAATATCGATCTCACCCAAACGGGTGCGATAGTTGCGTTCAATGATTTTATAACCCTTGCGGCGCAAATGTTCGGCGGCCAATGTTTCACCCAGGTCTCCCAATTGCTGTTTAGGGGCAGTCATGATCCACGGTCCCGTATGTGGAGGAAAAGCGCAAGTGTTCGCGCACGCCCCGGAAGCTGCGGCGATGTATGGGGCATGGTCCATGCCGGCGAATGGCGCCTTTGTGCGCTTTCGTGGGGTAGCCTTTATGGCGGTCAAAACCGAATTGGGGGTAGTCCTGGTGGTAGCGGTGCATGAGACGGTCCCGGCTCACTTTAGCCACAATGGAGGCGGCCGCAATGGAGATGCTGCGGGCATCGCCTTTGACAATGGGTTTCTGGGGCAGTGGGGCAGGGATGTCAAATTTTCCGTCGATGAGCACGAATTCCGGCCGGGGCACCAGGTTGGCCACGGCAATGGCCATGGAGAGCCGGGAGGCCTGTAAAATGTTGATGCGGTCGATTTCCAAAGGGTCCACGATACCGATCCCCACCGCGCGGGCCTCAGCATAGATGCGTGCGAACGCGAGTTCGCGTTGGCGCGGTGTCAGTTTTTTGGAATCGGTAATGCGATCGGCATTAAAAGGGTTGGGCAGGATAACGGCGGCGGATACAACCGGACCGGCCAGCGGACCCCGACCGGCTTCGTCCACGCCCGCGATGCAGGCAAAGCCTTGTGCATTCAGCTGCTTTTCAAAGGCCCAAAGATCGGCTTTCATCTGATGAGCGTGTCCGCTGGTTGCTATTTGACCCCCAATGGGAGGGTCCTGAAACAATACCCCCTAAAGCTGCAAATGTCGGAGGGCTTCAATACTCCCGGTAGTGAGACCTCTGTATTGCATTGACAAGATGCCGGTGTTCGATTTCGCTCCGGCGCTTGCAGCTTTAGGGTAAACGCACTGGGTCTGCTAGTTCAAGCGTTTTTCACGGATACGGGCAGCTTTGCCCCGCAGTTTGCGCAGGTAGTAAATTTTTGCACGACGAACCCGTCCCCGGGTCACAATCTCCACTTGGTCGATGATGGGTGAATGCGTGGGAAAAACACGCTCAACCCCGACGCCGTAGGACACCTTGCGTACCGTAAAGCTGGCACCGATGCCGCCTTTGCGTTTTGAGATCACCACACCTTGGAACACCTGAATACGTTCCTTGTCTCCCTCTCGAATCTTCACATGCACACGCACCGTGTCACCCGGCAAAAAGTCGGGCAAATCAAGGCGCATCTGCTCTCTTTCCAATTGTTTAATCACTTCCATGGTCTAAGTTCTCCCTTTATCGAGGTCGCTTCGCGCGATGGCTTTCTAGGGCCGTAACTCCAATTTTTTCTCGAAGCTGCCTATACTAAATTACAAAATAAATCAAATTCTAATTTGCCTGCCCGAGCATACGATCTAAAATAATGGACACCGCCGAGCGCACGGCAAGATGATTGTAGCCCTGCATACCATCAATGGGCGCCAAACGGTAGTCCGCTTTGCGCACCAGTTCGGGGGCCAGTCCCCAGGCGGTGCCGAACACCAGCAACACCGGCCGATTCTCACGGGCCAATGTTTTGAGCTGGGCGAAGCTTAGATCTCTGTCTGCCATCCGGGCACTGGTGACCACGATCAGCGGTGTCTCACCCTCCCGCTGTTGAATATCGGCGATTACATCGGGCAGCGAGGGTTGCAACCGGATCAAGGCCAAAGCCGTTTGCCGGTCCGGATTGTAACGCGCGCCGGCCCCGCTGACCCAATGGTCAACAATACTACGGACAAGCGCCTGCTGGTCTTCCAAAGGTGTGACCACAAAAAATCCGTCCACACCGTAGGTTTTGGAAACCCGCGCAATATCGTGCAGATCCAGTGCCGTGACGGCTGCGGCAATGGTCGCGCCGTTTTTATCCACCACCGGATGGTGAACCAGTGCCACCATTACCCTGGTTGTTAATGAGCGCTTGAATGTCACGCTGCCACCTTTTTAATAGCGCCATCTCTTGTGGGTTCAACGGCTTTTGCTGCAACAACTCGGGCCGTCGCACCAGGGTTCGCATGAGCGCATCGGCACAGCGCCAGCGGCCAATTTTATCGTGGTGCCCTGAAAGCAGCACATCCGGTACAAGTTGGCCTTCAAAGTCCGGTGGCCGGGTGTAATGCCCATGATCCAGCCGCAGGTCGCTGAACGAATCCTGTTCGGCGGAATCTTCATTGCCCAGCGCACCGGGCAGCAGCCGTGTTACCGCATCCATCACCACCATGGCTGCCAGCTCCCCGCCGGTAAGCACAAAATCCCCGATGGAGAGCTCCAGATCGACCCATTGCTCTGTCACCCGCTCGTCGACGCCCTCGTATCGGCCGCAGATCAGGATCAGCTCCCTGCTACCGGCCAATTGCCTGGCCGTGGCTTGATCAAAACGCCGACCCTGGGGCGCCAGTAAAACCGTTGGTGCGGTGGGGGCTATCTCTTTGGCCGTCCGGATAGCGGCCGTCAAGGGTTCGGGTTTCATGACCATGCCGCAACCGCCGCCATAAGGCCGGTCATCGGTCACGCGGTGCCGTCCTTTGGCATGGTCGCGTATGTTAATGGCCGTGGGCTGGATGATGCCCTCGGCGGCGGCGCGTCGCATGATGCCGTTTTCCCAAAACGCTTGGATCAATTCCGGGAAAATGGTGAGCGCGACGAATTTCATAACATTGCCATACCTGCCGAACGTTGCGATTAAATCAGACCTTCCGGGATTTCTACTTGCATTCGCTGCTCAGCGACATTTACATCAAGGATGACCGATGCAATGGCCGGCAGCAATATCTCTTCAACAGGGAAACCCGCCGGTGTTTGCACAACGTACACGTCGTTGGCGCCGGTGCGGATAATATGAGCCACCTGCCCTAAGTATTCGCCGTCTGTGGCGTACACCGCCATACCAATGAGATCATCCCAATAATTGGTGTCCGGGTCCAGCGCCGGCAGGCTGGCCTTGGGGATACACACGGCGCAACCCATCAGTGCTTCAGCCTGATTGCGGTTGTCGATCCCTTTCAACGCCAGGCGGACGCCATTTTTATAAGGGCGGACCCACACAACATCATGGGTCGTTTGACGACCTGCGGTATCGATCAGGATGAGATCATCATGCAGATGAAAACTATCGACTGACTCTGCATGGGAATAAACTTTGACAGCGCCTTTAATACCATGGGCGCCGGTGATCTTGCCCAATTGGATCAGATCGTTGGGTCTATTCGATGATTTCAAGGACCGTGCGTTTTTTTATTTTGGCCGATGCTGCACTTAAAATGGTCCGCATGGCACGTGCTGTGCGTCCCTGTTTGCCAATGATTTTACCCAGATCTTCTTTGGCTACCGTCAGTTCCAGCACCGACGTCTGGTTGCCCACAACTTCATTGACTGAAACCTGTTCCGGGTAATCCACCAGCGCTTCCGCGATATATTTGATCAAGTCTTTCATAGCCGCCTCCTTGGCTTGATCGATGATGTACAGCTGTATTCGATTTATTGGGCGGGTTGGGCAGCGACACCCTCTTGGGTCAAGAGGCTTTTTACCGTGTCTGACGGAACAGCACCCTGTTGCAGCCAATACTGAATACGTTCAGCCTTGAGCGTAACTTCAGCCGGATCCATCAACGGATTATAGGTGCCCACATTTTCCAGAAATCTGCCGTCGCGCGGGAAATCGTTGTCCGCTACCACAATGCGATAGAAGGGCCGTTTTTTCGCGCCGTGTCGTGCCAATCTGATCTTTACTGACATTGCCTCATTCTCCTTTAAAAAGGCAGCATCCCGCGCCCCAGCGCGCGCATGCCCCCCTTGTTCAATTTTTTCATCATTTTCATAACCTGGGTATAGTTTTTGATTAACTGGTTGACATCTTGCACTTTGGTGCCGCTGCCTCGGGCAATGCGTCGCCGCCGGCTGCCGTTGATGATATTGTGCTGCCGGCGCTCTTGCGGCGTCATCGAGTTGATGATGGCCTCAATGCGCACCAATTGACTGTCGTCCACCTCAAAATTTTTCATCTGTTTCAGTTTGCCCATGCCCGGTATCATGCCCATCAAGTCGGACAGCGATCCCATTTTGCGCACCTGGGCCATCTGGTTTTTAAAGTCCTCCAGCGTAAATTGGTTTTTCCGCAGTTTCTTCTCAAGCGCCTGGGCTTCCTGGGCATCGATATTTTCCTGGGCCTTCTCGATCATGGTGAGCACATCGCCCATACCCAGGATACGAGACGCCATGCGCTCCGGATGAAAAACTTCAAGATCCGTCAGTTTTTCACCCACACCGATAAATTTTATCGGTTTTTGGGTGATCGATTTAATGGAAAGGGCGGCCCCGCCACGGGCATCGCCGTCCATTTTGGTGAGCACCACCCCACCAATTTCCAACGCTTCATTAAACGCTTTGGCCATATTCACGGCATCTTGGCCGGTCATGGCATCGGCTACCAGCAAAATATCCGCGGGTTGCACAGCCGCTTTTATATTCTGCAGCTCGTGCATCAGCGTCTCATCAATATGCAGCCGACCGGCGGTGTCCATCAGGACCACATCGCAGCCTGCTTTTTGGGCGGCCACACGCGCCTGTTGGCAGATGGTCACCGGGTCCATGGATGTAGTGGCATCAAACACCGGTACATCCAGCTGCTTGCCCAGTGTTTGAAGCTGGTCAATGGCAGCCGGTCTATAAACGTCCGCAGGGACCAAATAAGGTTTGCGGCCTTGCTTGCGCAAGTGGATGGCCAACTTGCCGCTGGTGGTGGTTTTTCCTGATCCTTGCAGGCCCACCATCATCAGTCCCACCGGATGGGTGCCTGACAAATTCAGATCGCTGTGCCGGCCGCCCATCAGGCGGGTCAGCTCTTCGTTTACAATCTTGACGACTTGTTGGCCCGGGGTCAGGCTGGCCATCACCTCCTGGCCTAATGCACGAGCCTTGATATCGGCAACAAATTGTTTGACCACCTTAAAATGGACGTCCGCCTCCAAAAGGGCCATACGCACTTCGCGCATCCCTTCGGAAATGTTTTTTTCCGAGAGGGTGCCGTGGCCCTTAAGTCGCTTAAATACTGCATCTAATTTGCCGCTCAGGCTGTCAAACATCTCTTGCTGGTCCCATCAATAAAACCTTGAAATTAAACTGATATAAATGATATGTCAAGCAAAACAAAACGGCAACCATTAAAGTTGCCGTTTTTCCATCCGGTGATCAATGGCGCTGCTATAACACCATTTAAATCATGGGGCAATCCTTTAATATTATACAAAAAGGTTTTAAATATCTTGAACCGGAAACAGGGCCTTGGGCCATCAACATGGATCATTGTATTTTGAATCCTGAATCAAATAACCTGCCGGATATAAAATCATTTAGCCGAGAAGCGCTGATCGATTGGTTGACCGGTCAGAATATGCGTCCCTTCCGGGCCGATCAGATTCTAAAATGGCTTTACGTGCGCTTGGCGGACAGCTTTGACCAAATGACCGATCTAAGCAAGAGCGTTCGCGACCTGCTTGGCCAACACTTTGCCATTGAGCGGCTTGTCATTGACCAGGTGCTGACCGCCAAAGACGGCACCCGCAAGTTCTTGTTCCAGCTCCAGGATGGCCAGACCGTGGAGAGTGTGCTGATTCCCGAGCGCCATCACTTGACCTTGTGTGTCTCCAGTCAAGTGGGTTGCGCCCAGGGGTGCCGGTTTTGCCTCACCGGTCAGTCCGGACTGGTGCGCAACCTTACCAGCGCTGAAATTGTCGGCCAGGTCTGGGAGATTCGCAAGCAGCTCCCCGATCCCGGCCAATTGACCAACCTGGTCTTTATGGGTATGGGCGAGCCTTTGGCCAACTACAACCAACTGGTCCCCGCCATCGAATCTTTGACCAACAGCGAGTGGGGCATGAAGTTCGCCACACGTCGGGTGACGGTATCCACGGCAGGCGTTGTACCGCGGATTCTAGATTTGGGGCGCGACACCAACGTCAACCTGGCCATTTCCCTGAATGCTGTGGATGATGCGGCGCGCAACCCATTGATGCCCATCAACCGGAAATATCCCATCGCCGAGCTCATCGAGGCCTGCCGACGCTTTCCCTTGAAAACCAATCGCAAAATTACCTTTGAGTATATTCTGTTCAAAGATCTCAACGACTCCACGGCCCACGCCCGAAAACTGACCAAACTGCTGGCCCCGGTCAAGGCTAAAATCAACCTGATTCCTTTCAACCCTTTTCCGGGAAGTATTTACCTGCGCCCCAGTGAAGCAAGTGTCCAGGCCTTCCAGGCCCAACTTATCCAAAAACATTACACCAGCATGGTGCGCTACAGCAAAGGCCTGGATATCATGGCCGCCTGCGGCCAGTTGCGGGCTGGGCTCGGGCAAAAATAGATCCGCACTTTATGCATCCCGGCTTCAGGTCATCTTCGGCCGCTTCTCAATCGCGCAATCCTCGAAATAGCCATTTATCTATATTTTTTTTGTACCCGTTAATGCCGTGCCGATACCCAGCGCGATAAACAAAGCGCCGGCAACCCATTTGCTTGTGCGCTGTATTTGCATTCGGTTGTTCAGCCATTTGCCAACGGTGCCTCCGGCCAAACCAACACCCAGATCAATAGGCAGGGTCACAATAACCATCAACAGGCCGAGAAGAATAAGCTGAAGCGGGATATTGCCCATGGCCGGATCCACGAATTGAGGTAAAAAAGCCAGGAAAAAGAGAATGACTTTGGGATTAAGTAAATTCGTTATCAGTCCTTGAAAATAAATTTGTCTGAATCTTGAATACTCTGTTTTTTTTACCACAAGGGTTTCGGCCCTGCCGGCCATTGTTTTTAGACCGAGATAGATTAGGTAAGCGGCTCCCGCATATTTTATGATGCTGAAGGCGGTGGCTGATGCGACGATGATCGCTGACAGCCCGAAAGCCGCTGCAAGGGTATGCACGAGCACCCCCGAGTGCACCCCCAACGCCGAAACAATGCCGGCACTGCGTCCCTGAGCCATGGAGCGGGTGGCAATGTAGAGCATGTCCGGTCCTGGCGTCAGTGCAAGAATGATCGATGCCAGCGAGAAGAAGCCGATGGTCGCCAAATTAAACATATCGTACCTATCTTCGTTTTAAAAACAGCGTTAAAAGCGATGCTGTAAAATCGGAACCTCCCTGCCGAGATACAACCGCCGATTTTATGGACAGGTTGTTTAATCCCTGGTGACCTTCACATAAAAGGCATAGGCTTTCTTGCCGTTGCCTTTTTCCCACACAACTAGGATGATTCCGTCTTTCATCAACCCATGGAAGGTATAATCATAAATACCAGCGTCAACATACGCAACCTACTCAAAAATTGCATCTAAATCAAAATATATTGAAAACGGGTGTTTTTTAAGGCTAAATATAGTGAACCTGATTACGGGCTTGGCCGGAGTGGAATCGGGCGAGTCATATCATAAACCCGTTAGACAGGCAATCCGGTTCAGATGTACATAGCAGTAGAAAATAAAAACCATATTGAGCTACTGGCCGGTTTGGCCAGAGAAATTTGGACAAATCACTTCGGGCCGATGCTGGGAACCGAAATTCTGAAAAAAATTATAGAGAAAGTCCAATCACAAGAGGCAATAGCAAATCAAATTGAAGAAGGATATTTATACAATATCATTCTGTCCGAAGACGCGCCAGTTGGATATTTTGCCTATCGCATGGGAATGTCAAAGAACGAACTATTTCTAAGCAAATTGTACCTTATTTCGTCTGAAAGACGAAAAGGCCACGGCAAGCAAGTTATTCATCATCTCGAAGAAATTTGTAGAACACATAATACACCCATTATTAGATTGACTGTTTATCAAGAAAACACAAGTGCAATTGCAGTTTATGAAAAAAATGGTTTCAAAATAATAGGTTCTATTATTAGAGATCTTGGTGGTGGTATAATTATAAACGACTATGAAATGGAAAAACATGTCTGATATGTGGCTTCATAAAGGACTGCGCATACCGTGAGGCTTGTTTGTCGCAGCTTTGGGTTTGTCCATGCAAAAGTAATATTACGTATCGTCCTATCGTATTTCTTCTACTCAAAAAACAGGGACTCATTATGACCCATCGATCGAAATCTGCAAAGAAAATACTTGGTATCGCACTGGTGGTTATTGGCGTTGGATTGGCCTACTGGGGATATCAAATTTCAGGCTCCATAGGCTCGCAAATTTCACATGCCATTACGGGTGCACATACGGATAAGGTGATGATGCTCTACATCGGAGGCGCGGTCTCTCTTGTTGTCGGCGCCTATGTTTTTTTAAAATGAAACCGGCAGCAGATGAAACGAGTTGCCCCCTTTGTGGGGGCTGGAGATGCGAGGCTATTTTTGAGGACGCCCACAGGATTTATTTGCGCTGTTCCCATTGCCGCTTGGTTTTTGTACCCGAACGCTATATACTCAGTGCTGAACAAGAGCGCACCACATATGACTTGCATCAAAACAGCGCGCAGGATCCGGGGTATCGCCAATTCCTTTCCCGGTTAAGTGTGCCATTATTGGAGCGGTTGGGTTCAAAACAACAAGGATTGGATTTTGGTTGCGGCCCAGGCCCGGCTTTGCCGATGTTGTTGGAGGCCCAAGGCCATCGTGTGGACTTATACGATCCTTTTTATTACCGCAATCCTTCGGTATTTGATAAAATTTACGATTTTATCTGCGCCACTGAGGTGGTTGAGCATCTGCATCATCCCCAAAAGGTGTTCTCAGATCTATTTGGGATATTGAAATCGGGTGGTTGGCTGGGTATCATGACCAAACTGGTCATCGACCATCACGCTTTCCGTCAATGGCACTATATCCGGGATCTGACGCATGTTTGCTTTTTCAGCCGGGCCACCTTCGACTATGTGGCTCGGCAATTTGCTGCCGACCTTCATTTTATAGCGGACGATGTGATATTGCTGCAAAAATGGTAGCAGCAAGTTCTTTTCCTGATCGTGCAGCCCGCTACGCTAAAATTTTGTATGCCATAATTTCAAACCCTAAATTTAAGGAGGGGAGATATGATGACCAAACATAATGTGGCGATTCATCGTATGAAGTCTCTATTTTTTTTAGTGGTAATAGCATGCTGCATGGCATCTCTTTTGGCCGTTAATGGGTGCAAATATCCGGAGATACCCCAAAATTGGTCAGTCCAAGGCACCCAGCTCACCACCCATGGTGTAGCGCGTATGCCTCAAATGACCTGGACGGGTTCCAAATTTGGATTAACATTTGTTGCGCCATATCCCTCCAACCAGGCCGGCGATATCTACTACATGGAGGTGGATAAGGATGGCAGCGTTTTAAGAACGCCAACCCGGATAATCGGAATCCCTTTTGATCCCGGCATGGGATACTTAAATATCGTTTCCAGACTGGCATACAATTCGACTGATCGACAGTTTGCTTTTGTTTATGCCTATGGAAAATATCTTTGGTTTAAGAGGCTTGACGCGGATGGGAACCGATGGTTTCCATTTGTTAAGCTCTATTTTCCGGGTCTGCAGGATTACAATCATCCGCATATGACGGATGTGTCCATTGTTTGGAATGGCGTGCTTCAAGAGTATGGCATTACATTCGTGACCAGGGAAGATCCCTACGATAATACACGACATGACGATATTTATTTGTCACGCATCAAAGCAGATGGGACTTTTGTTACGCAATACCATCTTTATCATGCCATTGACTGTCCTGGGGATTGTTGGAAAACGTCTTTGACATGTTCAAAGCAAACCGGACAATATGCGGTTGCCTACTATAAGTATGAATCCAGTCCTTCGCGTGTCGAAGCCAAGGTTGCCATCATCGACCAAAGCTACGGTATTAATGAGTACACAGTTTTTCAAGGCCGAAGTTTTATGGGGGCTCGTCCCATCAAGATTCATTATGACCCGCGCTCCGGTGACTTTCTGGTGGCAGCGACAACCTACTCAAAATCGATGATTACGCAGGTGGTGACATCAAATGGTGTGACATCTTCAGAAATCTCAAGAAGCAGTAACGATGCGTTTGGATATATTTACTCAATGGTAAACGTAACAGACAATGCCAATAACTTCCTAATGGCTGCCAGTCTGGCCAATGATATCATAGGCTGGCACTTCACGGATACACAGCACCATAACACCAATGTTATCGATTCTCCAAACGATAACAAAGACAGGGGGTACCCTTGCTTGAAAGCTGCCGGTCGTTCTTTGTGCATGTCCTGGATTGAGGATGGTAATTTGTTCTTCGCCAAGATAAACGGATAGCGTACGGCTTGGTTTCACATGGTTCCTTCGGTGGATTGGATATGAATTTCTCACGGTACCACCGGCCTTATTAAATTAAAAATCGTTTGGCTTCATGGGGCAAGATGGGCAAGACGTTGATATTGCTTACCTTACCGGCGGCAGACACCTGGACGGTCACCGAGGCGTCTTCCGGGGCCTTGCTGTATCCGGCACAGATAGAGCCTGCCAGAAATTGTATCTCTTTTGGACCGCCATCGGGAATGGCCACTGTGGGACCCGGGTAACCTTTGACCCGTATCAGGATATCTTTTTCGGGGTCCACATGGTGCAGGATGCTTTCGTTGTCCTGTTTGGTCCGGCCTACGATAATTTTGGTTTTGGGGTTGAGGCGCATATGGCGGCCGAATTTGAGCAAGTGCAGAGCTTTCGGGTCCAATACCACCTTATGGTCGAGCAAATCCTTTAGCCGTGACGCATAGCCCGGGTCGGTGAGCAAACACCCGCCGGCCGGGGAAGGGTAATCATTGATACCGAATTTTTTGGCCAAGGCCATCTGGGGTTTGCGCGAGCGGCCGTTGAAATCCAGCAGCCGCGTGCGGTCCACACGACCGTCCATCTCCATGGGGGTTTCCGGCAGACGCTTCGCGCTTAAGGGCCGCAGGATCTGGTTGCCCACACCGGAGTGTTTGGCCACATAGCGCAGTGCGTTGGCGTTCTGAGACAAGGGACGTTGGCCCATTACTTCGCCGCTGAACAAAAAATCAAACCCTTTGGCCTGCATCATTGCACCGGCTTTGCTGAACATCAGGGCGTGACAGTCCATGCATGGGTTCATGTTTTTACCATAGCCCGCAGGGGGATCGATGAGCATGGGTAAATAATCCTTGGTGATATCCTGGACGTGCAGGAAAATACCGGTCTGATCGGCTGCTTTGCGCGCTTTGTCCGCCGAAAAAAAGGGGGTTTCAAAGCAAACCCACTCCACATGGATGCCCTGCCGGCGGAGCACCAGGCCCGAAAGGATGCTGTCTAATCCTCCGGAGCATATGCCCAGGGCGCGCACCGCTTTTGGTTGTTGATTGGTCATTGTTCTCCATGATTAAGGGGTAGGTCCAAAAAGAATACTTAAAAAACAACGGCTTGCCTGTCAAGGTACGAATGAGCGGCAAAGCGCCCCCGGAAGCCGAATGCCGCATGCGGCCGGCGAACCGTCCTGTCTCGGCGCTGTCTTCAGGGTGCTGTCATGTTTACTAAATCTCAATTTCGTGCTATCGCTGGCAACGTTTAACGGTGTTATATTTTACCAACAAACGGATCAACCCAATAGGAAGCCCAAACCATGACAGAGCGTGAATCCATTGAATTTGATGTCCTTATAGTGGGTGGCGGACCGGCAGGTTTAGCCGGTGCCATCCGATTGATGCAATTGGCCCAGGAGAACAATCAGGAATTGGAGGTTGCTCTGATTGATAAGGGCGCAGAGATCGGGGCGCATGCCATCAGCGGCGCCATTGTTAAGCCTCACGCGCTGACTGAGTTGATACCCGACCCTATGGACAGAGGCTGCCCGGTGGAGACCGTTGTGCGCGGCGACGAGTTTTATTACCTGACAGCCAACAAAGCCATCGCTGCTCCAATGACGCCGCGCTATATGCATAATACCGGGTGCTATGTCATGAGTGCATCCAAGCTGAGCCGCTGGCTGGGCCGGATCGCCGAAGAGATGGGTGTTAATATTTTTCCCGGTTTTGCCGGTAAAGAGGTGCTGTTCGCAGAAGATGGCAAAACCATCACCGGTGTACGCACCGGTGACAAGGGGCTTGAAAAGGACGGCTCCCAGAAATCCAATTATGAACCGGGTATCGATCTGCTGGCCAAGGTGACGCTCTTTGCTGAAGGTGCCCGCGGCAGCCTTGTCCAGTCCATGGCCGGCCCGCTGGGGCTCTATGACGGCCAGCAGCCGGATGTCTATGAGACCGGCATCAAGGAAGTGATTCAGCTTCCCGAAGGTGATACCTACTTCAAAACCAGCCGGGGCAATGATATTCATTGTATGGGCTACCCTTTGGGACTGGGTACACCCGGAGGTGGTTTTGTTTACGAAATGGCTGACAACCGAGTGAGCATCGGCTATCTTACCGCCCTTTGCTACGACGATCCGACACTGGATCCTTACGACATGTTTATCAAGTTCAAGCGCCATCCCGCCATTGCCGCCATTATCCAAGGCGGTAAAGTTGTGGAACAAGGTGCCCGCACGGTACCTACCGGCGGCTATTACACCATACCCAAGCTTGCCGTCGACGGCGGTTTGTTCATGGGGGCGTGCGCCCAACTGCATAACACGCCGGCCCTTAAGGGCATCCATATTGCTCTCAAATCGGGAATGTTGGCTGCAGAGTCGGTGGTACAGGCTTTGGCCAAAGAAGATCTGAGTGCTGCCGGGCTGCAATCCTATCCAGCGGCCCTGGAGCAGAGCTGGATTAAAAAAGAGATGTGGGAAGGGCGAAATTGCGCCCAGGCGCTGGCCAAAAAGGGACTATCCAAGCTGGTGCATCTGGGGGCCCAATACGTGACCGGCGGCCGCGGGTTCGTTGATCCCATGCCCCTGGAAAAGGATGCCGAAACCCTCAAGCCCCAGACGCCGGCGAAAAAGACACCCGAGGCCAAAGAGAAATACGATGGCGAGCTTTACATTGATAAACTCACCGGCGTTTATCTGTCCAAAACCCTGCACCGCGAAGATCAGCCTTGCCATCTGATCATTCATGATACACAGGTGTGCAGCGAAACGTGTTACCCGCAATTCGGTGCACCCTGTACCATTTTTTGCCCAGGCGAGGTCTACGAGCTGGAGCTGGATCAAGCGACCGGCAAAGCACATATCAAACTCAATCCATCCAATTGCTTTCACTGCAAAACATGTGACGTTAAAGATCCTTTTGACAACATCACCTGGACGTGCCCAGAAGGGGGCGAGGGGCCCGGTTATTCCACAGTGTAAAAATTATCTCAAAAAAAGTCTTTGGGTTTCAACCGGCTTATTTGTAGACACACCAAGTATTGGACGACTGTCTCAGCATGAAAGCGTCTACCCAAAAAAAATGGGTCCCCATGGTGGGCGTTTTGGTCGCCATCATCGGTAGCTTTGCCGCTTTGATGTACCTGAGTATTAGTTCATTTTCGACGGATCAAGGCCCAGCAGCCCCGACTTTTAATCCTAACCAACCGGATGAGGTCCGACATGGCCGCACATCCATCCCCATGGCGAAAATGGCTGAGCCGGCGCTCAGTCCCTTGGGCAACTCTAAAATAATATTGCGCCTGAACCGTCGGACCCGAGTCGGCAAGGCGCTGATGACCTATCGGGGCTTGGAGGGACAATCCACATTCAGGCTTGATGTCATTGTTCCGGAACTCGATGCCAAGACCACCTATTCGCGAAAGATGCGCATGGCTGAAGCACGTCGGGGTTTTCAGGCGGGTGGCCAACACTTTGAATTGCTTTCGGCCGGGAAATCAAAAATCCGGCTTTTATACCATGCCCCACCGCCATAGTCCTTTGCGCAGATGCACGGATGAAAAGCCTATTCTATCTTTTGCAAATCCTGCGGTATTTCGGGCGTGCCAATTCCAAAGCGCTGTATTTTGCGTCGCAAGGTGTTTTTGTCAATTCCCAACTCCCGCGCCGTGGCCATACGTTTCCATTGATTGCGGTGCAAGGCCTGCACCACCGCCATTTTTTCGATCTCTTTGAGGGTCAGTCCACTGGGCACCTGGGCGCTGATATCGGCGGGTTGAATTTTCTCGGGCAGATGATAGATGTGGATCATGTCCTCGGCACACAGCACAAATGCATGCTCAAAGGCATTTTCCAGCTCACGGATATTGCCTGGCCAATCATATAACATCAGGGCGGTGATGGCGCTGTGGGTCAGCCCGAGGATATGACGGTTTTGGGTGCGATTAAAGTGCTCGATAAAATGTTCGGCCAGCAGGGGAATATCTTCTTTGCGTTCGCTCAGTGGCGGTAGCGAAATTTTCATGATGTTGATGCGGTAATAAAGGTCCTCACGAAAAAGATTGTCTTTGACGCGTTGTTCCAGATCGCGGTGGGTGGCGGCGATCACTCGCGCATTGGTTTGCTCCGACTGGGTAGCGCCTAAAGGTTCGTAGGTGCGCTCCTGCAACACGCGCAACAGCCGCACCTGAACGGCAGGAGAGATATCGCCGATCTCGTCAAGAAAAATGGTGCCGTTGCGTGCCATGGCAAAACGTCCGGCCTTATCCTTTTTGGCATCGGTAAAGGCGCCGGCCTTATAGCCAAAAAGTTCCGATTCGATCAGCGTATCCGGCAATGCACCGCAACTGACGGCCACAAAAGGGCCTTTGTTTCGTCCGCTATGGTTGTGGATGGCCCGGGCTAGAAACTCTTTGCCGGTGCCGGTTGGCCCACCGATGAGTACCGTGGTGTCACTTGCCGCAATCTGAGGCAAAATTGAGAAGTAGTGCAGCATTTTTTTGTTCTTGCTGACGATATCTTCGAAGGAGTGTTCCTTGAGATAGGCTTTTTTCAATTCGCTGAGGGTCGAAAGATCGCGAAACATTTCGACGCCCCCGATAATGGTGCCGTCCGAGGCCCGCAGCACAGCCGTATTCACACTGATGGGTATCTTTTTGCCATCCGCCCGCACGATAACGACCGGCATGTTGGAGAGCGGATTGCCGGTGCGCATGGTCTTTCTCAAGATACAACCATTGTCGCAAATGTTGGTTTTAAATATATCCGAGCAGCGACGACCGATGGCTTCTTTGCGCGGGAATCCGGTGATTCTTTCCGCCGACCGGTTGAAAGACATGATCTTCCACTCCTGGTTAACGGTAAAAACCCCCTCTTCAATGCTTTCCAGGATAACATGATAATTTTGTAAAATCGATTGCATCGTATGGCTCCAAATATGCCTATGTCTCTTTTTGCGGCCCACCCGCCGACCTCGCGCGATGAGGTCATGCGATCATTGGGGAAATGGGTGCAAATTGTTCCATCAAGCTATAGCACATCGGTGCGTTTTGTCGCCAATAAAAAAGATTGCCTGCTTTAAGTGCCGGCTTCTCATATATAAAATAATATATAAATACAGATAGTTGAAAATTATTCACCTAAATGCAATTTCACTGGCATTGCCCTTGCTCTATCCGTTCGTATCCAGCTAAGCACAATGGTCCCCATGACCACCACAAGGAGGTGTAAGCTATGTTTAAAAAGATCCTATTTGCCACCACCGCATCGCCAACATGTGATGATGCCGCCAAAATCGCATTTGATTTGGCCAAAAAGTATGAATCGACCCTCTACACCTTCCATGTCTTCGGTATTCCCAGTCGCGGCGCCAGCCCCTTTATCACCGATATACGTACCGGCGAGGAAACGACCTATGATGATGATTATACGGCATGGGTCGCGGAAGAGATGAAGAACACTTATGCAGAGCAGATACGAGATGTTCACGAATGCCGAATCGATTGCACGGTGGGCGCCCCGGCCACGGAGATCTTACGCAAAGCGCGCAAGGAAGATGTCGACTTGATCGTCATGGGTGCCCATACCCGCCAGGAAGATGTGGGAATGACGCGTTATCGCCACATCGTCGGCAGCACCATGCAGAAGGTGGCCCGCTCCGCCCGCTGCCCGGTGCTGATTGTCAGTCGTCCCTGCAACACGTGCTTCTGGTATTTCAGCAACATTCTTTTTGGCGCTGATTTTTCCAAGGCCTCCCGGTCGGCTTTTCAATTTGCCTATCACACGGCCAAGGCCATCGGCTGCAAGCTCTACCTGTTTCATGCCATCGATATCACGAACATGCGTTTTGGCGAGACACCGGATCAGGAAGAGATCGAAAAAAGCGTAAAAGCAGCGCGCGAGAAGATGGAATCCATGTATATCTCCCAGATGAAAGATTACGACAATTATGAAATTGAAATTTGGGAAGGTATTCCCCATGTGGAGATTCTCAAGTATGCGCGGGACAAGAGCGCCGATCTGATTATCATGTCACACCATACCCGCGAGATTGATCCTGAAAAGGCCCTGCTGGGCAGCACGGTTGAACAGGTGGTGTTGCGCTCCGCCTGCCCTGTGGCCAGTGTCAATCGGCCGGACAAGGTGGATGGCGCTTTCGACCGGCACAGTAAGGCCTATAAGTTAAAAATGGAGGCGATTGATGACTAGAACACAAGATTGGGATTGGGAGACACCTGAAAAGCAGATCCCTATTGGCAACTGGGAGAAAAGCTTTGTTTGGGTAGAAGAGCCTTATGTGAGTTTTGACGGTGAAAAGATTGCTGCCATTGTTCGATTGGAGGATGAAGCCTTTGGCGTATGCGTCAACGGTCAAAGGTGGGATGCGTCGTTTGAGAAATTATGGCACTTGCGGTTTTCACCGGATGGTCGGTTGATGGTCCTGGCATGCCAGGACATGTTATGGAGCGCAGTGGTGGATGGACAGATGTGGTCCAATCAATTCGATTATGCCTGGTTGCCCCGGTTTAGCCGGGACGGCACCCATCTGGCCTTGGCCTACCAGGCGGAGATGCAATACGGTTTAGCTTTGGACGATTCGCCCTGGGATACAACATACCCGAATCTGAACAGCATGACTTTAGCGCCCGACGGCGCCCATACGGCTGCCGTGGTGCAGACCCGGGGGATTGATGAAGCCGCCATTTTCGATTTCGCCAAAGGGGTGTTTACGGTTTCTGTGGATGGCCGGCCCTGGGATATCGAATTTATGAATGTGTGGGGCACTGCGTTTAGTCAGGACGGCAAACACGTGGCTGCCGAAGCCCGCTTGAACCGTTACGACTATACCATTGTGGAAGACGGGCGGCCTTGGGAATCCATCTACAGCGCCATATGGGAGCCTGTTTTTCATCCGGTCACCCATGAGGTGACGGCACCGGTAAAGATGAGCGATGGCTGGACCCTGTCATCTGCTCAAAAACCCATCTGGCGCAACCGCTATGGCCAGTGCTGGCACCATCAATACAGCCCTGACGGGCAAAAGGTTGCGGCTATCGTGTCACCCAGTTTCGGCAAGTGGTCCGTGGCCGTTGATGATCACACCTGGCAGCTGCGCGCCGGCGACATGCTGACCGACTTGACCTTCAGCCCACAAAGTACCCATGTGGCGGTGGCGGCCAAGGACAAGGGGAAATGGACCCTGGTGGTTGATGAAGCCGGTTGGAAGAACCGTTTCGAAAGATTGTGGCCGCCGGTATTCAGTCCGGACGGGCGCCATGTGGCGGTCAAGGCAGATAGGGGGGACCATTTCGTTTTGGCTATCGATGACCGGATTTGGGGTCATCGCTTCGAGCATCTATGGGACCCCATCTTCAGCCCGGATGGAGAGAAGATGTTGGTGCGATCGGTTGAAGAGGGGATTTACTATCGTCGCATTTTACCTGTGGCCCAACTGCTGCAATAGGAGAAAAACCATGTACAGTCTCTATCAGATACTTAGTGGCCCATTGCTTTGGCTGACTTTTATTCTTTTTATCGGCGGCAGCCTATACCGGTTGGGACGGCTCTACTGGCTAGTCCGGAAAAAAGAGCGATTTATGTTCAGTTATTGGAATTTCAATCACAGTCTGCGTTCTCTATTGCGATGGTCGACACCATTTGCCACCACCAGTATGCGCTTAAATCCGGTGATGACTGCCGTGGCATTTATATTTCATATCAGCCTGGTGTTGGTTCCGCTGTTCCTAAGCTCTCATATCGTTTTATGGGAGGAGTCATGGAACATACAGTGGTGGGCGTTGCCGGAGGGCGTGGCGGAGATTATGAGTCTCGCGGTTGTCGCAGCCTGCGTGTTTTTTCTGGTACGCCGCTTGATCCGCAAGGAGGTTCGCTACCTGACCTCGGCTTCCGATTTCGTTCTACTGGCAATTGTGGCGGCACCCTTTGTCAGCGGGCTGTACTGCCTGTACCAGTGGCCCGGATATGCCATTGCCAACCTGGTGCATATTTTTTCAGGTGAGGTGATGCTGGTGGCCATACCCTTTACCCGGCTGAGCCACATGTTTTTGGCCGTTTTTTCCCGAACCTACACGGGGAGCGAATTCGGCGCCGTGCGCCATGCGCGGGATTGGTAGACTGGAAAGACCATTGCAATGGCATTTGCTCTAAAATAAGGAGGCGACCATGGCTGCTGAACCGGCCCAGAAACAAGAGGAAAAAAAAGAAATCCCCCAGGCTACACCCGAACCGGTGGTGGACCAGGGGGTCGATCAGGGAATTGCCCGATTGACAGACGATCAAATAGAAAAAACCATTAACCAGGTACTGACCCAAGAGGCCGGCGCGCGGCTAAAAGCCTATGTCTCAACATGCGCCCACTGCGGTGTGTGTTCGGATGCTTGTCATTTTTATCTGTCGCGCGACAAGGATCCGGCCCTTTCGCCTGCCGGCAAAGTGAAGCAGACAGTGTGGAAGATGCTCAAGCGCAAGGGGCGTATTGCGCCGGCCGAGATCAAACGCATGGTAGAGATCGCGCATACCGAGTGCAATTTGTGCAAACGCTGTACCATGTATTGCCCTTTTGGCATCGATATCGCTTACCTGATGCTGCTGGTCAGACGGATTATGCACAAGCTGTCCGTGACGCCGCTTTACATCCAGGATACGGTCAACAGTCATTCAGCGACCTCCAACCAGATGTGGGTCAAAGAAGACGAGTGGATCGATACTTTGCAATGGCAGGAAGAAGACGCCCGTGATGAGATACCGGATCTGAGAATTCCGGTAGAAAAAGAAGGTGCCGATATCATGTACTCGGTGATTGCACCCGAACCCAAATTTCAGGCGGAATTGATTTACCAGGCGGGCGTCATTTTCCACACGGCCGGGTTAAACTGGACCATGCCGGCCACGCCTGGATGGGACAACAGTGATATGGCCATGTTTACCGGCGATAATGAAATTATGGCGCGCGTAAAACGCACCCATTTTGACACGGCCGCACGCCTGCGGGTGAAAAAAATCGTTATGGGCGAGTGCGGCCATGCCTTTCGCTCGGTATACGACGTGGGCAACCGCGTGCTGGGATGGCGCATGCCCCCTATCGAGGTGCAACACGCCATTGATTTTTACTACCAACTGCTGAAGGAGGGGCGTATCAAAATCGCTAAAAAGTTCCAGCCCAGCGTTACTTTGCACGACCCCTGCAATGTGGTGCGCGGTCGCGGCCTGCACGAGAAGGCGCGCTATGTCATCAAGGCCATTTGCGAAAATTTTATTGAGATGCACCCTAACCGGGAGCTCAATTATTGTTGTGCCGCCGGCGGCGGTGTGATCAATTGCGGTCCGCCCTATAAAAAGGCACGGGTGAAAGGCAA
>JBNKKB010000025.1:0-24541 GCA_050291605.1 Desulfobacteraceae bacterium | reverse complement strand
AGGCACCCCCCGCTCCCACACAACTCAAATAAACCTTAAGTTAATGACATTGAATACAAAGCGAAAAGTTACCCGCGGATATAGCGGTTTTTTTATTATATCGGCCCTCATCCTTCACTCAAAACGTAAAACCTAAAACTTAAAACTATTTGTCAATGATACATCTTTTTCCACGGTGCATGCTGTTTGTTGCGGGCATCGGACAGGGCCGAACGCAGGGCACTGACGGCCAACTGTGCACAGTGAAAGTGATGTTCGGGCAGGCTTTCCAAGTAGGCCATCACCGCTTCAGGCGTTAGCGCCCAGGCCGCCTCCAGCTTTTTGCCTTCAACCAGATCGATGGTGGCATTGGCGCAGGCATTGGTATTGATGCAGCCGTTGAGTGTATAAGATATCGTATCGATACGATTATTTTGAATGATCAGAAAAAATTCGATGGTATCCCCACAATCGCTGCTTTTTTTCCCATGGCCATCGGCATTGTGAAGGCGCTCCTGCAGATGTACTCGAAATGCCATCTCTAAAAATTTCATGGCGTGGGTTTGCCAAATATCATCCGGGGAACCGTGCATGCTATTCTCGCATCGTTCTGAATATTTTTGAAGGCGCACTATAGGCGCAGACCTGTTGTTTGTCAATTGCGGGATTGGACTTGTGTAAATGCAACAACTTAATTATCATATTGAACAGTCGATGAACCCAATCTATTGAAAAAACACAACACCAATCCGAACCGTCGTTCAAAGGGAGTGGATGGCATGCGCACAATCGCTATAGTGGCCGGCTTGGCACAAATGGCTATTATTTTTATGGTTTTTTTTCTCAAGGGCCTGGCCCTTGGCGGTTGGCTCCTTTTTGCCCTCTTATTGCTGTTGGTATTGGCTTTCGTCAATTTGCTGGTACTTGTTTTTCACTGCCGCCTTTCACCCAAAGACGAAAAACAATCCGCAGAAGAAAAACCTGCCATTGTTAAACGAAAAGATCTGCGTGTCACCTATACTTCAGCGCCTTACCCCACCTTTAGTGTCGGCAATCGTGGATTCGCTGTTTCTGATCTTTCTGAAAACGGTTTGCGTATCCGCGTTGAGCGCAAGGAACCGCTCAAGAAACGAATGCGTGGGCATTTGGTGTTTTTGTCCTCAGAAACCCTAACGGTCAAGGTTAAATTAATGCGCCGTGAGAGCGAGGAGGCTGCCCTGGCATTTAAAGAGCCTCTGGACTACGCACTTTTACTCAAGGAAAAGCAAATCCTTGCCAGCAATCCCACCTAAAGATCGCATCCATTCAAATCCCAATGTCAAAACCCAAATGTCAAATGAATGTATCCTGCCGATTTATACTTAATCGGACACTATATGCCGTTTGATATTTGGGTTTTGGCATTGGGTATTTTGGTTTAAAAAAGTCACAAGAAAAATCTGTCGCATCGCTATGGGACTCAACATAAATGGTTGTGCTTAACCCCGTGGCGGTCTGGCCGGCATAAGATCGATGATGGTAATCTCCGGCGGGTTTAAAAGGCGCATCGGTGGTCCCCATGTACCTGTGCCGCGACTGACATACAGCCATTCACCCGATTGGAGTCGGTGCAATCCATCCAAAGGATAGCGAAGCTTAATAAGGAGCGTAAATGGAAAGATCTGCCCTCTGTGTGTGTGACCGGACAGTTGCAGATCAAATAGGCCTCTGCTGCCGGGATCAATGGTGGGACGATGTTTGAGCAGCAAGGCAAACCGATTGCCTTTGACGCGTTCCAACAACTCACGTTCGGGGACGGGAGTTTGCGTCGTTCGGCCCGTGGGATCGTCCACCCCAATGATGGCCAGATGTCGACCTACGGCAAGTGTGCGATCACGCAACACAACGAACCCGGCTGCCTGCGTAAATTGGAGGGACTGCTCGAGATGGGTATAAAATTCATGGTTGCCGGTAATGGCATATTTACCTAGAGGCGCCGCAATACCACTCAGAGCACCGGCTGTCGCCGATGCATTGTATACCCGGCCGTCCACCAGATCACCAGTGGAAACTAAAACATCCGGTTGCGCTTCTTCAATGGCCGCTACGATGGAAGCCATGCGCCCTGGATAGAACATAGGGCCGATGTGCAGATCAGAGATTTGCACAATTCGCAACCGGCCCAGTGCAGCGGGTATTTTTTCCGATGCAACGGTCAATCGCTCCAAACGGATTTGATTGGCTTCAACAGCGCCATACCCTGTCAGGCAAAAAGCGATGGTACTCGCCAAGGCAACGTACTGGCGTCTGGATAGCATGAGGTGGGTCAATTCGCCGCCGGTGAGACGCTGCCCAAGGGTAATCAACAATTGGTAACCGTCCAACAGCAAGGCAAAGCAAAGAAATAGGAATACAAAACCCATCCAAACAAAGCCAATCCAGGCCAGAGCCAATGAGAGCATGCCAAAGCCTTGGGCTTCGATGAGCCGAGATTGAATCGGCGCCAACATTAGAAAGATCAACAAAAGGACAAGAAACACATAGGGCAGACCATTCAAATAGTAAGCCCTGCGCAATTTGATCAAAACATAAAGATGCACCGAGCCATAAACAGCAAAATAGATCGAAAGAAAAATCACCAGACGGCTCATGTGCAACTCCAATACCTTTAAGTCCAAAACCCAGCCAAACGGATAACACTGAGTATCTGCTGGCAGCAATGTTAAATATGATTGATTGCCCTTGGCAATGATTTTCTGGATCGTACGGCTAAAAAGTCCCTTGGGACAGACCGGATCATCGCATAAATTCGCGCAGGACGCTGGTGGCATAGGCACCTGACGGCAGGCTGAAGGTGTACCGCAAGCCGGCCTCGTCAGGCTGAATGACCAGATCGTTAAGATAAAGCAGGGCCGCTCTCCGGGACCCCGGCGCCCGCAGGGGTTTAAACACCTGAGGATCGAGATCAACAGCCGACAAAATTTGGGCTTCATAATCACCGGCACGATGGGCGGCAGCCATCATTTTATAGCCGTAAATAGGTCCCGTATTAATAATTTGACGACGCTCAAAACGTTGGCGGGCTTCCTTTAAATCCTCAACAACGAACAGACCGCCGGTGTCTGTTTTGCGGGCCACATCACCGTGCAGCAGTTGGTTAAAATCACCCCGTTCGATTCGCGCTTTAAGCCAAAGATTGAACAACGCGCTCTGCAATACCGAGACGGTGAAGTTGTCTTTGCGGCCCTTGGCCTTGCGGGTCGTTTTAATCAGCCGCACCGCGCGATCCAGATTACGCATCATATGACCAAAGCGCTGTTCACCGTAATAGTTGGGCAATCCAGTCTGTTGGAGGATCTCACCGATGGCCTGGGCCCTGTCCAGGGCCGCAGGCCCCACCTGGGATAAGATAATCTCAAATCGATTGCCGGCCACATGGCCGATTTTAAGCTTGTGAGTATGGCGCTTCAGGTCCAGAATTTCAAATGGCAATCCTTGCAACGTTTTTTCGATTTGCGCTTGCGGCAAAGCCAGCGGCAATCGCAAGGAGAAGGTTTGCGTCGTGATAGCCTTTTTGTCTTTGCGCCCGCCCCAACCGATATCATGGTGTTTCAAATCAAACAGTTCAGCCAGACGCTGCGCCACATCGGCTGTATTCCATCCCGAACGCCGCAGGGTAACAAAAAGGTGCTCACCTTCGCCGCACGGCGCATATGGCAATATCTCTTCCACTTTAAAGTGCCCGGGCATGGCTTTTAACATACCGCCGACACCCGGCAGCTTGGCAGAAACAATGGGCAGATCCGCCATGGCCATTTTGAGCATTCGGGATAATGAAAGGTTTTCGGTTTCCGGTTTGGGGTTCATGGCCGTTTCGATTTAAAAGCTATATTTTACATCCAAAAATATCCGGTCGTTATCCTCGATGTTGCTGAGTGCGTACTTGTCCCCTGACTGGTAAAAAACCACACCCACTGTTGAGCTGATGGCATCGCTCCAGTCATACTTGCAGGAGATACGCTCCAGGGCGCCATCTTGGCCCAAGGGGCCGAAAATCATGGCCAACAGGTTGAGCTCTAAAGTTGCATTCAGAAAATCCTTTGAGATACGCAGGGCTGTTTCAAAAGCATCCTGCTGGGCAAAATCAGGAGCCAGTGCCAGCCGGTCTTCAAAATCGATGATATGCCGCACCGCCCAGTCCAGTGCAACGGTGGTGTCGTTCCAACCACTGTATTCGATACCGACAAGCCCATCCAGCCGCTCAAAGGCATGGTCCGCCACATTGGAATATTTCAGTTTTTGCCAATAGGCGCCCTCACCTATCAACAGCCAGTTTCCCAATGCATAACTGCCTGCAGCGCCCCAAAGGTTCACCCGTGCATGTTTGCGCACCAAGGCGGCGGAAGATGTCATGGTAACATAGGCCGCTTCATCGAAAATATCCGCCCAATAAAAAGAAATATCCTTGCTGCTGAAAATACCATTGAGCGCCAGGGCCCATTCGGTGTGGTTTGCCCCGCTCGAGGGTTTTTCTTCGGGTGGCAAGGGGGTGGCGCCGGGGAAAAAATCGTGGCCTAAAACCGGATTTTTATTGAACCGAATTTCATGCCCTGCAATGGCGCTCAGGTTCCAGGCTCCCCAGTAAGCGTCCATGCGGGTCAAGGCCACCGGCAATCGAAGATCCTCGATGTCAACCAGCCCCGGTTCGCGAAAATCCAACGGGTTAAGTACATCGGTGATACGAATGTTGTCGGATCGGCCCCAGACCACAATTTGACGTCCTGTTTTCAAATCCAGGCGCCGGTGCAGGCGGCCCTGGATGTATGCCTCGCCCAGTTCGGTTTCCTGCTCGTACTGATCCAATACATCATCGCTGAAACTATCCCGACCCTTGAGGGTATAAGCCCAATCGTAGTTGACTTTTCCCTCGACCCGCAAACGCCAGTTGTTTTGCCATTTGGCTTTCAAATCGAGTCCGGCTTCGGTCTTCAAACGCGACAAGCCGCGCCAGTCTGCTTGATCTTTCTCGGGCGCCGGATGGGCAAAATTGTAGGCGGCCCCCAATTTGAGGTGACCGTTGAGCGTGAAAGGCGGCTCTGCGGTTTCAGTCACCTTTTCGGTAGGTTGGGCCGTATCGTCAAAGCCCTCTATGATATCGTCTAAATCGGGTTGGACCTGTTCAGACGGCTCCGCTTCAAACCCGGACACAATCTCATCGATGGAATCTTTTTCTGTGGCCCACAAGCTTGGGTGGGCAAAAACAATGATCCCGATGCCAATAATCCAACAGCACAACCGGTTCAAAGACCCGCCTCCATACGGCGGGTGGTAAACAGATCGTCCTTCAGGCCCTGGTTGAACTTAACATTCCGCCATCTCAAAATGGTTTTATGGCGCATCTGTTTGCCCTGCCTCTTAAAAACATGCGTTTCAGTTCCCACCCAAATCCCCTGGATTTGCTGCAGCTCGACCACGTCCATGTATTTAAGGTAAGTCTCGTTATGGACCCAGCTCACGGCTCGCACCACGTAGTAGATGTCCTGGCGCACAAAGAGCAGGGATTTGGTATAACCGGTCTCTTCGATAACCTTTTGGGTGCGCGGAATGGACTCAATCACCCATACCTTGTGGCCGCGCACCATCATCTCCTTTTTCAAAAAATAGTCGTAATTTTCCAGTTCACGGTCCGTCATGTCGGCGTAGTTCAAATCCGAGCCCATAAAGCTACCGCTTTTATCCGAAGCGGCGATGCGCTTGGTTTTGCGCAAGGCCGGCAGGTAGAGCCACTGGTCGTCGTCTCGGTTGGGGTCGTCATAATCATAGGTAAGAAAAGCCGTCTCTTTAACATCTGCCGGGTGCACAAAAAACATAAGCCGATAGGTGTCCGGTCCCATCTCTTTGGAAAAGGTGGCCAATTGTCGCAAACGCTCTTTACCGCGCTTGTCAATGAGCACCATTTCCATGTCCGCCGTGCGATGGTCGCCTTCGTCCCGCGCCTCGACCTTCTGCATGATCTGCCGGGCCTTGGCATCGTCGGCTGCCGCGGCGGCCGGCATGGCAACGGCCATCCAAAACAATATCCAAACCAAGGATTTCATGATCCGCTCCTTTTAAACTGTTCTGGGTTCTCTTTTCTTGTTGACCAGCATCATCAAGGCCGGTGCCAGGAAATAGTCAGACAGCAGGGCCACCACCAGGGTAATCCCGGTGAGCAGCCCAAAACGAACGATGTTGTTCAGCGTAGCAAAAGTGTAGATAAAAAAGCCCAAGGAGAGTACCACCGTGGTCACCAGCATGGCCCGGCCGGTGGTGTGCAAGGTCAGAAAAACAGCTTGACGCGGATCGCCGCTGGCTTCGTAGTACCGCCGAAAATTGTGCATAAAATGAATGGTGTCGTCTACGGCCAAACCGATAGCGATACTGGCCACCATCATGGTAAACATATCCATGGGAAAATGAAAAAAGCCGATGATGCCCAAGGTGAAGAAAATGGGCGCCAAATTGGGAACCATGCTCAGCAATCCGATGCGCAGTCGACCGATGAGCAGCACCATCATCACGGTAATGACCACCATGGCAATGGCGTAGCTTTTGGCCAAACTGGTGATGGTATTGCTGATGGTGCGGGCCAACAAACTGATCATGCCCGTAAATTCAAGACCAATATCGGGAAATTTTTGATGGAAGTAGTCTTGAATCATGATTTGAAAGGGTTTGTAGTGCACCGCATCTTTGAATGGAAACTTCATGCTGAAGCGCACCTTGGAAAACTGGTTGTCCACGAAATCCTCCAAATCATCCGAGCCGCTGTTTTCAAACAGTAAAAACTCCTGAGCGATCAATTGGCGATCCGTCGGGATGGTGTAAGCTTCCGGACGGTTTTCGTTAAGGGCCTGGTTGATCTCTTTTAAGATGGTTGTCAGGGAAAAAGCCTTGCCCACATAGTTGTCCGCATGACGCAGGGCCTCCATGGCCGGACCGGCTGCGTCCAAGCGTTGCAGGCGGTCCGGATCGTGCCATCCGTTCTCTTCGGCGCTGTCCAACACCACTTCGATGGTCATGGATCCGCGCAGGACGCGGTCGATGGTTTCGGTATCCACGCGGATGGTGTTGTCGGCCGGAAACCACTGCAAAGGGTGGTGAGAAAACTTGATTTGGGTGGCACCGACAACCGAAAAAACGAAAATCACTGCACTGACCATTACTATTTTGCGCGGATGGGTGGTGGCAATACGGCTGACCGCGTCCATCAGGCGATCCATGGGCAACCGGTTGCCCATGGATCGGTTTTGCACCTTGCGCTTGATGGGAATAATCGCCAACAAGGCGGGCAGCAAAATGACCGTGTAAAAAAACGACACCATTACCCCCGCACTGGCAAAGATGCCCAAGTCCGCTACCGGGGCCACATCAGCGCCGGCAAATGAGATCAAACCGGCCGCCGTGGTCAAATTGGTCATCATAATAGCCAAACCCGAATGGCCCATGGCGTAGACGATGGAGGTGGCTTGGTTATCGCCTTTTTGGATACGTTGAAAGAAGATGGCCAGGATGTGCACCGAGGTGCCGACCCCCACCGCCAGCACAAAAGAGGGCAGCACCTGGGTGGGCAGTTTAAGGGCCGAATCACATAGCACCATAACGCCCAGGGTCGATGCAAAAGAGAGCCCCACGATCAACAGGGGCAACATAACACCGGAGATGCGCTGGAACATGACAAAAAGGGCCGCAGCCACCATCAAGGTCACTAGGGCCATAAACTTGCGCATATCGCGCACCATGGCCCATTTCAAAAAGTGGGTCACCACCGGCGATCCCGCCAGATAGATCTCCAGCCCCTTGGCTTTGTACTTTTGAACCAAGCGGTCCACCGCTTCCACTACCTGTGTGTTTTGGGCATCGCTGAGGTATTTGGGTGCATGGCTGCCTTCAGCTTCGGCCGGCCCCACTTCGGTGTCGTCATCAAAACCGGTGAGGATTTCACTCTCTACGACTTGCTCGAAGGTGGCCTGGGTACGAATGACGATAGTGGTATATTTACCATCTTCGGACAACAGCATGTTCTGATACATGGAATTGGTCATGGCCCGCCGGCGCACCACTGCCAACGCATCATCGTTTTGGGGCCAGGTTTCCAACAAATCTTCCACGATCAGTTCGTCGTCTTGGCCGCGGGTGAGACGTGCGTTGATCAAGCTGGTGACATCGTCCAGAAAAGGCACTTGGGCCTGGATCTCTTCGTGCAGGGCCTTGAGGGTCTTTAAAAACCCCGATTCAAAAATCTCAGTGGGTCGAAGAGCGATGATAATGACTTCATCACGGCCGAATTGGTCACGAAAGGCATTGTAGGCCTTCAGGGCGGGATCGTCGGGGTGTAAAAATCCCTCCATGGAAGTATCCAAAGTGATACGCGGCGCCTGGGTGAGCAGAGCGCCGATAACCACCATCATGATCAACAGGGTTTTATACCGGTGATCAATAATAGCGCCCGCTAAGTGTCCGAAGCCCGCTTCAATTCGCCGTCGGATTTGATTCATGTATACCCTCGCCCGGTGAGTCCTCTGACGCACTCGTCCAGTAAGATTGAAAGGCAGGAAAAATCAAGGGACAGTGTATTAAAACCGTCTGAATTGTCAAGGGATGATAAACATATGGCGTTGGAGAAAGGGTAAGGCAAGGATGGCTTTTAAAATAAATAAAGCATTGATTTTAATGATATATCGTTGAATAAACCCGACGACATGGTCCCGCATATCACGTTTTGGAAACCGGCTCACCTTTTCTGGAGATCTATTCGCTCTGAAAATAATAAAGCTAAAGAATTAAAAATCGAGGTCGAAAATAGGTAACATAAGGCGTCCCTAGTTCATACTGACCTGGTATTGCCATTTGAACACGCTGCCCCTTTTTTCAGTTCCCTAAGGATCACATCATACAACGGTACGGCTAAGCCATGGCGCAGATGCGTCACACAGCTTTTAATATGGAGGGTTGGAATGCCACCATCACCAGCAGAAATAGCCCATATGGTTTTTAAGCATGCCCCTTCGCAAGAATTGTCACAATTCAAATGCACCAGCCATATGCTGACCTTGCTGGTCCACCTGGACGGCAAATTGAACCTGACTGCCGCAGCAAAAAAGGCAGGCCTGTCCATTAAGGATGCGGTGGCCGCCGCCACCGAGTTGGCAGCGATCAAAGCCATCGAGATAACCCAAAACGGCAATGGGTATCTGGGCAAGGATTTCATAACCTATTTAGCAGGGCAACTATCGACGGCAGTAGGGCCCATTGCCGAAATTCTCATTGAGGATGCCGCCAAGGACCTGGGCCACACCTTAGAATCCGTACCGGTTTTCAAGGCAGCAGACCTTGTGGAGATATTGGCAAGAGACATCAAGAAGGAAGATAAACGCGTGGCCTTCAAACAAAACATGATCGCGCAAATCAAGCCATGAAAAATACATATTCGAATGCGTTGCCGCAAAGGAAGCAATCATTAAACGGTTCAGTCCGCGTTCGAACAAAAGGAGCCCAACAATGATCATCCAGTGTGATAATTGCCGGAAAAGATACAAAATTGATCCGACCAAAATCAAACGCGAGGTGGTATCGTTTCAGTGCAAGCAGTGCGGTAAGAAAGTTACCTTTTCGATGCCGCCTGCCGCTGCGCAGCCAAATGCTGCCAAGCCGACACCGGAGCCGGTCTTGAATCCGGGGCTTACCCTTTCCGCGCCGGCCGGCGCGACAAGCTCTACTGAGGACCAAAACCAATCCGGAAGTGGCAAGGCAGCCGCAATCGTCACCGGCCCGGCACCCAAACGCCGGTTCGGCTTGAATGCCAAAATGCTGCTTCTCTTTTTCTTTGTCCCGGTATGCTTAGTGGTCGTTGCAAGCGGTTTGTATCTTTGGCAGCTTGACACGTTAACCCGCAAAATCAGTAACGACAGTCATCTGATTGTCGAGCGGCTCTCCCATGAACGGGTCAACGATACGGCCCGCATGGTGGCCAACCAATGTAAATTGTATCTGGATGCAAAGCCTTATCTTGCCCGAGAAGAGTTCAATCAGGACGCCGAGTTCAGAAATCTCGCGCTGCAAAAGGTGGGGGAAACCGGCTACACCTGTATCTATGCCGTCCCTGATAAGGAGGGACACAGTGGCCTATGGGTGCATCCGAACGAACGGATTGTCGGTATCGATCTGCCTCCGGCGATGAAAAAGGCCATGGGCACACAATACCAGGCGTGGCTGAACATTTACAAGGGAGCCTACAATGGCAAAGCATCCAGCGGGAATTATAAATGGAAGGAAAAAGATGGGTCGATTCGAGATAAATACATGACGTGCCAGCCTGTAAAAGGGACCGATTTCGTTGTGGCGGCAACGACCTATGTCGACGAAATCAATCGCGACGTACACTTGCTCAAACATACGGCCCATCAGATGACCCATAAAACAAAAATGATCGTAATGGGAGTGCTGGCTGTCACGCTGATGATGATGGGAAGCATCGTCCTGTTCTACAGCCATAAATTGAAAGGCAATCTAACCAAGCTGATAGATGCCGCCGAAAAAATCAGTGTCGGCGATCTGGATACAGAGATTGACGTTCGCACCAAAGATGAAATCAGCGACCTGGCAGAGACCATCAGCCGCATGCAGGAGAGCATCCGCTTATCCATCGAGCGCCTTCGCAGACGACGATAGCTTGTCGCAGGGCCGCTCCGCATTGAACTGCCGGGAACTTAAAAAATACGCAGGGAGCGGTTGGAAACAAGGGGTAAATTATGTTCGTATTTCCTGAAGACAAACCCGTGATCCGAGGCATTCGATCTATATATGTCGACATGCCCAGACTTGTCCGGTACTACCGGGAAAATGTACCGTCCGGTTGCATTCATTTCCAAAATCATCGAGCGCAGGGCGTGCTTTTTTTTAAGGACCGATCCTTGATCGACGGTCTGTTCAAGCAGGACGATCAATGGATCACCGGTCAAAAAGCGATGGACCAACTGTCCCAGACTTCTTCCGACGTTGAATTTACAATCGATGTGCTTGAAATACCCGGCAGCCAAATGTCTTTTTGGGCCGGCGTACAGTCGGCTGAAGTCATTCATGCCAATCTGAGCACGGAATTTACCGATTTGAAAAAACTGATCAAAAAAATGTCCGGCGAGGAACTTACAGGATATATTGAAGTGCGCATCGAAGCATCGGAAGCGTCCGGAAGAATCTTTTTTGTTGCCGGCAAATTTATGGGTGGCACTTATTCCTGGGCGGGCCATCGCCTCTCCCAGGAAAAGGAAGGCGTTGAAAAGCTCATCGGTCGTACGAAGACATCCGAAGGTTTGTTTACAGTTTACAGCGTCGCGGTGCCCGCTCCATTACGAGAGAGTGAACCCCCACCGTCGGCAGTGGTGGACACCGGTGACGGACTGAAGGCATTGGAACATTTGATGGCACTTGCCCAAGAGACAATCACCGATGAAAAGAACATAAAGAACGACTTCCCAACACTGGTACGAAAAAAATTCGTTCAGTTCGTTGATAAGTATGCTTTCCTGGATCCCTTTACCGCTGAATTCGAATACCGTAACGGTAAAATAACCTACTCCGGTCAAAGCGACGAAAATAGTCTTGCCGCGGGCCTTTTGGACTCACTGCAGTCGCTAATGGATGACTGCGGCTTATCGCAAGAATTTTCCAAAAAGCTCTCCACCTGGAAAGCACAGCACACAGCTCAGACACAGGCATGGGGCATGTAATCGATTCGGAAAGGAAGGACATGTTGAGGCAGGACAATGACTGACATATTGATTGTTGAAGATGATCAGACCTTGCTGAAAGGTATGCTCCAGACCATCGGAAAAATTTCACCAACCTATAACCTTTTCTCTGCTGAAAATGGCATCCAAGCCCTTGAAGTGCTGAAAAAGCACTCGATTTGTATACTGGTTACCGATTTGCGAATGCCTGAAATGGATGGGTTTGAACTTCTAACGCAGGTGATCAAAAACTACCCGGATATCCCTGTTGTCATCACCACCGGCCACCGTATATCGAAGGAGCAGGAGGCCGCCTTCGAACAGGGGGCCTTTGAACTCCTGTTCAAACCGTTCCCGATGAAAAAGCTGCGTGAAGCGGTCAAGCGGGGGATCGAAAAACAGAACGACGGCGGAGTCCTCAATAAAGTGTCGCCGGATATGTTTTTGCAGCTTATCGATATGGAGCGAAAAACCTGCACGGTCCGAATTCATCAAAACCAAAAGGGCCGGTTGGGCGTTCTCTTTTTCCGAAGGGGCCAATTGATAGATGCTCGCATGAACGACCTGCGGGGTAAGGCGGCAACACTGGAGATATTCTCATGGGACGATTGCACGCTGTCTATTGAAAATGACTGCCCGGTGCAGGAATTGAAGATCAACCAGACCCTGACCGGTCTCCTGTTGGAAGCTGCCCGATTGAAAGATGAACGAATAGAACCCATCTCGACCGACGATGATACCTTATCGGGCTGTCCGCCGGAAGGCGTACCATCGGATCGGGGGTGTGAGGATCAAGACCCATCGAAGACCCTCAAAGCGAACTTGGACCTACCTCCCCAGATGGATGGGGTTCTGGAACGAATCGACAATGACGCCCGCTGGGACAGCCTGCTCGATCAGCTGCATCGCATCGGGCAACTGTTGACGGCGGGATCGCTTAAAGCGATCGGGATGACGACCCAAGCCGGAGACGATTATGTCGTTTTCCCGACACGCCCATCGACCGCATTGAGGATCGATCCAACCTGTCCGAAGGAGAAATTTTACACCCAGGCCGAATAGGAACCGAATCCGGATGGATAAGAACTGCGCATGCAACACCTTTTAAAAGACATACACGAGCTGGACCATGTGCTGGGATGCCTTCTGATTACCGACGAGGGCTCCCCGGTCCATGTCTATTTTTCATCCGTACTGAATTTTCCATCCGATGGTTATGATTGGAAACCCTTTATCAATGATCTGCAGGACATCCAGGAGGCCGAGGTTCTGTTTGCTGACATGCGTCTGTACGCCCGCAAGACAAACATCGGTTACCTGTTGATTGTAATGGAAATCTACGCAGTTCAGTCCTTCATCAAACTCCAATGCGATGTCGTTATTTCAAAAATCGAGAATCTCAAAACCAAAGGATTCAAACGCTTTTTCAGAAAATAGCGCACCGGAAAACCCTCGAACTGAAAACCGCCGCAGCAATTTTGACATGTGTGCAAGAACAATATTTGACGGCCTGGAACGATGATGTCCATCGGAGAGGGTTTTGGGATTTTAGCTGAAAAACGCTTTAAAACGGCAGATCCATTGTCGACCCCGGATACCGTTAACAAAAGATAAAGAGGTGAACCGTGGTTTCCAGGCGGACTGAGAAAATGACATCCTTCATCGTCATGGATGTGCTTGAAAAAGCCGGCGAAATGGCAAGCCGGGGCATAAACATCATTCATTTGGAAGCGGGTGAGCCGGACTTCGATATGCCCGAATGCGTCAAAGCCGCCTGCTGCGAAGCCGTACGGGACGGCTTTACCCACTACACCCACAGCATGGGTCTGCTGCAGTTGCGCGAAGCCATCTGCCAATACTACTATGAAAAGTATAACGTCGCCGTGGACCCCGGCCAGGTCATCATTTCGTCGGGCAGTTCACCGACGATTTTTATGCTGTTTGCCGCCTTGCTGGAAGCCGGCGATGAAGTGATCATCTCGGATCCCCACTATGCCTGCTATCCAAACTTTATCCATTTTGTCCAGGGTCGCACCGTTGCCGTGCCGGTCTATGAAGAGGACGGTTTCCAGTACCGTCCGGAGGCCATCAAGGCCAAGCTGACCGACCGCACCCAAGCCATATTTATCAACTCGCCCTCCAATCCCACAGGCAATCTGCTTTCGGCAGAGCGCATGCGGGCCATTGCCGATATGGGCCCCTACGTGGTCTCCGACGAGATATATCACGGTCTGGTCTATGAGGGTACGGAACACTCCATCCTCGAGTTCAGCGACCGTGCTTTTGTGATCAACGGTTTTTCCAAACTCTTTGCCATGACCGGTCTGCGTCTTGGCTATGTCATTGCGCCCCTGCCTTTTGCGCGGGCCATCAAGAAAATACATCAGAATTTTTTCATTTGCGCCAATGCCGTCGTTCAAAAAGCCGGCATTGTGGCCCTCCAGCAGGCCACGGTGGATGTCGCACGCATGAAACGCATTTATGACAAGCGCCGCAGGTACATGATTCAACGTCTCAAAGAACTGGGCTTCAGCATCACGGTTGAACCCACCGGTGCTTTCTATGTATTCGTCAACGCCAAGCACCTTTCTGACGACTCTTACCGACTGGCGTTCGACATTCTGGAAAAAACCGGTGTGGGTGTCGCCCCCGGCGTCGACTTCGGTCCAAACGGCGAGGGCTACTTGCGCTTTTCCTACGCCAACTCCCTGGACAATATCAAAGAGGGCCTGGACCGGTTGGAAAAATATATTTGGGGAAACTCAGTTCGCCGTCCGGTGGTAAGCAAATGGCATCCTGACTTCCATTCAATTAACGCAGGCTTTTAATAAACTTGCCCACTGCAGCAACCCCCGTATCCTCCACGATCCGAATGGTCTGGGTACCGATGACGGCAATGTCCACTTTGCCTGTCAGAAAATCCACATCGGCTTTGTCCTTAACGCCGAATCCCAGGGCCAACGGCAGGTCGGTGGCCCGGCGGCAACAGGCAAGATAGCTTTTCAAATCTCGTGAAAAGTCGGTCTGTTGGCCGGTAACCCCTTTGCGCGCCACACAATAGACAAACCCGCGGGCATGACCGGCCAGCATCTGCATGCGCGCATCACTGGTGGTGGGCGCATATATAAAAATGGGATCCAATTGATGGGCGGTCATGGCTTTCAGGTAGTCCGCACCCTCTTCGGGCGGCAGGTCGGGCACGATCGCCCCACGCAATTTCTTTTCAGCGGCCACTTGAGCAAAGGCAGCCACACCGTATTTAAAAAGAATGTTGTAGTAGGTCATAAACAGAAAGGGGATGTCAAACTGATCAGCCACCTGCCCGCCAAAGTCGATACACTGCTGCACAGTGATACCCCGGGCCAAGGCCTCCTGGTTGGCCTTTAAAATCACCGGGCCGTCCGCAATGGGTTCCGAAAATGGAATTTGCAGCTCCATCAGATCCACACCCGCGTCCACCATGGTCTTGACGATTTCAAAAGAGGCTTTCAAATCAGGGTAGCCGATGACAATATGGGTCATTAAAAGAATATCTTTATTCCGGCGCTGTTCGCGTAGATATTTTTCAAGCATTGTTTGTCCTTAACTATTGGGTAATTGAAAGCTGATTTACTGCGGCTTCCAATTGCGTTATTTTTAACCCATAAGCAATCAGAGTTTAAAGTGTAAAGATTAAAGCTTAAAGTTAATGAATTTTGCCATTTTATGGGGTTGCTGTAATCAGCGCGAATAAGACGGCAATCAACAATTATTCAATCCAAGTTGCAGAAAGTTTTGTATAAAATCGATTTCCATCCGCCACTTTAAACTTTAATCTTTACACTTTAAAATTGGCCACAAAATATTGCACAAAACCCATGGCGCTCTGGGTGTTCTGCCTGCCAACAGCGACAGCTATAAATTCCCGTACTGCCTCGCCTTGTGTTTGATGAAAGCCTGCCAGGCCGGATCTTTAAAGGCGTCGGCCACCGTAAATATATCCTTGTCGCCCCGCCCCGACTGGTTGATGATGATGACGTCGTCCTGCGCCAGTCGGGGTGCCTCTTTAAAGGCTTGGGCAAATGCATGGGCGGATTCTAAAGCTGGGATAAGCCCCTCTTTGCGCATCGTCAATTGGACGGCATCGATCACCTCCTGGTCAGTCGCCGCTTCAAAACGCGCTTTCCCGGTTTCATAAAAGTGCGCTAGGATCGGCGAAACACCCACATAGTCCAAGCCCGCGGCTATGGAATGGGTCTCCTGCATCTGTCCATCGGTATCCTGCAGAAAATAGGTTTTGTAGCCTTGGGCCACCCCCACACTGGCATCTGAAGCGCAGAGCCGGGAAGCGTGTTGACCGGAGTGGATGCCCTTGCCGCCGGCTTCCACGCCAACCCGTTCCACCGGGTCATCCAGGAATCCGGAAAAGAGCCCCATGGCATTGGAGCCCCCACCCACACAAGCATATATGGTTTTGGGCAAACAGCCCTCGGCATCCAATATCTGTTGGCGTGCTTCCCGACCGATGATGGATTGAAAGTAGGTGACCATCTCCGGGAAGGGATGCGGGCCGCAAGCCGTTCCCAGGACATAGTGGGTGGTATCCATGTTGGAGACCCAGTCGCGAAACGCCTCATTGATGGCATCTTTTAAAATGCGCGTCCCGTCGGTCACCGGTACGACGGTGGCGCCCAGGCGCTCCATCCAAAACACATTGGGCCGCTGGCGCTCCACATCCACCTCACCCATGTAAATGGTGCAATCAAAGCCGAAACGGGCAGCCATGGTGGCTGTGGCCACACCGTGTTGACCAGCCCCGGTTTCGGCAATCACCCGGGTTTTGCCCATGCGCTGCACGAGCAGGCCCTGGCCCATGACGTTGTTGGCCTTGTGCGCACCGGTGTGGTTCAAATCCTCGCGCTTGACGTAGATCTTGGCACCGCCAAAATGGCGCGTGAGGTTGCCCGCATAGGTCAGGGGCGTGGGCCTGCAGGAGTAGGTGGCCATCACCTGCTGGTATTGGTCCCAAAAATCGGGATCGGACTTGGCCGCCTCAAAAACCGCTTCCAGCTCATCGAATGTGGCTGTCAGAATTTCGGGCAGAAAAGCGCCACCGAAATTCTCATAGTAGCCTCGGTTATGCATAGTTGTTTCCTCCGATGTGTTGACTAAAGACAAATTGGTCGGTGCGGCACCACAACTGGGAATAAACCCCGTTGGGTGTTTGGGGGAAATGCAAAAATCGTTTGACCATCAGCACCGGCGTGCCGGCTGTCACTTGAAGCTGTACAGCGCGTTTTCCTTTGAGATGCACGATGCCGAAACTTTGTTTGCCGCTGACCGGTTGCAGATAAAACTGTTCTTCGGCAATCCTGGACAAGGAGCGACCGTCCAGATCGATTTTTTCGATGCCGGCAAATAGCTTGGCATGTAAATAGATATCTTCAACGAGCACCGGGGTTTGATCCGCGCGGGTCAGCCGTGACATAAAATAAGCCGACTGATGGCTGAACGGATTATCATCCGCACTGCCCATGGAACGCAAGTGAACCGCTTCAAGGATATCTGTTTTGACGGCCACGCCCTTTTTTTGAAAGGAGGCGTTGGTACCGTCCAGTGAAAACAGATTGACCTCCTGGGGAGTCTCGCAAACAAAGGTGCCCGATCCCCGGCGCCGGGTCACCATACCCTTGCGTACCAGCAAATCGATCGCTTGGCGCACCGTGGGTCTTCCAATGCCAAATTGCCCGGCCAGTTGGTGCTCCGACGGAATACGACTTCCCGCTGCATAATCTCCCCTGCGGATACCGACGGTAAGCCGATCCGCCAACTGACGATATAAAGGAATAGGGCTCTGGGGATTTAACATATAAAAAACCGAATCCTGCACGCTGGTGTGTTAACAAATAACAATTGCGCACTATCAATCATATTTGTTAAGTTGTCAATACATATTTTGGTCCAAAATCACACTGGCCAATTACCCGAAAAAAGGTTCAGCTTGTTTTTCAAGGCGATGTATCCAAAAAGTGAGTGTAAAGGGTAAAGTCTCGTTTCCCCAGATCAGGTGTGCCCTAATCGCACACGGCACAACATCTTGTTATGATATGCGGATTGACACGCAGGCAACAATTTGGCATACTCACCGGAATCGATGACATTCCATTACCATGAATCAAACGTCGCTCGGCCAACGTCATATGCAGAAAGCTTTTACTTTGCGTCCTTGTGTTGAAGCCCGCAACGGCACGGCTTCGCTATTACTATACGCTAACGCTTAGGGAGGATGGGTATGAAAAGACGTGAGTTTCTAACGAAAACGGGTTTGGTAGCGGCCGGAGCCGCTGCAACGGTGGCCGGACTTGCTGGCTGTGCAGAAAAGAAGGAGAAAGCAGGACCCGCGGTTCAGGCCAAAGAGCGTTATGAATGGAAGATGGCGACCACCTGGCCACCCAAACTTCCGGTGTTGCAAGAAGGCTGTGAAAGACTGGCCAAGCGCATTGGCGAATTATCCGACGGCCGCTTGACCATCAAAGTCTATGCCGGTGGCGAGTTGGTGCCGCCGCTGGAATGCTTCCAGGCGGTTTCCGATGGCACCGTGGAGTGCGGCAGCGGCGCCAGTTACTACTGGGCCGGCAAGGAACCGGCCACCCAATGGTTTGCTGCTGTACCGTTTGGCATGAACGGGCAGGGCATGTCGGCCTGGTTCCACGGCGGCGGTGGTTTGAAACTCTGGGAAGAGGTCTACGCACCTTTTGACCTGGTGCCCAGACCGGGTGGATCCACCGGTGTGCAAATGGGCGGCTGGTTTAACAAGAAAATCAATTCCATCGATGACTATAAAGGCCTTAAGATGAGAATCCCCGGCCTGGGCGGCAAAGTAGTATCCAAAGCCGGAGGCACGGTGGTGCTGTTGCCCGGTGGCGAGATCTTCACCTCTTTGGAACGCGGCGTGATTGATGCCACGGAATGGGTTGGCCCGTTGCACGACCTGCGCATGGGCTTTTATAAAGCCGCCAAATACTACTACTATCCAGGCTGGCATGAGCCCGGCACCTACCTGGAGTATTTCTTCAACAAGAAAAAATATGATGCGCTGCCCAAAGACCTGCAACACATCATCGATGCCGCCTGCATGGAGACCGAACACTGGGTGCTGTCCCAGTTTGACGCCTTAAACGGAAACGCCTTGCAGACGCTGATCAATGAGAAGAAAGTGCAACTGGTTCGATTCCCGGAAAAGGTGTTGGCGGACCTGAGAAAACTGGCGGATGAAGTTCTGGAAGAAGAGGCGGCCAAATCGCCCATGGCGACCAAAGTGAACAACGCCTTCAAGGAATTCCAAAAAGTGGTGGGCACCTGGGGAACGATTTCCGAAAAAGCCTATTACGACATTATTCAGCCCAGCTTTCCGCTGTCCGGTTGATCGTTTAAAGATCAGTAAAAACCCTTGGGGGTGTCGTCTGGACCAACGATCAGACGGCACCCCCTTTTTTTAGCTTTGCACCCTCGCTATTCCCCCATCTTAAAGGCTTTGAACATCATGCCCGTGGCCAACATGTTCATGCCCATCAAGGTGGCGTCGAAGATATCGCGATCCGTCCAGCCCTGTGCTTTCAAATTCTGCATGTCGTCCTGATGGGTCGAGGCTGGATCGCGCAGGACTTTTTGGACAAACAGCAACAGGGCCTTCTCCTCGGGCTTCAGGGCAACCTCGTTGGGATCTTTGGCCACCGCTGCCACCTGCTCGTCGCTTAACCCCGCCATGTTTTTTAAGATTTGCTCATTAAAATTGATACAATAGGTGTAGTTCTCTTCATGGGCGGCCAGGAGCCGGATGTGGGCCAACAGCGACGGGCTCAGCGCAGGGTGGTTCATAAAATAATGGATCATATTTCCCTGGATGGCGAGATAATCCGGGCTCACGCTGAGCATTTGGAATGGCAACGGCACTGCCATTCCAATCTGTTCAAACATCCCATAGATCTCTTTAACTTTGCCTTGGGCCTTTTGGGGTGCAATGGTGTTGAGCAATGACATAACCGTCCTCCTCGTTTGATGATTTAAAACAGCCATGGCCGATGCTGTGGCGAGCAAATTTAGGTCGTGAGCATCCGGTGCTTGATCAAAATTATATCATTTCAAAGGGGTTGGCTCAGCACTTGCCTTTTGAGCGATCTTCCATGGAATTAACATGGGAACTTGTTTTTGGTACCTGCGATAGTCGTCGCCAAAGTCAGACATCAGATCTTTTTCTTCAAGAAGGGCGCCTAGATAGATCCAACCGCTCCATAAAACATTAAAGAGCAGCCGGTCTGCGCTCAGCAACGGGCCGGACCAGATCATCACCAGGGTGAAAAAATAGAGGGGGTGGCGCATCCGCAAATAGGGGCCCTGAACGGAGAAAGGGCGCGGGCGCAAGGGTCTTGAAGACAGATGTGCCTGGATGGGTTTTTTGCCGTACGGGTCAAATCCTTTCAGCGCCCAGACACCCCAGCCCATTCCAGCCGCCGCCAGAAAAAACAAACCCCGGGCCAGCCAGCGCCAGGCCCCTTGCAGTTCCAGCAGCAGCATATGGGAGGGTTGCCAAAATACCACCACCATCGCCAGCACGACACCGGATACAATGCAATAGAGCGCATCGTGATAATAAGCGGGAATTTGATCGGCCATGCGGGCCCGCAGGCCCCGGCGGATCATGCCGCTGTGCTGAACAAAAAACAGAAAGCAGAGCAGGGTATCCCAAACCTGCCACCCCATCGGCGGCCAATGCAACTGAATAAGGTCAAACGGCCCGCTGAATATAAACACCACAAAGCCGAGCAACGACACCCTGCTGATCCAGACGGCACCATGCATGATGGTTTTGGCCACAATCTGATCTCTTTTGCTCCATGCATCCTGCATTATCGGTGCGCCTTCATCGAATAGGGTTTAAAAGCCAAGTGTCACCATCGGATCACGTTTTGTCTGAACGCCAACTGAATGATAGCCTTTTGCCAATCTACTGCGCTGGAGTTGCCGATTTGCCCGGGATACGAATCAGGGCCATCAAGGCATCGAAAACCTGTCCCAACTGATCGATGTCATGAAACACGCGTGCCATCTTCAAGCTGGCCGACATGGCATTGATGATCACCTTGGCCAAAATCGTGGCTTCGGGTACGGGCCGCAAATACCCTTCGGCCTGCCCCTGGGCCACAACCTGCACCAGCCATTGATCCAGCTCCCCCAGCAGATGGCGTAGATTTTCCTGCATCGATTGCGGCAGCGTAGGATACTCGGCGGTCAGCATGCCCAGGGGACAGATCTTTTCAGCATTGTCCGAGACATGCTGATACATCTTTAGAAAAGATGCCAGTTTAAGGGACACGGACAAAGGGGCCACAGTTTTTTGCCACTGTTCCAATCGATCAAAATAGCGCGCCACAAAAGCCGTACCCAGGTCTTCTTTAGAAGGAAAGTGATGATGAATACTGGCCTTGCGGATGCCAACAACGTCGGCGATGTCCTTATAGCTGAAGCCGTTGTAACCCCGGGTCAGGATCAGTGTTTCCGCAGTATCCAGAATGAATTGTTTAGTATCAATAGGCATTTGGGTGTCCATCATTATTCAAGGTTCCGCGGTCGGCTTGCCCCATACCTACCAGTAGGTAGGCACCATGTCAAGCATTTTTGCCTCCGGATGCAATTCCAGACCATACCGAACATACGAACCAGGTTGTTAGAATTTTCTCAGAAATAATCTGCAAATTGAAAGGTACCATCTGCTTTGATGTTTACCGGATCAACTGTTTCACATTTCGAGACGAGACCAAAGTCGATATTCGATACAAATAGTCCTCAATTCTGCACAACAGGCTGAAAATCCATCGATATGGCATTGAATTCGATAGCGGATAAAAGAAAAGGTTGCGGTAAAGGGCTCGGTTAGATTAAAATTTTCCAGTAAATCATCAAAACAAATGATTAAACCGCCCCGAAGCTTTGGGCATCGAAAATGCACCCGATAATAAATTTCGATCGTTAGAAAATCAATTTTCAAAAACTGCTTTTTCCACAGACTCGTTAGCCCTCTTTCTGAAATGGGAAATTATGGAAAATGTTCCTGCCTTGCAGAAACGAAAGAAAATAGTAAAGGATACAGAAAAATGATCAAACTGTTGGGAATCGGCAGTTCTTCCAGATCGGGGGATAAACATGCCATGTTTGATTCCCTGTCTGGTATCATGCTTCAGGATGTTCTGGAAGCGGCACAGGAGGCATCTAAAGACTGCGAAACGGAAATTGTTCAATTGGCCCGTATGAACATCCAGCCCTGCCGGGGCTGTTTCTCCGATATTGAAACACGCTGTCACTATCTGTGCGATTGCTACGATGATGATTTTGCCACCGTGGCTCAAAAAATGATTCAGGCCGATGGCGTCGTGATTGCCACACCTACATACATGTTCGGGATGTCCGGCATATTAAAGCAGTTTCTGGAGCGATGGATAAGCTTCAAGGCACCGCCCGTGCCGAGAGAAACCGCTTGCAAATCATTAGACGAATCCTTTGAATTGCTGGATCAAATGGCCCGCGGAACTTTGGATGCGGTCAATCCTTTACAGGGAAAAGTCGCCGGAATCGTCGTTGCAGGCAGCGAACTGGGGCAGGAAAATGTTGCAAAGGAAATTATGCTGATAATGAATCTTTACGGCTTTATACTTCCGCCCCAGGCATTTATCTATCATACGGGTCACAGTATGCAGTCTATGGAAGCGGTGCGTTCGACTTTTTATAAAAATGACTGGTTATATCATGCCATTGAGAACCTTGGCCGCTCCATTGTTCAGCTCATCGAACACACGAAGGGCCGCCAATGGCCGCGGATGCCAAAAGTGTTACAAGGGATATAAAACGGATAAGGACGGCAAAACTGTCTCCATGGTACCCCCTTAAACGCATGTAAAATGAATCCCCTTATTCTAAAAAGTTGATGTCAACATACGAAAGCTTAATCAATCGCACCACCACGTACTTCTTACCTGACGGTGCCATTCCGACTTTATGTTTTTCACTATAGTTTTGACATTCATCCTGTTCGTCCTAACATGAAAATCACGGGCGCCAGCAGTTTGGCGTCCTGTGCATTTTTTGGTTCGGAAAGCCCGTTGTTTCCAATTCTGTTGTCAAGAATGAAGGCCTGACCCCGCTGTTTTTGTAAACCTCCAGCTGCGTTCGGCATGAGGCGCGGCGGCTTTTTGCCGTCGCTCACAATGCCGGGTTAGAAGCTTAATATCAATTATTTGGACAACTTTTATACGTGAGAAGCAAAGGGTCAGGTCTCCACAATTTATTTTTATATGTTGTTATAAGTTATTTTCATTCTGTTAAACGTGAAGACGTTGCCCCTCTTTTAGATCCAACCAGTTCATCGCAGAGGCCCATGTTTTTGGTGTATACCAATGTCCGTGCCAGCGCGCTTATCCCGCTGGCGTTACTGCAATAGGTATAACCGGCGTTTTCAACACTGGCTCTGATGCTGGACGACCCAAGAAATCCGGTAGCAAGCAGGGCGATTAGCGCGACAATGAAACACTGGTTAACCAATCGGCTGTATTTTTTTACTATAACCGGGAAGAAGGGATTAACTATTATAAAGATATGCGTTATCGGCATAAATATGCCGACTACATAAAATCCTACCCGGCTGCCAACATGAATGATATCGGCCTGACTGTGGATTCCCGTTATTATCTCTTTAATTTCATGGTAGCCTATCCAAAGCAACCACAAGGAAAAAAGATCGATAAAGAGAAAAAAAATATGCGCCAACTTTTTATTTTTTTGTGTCGGTTCAATCCGGTCAGGAATCATTTTCCAAATGATCGGTATCAAGATAAGTGCGCATATTGCTCCTAATAGTATTGCCATATCACCACCTAAAATGGCCCACTATAGCCGCCTTGGCCTCTGACAAATTCACGTAGACCCCGGTACAACCCTGATTCGATATCATAGATTTTATTTTTTGCAGCGCGTTCAATTTGATTACCCATTTTTTCCAAGGCTGCTGTTAGCTTTTCGGTCAAATGGTAATGCTTATCTAACGCATTTAACCCAAGGCCAACGCCAATACTAACCAAAATTGTTACGACAATCGGTACAGCGGCAATAGTGACAAGCCCCCCGGCCATAATTCCTGCCACCGCCCCCATCAACGATGACACACCGATTTTAATCAAATCAGAAGCAAGGTTACCAGCCAATTCATAACAGGTTGCATAATCCTTAAGAAAGACTTCAAGGATTGTGAGTGGCACTGTAATGCAGACGGTCAGAATTCCACCGGTTTTGACCATGTTTTTGATGCCCAGCGCACCGATGGCCATGGTGATGATTTTTCGATTATTGGCCGAATAGAGGGTGCCCGGGAACACAGTTCTAAAGCCTGGATAGCCTGAAAAGGCGATGTATTGGCAGCCGTTGATCACTTTGGGGATGGCCCTGCCGGTGATACCCAAGTCTTTGCATACCAGCGCCAAGGTCCCGGTATCCAAGATTGGGGAGACATAAGGAGCAACATTTCTTTTTGCAAAGGTGATTGCTTCCAGCGTATCTAAGTCCTGTGCTGATATGGTGGACATTCTGCCGTGCCCGTGACAAGCACTGGTTGAGTATTCAAAGGCCGGTTTTACTGTGCTGAAAGACCGTCCTGCTTTACGCTGAATCGAAACATGGCAGGGCATCAACTGGCTGTTGTCTCCGGGGGGTGCCGAACAGCGCCACTCTTTGGGCACCCTGGAAAAATCAACGCTGCGCTTGAATGTGTTTTTCCTTTTATATTGCCACAC
>JBNKKB010000024.1:0-9647 GCA_050291605.1 Desulfobacteraceae bacterium | reverse complement strand
TTTGGCCATGAATAATCTCCTTTGTTATTGATATTGTAGAGATTATTCATAACAATTACATGGTGTTATGTCTAGTGCTATTTTTGCTTTAAATATTAACGATTTACGGGTGGCCGGGCGGCCTAAAAACTCCCCGACCCCACAATTAACTTATGTGATAATGACGGAAAGTCAAATTTGTTTATCAAGCACCCGTATTTTACAAAAATCAAGATTCCTGCAAACACATACAAAGGCGTTAATTATGATACAAATACATTTCAAGATTCGGCCTTGTGGATTGCAAACCGAAATGTTCCAGAGGACGTCGTTTATAAATTATTAAAAGAGGTTTATAGCGAAAAAGGAATGGAATACATGGTCGGTGTAAAAAAGGTTGCCAAAAAAATGATGCAAAACGACGGAAAATTTTGCATTAGTACGCCTTTGCATCCAGGCGCGATAAAATATTATGAACAGAAAAATTTATAACCGGAAAGTGCACCAGACTGCAGGGACCATGCGGCTAATGACTCGCACGTTAGAGCCAATCGCATCATGCACAGTAGGCAATTTTATTGAGATTAGGAGGAGCGCATGGAAATCTTTAATAGAAAAAATTCGAAAAATACCGGGGATATTCCGATTCTAACGTCATGGATGATGATAAGCCCACAGAATTCCACAACTAATAATCTTTCGATTCAAATTTCAGAGGTTCCAATTGGATCAGGACAACCTATTCATGATCATGAGCCGGAACAATGCTATTAAGGGTGAAATTACCTATAAAGAATTTACTAAAGAGTATAACGAGTTGATTGGCCAAAATGATAATACAAATGGAAATCAAAAAAAGAAATGGGTTCATCCACTAAACAGAGAAAAGTATCGTGATCGATTTATTCTGCCCGACAGGTAAATTGATAACCCCTGAGTGGTAAAAACGCTCGTTCCTCGCGCCTCACACCCAGAACGTTCGGCTAAATAGGAGGTTCTATCTGTGAAGAAATTTTTTATCCTTTTTATAATCAGTTTATCAGTTGCTGTTTCTGCATATGCAGAGCCACTCAAATCTGAAAAAGACATCAAGAAACTTGCAGATGACTTTATGTCTGAAATTAGCAAGGGTTCATATAAGGAAGGTTTCAATATGTTGAAGCCTTACTGGCCTTTACCAGAAACCGAAATTATTAACCTTGCGTACCAGACGGAATCACAGCTTAAGATGGTAGCAGATCGATTTGGCAAGTTACTAGGCAGCGAGTATATTCAATCAAACAGGATTGGGGTATCTTATATCCGTTTCATATACATTCAAAAATTTGCTAATCACGCTACTAGATGGATGATTGTATTCTACCGGCCAATAGACGACTGGAAGGTCAACGTAGTCGTTTGGGATGACAAAACGCATGAACTTTTTGACCTGAGTGGCGAACCACGGCGTTAAGAAGTATTGGGGTCAAACCTTGAATAGTGAATAAAGCGCCATAATTCACTTTTCAAGGTTTGACCCCATGCCCAGTTTTTTTTTGACATAATTTTAATCAAGCGGTAAATGTTAAATAAAAGCTTCCGATTCTTCAAGTTCCTGACAAACAAATTGACATGAAACGGGTCAAAGCCGACCCTGAATCAATTGCATAGCCTTTATTGCGGAATCCAAACGATTTGATTGCGGGTTGGCCGTCTAAATTATGAAATTTGGGTATACTGGGCCTAGTGAGTCGTATATCGTGATGTTTCGCAACGATACAGAGCTGGAAAAATGCGTCTATTGGGTCGTCTAATAGCTGCGTCATAGATTATAGGAGGAGCCTATGCCCTGGAATAATCCGGAAATAAGAAATTTAATTGACGAGTGGCTGCAACAGCAACAGTCCTGTATCAGAAGAGTTCATCCAAGAGCCTATATTGATAAGTGGGGGCGTCTGTGTGGTATTGTGGAAGGGGGGGTTATCGATTGCTCCCGTACGCCTGATCGTCCACCTGATTGGGATAATTACCATTACCTATGGGTGCACAATTGGTGCCCCGACTATTTTTCCTATTCTGTCCAAGGCTATGTGAATAGCAGATTGAACGGAAGTACCGCCCAATCGTTATCAAGATGTAAATCTGGACGAGGCATTCCATGCATCGCATAACACGCGATAGAAAAACGTATTCATATGCGCATCACCAAGGAGATGGAAAAATGAAACACTTCAAACTAATCAATGATATCAATTATGATTCAGGGGTAAAGAAAGCCAAATTCTATCGCCGTCTGGAAAATAGAGAATTTAACTTAGAAGAGGAAGAAAGGAAAGCAGATGCGGCAATTTGCGTTTGCAGTCACGGTATCGACGAGTGTTGGCACTGCGGCAGGGGTTCCAAGCCTTAGCGACCGATTGCCGGCAGTGGACAGATATCGCCGGCGGAATGATCTTCGTGACGGAACCCTTCAGGGTGGATTCCTAGGATGAAATGGCCCATCCAGTTCAATATGCTGCAGTTTTGCGAAGGAGCGCGCCACTATGTATACGCGAGTGACAGCCTATTTTTGTTTGAGGTGGATCAATTGGCCGCGGAGATCATACGCAGGGCGCTCACTCATACCAAATCACAGATTCTCCGTGAATTTACAAAGTCCTATTCGATAGACGAGGTTGAACAAGTCTTTGACGAGGTGGATCGCCTTTGGGATGCAGGTATTTTGTCTGTTGCCGATCCGAGTCGCTATGGTGAATTTCCCGATCCCAATCTGCCGTCGGAAAACGAGACACCTTGCTTTACCGATATCTGGTTGATCCTTACACATGACTGTAACTTGTCTTGCAAGTATTGCTTCAGTACAGCAGAGTATATGCGCCATGGTCGAGTCATGAGCGAAAAGGTGGCGCGTCAAGGGATCGACTTTTTAATGAAACATTCTGCCGGTCAAGACCACCTGAGAATCACCTTCTTCGGCGGTGAACCGTTGCTTGAGTTCCCATTAATAAAGGTTATTGTGACATATGCCATTCGACGTGCGGCCGACGCAGACAAAAAAATGTCATTTGCCATAACAACGAATGGAACCTTGCTCGACCAGGAAGTGCGGAAATTTCTGATCGAAAAAAAATTCAATACCATGGTCAGCTTCGATGGCCCTGAAGCGATGCATGATGCCGCGCGTCGATTCGGCGACGGACGGGGCTCATTTCAGGTAATCGCACCCAAGCTCAAAGCCTTTGTACGAGAGTCAGCCGCCACCGGTTTAAAGGTACAGGGAAGGACGACGTTGAACCGATATCACCTGGGACACGTCGAGGAGTTGTATAAATTCATGCAGGAGGAGATGGGATTCTTATCGATTTCGACACCAATCGTCCATCGCCCGGTTCCATCAGAGTTCAGTTTCAGCGAAGCCGACCTTCCACGACTGAAGGCGGACCTTGACCGACTTGGTGATCTGGTGATGGACAGGGCATCAAAAGAGAAAGAACTGCCGGCATACGGTTTGTTCAGCTTTATGGATGTCCTTGGCGCGAGGGTTCGACCGATCCGCGGATGCACAGCGGGTCGCCGGGCCGTCACACTTGATTATAACGGCAGGCTGTATCCATGTGAGCGCTTCATTGGTCAACGGGATTATTGCCTTGGGAGCGTTTTTGACAAGGAATTTCGATATGATCGAGTGGCAAGGCTTTCTGAGCAGGATCGCATTTGCGCTTTCGAAAAATGCCGTCATTGTTACGCAATGCTATACTGCAAGAGCACGTGTGTAGCGGAGCGGGTGCGGTATCTGGACCAGAGCGGTCCGTCAGAGTTGGATTGCGAGATCTATCGCACCGTTTTGCGTCAGATTCTGCGTGTTTATGTCCGATTGTTTCATAATGCCGAAAATTGGACGACAGACACTGCTTTGCCAGGGCCTCACGCCGTTATGACACGAATGTAAGATCAAAAGGATAATAATCATGGCAGAACAAAAACGCGTGTGGTTCGTGTACGCAAATGTCTCTACCAATCCAACGACGATTGGCGTGGCTGATGGGAGCTTCAGCATACCTGGATGGCATCGACTTGCGGGGCCATTTTCAAATGACGCTGAAGCGTGGAAGGAAGCATGTCGCCTTCATCGATCAACACAGTATCATTCGCCAGATATCGCTGCTGGGCGTGTAAAATGTTGATCACAGATGTCGTAATGCCGCGGCCCACACATCTGGATACTATTCCGCGTTACACATACAGGAGGAGGAGTCGATGGCAGACATGAATGCAGTTTGGCATGGTACGAGAACATACATGATGAGCGGCCGGACTAATCCCGATCCTCCATCATTCATGGCCACCTTGCGAAGGCTTCAGTTAACCCCGCAAGAAAAGCAATGGCTAATCCAGAAAGTGAGAACTTGGCCCGGTGGGAATTCTGCCGTTGTGAATTCCACGATAAACGATATCAATCAAGCGTAAACGTCAACAAAAACGACTACAACTGAAAAAAGGAGGTGGATCCAAATGGCAAAGAAGTGCGAAATATGCGATAAAGAGGTAGATATTCGTCAAACTTGCAAGCACTGTGGCAAAAAGTTCGGGCCGGAATGCCGTAGTCCGTATGCCGGCACCAAACCTGTGTGCAAAAATTGCGGTTAAGGTTGCGTTCGGGGCTATAGGGGCGACTGCAAGATGACGAAGAAGATGGGTGCCAAACCTTGAATAGTGGTAAGGCGCCCCAATTCACTATTCAACGGTTTTACACCATACCCCCAAGTGAAGGCCACGTCGCTCAACATACAATGATCCATATTTGAGGAAAGAGTAGATGAACCGCTGATTAGTTTCGCTCAAATGGTTAGCAGGCTAAAAAAAGTCCCAAAAAGCGATCTGAAAAGAATCCTATCAAGAGTTGAAAAATTAGGGGACGCCCCAACCCGATGGGTTGCGAAAAACTCACAGATGAAGAGCTTTATCGTGTGAGGCAAGGGAATTACCGTATCGTCTATTCCATACAGCATAATGAACTCACGATTTGGGTTATCAGGGTTGGACATCGAAAAGATGTTTCTCGCTGAAGCGAACCTGGGGCTGTTGGCGGACTCGCACAGATCGCCGCAAAGCCCCGATGTTAGCTGATAACATGATAAAATGACAATAAGTGAGACGCTCGACAATCAGAATTTTGTTTTAACCGAAGCTGCTATCATTGAATCGCTAAGGCGGTCCGGGGATATTCTCCTGCACCCTCGATTGGAAAATGCACTCCTGTTTTATGATGGAACCGGGAAAAACGCATTGACCAGCCTTTATCAGGATTTTATTGCTGTTGCTTACAAGGGCGGTCTTCCGATTACCATTTGTACACCGACTTGGCGGGCTAATCGCCATCGCATTACCGAAGCTCTAGTCACAAATGATGTAAACGGTGATGCCGTGAGATTCCTGAAGCGCTTGAGAAACGGATGGAACGAATGGTCACCTAATATTTTTATCGGTGGTCTCATTGGTTGTAGAAACGACTGTTACAAGCCTGGTGACGGTCTTTCAGTCGAGAAGGCCAAGGTGTTTCATACTTGGCAAATCAATCAACTTGCCAACGCCGGAGTGGATTTTCTTATGGCAGCAACGTTGCCTGCCTTACCGGAAGCGACCGGAATAGCTTTGGCCATGGCAAAGACAGATATCCCGTATATCATCAGCTTTGTAATCAGCAGACATGGGAAAATTCTCGACGGAAACAGCCTTGAATACGCCTTCCATGAAATCGATGCAGCCTGCAGCAGACCACCTCTTGGCTATATGATCAATTGTGCGTACCCGTCTTTTCTCAATGCCCACGAACAGCCCAAATCAGTCTTAGACCGCCTGATTGGTTTTCAAGCCAACGCCTCATCTCTCGACCAAACGGAATTGGACGGTGCTGGCACATTACAAGCCGATGAGATATCCGACTGGGGTAATCGGATGATTGTGCTGAATCGAAGATACGGTGTGAAAATTCTGGGGGGATGTTGCGGAACTGGCCGTGAACATCTGCAGTATCTTGTCGATAACATACACAGCGAACAAAACGCTTGAAAGGGGCGCTTCTAGCGTCGCGTCCCTCAGCTTCATTAAGCAACCAACATATGACAGAAAACACAATAAAAATTTATTACAAAAAAGAAAGAATTGTATTAATGCTTGTTGGTCTGATTGCAATTATATCTTTAGCGGCTTTTATTTGGCCGTTTCTGAATGAGCCTCACTTGGTAATCCGCAGAGGTATGATAATTATCATATGGATTTTGGCTATCTATAGCGGGATAATCATGATTTCAAGCTTGTTTTCACATAAACCGGCAATAGTCATTGATGTCAAAGGTTTTGAAGTTTCAAGATTGTTGGGGGGAGTTGGACGGCTGGATTGGTCTAACATTAAGAGTTTAAGATTGAGAAATAGTAAAATTAAAGTGGTATTAAATGATGCGAACTTGGTTAGAAATAAATATTTGGCAAAACACCATACCTATCCGAAAAACATATTTAATTGATATTCAAATTTCTGAGCTCCATATAGTCTACCAGGTGCAAAAAGAATGTTGAAAGACGGGACAAAAATTAAAATTTCCGGAAATTTGGTGAGAAAAGATCATTCAAAGGAAATCGATATATTGTCTGAAGGGACAGAAGCTTTCTATGAACTATTATATTACTTAGGCAGTAAACGATAAATTGTTGCAATATTATAATGTGCTTAGCCAGCAGTTGGTAGGGATGAGGGTCCCTCGCGCCCGGCCGGTGAAGCGCGACGGTCGAGCCACAAATTTACGCTTATGAATAATACACGTCTATTGTTTGATCTGGATGGCACGATAAGCGATCCTCTTGATGGAATCGCTCGGTCATTCAACTATGCACTTTCATTTTATGGGTATAAAGAAATTCCAATGTCCGATCTTGCACAATATGTCGGCCCTCCACTGGATGAATGTGTAAAAACGATCACCGGTATCAACGATAAAATTGAAATAAATGATTTCATATCAAAATTCCGTGAACGTTATTTTGATGTCGGCTTTTCAGAAAACAAGCTTTATCCAGGAATTAGAGAATCAATAAATGATCTTTCGAACCTGAATATTTCTATGGCAATATGTACTTCCAAGAGGCAGGATATTGCACAAAAAAATATTAAGGCTTTTTGGTATTCGCCATCATTTTAGATTCGTTAGTGGTGGGGATATTGAAATACAAAAGTGGCAGCAAATTGAATCTCTGATTGAAAATGGATCAATTGACGATAATTGCATAATGATTGGTGACAGGGCTGTGGATCTATCGGCAGCCCACAAAAATGGCATTCAATCTGCCGGTGTGCTTTGGGGTTACGGTTCGCGTACTGAGTTGGAAACGCAATCCCCTCTTTGTTTATTGCCACAACCATCGGATTTATTAAAGCTTATTGGCTAACGATCTGCTGGCAGGGACGCGTAAAACGACCGCTCGTCCCACAGCAATACGTCATGCTATAAGCGGAAATCAACAAATAAAAAGAATATGTTGCGCGTTTTAATTATTCATTGCCATCCAGAGCGACATTCGTTCAATGGTTCAATGACGAGAACTTCCGTTAAAGTACTTGAAAGTGCGGGGCATAGTGTCGAAGTTTCCGACCTGTATGCAGAAAAATTCGATCCTGTTGAACGAGATGAGCATTATCAAAACAGAGTTGACACAAAACGATTTGATATACTTTCTGAACAAAGAAATGCTTATAAAACCGGCACTCTTCCTAAAGATGTTCAACGTGAAATTCACCGACTCGAAAAATGCGATTTGCTCATATTACAATTTCCACTGTGGTGGCATCAGCAGCCGGCTATGCTAAAAGGCTGGTTTGACAGAATTTTTGTTGCTGGAGGCCTATACACCAGCAAAATGCGATACGACAAAGGCTATTTTAGAGTGAAAAGTGCCATTTGTTCTGTTACATCAGGGGCACCTGAGGCTACTTTTACTGCAAACGGAAGAGGTGGTGGTGAAATTGAAGTATTGTTAAGATCAATTAACTTTTCACTTCACTATATGGGGTTCACTGTACTCCCGCCATTTTTGTCGGCTGAAATTCAAAACAAGGACTTTACATATATGTCGTCTGAGAGATTCGAATGCCACCTGAAAGAAAGTATGAATAAGTGGGGTGAACACCTAAAAAGTATTGACAAAGTCAAGCCATTGAGCTTTCCAGGTTGGAGTGACTGGAATGAAGGTGGTGTTGAGAAAAAAGCATAACAAGAATTTTGCCCCAAAGCAATGGCTTATGAATAGGCGCCTTATGAATTTCTCAAAAATCTTTATGTTAAGGAACAACTTCAAATATATAGCTTGGTTTTTTTGGTCAATTTTCCTAATCAATGCCCTCACCTGTTTTTACCCTCCATTTATAGCTTCAGAGGAAAATATTCAGAAGTTTGCTCATGTAAACATTCTATTTATTAGTTTGACCATTGTTGCTTCAATTGAGGCGGCGGCCACACTTTTTATAAGATAATTCGCATATCAAAAGCTTTCAGTGGATCGCGGAAAAACGCACGCACGCTGGAAAGCAGCGTTATCAGAGAAGATTAAAGCATGAATATCCAAAAGCCAACTATGATTATTTTCACAATTTTCTTTTTAATTCAGTGTTCAAATCAAATGACTGTGAATCACCCGCCTTCCTACTCGGATATATTAAAAACCGAATCGCTAATAGTTGATAATTTTGATAACTGTGAATATGCAAATTTGAGTGCACAAATCCAGTTTTCACCGAAAGATCTATGTCGAATTTATAATGATCGGAATCCCACTTTTTTATTGGCTTCCGCGATTATTACAGATTCAATGTGGTTATGGTGGAGAAACCTTTCAGCCATAAAAATCGAAAAGCTGAGTGCTAAAGAAAAATGCTTATATTATCAACACATAATTGTAAATGAATTGTTTCGTTATAGTATAGACTTGGAGAAGTTTGACTTGAGTTACTACCTAAATGTCGTTGATCAACTCATTTCAATGGACAGTGAAAACGCATATCCATATTATTTAAAATCAGTTTTGCTCTATTCCTGCCTCCATGATGTCAATAGTGCTATGGAACAAATTATTCTTGGCAATAAAAAATCAAGATATGATGACTACAGTAAAACAAAATATACTCTCATCAGAGACACAGCGTTGTTTCTTGGATATTCTCCCTTTGCTGCTCGTTACTATGCACATATGAACACGGAGCCTAGTCCTTTCATTGTTCCAAGTAAAATTACGGATATATGCAAGGAAGCTATCAAAACAAATGACAGTAGTGCTTGCAGCGAGGCCGGATTTAAAATCGAACGGAAAGGATTGTACGCTCAGGATCAATTATTTGGCCTTTTTATTCAATGTGGCTGCAAATGTAATACTGATAGTAGATTTAAGGATCATTACGGTCTTATTCGCAAAAAATGGAAACGAATTCTGAATTTGCGATTACATCATGAAATATTTCAAGAAAACAGATACATCGAATTAATTGAGGATATCTATAATAGGGGTGAAATCATCGCATATGACAACTATTATGAGAATTAAAGGATAACATTGGTGCTCATCGGAGCGCAAGGATCATGCGCCCGCTGACACCTGCCGTGTGTGCCAGGCATGGCACAGAGCTAGTGGGGTGCAAGTCCCCA
>JBNKKB010000023.1:0-15410 GCA_050291605.1 Desulfobacteraceae bacterium | reverse complement strand
CTGATAATCATATCGGCCTTGCGGTCCACCAGGTAGATATACCCCTCGTCATCCATGGTTCCCATATCTCCTGTATGAAGCCACCCGTCTTTGATAGTTTTGGCGGTAAGTTCCGGGTTTTTCCAGTATCCCATCATGATGTTTTTGCCCCTGGCCACGATTTCGCCGATTTTTCCTGGCTCAACAGATTTATCATTTTCGTCCACCACCCGGACCTCAACAACAGGGCCTTCCTTTCCGACACTTTTGAGTAATCTTGATTTAGGGCCCTCTATGGTGTGATCTTCCCTGAAAAGCGAACTGACGATTGGCGCAGCCTCCGTCAAACCATATCCTTGAGTAAGGATGTTGCCGAATTTTGCGATGCATTTTTTCAGGACCTCCGGTGCCATTGGACTACCTGCATAATTAATTCCCCTCAAGCTGGACAGGTCATAATCGTCCAACTCGGGCATTGTCAGGATCCATCCCAGAAGGGTGGGCACAAGATTAATATGGGTGCATTTTTCTGACTCGATCAAACGAAGAATTTCTTTTAGATCCGGCCGGCGCAGGATAACCGCCGATCCACCCACCATCAACATGCAGAATACGGGCCAAAGCGAGATATGAAACAAAGGCAGGATAAAACACTCTTTATCCCTCCTGGTGAATGAATAGGTGATAATCAACCCGATCATAGCGGTCAAAATATTTCTGTGGGACAGCATCACGCCTTTGGGAAGCCCAGTCGTACCGCCTGTGTACATAAGTATCGCCATATCATTTTCATCAACTTCCACATTCGGTTCATCAGACAAGGACCCTTCAATCAACTCCTCATAATTGGAGCACCCTTCGATTGTTTCATCCAGGCCGATGAGTAACCTAATCTGAGAAATATCTTTAGCGATTTTCAATGCTCGGTCGGCATAACCTTCTCCGAAAATGATTAAGCAAGCCTCACAATCTTTGGCGATGTGAACAAGCTCCTGATTCGACAACCTAAAGTTAAGCGGAGTGACACTCATTCCTGCTTTTGCTGCAGCAAAATATACCTCAAGATACTTATGACTGTTTTCCGCAAGGATCAGCAACCGATCACCTTTTTTATAGCCAAAACGAATTAGGGCATTAGAAAAACGATTCACCCTTTCGTTTAATTGGCGATATGTCAGTCGCGTTTCCTCAAAGATCGCAGCGACTTTTTCAGAAAACACCTTTGCCCCTTTTTTCGCTATATCTCCAATTGTTTGCAATTGAACACCGCCTCATTATTAAATGTTATTGCAACGGTTGCAGCTTTGGCCCTCTTTCCCGAAGGTTTGTTAAAGAATGATTATCCTTGAACCGGCCGCCATTTCGGCAGTGCAAATTCCTCGGTAATATCTTCGAAAACAACCTCCACGTCCATGCCGATTTTAACCTCTTCGGGTTTGCATTCCACAATATTGGTCATCATCCGAACACCCTCCTTCAGGTCAACGAGGGCCAAGATATAGGGAAGATCCTCCTGAAATTTTTTTTCCACGCCGGTCATGGTGATTGTGAAAGTGAATATTTTACCTTTCCCACTTGATTCCGACCATGAAAGGTTTGAGGACCAGCATTCCGGACATAATTTCCTGGGGTAAAAAATTTTTGAATTACAATCTCTGCATTCCTGGATTAAAAGCTTATGTTGTTTTGAAGCCTTCCAGAACTCTTTGCTCCAAGGTTGTGTTTCTGGTAACGGTTTTATGTATTCGTTCATGGAATCTCCCTCCCAAATACTGTCATCAATGTATTCATTCCGGAGCCTCCAGCTGCAGAAGCAAGCACAAACCTGCAACCAGGAACCTGTCGTTCGCCTGCTTTTCCCATCAACTGCCTGGCAGTTTCGATGTAGTTAGCCATGCTCACGCCTGAACCGGTATGCCCTCTGCCTGCTGCATCTCCAATGGTTGAAACCGGACATTTGCCGCCGGGCGAAGTATGGCCTTCCATAACAAACTTGCCGGACTCACCGGGTTTCGTAATGCCTACCGCCTCAAGCCCGATCAGTTGATTAAACGGATAGGCCATGTAAAATTCCAGGATATCCATATCATCGATGGCCAAGCTGGCTTGATCTAATGCATCTTTCGCTGCTGCCCTCCACCCCTCACGCATGAAAAAGTCTTTTCTCATGATATTGCAAGCACCAACATATCTTGCGCCATGTCCTAGTTTGTAAACCGGTGTGTCGGTAATTTCTTTTGCCAGATCGGCTGAGGTGACCACCATTGCACCACCGCCGTCTGCCAACACATTACACTCTCTTGAATGCAGTGGTGTACTGACCATTTTTGAAGAAAGTACCTCTTCAAGCGTAACGGGCTTTTTAAAAAACATCGAATTAGGATCGAGTGCAGCCCACTTTCGCAAAGCGACAACTGTAGAGGCCATCTCCTCTGCAGTTGTACCTGTTTCATACATATACCGTTGGGCAACCATACCTAAAATACCATTGAAAGAGGATCCATACGGATATTCCCACTGCGTATCTTGACCTGCAGTGGCGAAAAAATTGATCACATCTTGAACGGGAATGGTTGAGTGGACAGTGACATGCGGAATGAGTACAATCTTTGCTATTTTACTTTCGATATAATGTTCTGCAAGTCTCAGACAGTTTGTAGTTGAAGCACCACCTGCATTGCAGATGCATACATCCTTAACATTAGTCATTCCAAACTCTTCGGGAATCTTACCAAAGGAAATTTCCGAGGTTATTCTTGGCTGCGCTTGAGGGGCAACTGTTATTACACCTTCAATATCTTTCATTGTAAGGCCAGCGTCCCTTACTGCCCCTGTACAAATATCGTACAGGATATCCCATCGCGTTCTTTCGGTATAGATTCCGGTCGGAACCTCACCTACACCGATGATTGCAAGGTTGTTTTTCCCCATTCGCTCCCTCCTTTGGTATGCCTATATAAAGCAGGCCGCATTTTGAGCCAATCTTAAATTTACAGAATGACCATGTGGTCATCTTGTATTAATTAATTTGAATTTCCGTGTCAAGCAAAATTCGTATAGATCAGATCTTCATTGCTAATCTGGCACAGGCAAAGGATTTAAATCTCATTAATGGATTGGATAACGGCCTTCGGATATCGATTGGGCTGTCAGGGTGTTTTTTTAGGCTGGATTGAGGCTGGCTTAAAATAAATCGCCTAATTTTCAGAGTATTGGTAATTTCGATATTTCGTTACCCTGGCAACATCACCAAGCGAATTTGAGTAATTACCAAAAAATGAAAGTCCGGTCAAAATTGCAGAACCATCAATTTGGATATGGATTTTTTCATCGGAATCCATTTTTATCAAAGCAGAGTTACTGGATTCGCCATGCACCATCTCCAAGTCTTCAATGTTTATCAGTGGAATTTCCACGGTCCCGTTACCGATATTACCGTTTAATCGATCACTGCCATTTATCCTAACCTCCTTGAGCTGCAATATATTCTTATTCTGATCAACAACGGTAAATCTGCAAGATGCCTCTTTTTCGGCCCACTGCTCTTTTTCGACCGTCGAGGCCAATCCCTTGGTCATGAAGTCCAGGATTTTTTCTGCCGTTTCCTCTTTTGTATATTCTGGATGGATCATCCGCCAATATCCTGCCGCCTCCCCCACACCAAAAAGGATGAAACTTATGAATTTGGCATCGACCTCGCGGACAACACCGGATTCAATATGTCTCTGCAATTCCTTGACTGTTGGGCTGATGATCTCCTGGAAACAATCCATGGCTGTCTTGGAAAGTTCGGGATCTTCCCCGCGAATTGCTAATTTGATAATGCCAACAATCCCCATAAATGTTTGAAATGATTCGAGCATATAGAACATCCGCTTGTATGCCCGTTTAAAGAAGTATCGCTCCTTTTTTATATCTTCCCAATACTCTTTTGGTACAAATAATTCTTTAAAACGTTCGATGCATTTAAGAAAAAGCTCCTCTTTGCTTTTGAAATACAAGTAGAATGTCCCTTTGCCCATGTTCAATTCATCGGCAAGATCGCTGATTTTCGTTTTGGCAAAACCTTTTCTGGATATCAATTCGATGGATTTGTCGATGATCAGATTTTTTACCTCATCGGCATCCTTCTCGAGTATGTTCTCTGACGATGCAGAGACTTGAAACATTTTTTGTATTTCGAGGAGAGATAGTTTCTTTTTTTCACGAAAATGCCTTATTTCCTGAATACGCTCTTTGTGTCTCTGATCGTATCTCAGTTTCGTCGGCCCCTCCTTGATTGGGGAATGGAGCAGTCCTGATTTCAGGTAATGATATACCGCGCCACGGCTGACACCAGTCGCCTCACAAAGCTCTTTTATGCTCATCAATTTCGAATCTTGATCCTTAATTTCATCCATCATCGCAAATTCCCAAAATTTCTCTTATGACGTTAAAATAAACCTAAATAGTTGATATGACGACTGGGTCAGCATGTTTTACATAGATTCTCTGTTTTATCAATAATTTTCAACATTACAGAATGTTATGCTAATAAAAGTGTACCAATATATGACTGATAACCGGATTTCAAAAACAAGCACCGGCACAATCCGGTTGGAGACCGATCAATTGGAAATATAACTATTACAGCCCAAACCAGATTTCAAGCACAAAAAAGTATTGACCCGTAATCGGCGATAATGGTAGATACATTATGGTTAATAAGTCATTATGTTTTTATATTGCCTCAGGAATATCCTGATCGCCGTATAATATCTGCGCAGGAGCTCTGTAGAATCCGGCTACTTGAGGAATTTTTCTGCGAATGCATTTTCGAAAACCGGGTAACGAATTAGTTTACATGATTTAATTATTTAAAAATTTAGGGAGTTAAAGATGATCATCGAACTAACCAAAGAACAGAAAATGTTGCAAAAAGAGATGGAGCGATTCTGTAAAAAGGAGCTAGCGCCAGATTATGTTGCCTGGATGGATGAAAACGTCGATTTTCCGCCCCAGGAATTATGGGATAAATTTAATGAAATTGGTTACTTTAAAGCGAGCATTCCTGAAGAATACGGCGGGGACAATCTGAGCCTGGTCGACATGATGTTGATTCAGGAACCTGTTTGCAAGGCATCCATGTCAGTTGCCATGGCTATGGGGGTCAACCATGCTTTTGGCGGCCCCTTTATCAAACATTTGGGAACCGAAGAAATGAAACGCGAATTTTTACCAAAATTTGCGGAGGGCGAACTGAAAACATGCATGGCGCTGACCGAACCCGGAGGGGGAACCGATATCTTGGGAGCCCTGTCCACCTTTGCCGCGGAAAAAGAAGACAGATGGGTGATCAACGGAGAAAAAGTGTTTATTACCTGTGCGCATGTTGCGGATTATATGATTGTCATTTGCAAAACCGAAGAAAACGAAGCTCCGTCCAAATCATTGAGTATCTTCATAGTCCCCGCCAAATCAAAGGGGATTACGATCACCAAGATTCCTAAGATCAGTTGTCACCATTGCGATTCAGTGGGCATCACCTTCAAGGATGTGGAAATCCCCAAGGAAAACCTGCTTGGAACCCGCGGAAATGGTTGGTATCAGCTAATTGATGTCCTGAACCCGGAGAGAATCGTCGTTTCCTTGATGGGTGTCGGCCTCATGGAAGCCATCTTCGATGAATGCATGGCCTATGTAAAACGGCGACATGCTTTCGGCGGCCCCATCGGTCGCTTCCAGGTATTACAAAAATACCTGGCTGACATGGCTATAAATATTGAGAATGCGAGGAATTTAACCTACAAGGCGGCCTGGTTGTGCGACCATGGCCGACCCTACCACATGGAGTCCAACATGGCCAAGGTGGTGGCTGCCGAAGGGGCGATGCATGCAGGCATTTATGGCGCCGAAATATTTGGTGGCTATGGTATATGCATGGAATATCCGATTCAACGCTATCTGCGCGATACATTTCAAATCCAGTTCTCTCCTATTTCAAATGAAATGGCAAGAAACATGATCATGCAATTTCAGGGGCTGCCCAAATCGTGGAACTGAAAATGATATCGTTTTGAAATGCTTGTACCAATTCTGGGTAGATAAGACCGGATTTTCCCTCAAAAAATTGTCGGCCTTTTTATGGCTCTGCCTCGGCGAATCAAGATAGGTGAAGTGAAATACTGGCTCTTTTATCCTTTTTGCCCATTTCGCGTCTCCTTTTAGATGCATAGCGCCGTTTCAAAGCCTTCTCTAATCGCTTCAGATAGATTTCTAATTCCCTTGGCGTCCCCTATCGTCAAGATTTCAATCTGATTTGTGAAGACGTTTTTCGCAAGAGAATTTATAGGGACCGCACCAGCAGCTTGAATGATAGTGTCTGCCTGGATCGATTCGACACCATTTTGAGTCAGTATGTGCACTGCATCATCTTCTAGTTTAATTACCTTGGCTTGAGTAAAAAACCTGATTCCCAGCTGCTGGAGACGCTTCAATAGGGCCCACCGAGTACTAATACCCACATTACCTGCAAGGCGGTCGGTCATTTCAATAACGGTTATCTCCCGATTGGTTTGGCAGAGCAATTTTTGGATATCTTCCAATTCATCCGCTGAATGTGTCATCAGAAATGATATCGTTTCTGCATCGGGTATGCCCATTTTCGCCACCATCAATGCAGTTTCACAGCCTGTAGCACCCCCACCAATGATAACAACACGTTTACCGATTTCCCAAACTGTTTCATCCAACACATCCCAAGCGTCGACAACATTTCCACGATGCATCCCTTCGATAGTTAATGATACAGGCTTTGCACCCGTCGCCACGACTAAAACGTCCGGTTTCTTATCCAGAATCGTTTTTGGTTCGAGTTGTGTATTTAGTTGAATTTTTACGTTTGAGTTTCTAAGTTGGGCTGCCAAGCTATGCACGAGGCCTGAGTATATCTTTTTCCCAGGTATTGCGGCGATTAAGTTAACCTGACCTCCGAGCCTGTTGTGTTTTTCGAACAATGTGACGTCATGTCCCCTTCGACTGGCAGTCAATGCGAACTGCATTCCGGCCGGTCCACCGCCAGCTATAAAAACCTTCTTTTTAATTACCGCTTCTACAATTTCAATTGTCTGCTCACGACCAGCCAAAGGATTGACCGTGCAATGAACAGATGAACCAGCAAATATAGCGTCAAGACAACCTTGGTTGCAGCCAATGCACGGAACCGCTTCGCGGGACCTTCCCTGACGCACTTTTTGTGGCATATAGGGATCGGCGATCAGCGGCCTGGCCCAACAAATAAAATCAGCAGCCCCTGAACGCAATGCCTTTTCTGCCGATATGGGGTCACCCAGTCGATTAGATGCAAAAACAGGGACCTGCACCACTGCCTTGACTGCTCGTGACAGGTAAAGAAATGCACCCGTCGGAACCTCGCTAGTTACCTGGGGAACATGGGTTTCATGCCACCCACCGGTAACATTAATGGCATCGACTCCGGCTTTCTCAGCTTCGGCACAAAAGCGTGAAGACTCTTTGATCGTGTTTCCGCCTTTCATATAATCATGTCCGGAGACTCTAATTCCCATTGCAACATTCGGCCCCACAGCGGATCTGATTTTCTTTATTATTTCAAGGCCGAAGCGCATGCGATGTTCCAGTGTCCCACCATATTGATCCGTTCTTTGATTGGAAAGTGGAGACAGGAATTCTCCAACCAGGTAACCACCGGCCATGAGGATTTCAATATAGTCGAAACCGGCTTCTTTGGCTCGCAAAGCCGAATCAACGTAAGCCTTTTGCACATTCTCGATATCTTCCGCCGTCATTTCACGAGGCACCTCATTTGACAAAGGGCTAGCTATGGCCGATGGCGCAATTGGCCTGAACCCGCTGAGCTTTTGCGAGGCATAGCGTCCCTGGTGCATTAGTTGAATTCCGATTTTTACAGGGCTGTTCCTGTGAAGCTCGGCGATAAAATCCCCGATAGGTCCAATCTGGCTATCAGCAAAAAGTCCGGGTATGAAGGGGGAACTACCCATTCTGTCGATAGCTATGGGGCCGATAATCATGAGCCCTACTCCGCCTTTCGCCCTTTCTTGATAAAACGCCTTATACCGCTCGTTAAAACTGTGATCATTGGTATAGAAAAGAGCCACCGCTGGCATCACTAGTCGGTTTCTAATATTAAGCAGATTGATTTTTGCAGGCTCAAATAATTTCGAAAGCAGCATAGTCCCCCCCTTTACCGACACTTTTCAATTCAATAATCAACCAATAGTGCCATAATTCAAATTGACTTTATATTCATTTTGTTCTATTTCCTATTTACATAGGAGCATGTCAACATATTTTTAAATGGATAAAATGGCCTTAAACATATGAATATGATAATGTTATTATTGATATTATTCAAATTGGTTAATTAGTCATTTTATATATTGCAATAAGCAATACATGTTGTTTTAATCTGCTTATTTGAAATTGCGGATATTTTTCGGTTCTCCAACAAGAAAATAAGAAAGGCCCAGAAAATGAAAATATTGGTTGGATATGATGGATCCAATGCCGCTGATGCGGCCTTGGACCTTGCTTGTATTCACGCTCAGGCTTTTTCGGCCCATTTGATTGTCATCACTGTTCTTGAAGGTAGCACCTCTTCTTACACCATCAGCATGGAAGAAGCAAAAGACAAACTTAGCATTGTTGGCAAACGTGCAATGGATATGAGAATTCCTGTTGAGACCCAAATATTGTCTCGGGGGTTTCGAGTTGGCGAGGATTTAGTGAAATTCTCAAAGGAAGAAAATGTAGATCTGATTTACATCGGGATTAAAAAAAAGTCCAGAATCGACAAAATGCTGTTTGGCTCCAACGCCCAATTTATCATATTGAATGCATCTTGCCCGGTAGTGACGGTGAAATAACCACGATAATCTTACAAAACAGTGATCTATCTTGGTTAACAGGCCTGAAATTAGCTCAATGGAGGAAAAAAATGTTTGACAATGTATATGTCCCTTACAAGGGGTATTGGAGTTCACCATTTTGTAAGTGGCAGGGTTCTTTTCAGAATGAAGATTCCGTGAAACTGGGGGCTGCGGCCGCTAAAAAGTTTATGGCACTGCGTGGATACAACCCCAATATCTTCGATGGCATCGTCTACGGCTCGACCATCCCCCAGCGATGGTGGTTTTACGATTCACCCCATGTGGCAACGTTGATGGGCAATCCGAATATCAGCGGACCGCGCATAGCCCAAGCCTGTGCCACCTCAACGGTGTCGGTTAACTATGCCGCTTGCTGCATTCAAATGGGCAGCCACAAAAATGTTCTGGTGCTAGCCAGCGATCGCATGTCTAACGGCCCCAACCTAATTTGGCCCAATCCTGCTGGGCCTGGTGGCAAGCCGGATTTTGAATCATGGATTATAGACGGATTCGGCTGGGACCCAACCGCAGAGACCAGTCCTGCCGGAACAGCCGAAAACGTGGCCAGAAAGTATGGTTTTACCCGGCATGACTCTGATGCCGTGGCGGTCAATCGTTATGAAAAATATACCGAAGCCTTGGAAAACAACCGCGCATTTCAGAAAGGATACATGCTTCCCATGGAGGTGCAGGTTTCCAAGAAAAAAACCATCTTGGTAGAAGCCGATGAAGGCATCACCCCGTGCACAGCAGAAGGCATGTCCCGTTTGAAAACCCAGCCGGGCTGCGTGCTGACCTTCGGTGCCCAGACCCACCCAGCCGATGGCAATGCCGGTATCGTGGTCACTTCTAATGACCGGGCTAAGGAGCTTTCCGCGGATAAGAGCATCACCATCCAGATTGTGGCTTATGGCTACTCGCGGGCCGAAAAAGCCCACATGCCCGAGGCCCCCACCCCGGCAGCCTGGATGGCCCTGAACAATGCCGGTCTTGAGGTCGCCGATCTGGCAGCCGTGAAAACCCACAACCCGTTTACCATCAACGACCTGGCCATGGGCAAGTTGATGGGTATCGATGACCGTATTTTCAACAATTACGGCAGCTCCTTGATTTTCGGCCATCCCCAGGGGCCCACCACCCTGCGTCTGCTGGTTGAGTTGATAGAAGAATTGGTGTTGAAAGGCGGCGGTTACGGCCTTCTGGCTGGTTGCGCAGCCGGAGACAGCGGCGCTGCCTTGGTGATCAAAGTCAACGGATAAGGAGACTGAACGATGAAAACAGAAAGCCCTTTGTACCCCTCATATAAAAACCCGTTTCTTATCCAAACCGATCGTCCCATGCCTGAAGAGATGGCAGTGGTCGGTGCCGGCCATATCGGTCCGGACATCGCCTATTACCTCAGGACCGGCCTTCCGCAGAAAAAACTGTACCTCGTCGATGTGGTTGAAGAGCCTTTGAAAAAGGCGGAAAAACGGTTTAAGACCTATGCCCAGAAAGCGATTGACTACAGAAAAATGACCCGGGAACAAGCCGATGCAGTGCTGGACAATATTGTTTATACCACCGACTACAACCTGATCAAAAACTGCGGGCTGGTCATCGAAGCGGCCACGGAAAACCTTGGGCTCAAAAAAAAAATCTTTGCAGACCTGGAGCAGATCGTCGCCAAGGATGCGATTCTGACCTCCAACACCAGCGGTATTCCCGCCGACCAGATCTTTAAAGATATGCAGCACCCCGAGCGCACCACCATCACCCATTTTTTCGCCCCGGCCTGGCGCAGCATGGCCGTTGAGGTGATCAACTGGGAAAAGGTCAAGCAAGAAGTGCTCAACTACCTGATCTGGTTTTTCGCCAACACCGGCAAGGCCCCGGTGGTGACCCGCAATGTCTTTTCCTTTCTGCTCAACCGTATTTTTGAAAACTGGACCAACGAGGCCGCCTACCTGGTGGACAGGGCCACAAGCGGTCAAGTGGACGCGGCGACCGAGGAATTTGTCGGCGCAGGCCCCTTTTTCGTGCTCAACATGGCCGGCGGCAACCCGCTGACTTACGAATCCCAAATGCGCTGCATGGCCGAACGGACCTGCTACGCCCCTTCGCCGGTGCTGCTGTCCGTGGACACCTGGAACACCAACAAACCCGGCACCCCCGTGGAGATGCCCCTGGATTTGAAGGCCTGGATCCGGGACCGGATGCTAGGCGTGGTTTTTTCCCAATGCTTCGATATTGCCGATCGCCATATCGGCACCCGCTCCGACCTGAACTTCGGCAGCCTTATCGGGCTGGGCTTTAAAAAGGGCGTTTTCGACATCATGGCCGAGTTAGGCGAAGCCGAGGTCAACCGCATTATGGCTGATTTTGAGAAAGAGCGTCCGGGTTTTCCCCGGCCTAAAGGCCCCGTCGGACGGTATACCGATTTTCCGAGGGATATTCTGGTGGATAGGGGTACGGATCATCACCATCCGCCGGCCCCAGGCGGCCAACGCCCTGGGGGGCGACACCTGCGACGAGATTCTGGCCGAGCTGAAAAAGGGCGCCGCAGATGCCTCCATCAAAGGCTTTGTCATCACCGGTTACGGGACAAAGGCTTTTTGCGCCGGGGCGGACATCAATGGTTTCATTGCAACCTTAGACAACCGCGAAGCAGGTGTGGCCCTTGCCCGCGGGAACTCCAAGGTGCTGCACTATATCGACCAAATGAGCAAACCGGTCGTTGCGGCGGTCAACGGATTGGCCATGGGCGGTGGTGTGGAGCTTGCTATCCGCTGCCATGCCATGGTGGCCGACAAGCGTGCTTTTTTTCAACTGCCGGAAATAACCTTGGGCATTTTGCCTGGAATGGGCGGCGCGGTGATCCCTTATCGCAAATGGCCACATGCTTCGGCCACCTTCAATGAGATGATCGGACAAAATAAGCCGCTTTCCGTCAAGCAAGCCAGGGAGCTGGGAATGGTGTCACAAATTACTAATAATTACTCTGAACTGATCGCGGCCGCCATTGACCAGGTCAACGCACTGGTCGGCCATCTTCCGACCATCACCGAGGGACCGGTGACCATCACCGAATTTGTGGTCCCGGAAAAGCCCATGGCCGGTGATCTATCCTTGAGCAAGGAGGCCCTGGGTCTGGCGGCCCGAGTGGTCAACCAGGCTGCAGCCGCCGATTCTTTGGAAGCTGCTTTGGAAATCAACTACCAGGGATCGGGCGACATATCCTGCATCGACGCCTCCAAAGAGGGTGTGAGAGCCTTTTTGCAGAAGAGAAAGCCGGTATTCGCCAAATAGTACCCATAGGCGAAAGAAAGGCAATTTTATGTTTGCGCTATCGAAAGAACAATTGGAAATAAAAAAGGCAGCCCGGGATTTTGCAGAAGGCGAATTCCGGGAGGTCGCCCGCGAGTTGGATGAAAAAGCCGCCTTTGATCCACGTCTTTGGAAAAAAGCGGCTGATCTTGGGTTCTTGGCCGTATTTATCAATGAGCAATACGAAGGGCTGGGGTTGGGCTACCTGGATCAGTGCGTGATCATCGAAGAGTTTGCCCGCGTGGACCTTGGGATTACCCATGCTATCGAATCGGCGTTTTTCGGTAGCCAGTTGATAGACATGGTGGGCACACCGGAACAAAAACAACGTTACTTGCCGCCCATTTGTCTAGGCCAGATGAGGATGGGCATGGCCATTACCGAGCCGGATGCTGGCAGCGACGTGGCCGGCATTAAGACAGAGGCGGTCAAAGAGGAAGATGATTACATCATCAACGGCAGCAAGGTGTTCATCACCAACTGTTCATCCGCTGATTTTTTGATCGTGTTATGTGTCACGGACCCGGAAAATCCTAAGGTACACAAAAGGTTCAGCACCCTTCTTGTTGAAACCAATCGAAGCGGCTACAGCTCCAACCCCTATCACGGCAAACTGTCTTTGCGGGCGTCAGAAACCGGTGATGCTATTTTTAAAAACGTGCGAGTTCCGAGATTCAACCTGATCGGCGAAGAGGGGCAGGGGTTTTACAACGTCATGAATTTTTTCAACCGCTCACGGGTCCAAGTGGCTGCATTGGGGGTTGGCACCGCCCAAGGGGCTCTGGATAAGGCCATCGCTCATATCCGCCAGCGCGAACAGTTCGGCAAGCCTCTGGCATCACAGCAGATGGTGCAGGGCAAAATCGCTGAAATGGCCACCTTGACAGAGGCCGCCAGGTCGATCTGCTATCTTGCCGCTGCCAAAATAGACAATGGCCAGGCAGACCCCACCTTGAGTTCAATGGCCAAATGGTATGCAGCCGAAGTTGCCGTAAAGGTTGCCGACGAAGCTATTCAACTGCACGGCGGCTATGGTATATTAGAAGAATATGACGTTGCCCATTACTGGCGAAATGCTAAAGTATTGGAAATTTTCGAAGGCAGCAAAGAGGTGGAGAAAGTCATTATCGCTAAAAAAATTCTCGGCCGTTTTAAGCTTTAGAAGCAGTCTCCAAACCTTCAATTTGGCTGTGGTCGAGCCTTCTGGGGGTATTCGAAGTGTAGAAAGCTTTAAACTTACGTCTTTCTACCATCGAGGTAGGACTGCCGGTTACAGGTGCAGATCGTAAAGTTGACATAATAAAATAGTGTTTTATCATTCGTCCCGTAGTTGGAAAGGATCAATAGATTCAATAACGTTCTGTTTTGTTTTTAGACTGAGGCAGTGTTTTTACAAAAAGGGATGAGTGATAAAACGCATTGAACGAAGCCGCCTGCTCGGCCTTCGGGATTTAATCATATATATGGGGTTTGTATAATAAGAGTTTTGCTCGAAGATAAAGACGAGATAGCCGAATTCGGGAAAAGCCAAACAGTACAACAATTAAATATCCATGATTTTGGAGGTCGAAGTCAAGATTTGTCCCAAAGCACCGCCTTGATTTGGACATTTAATATCTTTTCAGTATGTTGTGGACGCACTTATCCACCTTCCATCAGCGGAATTTCAAATAATAAACCAGCCCTTAAAGACCGTCATTGGCTACGGTCCATTTACCAAATTTTAGGATGAATAATGCATCAACAAAAGCCTTTGCAGTCGGCTGGGTTGTCTGGTTTGCCTCTATCGTCGCCTCGGTCCTTTACGCTCTTGGTTTCGCGTCCTTCTTTTGCGCTGGCATCGCCACGCTTTATTCCAACATCTGGGGACGTCCGCCCATCTGGCTGACGTCTTCCATGACTCAGAACACTCTGGCAATTGTCACCAGTTGTTTTTACACGACGATTTTGATCTGTTCCAATCGGGGAAGCAGCAAATGGTCCAACATTGGTAAAGTCGTTGTCTTCGGCATTTTGATTGTTGGTGGTTTCATTGCAATGCGCTCTACAAATCTCACCGTCATCGCGGGAAAATTCAGTCCATTTCTTCCCATGGGATTTCATGGCCTCATTTCGGCCATGGGGTATTCCTTCATCGCTTTACAGGGATTTGACCTCATTGCGGCGGTCGCCGGGGAGATCAAGGAACCGCGGCGCAATATACCTCGGGCCATGCTCCTCTCGCTTTCCATAGCACTATGCATTTACATCCCGCTTTTGATCGTGGTGACCGTGGCTGGTGCCGGGCCGGGAGAATCTATTATGCACTTAAGCGCTGTCAATCCAGAAACCATTATTGCGCGGGCGGCCGGGCGCTACCTTGGGGTGCCGGGATATTGGCTGGTGTTGACGGCCGGTATTCTGTCCATGCTTTCCGCTTTGCAGGCAAACCTGTTTGCCGCATCACGCGTCGCACAGGCCATGGCCAAAGATCGAACCCTCTTTCGCTCCCTTGAAGCGATGAGCAAGCGCTATACAACCCCCGTCAACGCCATTCTCGTCACAAGTGGTATCGTCATCGCTATTCTTATTGTCATTCCAAACGTCGCTGCAGCCGGAGCTGCATCCAGCCTGATTTTCCTGGTTACGTTCGCCCTTGCCCACGTCATCGTCTACCTGGCCAGAATCAGATCCGGCAACAGTAAAAATGAATTTCGCGTGCCGTTCTTTCCCCTCATACCGGTTGTGGGGGGCCTGGCATGCCTGTCATTAGCTGTCTTTCAGGGCGTCAATGTTCCCTCCGCCGGTATGGTAGCCGGGGTTTGGCTGGTATCCGGTGCCGTCCTTTTCTTTGGCCGCTTTGCACGCCGCGCCAGAATTGTCGATGCAGCCGAAGAGGCCAGGGATCCGAGTTTGCTCCTGTTCCGCGGCCGGTCCCCGCTTGTCCTGGTTCCTATCGCCAACCCGAAGAGCGCTGAGGGACTTGTTGCCCTGGCGACGGCCCTGTCGCCAAACGGTATCGGACATGTGCTGCTCCTGTCGGTTGTCACCGCGCCTGAAAAATGGGTGCCAGGTGAAGTTCCCCGGCAGCTCATCGACGCGCAGTCTGTTCTGAGAGAATCACTGATCGCCGCTTTCAGCAATGGCTTGACTCCCGAAGCGTTGACGACAATTTCCCCGGATCCTTTCATTGAAATCAGCCGTATCGCCCGGGATTACCGTTGCGCCTCGGTGTTGTTG
>JBNKKB010000022.1:0-11528 GCA_050291605.1 Desulfobacteraceae bacterium | reverse complement strand
ATATTCTCAGGAGTCGATCATTGAACACCAAACGCAACGTCTATCTGAACATGAAACCCCTCGAAGAGGCCCGTCAGATCCTCTTCGACCATTTTCCGGCCATGGGCAGCATGCCCGCCGAAACCGTACCGCCGCCCGATGCAGTGGGCCGCGTTCTGGCCGAGCCGGTGGTCGCGGCCGTATCATCGCCCAATTTTCATGCCGCCGCCATGGATGGGGTCGCCGTCGATGCAGTGGACACCTTCGGGGCCAGCCAGTCCAAGCCCAAGGAACTGACCGTCGGCATCCAGGCCCACTTTTTGAACACCGGGCACGTGATGCCCGAGGACACCAACGCGGTGATCATGATCGAGAACATCCAGACCATCGCTGAGGACCGCATCCGCATCGAAGCCCCGGCCTTTCCCTGGCAGCATGTGCGCAAAATGGGTGAGGATATTGTGGCCACCGAGTTGCTTTTTGCCCGCCATCACCAGGTGTCTGCGTATTGTGTGGGCGCCATGCTGTCCGCCGGTCTGTTCGAGGTGGAGGTGTTGGCCCGCCCCAAAGTGGTGATCATTCCCACCGGATCGGAATTGGTGGATTGGCGCCGCACCTCGGCCAACGCCGTTGCGCCGGGGCAGGTGATAGAGTCCAATGCTTATGTGCTCTCCGCCATGGTTGAAGCCGCGGGCGGCTGCTGCCGGCGGCTTGAGAAAATCGGTGACGATCCGGCCAAGATTAAGGAAGCGATTGGCCAGTCCGTCGAGGATCCGGCCGTTCAGTCGGTGCTGATTACCGGTGGCTCATCGGCGGGTTCCGAGGATTTTGCGCGCACGGCCATTGCCGCACAAGGTGATGTGTTGGTCCACGGCGTGACCATGATGCCGGGCAAACCCGTGATCGTAGGCAATGTTTCCCAAAAGCCGGTGTTCGGCATTCCCGGGTATCCGGTGTCGGCCATCATGGCTTTCGAACAGTTGGTGCAGCCTTTGTTGGCAAGATGGTTGGGCCAGCCTGAACCCCAACGCCTTGAGGTGGATGTTCTGCCAACCCGCAAAATTGCATCCAAGCTGGGGGTGGAGGAGTTTGTGCGGGTCAAAATCGGTCGGGTGGGCGAAAAAATGGTGGCCACCACATTGCCCAGAGGTGCCGGACAAATTACCAGCATCACCGAAGCCGACGGCATCATCCGCATTCCCGCCCATGTGGAAGGCATCCCGGCCCAAGCGCCTGTCAAAGCCGAGCTGCTACGCTCCATGCAGCATATTGACCGCACCGTGGTCTTTGTGGGCAGCCATGACAATACCCTGGATCTGCTGGCCGATGAACTGCGCGCCCAAAGCGCCCACCTGACGATTTCCTCCAGCCATGTGGGCAGCATGGGGGGGTTGATGGCCGTCAAGCGTGGCGTTTGCCATGTGGCCGGCAGCCACTTGTTGGATGAAAGCGACGGCAGCTATAATCTTGCCTACATTCAAAAATACCTGCCCGATGTGCCGGTGCGGCTGATTCATCTGGTCAACCGGGAGCAGGGATTAATGGTGCCCCCCGGCAACCCCAAAACCATCGCAGGCATCGAAGATCTGACCCGGGAGGATGTGTGTCTGGTGAACCGGCAGGGGGGATCGGGGACGCGCATTTTGCTGGATTATAAACTCAAACAATTGGGTCTTGCCGGGGACCGGATCAATGGCTATGACAATGAGGAGTTCACCCACATGGCGGTGGCTGTGGCCGTGTTGAGCGGCGCCGCCGATGTCGGCTTGGGGATATATGCAGCGGCCAAGGCGCTGGGTCTGGATTTTGTGCCGGTGGTGACCGAGCAGTATGATCTGGTGATTCCGGTCGAGCATTTTGAAACCGCATCCATCCAAGCGATGCTGCGCGTAATCCAAAGTGACACCTTTCAAAAGCGGGTATCGGCATTGGGGGGTTACCATACCGAATCCACCGGCAAGGTATTGCTGTGATCCGGCACAACCACTATCGCTTTATCGAGCATACCGCTGATTTTAGGTTGGAGATTCTGGGTGTTGATGAGAAGGCCCTGTTCACCACGGCGGCCGCCGCACTGTTTGATCTGATCACCGATGCCACCCTCTTAAAAGGACAACAGGACCAAAACATTGAATTGACCGGTCAGGATTGGCCGGATTTGATGGTGAACTGGCTGCGTGAATTGCTCTATTTATGGAACGGCGAAGAGCGACTCGTTCACAAAGTCCGTATTGAAACCCTTGAACCTACCCGTCTGCATGCCGTTGTATCCACCGATGCCTACATCCCGGAGCTGCACCCGATCAGAAATGAGATCAAAGCGGTCACCTATCACCAGATTGAAGTGGCGCCCCATGACGGGGGCTGGCGTGCCAGGGTAATTTTCGATATCTGAACCCAACCCAGAACCAGGGGGTACACCGCATGGAAATCAAGCGTATCGATGACTACCGATGGCAGGTGCCGCCTTTTGGCGCCATGCGCGTACCGGGGATCGTTTTTACCAGTGCCAAGCTGTTGGACCAGCTGCGCAAAGAAGAGGCTTTGAAACAAGTGGCCCATGTGGCCGCTTTGCCGGGCATCGTCAAAGCATCCATGGCCATGCCGGATATTCACTGGGGTTATGGATTTCCCATCGGCGGCGTGGCGGCGTTTGATTGGCAAGAGGGCGTGGTCTCACCCGGCGGAGTGGGGTATGATATCAATTGCGGTGTGCGCCTGGCCGCCACCGACCTGCATCACGATGAGGTAAAGGACAAGGTCCGCTTGCTCGTGGAGGCCCTTTTCCGCAAAGTGCCTTGCGGTGTGGGATCCACAGGGTCGCTGAAGCTCTCGCTGGCGGAAGAAAAAAAGGTGCTGGTGCAGGGCAGTCAATGGGCAGTACGCCAAGGTTTCGGCACAGACCCGGATGTCGCGCATACCGAAGATCGCGGCTGCCTGCCCGGTGCGGATCCCCAGGTGCTCAGCGAACGCGCGCTGACCCGCGGCCGCAAACAGTTGGGGACCCTGGGATCGGGCAACCACTTTTTGGAAGTCGGGGTGGTGGATGAAATATTTGATGCATCGGCCGCGGATGCTTTCGGCCTTTTCCACGGCCAGGTCACGCTGATGATCCATAGCGGCTCGCGGGGACTGGGCTACCAGGTCTGTGATGACGCCCTGGCGTTTATGGCCAAGTATGTCAAGACCCTCAACATCGCACTGCCCGACCGCCAGTTGGCTTACGCCCCCATCCAGTCGGATGCCGGCCGTCGCTATATGCAGGCCATGGCCTGCGCCGCCAACTATGCGTATGCCAATCGCCAAATCATGCTGCACCTGTGTCGACAGGCCTTTGAGCAGACCCTGCACATCAGCCCCCGCGCTTTGAATATGCGACTGGTCTATGATGTGTGTCACAACATTGCCAAAAAAGAGCAGCATTTGGTCGATGGCCAAACACGCTGGGTCTGCGTACACCGCAAAGGGGCCACGCGGGCCTTTGGACCGGGCCGGCCGGAGTTGAGCGAAGACTACCGTGAGATAGGACAACCCATTTTGATTCCCGGCGATATGGGTACCGCCTCTTATGTGTTGGCGGGCACCCAACGGGCCATGGAAGAGACATTCGGCTCCACCTGCCATGGCGCGGGCCGGGTGCTGAGTCGCACGGCAGCCAAAAAGAAAAGCAAAGGCCGGGCCATTGGGCGTGAATTGGAAGACAAAGGCATTCTGGTACGCTGGACCGGCCGCTGGACCATGGCCGAAGAGATGCCGGAAGCCTATAAGGATGTCTCTGAAGTGGTGGCGGTGGTGCATGGGGCCGGAATTTCAAAGCAGGTCGCCAGATTAAAGCCGATTGCGGTAGTGAAGGGATAGCCCATGACACCTTTTTCACCCTACATAGGGCTTGTTTCTTGTTCATCTACACGATAGATTGCCGGGACGCTTTTGGGCTGATATAGCTTCAGGGGCGCGTTGGACCATCAATCTCTAAAATTAGGAGCGGAGTTGCACTTAAAAAAATCGACGTGGACCTGTTTCATTCTGGTTTTTATGCTACTGTTTGCTTTCACGCCTTACGCGGTTATGGGCAATAGGACGCTATCGGCGGGGGATCGTGCCGAAGATGTGACGGCAATGACCCTGGGCCAGGCGATCATTTTGGGCATCGTCGAAGGGCTTACCGAGTATTTGCCGGTCAGTTCCACGGGGCATTTGCTGCTGGCACAACGGCTGATGGGCATCGGCAACTCCACCTCCGGTACGCCGGAGGAAAATCAACGCACCAAAGACGCCTCCGACGCTTACGCCATATGCATTCAGGCGGGTGCCATTATTGCGGTGCTGGGATTGTATTTCAGACGCGTAAAACAAATGGCGCTGGGCGCGTTGGGTAGAGATACGAACGGACGTCGATTGCTGATCAACGTGGCGGCCGGATTTATGCCCGCAGCCATTATCGGGCTGCTGTTCAACAAACTCATCAAGGCCTACCTGTTCGGCCTATGGCCGGTGGTGGCGGCGTGGTTTGTCGGTGGCGTGGTGATTCTGGCGGTAAGCTGGTGGAACCGAAAGGGCGGCCGGACATTTCGCGACGGACGGCTGCTCGATGATATGACCTGGAAAATGGCGCTTATCATTGGTTTCGTGCAGTGTATCGCCATGTGGCCGGGGGTGAGTCGCAGTCTGGTGACCATTGTGGGCGGTTTGCTGGTTGGGCTGTCGCTGTCGGCTTCTGTGGAATATAGCTTTTTGTTGGGCGTGGTGACCCTGGGCGCGGCCACGGCCTATGACGCCCTCAAACAGGGTCAGGTCATGTTGCAGACCTTTGAGGCCCTTCCGCTTGCCGTCGGTTTGCTGTTCGCGTTTTTAGCAGCGGTCGTTTCGGTGAAATGGATGGTGGCCTATCTGAATCGTCATGGGCTGACCGTTTTTGGTTATTACCGGGTGGCCCTGGCGCTGGTGACGATGGTGTGGATGACCACTCTATCCATCTGATTTGAGAATCGGTCTGACGCCGACCCTGGGAAGATCATCTGCCTGGCAACCACCGATTCAGTGCAGGGCCGGGCGCTGTCCCGGCCTGTTGGATCGCCGCAGACCGGCAACACGCAATGGACGTCGCCGGCCACGCGTTTAATCGTATCCCCTTACGGGATTAACCCCATGCCCGGCTCTCTGAGCCTGGATATTTACAAATAAAGCAAGGAGTATACCATGTTAAACCCGGAAATATTTCGGCAATATGATATTCGCGGTATCGCCGGCAAAGACATGAATGAAGCCGATGTGACTTTGCTGGGCAAAGGGATCGGCACCTACCTGGCCCGCCAGGGCAATACCTATCTTGCGGTGGGCCGTGATTGCCGTGAAACCGCCGATGCCTACACCGAACATTTGATCGCCGGTTTGAATGCAGTGGGGTGCAAAGTGGTGGACATCGGCATGTGTCCCACGCCGGTCGCCTACTTCGCCATCCGCCATCTGGAAACCCAGGGGTGCGTCATGGTAACCGCCAGTCACAATCCTCCCGAGTACAATGGTTTTAAAATCTGCAGTGGGGTGGACTCGGTCTACGGGGAGCAGATCCAGCAGATCCGCCAGTTGATTGATTCCCAGGATTTTGAAACGGGCCAAGGCCATATCGACAAATATGAGATTTTGCCGCCCTACATCGATTACGTGTTGGAAAATATTCAATTGGACCGCCCCTTGCGCGTGGGCGTGGATGGGGGCAACGGCACGGGGGGGCTGACGGCGGTGCCGATTTTAAAGGGTCTGGGATGTGAGCTGCACGAGCTTTACACCGAACCCGACGGCACCTTTCCCAACCACGAGGCCGATCCCACGGTCGCCAAAAATATGACCGATCTAACGGCCCTGGTCGCCGACAAAAAACTGGATGTGGGCATCGCCTACGACGGTGACGGGGATCGCATCGGGGTCGTCGATGCGGACGGTACACTGATATACGGTGACCAGTTGATGATTGTCTTCAGCCGTGAGATTTTGTCGCGCAAACCCGGCGCCACCTTCATCTCCGAAGTGAAATGCTCCCAAACCCTGTATGATGACATCACCCAACATGGCGGCAATGCCATAATGTGGAAAACCGGTCACAGCATGATCAAGCAGAAGATGAAAGAAGAAAAAGCGGCCTTGGCCGGAGAAATGAGCGGCCATATCTTTTTTGCCGACCGCTATTTCGGATTCGATGACGCGGTCTATGCCACCTGCCGCCTTTTGGAGATCTTGGCCGCCACCGGCAAGCGCATCGGCGAGTTGCTGGCGGATGTTCCCAAAACGTACAATACACCGGAAATTCGGGTCGAATGCCCGGACAAAATTAAATTCAAAGTGGTCGAGCAAGTGACCGAATACTTCCGCGGGCGGCAAGAGGTGATTGATATCGACGGCGCCCGCGTTCTATTCGGCGATGGTTGGGGGCTGGTAAGAGCTTCCAACACCCAACCCGCATTGGTGCTGCGCTTTGAAGCCATGTCCGAAAAGCGCCTGGCGGTCATTCGAGAAACCGTGGAGTCGGCCCTGGAAAAAATTAAAAAAGAATTTTAATTGAGAAATAAGCTGGATAAAAAGATCTTCGGCACCCTGTTCTTTTCTCTCCTGGCCACGATTACCGGCGTGGGGATCGTGGTGCCGTTGCTGCCGGTCTATGCGCGCCATTTAGGCGCCAGCGGACTATACATCGGGATGATATTTGGGGCGTTTTCCCTTTCCAGGACCTTTTTGCTGCCCGTATTCGGCCGCTGGTCCGACCGCAAAGGCCGCAAGCCATTTATCTTGACGGGTCTTTTCGCCTATGCGTTGGTGTCAGTGGCCTATATCTTGTTTACCCAGGTCAACCAATTGATCATCATCCGCTTTTTCCAAGGTATGGCCTCCGCCATGATCATGCCGGTGATTCAGGCCTATGTTGGGGATTTAACGCCCCAGGGCCGCGAAGGTTTTGTGATGGGGGTTTTTAACATGTCCCTGTTCTTCGGGCTTAGCGTGGGGCCGGTGGCCGGTGGTGTGATCAGTGATCACTTCAGCCTGCAGGCCGCTTTCATCTGCATGGGCATCCTGGCCCTTGTCGGTTTCGGGCTTTGCCTGGTCCTGTTGCCCCCCACCCGGTCCGAAGTGGCCTTGCGCAAGGGAACCCCCCCCATCCGATGGCGCGCCATTGTGGGGGATCGGGTGATAGCCGGGCTATTTGCCTTTCGCATGGCCTATACGGCCTGCATTGGGATCATATGGGGTTTTTTGCCCGTGCTGGCGGACGCCACCCTTGGGCTCAACAGCGCTCAGATCGGCGTCCTGGTCATGCTGGGCGTGCTGGTCAGCGGTCTGATCCAGGCGCCGATGGGGTATCTGGCGGACCGCGCCAACCGCAAAGCGATGGTGATCATCGGCGGTGTTCTGGCCGCCGGGGCCGTTCTGGCCTATCGATGGGCCACCGATTATCCCACGATGCTGATGATCAGTGTGGGCTTTGGTCTGAGCGGCGGCGCCGCCATGCCGGCCATGATGGCCGTGGCGGTGTTGAAAGGCAGCCAAACCGAATCCATGGGGTCGGTCATGGCGGTGCTCACCGTGGCCCACAGCCTGGGAATGTTGGTCGGGGCCATCCTGGCGGGCCTGATGATGGACTGGTTTGATCTGAGAGTGGCATTCATCCTGGGTGCATGCATCATGGCGGCGGGAACCGCCTTTTTTGGCTTCAGCGCTTCTGGTCAAAATATAGAAGCCCGTAACCATTGAATCCATTGGAATGCGGGGTGAGACGGCTGGTAAACACAATACATCTTGCAGCGTCACATCATAGAGTTATACAGGATTAATATGACAGTGAACCGCAGACTTTAGGAGCAAGACTAACCATGCAAATGCGATTCACACGGCTAGAGCTGGCGGGTTCCCTGGGAGACTTGGGCACTTTACTGCCGTTGGCCATGGGAATGATTCTCATCAATGGGTTGAGCCCCAGTGGTATTTTCTTCTCTGCGGGCTTGTTCTACATTGCTTCCGGTCTTTATTTCAAAGTGCCCACGGCCGTGCAGCCCATGAAAGTGATCAGCGCCTATGCGGTGGCGTCGGCCTTGAGCGCCCAGCAAATTCAGGCGGCTACCCTGATCATGGCGCTGGTCTTGTTGGGGGTGGGTGCCAGCGGTGCCATGGCATGGATCAGCCGGCATACACCCAAGCCGGTCATCCGCGGGGTGCAGCTTTCCACGGGTATCCTGCTCATGGCAGAGGGCATCAAGTGCATGCTGGGCAACAATACCTTGCAGCTCCTCAGACAAGTGAGCGAGCCTTATCTTGCCGTACAAGCCATTGGTCCGCTGCCCATCGGCATCCTTATCGGCGTTGCCGGTGTGGTTTTGACCTTGCTGCTGCTCAACAACACCAAATTTCCGGCCGCTCTGGTGGTCATCGGGTTTGGCATCGTGACCGGTCTTGTTTTCGGTGCGTTTAAAGAGGTGGCGGATGTGGGGCTTCAGATCAACTTGCCGGGACTGCTGCCGCTGGGCTTGCCCGGCCGGATCGATTTGACCTTTGCCTTCTTTGCCCTGGTGCTGCCCCAGATCCCCATGACCCTGGGCAACGCGGTGTTGGCCAATGCGGATCTGTCCGGGGAATTGTTCGGTGAGGCATCCGGTCGCGTTACCGGCAAGGCCCTTTGCATCAGCATGGCCATCGCCAACTTAGGCGCTTTTATGTGGGGCGGTATGCCCATGTGCCATGGCGCCGGCGGATTGGCGGCGCATTTCCGTTTTGGGGCGCGCACCGCCGGCTCGAATCTGATCATCGGCATCTTTATGGTGGTGCTGGTGCTGGTGGTGGGCGATCAGATCGTGGCGCTTTTTCATTTGATCCCCCTGGCCGTTCTGGGCGTATTGCTCCTTTTTGCCGGCAGCCAACTGGCCCTGACCCTGGTGGATCTATCCACCCGGGCAGAGCTTTTTATCACCCTCACCATGTTGGGGGTCACCCTGGCCACCAACCTGGCGGTGGGATTTGCTGCGGGGTTGGCCCTGGCAATGCTGCTGCGCTGGAAAAAGATTGAGATTTAGCTTTTTTAAAGTTCTTCCGGGATAAAGGCCACCACGTCATCGATGCGGCCGGCGTCGGCAAAAAGCATCACCAGGCGATCGATCCCCAGGGCATTGCCGGTGGCTGCGGGCATGGCCTCCAGGGCATCGAGAAACGCTTCCGGCAGCGGATAGACCGCTTTGCCGGTTTTTTGCCGATGGGCCGATTCAGTGGTGAAACGCCGGCGCTGCTCGACCGCGTCGGTCAGTTCCGTGAAGGCATTGCACAGCTCCAGGCCGGCGATGTAGAGTTCAAAGCGCTCCGCCACCTGGGGCGGGTTGCCTTTCAGCCGTGCCAGGGCGGCGTGGGCCGCGGGATAATCATATAAAATCAACGGCTGCGGCTTTCCCAGATGGGGTTCGATCTCAAGCCCCATGATCTCATCAAAACGACCGTTTTCCAAGGCCGCCGCCATGTTCATGGAGCCGAAGCGTTCAAATGCCGCTGCAACGCTGAGCCGTGGCCAGGGCGGGCTCAGGTCCAGGGTGGCGTTTTGATAGGTGAGTTTAGGATAGCGATTCAAGGCCGTGGCCACATGGGCGATCAGCGCCTGGCACTGGTCCATCATGTGGGTATAGTCCTCTCCCGCCGTATACCACTCCAACAGGCTCATCTCGGGCAGGTGGCGCCGGCCGCGCTCTTTTTGACGAAAACATCGGCAAATTTGATAGATCCGCGGGTAACCCGCGGCCAGCAGGCGTTTCATGCACAGTTCGGGCGACGTTTGCAGATACCACCCATTGCTGGGTTGGGCATCGATGTGCGCTTCAGGGGCCGGAGACGGAATGCGCACCGGGGTTTCTACCTCCAGGTAGTCCTGCGCTGAAAAAAACTGCCGGATGGCCGTGATGATTTCGGCGCGCAAGATCAGGTTCCCGCGAAGGGTGGATTGGCGGAAAAAGCGGCTGCCGGAATCGGGTTGGGATCGTTGGCCCGGGGTACGGTTTGAAGTGGGGTCTCTCCTATTTGCGGTCATAGTGATCTGTGATGCGATTTTGTAAAAAGGTATGGTCGAATGCTTCGGCATCCGCCGTCTCATACCAGCGCCGGCCTTGTTCCTCACAGGCGCTGCAGGCTTTGCGTGGAATATGGACGGCCAGAATGCGATGGCCTTTGGCCTTGGATTCGATTCTCAGGGCGCCGGCGCAGTCATCGCAGATTTGAAGGGTCTCGTTTTGCGATTCCTGGATGTTGTCCGTATCGTAAAAGATGTTTCGCGTGCGCCGGTGGCTGTCGGGCTTGGCGCGCATCTGCTCCCTTAGCCGGTGGCGTTGTTCCCAGCGGTCCAACACCCGTTCGCCCACCTGCTCGATATAACTTGTGATTTCATCGGATTGGCGCAGCGCAAGGGGATCGTAATCCGGCTCTTGCAGGTGGCGGTAATCCAGTCCCGCCATGGCCAGGATAATGCCGGTGTTGACATAGGGCAGGGCCCCTTCAATGGCGTAGCCGCCCTCTAAAACGGCGATATCGGCTTTGAGCAAGGCGGTCAGCTCGGCATAGCCGTGGGCCGAAAAATTCATGTTGGTGATGGGATCGGAGTAGTGGTTGTCCTGGCCCGCCGAGTTGATGATCAGCTGGGGTTGGAAATCCGCCAATATGGGCAGCACCATCTCTTTGACGGCATAAAGAAAGCCCTCCTCGGATGTCAGCGGCGGCAGGGGGATGTTGACCGTGGTGCCGACGGCATTGGGGCCGCCCATTTCCTCCAAATATCCCGAACCCGGATAGAGGGTGCGCCCATCCTGGTGAAGTGAGATAAACAGGGTGTCGGGATCATGCCAATAGATATCCTGGGTGCCGTCGCCATGGTGGCAGTCCGTATCCACAATAGCCACTCGGTCCACACCGTAGGCCTGGCGCAGGTGTTCGATCATGATGGCTTCGATGTTCACGTTGCAAAACCCGCGCGCCCCATGGACCACGCGATTGGCATGGTGCCCGGGCGGCCGAACCAGGGCAAAGCCGCGCTTGACCCGGCCGTCCATGACCGCCCGGCCGATGGTTTTGGCGCCACCGGCACTGATGAAATGGGATTCGGTCATCACGGACCGGGGGTCGGGCACACAGAAATGAACGCGCTGGACATCTTCGACGGTGACCAGGTCCGGTTTCAACTCCACCATGCCCTCGATATCCAGGAGGCCCTCTTCAAATACCTGGTCCTGGGTATACAACAGCCGCTCCTCCCGCTCCGGGTGGGTGGGGCTGATGGCCCAGTCAAAGGCCGGGAAAAAGACCAGTCCGGTTTTATGTCTGGCTGTTAACATAGTTCAAAGTTCAGAGTTCAAGGTTCAAAGTTCGGGGGCCATTGGCCAAGTTCAAAGGTTAGGTGATAACTGTCAGGACATCGATGACCCAAAAATGTCAAGACATCGATTACCTTAACGGTTGTTTGTGTCAGGACATCGATTACCCTGTCACCTATATATCAGTTTTGGTACCCTCTTTTATATACAAATTTGATGGGAGGG
>JBNKKB010000021.1:0-4486 GCA_050291605.1 Desulfobacteraceae bacterium | reverse complement strand
GAAATATTGGATTACATCACATACTACAATAGTATCCGGCTTCATTCTACTCTGGGATATTTATCCCCGATGGCATATGAGAAAGAGCAGTATTTAAAAGCGGCTTAATTTTGTGTCCGTTTTTTGTTGACCATTACAAATTATTTACTGATATCGATACATATCTTTCTAAAACAGATGCGCCAAATTTTGATATTAGATCAAGAACTGCCTCTGATCTATATGAAGAAGCAGATAAATACCGTTCCGGCTATGCTCATAATGATATAGATATGGCAATGGCACGTGTCGACCAATCTAGACTTAAAGTGCTGCTGTATGGAGTGGCAGAGCATTTATGTCCTGAAAGTAATAGCAAGAAATCAACTTAAGTTACGGATGAAAACTAAGATTCGCCACACAACAAAAGTTTCAACCCGACGTTTTTCGCCGCTACGCTTTGAAAAACGCGGGTTAAACAGGCGTTAGATCCTTCTTTAAATAAATCGACAAGGATAAAGGTTACGAAAGCTTGCATAACAATATAAAACCGAAGAGTGAATCTCCTTCAAGTATCTATAAGCTCCCTGCGATAAGCATTTGGCTTGGTTTCTTGAGCGGAATTTTTGGACTCATTGCAGGAATACCATCGATTATTGTTGGCCATATGGCCCTGCGGAAAATGAAAAATGAAATGCAACTCGATCGTACATATAAAAGAATGGCGATATTTGGATTATGTCTTGGATACACAGGAACGCTTTTGTCTATCTATGTGGCGAAATCTTTGTATGAAATGTTTTTTATCTAACCTCCGTCAGCACTGGGTTCGGGCCGCTGTGCGGCCCTCACCTGTGAGCCGGGCTGTTCGACATGAGGAGCACTATGCGCATCGCTGTCACAGGGGCATTCGGGTATTCTGGCCGATACATTACGGAACGACTGCTTCAAACTGGTCACGAAGTGATTACATTGACGAACTCACCGAACCGTCCTAATCCTTTTGGCACGAAGGTTAAGGCCTATCCGTTTAACTTCTACGATCCTGCAAAATTGTGTGATGCCTTGCGAGGGGTGGATGCACTGATCAACACGTACTGGGTGCGGTTTGATCACCGGCTGTTTACCCACCGACAGGCGGTTGCAAATACAAATGTTCTGTTTTCGGCTGCCAAGGAAGCAGGAGTGAGGCGCATTGTTCATGTAAGCATCACCAACCCCGACAGCACCTCCACTCTGCCATACTTTCGCGGAAAGGCGCAATTGGAGTCGTCGCTAAGGGCATTTGGCATTTCGTACTGTGTCCTGCGCCCTACGGTCCTATTCGGGAAGGAAGATGTCCTGATAAACAACATCGCCTGGTCCCTTCGGCACTTGCCTGTCGTGGGAGTGTTCGGCAAAGGTGACTACCGACTGCAACCGATTTACGTGGATGATCTGGCGCAGGCTGCGGTGCAGAAGGTGAGCGAAAACAACGACGAGGTCGTTGAGGCCATTGGCCCGGAGACGTTCACTTATAGGGAGTTGGTTGCCATCATCGGCAGAGTGATCAGCGTGAAACGTCCGATTATTTCTGTGCCACCTTTTGTGGGATACTGGAGTTGCCGTCTGGTCGGGCTGTTTGTCGACGACGTCGTCATTACCCGCGAAGAGATTCGGGGACTGATGGAAGGCCACCTGTATGTGGATGCACCGCCTTTGGGTACCACCAGACTCACAGACTGGATTGATCGTCACCGTGATACTCTCGGACGGCACTATACAAGTGAAATGGCTCGCCGAGTTGATAGGGCATCACAGTACCGATCAAACTAAAGGTCGAACAAGCTGCTGGTTGGGACGCGCAAAACCCGCGCGCCCCACAGCAGCGGCGTTCGGAGGGAAATAATGATGATAAATTGCCCATTCAATTTTGGTTTCTATCGAAAAGATTACAACATTCTTATATGCCACCCAAAAGGCGAATTGACTGCTGACAAGGTGAATGATATCGCCATTTGTAGAGAGTGCATCCTAAATACAGGGCTAACTCAAATTAATAGATTTCATAATTTGATTGATATTACATCAGTTAATCTTGGGTTTGATGAGGTCCTGAAAATTTGTGATACAGAATCTATGGTGAGAGATTCTTCTCAGCCAATCAAAGCCTGCTACCTAGTCCCAAACTCTCTTTTGTATGGCACGATACGAATGTATGATGCACTTATTGAAAGTTGTGGTGTTGAAGTGCATGTCAGCTACGATATTAACGAACTATCCAGTGTTCTTGGGGTAGAAAAATCTGTCTTGACCTCCGAACAACAGCATTAACTCGGTCTGGTAAAAGCTGCGCCGCTTCGCTATGCGGCTTTCACCAGCCTGTTATGCTGACTGTTCGCTTCAAAAGGATTCCACATGAAATACATAGCTACAATTCTATTTGTATTTATTTCTTGTTGTCTTGCTTTAGGAGATATAGATGAAAAAGCCTTAGTTCAAACTACCTATCAGACATACAGAAATGCGCTGCTACAGAATAATGGTAAATCTGCGTGGAAAAGCATAGATTTGCGTACAAAGGACTATTATAATGACATCGTTAGAGATTGTTTAAGTCTAAAACGGGCAGACTTAGACAGACTTGACCTATTATCCAAAATAATGATTTTGCGTATTCGTTTAGAATACCGGGAAGATGAATTAAAGACCTTTGATGGAGAATCCATATTTGTTATTGCCATTCAAAAAGGGTGGGTTAGCAAATCAACAGCGCAATCCATAAATAAAATGGAAATAATAAAAATCGAGCAAAATATGGCAAAAGGTTACCTCAAGCAAGCTCCTGATTTTCCACTTTTCCATTTTGTCAAAGAAACCGATGGTTGGAAATTAGCATTATGGAAATCATTTGAATATGGCAACATGGCATTAAAAGAAACTATTAAAAACAAAGGTATGTCTGAAGACGAATTTCTAGCAATAATTCTAAGTCAAATATCAAAATATAAGGTAGATGAGAGAGTATTTGATGGACCACTAAAATAAGCGACCAGCGAACCAGCGTGTGCGGAGGGACGGCGAGGGCCATGCCGCCCCAGACACGCAACGTTATGATGAACCAACTGAAAGCCGCATATGAAAATGAGGGATTATGGCAATGAGAATTATTCTTATGTCAGCTTTTGTATTGGCACAATTGTTTTATTCTCCTATTATTTTGTGCGCGAAAGAAAATAAGATTTTAGTTAATGAAAAATTCATGTTTCAAATTCACGAAGATGGAAGAAAGACAAATAGGTTCATTTTGGGTAATATCACAATTATCCAAAATGAAGAACATTTGAATGCAATATGGAATGATATATTCTTTGCGCCATGGGTCTCTGGGGAGAGTTACTGGTATCAACTTGAACAACATACCTCATCCAATGGTTCGATATCAGATTTGCTTGTTGGTGAGAACTGGTTTTCATTTAACCTTAAGCTGATTCCCCTTATAATGCAAATTACAGGAAAAAAAGAAGATAATGGTAATTACTCTGTACAAGGGATTGGCAAGAGATGGGAAAGTCTCGGCAATAAGTTTATAACATTTGAATGGAAGCCTATTGATGAATTTAATATGCCAATCTGTAAAATTATTAACAGAATTAAATAAATCATAATTGGGTAGCCGGGGGGTTTTATCCCCCCAGCCCCCACACCACCCCAGCGAGCGGGTCCGCACTGGGCGGTTCCCAGAGCCATCCGGGCCGTAGCCGGGATATTGAATGATCGACCATAGCTCTTTGAAAGATACTATAGGTGACCATCAGGGGCACAGCGGGTTCATATCGCGCCAAGCGAGAAACAATTGGCCTGTTCGGCCTTGACTGCTTGAGCCTATGATCACCGACACCTGCTCTGAGTTCGGCCCTTCACCATGTCCCGGGCATTGCCCCGGGCGTTGGGGGAATTTAGGGGACGTTGTTGACTTTTGTAACTTATATACCCCACTCCTCGTTATTATCCTTGACACGGCCGATGTTGATACCCCTAACAGTCTTGCAGTCTCTGCATACGAGAGCCCCAACTCTTTCGTTAGCTTATCGCCTCACTTTCGATACCTGGCGGTTGCGGCTACCACCGAGAAGCGCTTGACCATTGATGTCGGCCTCTTTGCAGCAGCTTTGAATCATCCGGGACGCTGCTTTTTTGCGATCCAAGTTCGCCAAAGAATCCACCATACCCGCTCGCAGTGGATTCAAATGGATATAACGCACAAGTTAATTAAAATAGGTGTCTTCTTGAACAATAATGGACTTATAGCGATTTTGAAATAAATGACCATGCCGGCGATGGCGTCGATTGTAAAACCCTGCGTAAAAGGTTAGCAATTTACGCATATACGATGACAGCCCTGCCGCTCCGCTACGCAGCAAAATATGAGCATGGTTGGTCATCAAAGCCCAAGCGTAAACCGGCGTTTGAAGCACTTGGGACAACTCTCCCATTCGATCCACAAATGCTTTGCGATCATCATCGT
>JBNKKB010000020.1:0-2263 GCA_050291605.1 Desulfobacteraceae bacterium | reverse complement strand
TAGCCACCCACCCGTATCGAGCCTTGGACCCATGGCGGAGTTGCCTTTGGCAGCGAACAAGATGGGTTAAGCGTAGGCAGAGAATCTTGTAGGCCGTAGGGGAGACCGCGCTCCCTGAAGTGCTGGTACAGCTTCGAAATGTGCGTTGCGGACGCCGAGGGTTTTAACGTGCGCCGAAGGCAACACAGAAGCATCCGTTAAAGGCGAGGATGTGGAGGTCCGCCGGAGTCCTCAGGCCATGGCATGCAAGAAGAGAGACGCCGTAGAACTCGGGAAGCCCCATTGTGCTCCTGGCATGCGCGATCATGATCCAGGTGGGTCGCCGTAAGGTGGTTAGATGCCTGTGGGGTGTCTTATCAGGCATAGTACTCAGAGGTTGGGAAAGCCAGCCACAGGGGGAAGGACCTGACGGAAGCACATAGCTCGCAAAGGAAACTCGTGCCGGACATGTAGGGCTGGATTAACACGAGCAAACCTCACTGCGAGGAATAGCTATTGGGTCTTGTAACGGGCAACTGTGAAGATCCGCGCGGAAGCGAGTGCAACCGAGGAACCGGATGCGGGAAAACCGCACGTCCGGGTCTGTGTGGGGGGCGCCCGGCAACGGGCGTTCCTACCACCGAGCAATGCAACCAAAAAGGGAGAAATATCATGAAAGAGATGATTGCGTATTGTGGTCTTGTTTGCACAAGCTGCCCACAATTCATAGCTACTCAAAATGACGATGATGTTGCAAGGGAAAAGGCGGCTAAGCGAATTGCTGAAAAATTTGGTATATATTTCAAGCCTGAAAAAATAAATTGTGATGGATGCCTTTCTTCAGGGGGTAGGCTTATAGGTTTCTGTAATACTTGTGAAGTTAGAAAGTGTGGTATCACAAAATCAGTTGAAAATTGTTCAGCTTGTGATGAGCAACCTTGTGGCAAGCTAATAAAATTTCATGAATTTTCTCCGGATGCGAAAACATCCTTTGAGGCTTTGGTAGGCAAAAGGAAATAATTTCAATCGTTTTGCTAACCATCCCTTTCACTCGGACGCGAACTCCGCTGCGCTACGTTCGCGCCGGTGAAGGGCACGTTCGGCCAAAGAGTTCATAATTGGAGCATACCTTGAAGAATCTGGCTCTCTTTGACTTCGATGGAACTATCACGACTCGGGAAATGCTGCCCGAGTTTTTCCGGCTTGCGATTCCACGTGGTAGGCAGTTCATCGGTCAAATTCTGCTTGCGCCGTTTATCATTGGTTACAAACTTGGCATCGTCTCCGGCACTGTGGTTCGAGCTTTGATCGTTCGCTTGGGGTTCTCTGGCTTTCCATTTTCCCATTACGAACGAAAAGGTCTGGAATTCGCCACTTTGGTTCTGCCCCAGGTTATCCGTCCGGAAGCGCTGGAGTGGATTAAATGGCATAAGGGGCAAGGAGACATGGTCGTCGTGGTCTCAGGCTCTTTGGACATTTATCTCGCCCAGTGGTGCCGAAGCCAGAAAGTTGAATGCATCTGCTCGGTATTAGAGTACCGGAATGGCTTATTGACAGGTCGGTATATGGGTGCTCAATGCGTCCGCTCAGAGAAGGCACGACAAGTGGCAGAGCGCTTCGAAATCGGCACTTTTGCTGAGGTATTCGCCTATGGAGATACGGACGAGGACAAGGAACTATTGGCGCTTGCAAGCCGAAAGTTCTATCAGGGGCGAGAGGTCCTTGGGGCATGAGCGCCTTTAAGGTCGAACCATCCAGTGCACTGGATTGCCATTCCTCTGCGCTGCATGGAAACCAGTGACTGGGTCGTTCGGTAACTTAATTATGTTTAACTCAAGGACATGGCATTGGCTTTGCGTCAGTGCTTATATAATTTCCCCTGGCATTATCATGGTTTGGTTTTTCCCTGAAACCTCAAACCTGTTTATGGTTTCTATGTTAATGATTGCGTGGGCAATAATAATCGGAATATTAGGGGCGTTTCAGGCGATACTTCTTGTTTTTTAGCCGTTTAAACTATGGCTGTCCTATTTGTAAAGCTCCTTCACCAGTAATTAAAGGAAATCGAAATAATTTAATCATCAACTGCCCAACTTGCGGCAAATTAAAGCTGTCAATGGGAAGCATTTTTGGCTTAAAAATAGATAAAATGAAGAACGGTACCGAACGAACAAGGATAGATCGTGAGAGCGCAGCGAGCCACGATCTTATCCGGTTGTTGAACAAGCCCGTTTTTGAAGGAAGATCTATTTATAAAGGAAATATCTTTTTCGGAATAATGAGA
>JBNKKB010000019.1:0-35669 GCA_050291605.1 Desulfobacteraceae bacterium | reverse complement strand
AAAGTTTAATTGATCTATATTTAGGGATATCCTTGTGATGAATTCCTATTCATTCTTCACCTTGACCAATCCGCCTTTGATAATGCAGACATCTTTATAACCTTTGCTTTTCAGAAATTTTGCTGCAGAAAGTGCCTGTTTGCCGCGGAAATCCATGACAACAACGGTTCTGTCCTTGGGAATTTTAAAATATCTTTGAGAAAGGAAATTTAAAGGTATTTTATGGAAGTAGTTTTTGAGATAATCCCTGGAAAGCGAATTTGCTTTGGAGCCTATTTTTTTCGTTACCAATCCCGATGAGTAGAGTTTGGGTGTTCGAATATCAACGATACAAGCTTCACCGACGAGCGCTTTAAATTTTTCGCCGCTAATCTGCGGTATATCATAATCGGGCAGCGCAGATCCTGTTTCAAGAGGGTAGCCAGCTTTTTTCCATGCGGGCAATCCACCCTTAAAGGTTAACACATTGGTATAAAGCCTGTTGGCGACCAACCTGGCCGCTTGATCATACATCACTCATTTGGGACCCAAGCAATAGGTGACAATGAGCATGTCCTTGTCTTTTGGCAGTTTGTCTGTTTTCATTATGGTATGCAAGGGAATGTTAACTGAGCCGGGGATATGGGCTTCGTTGAATTCGATATCGCTCAGCGGGTTGAGCAACAACATGGGTGTCCCCTTGTCCATAGCATCCTTGAGTCTCTCGGCAGACAAGTCGCCTCTTGCATGGGCGGGTCGGGCGGTGATAAAAAAGCAAATCACAATCCAAATGATCACAATTGGGAGTCGGTGATGGATTCGATACATGTTGCCCTCCATTGTTTTGGATATTTTAGTACATTTGTATATTAAATTCTATTTTTTTATTTAAGAGAATGAATCTTGAAAAGAGGCAATTAACGTTACGAAGGCAATCTTTTTATGGATTTTACACTTTTCCGCGGCAATGTAAATTTCGCACATTGAATCAAAATGGAGAAAGCTTACTTAATTAATCTACATTTTAATGGTATAGATAGGTATCAACGAAACAACCATTGAGTTTAGAACCCATGATGGATATATAAAAAACCAACAGATTAAAATATCGTTCAGGTTTAAATTCTATAATAAAAGGTGGATCTTTCCATGGAAAAGTTAGTGTCTTATCAAGTTAAAAATTCTATCGCGACAATTGTAATGGATGACGGCAAGGCCAATGTCATGTCAGTGCAGATGCAATCTGAAGTTAATGCTGCGCTGGATGCGGCGATTAAAGACAAAGCGATGGTCCTGTTAACGGGTCGGGAAGGTACGTTTTCGGCCGGTTTTGACCTGGGCACTCTCACCGCTGGAGGTGCTCATGCAGTAGAAATGGTTGCCGGAGGTTTCAAGCTCGCTGAACGCCTGCTTTCATTTCCAAAACCCGTCATAATGGCATGTTCCGGTCATGCCATGGCGATGGGTGCCTTTTTACTTTTGTGCGGCGATTATCGGATTGGCGTTCATGGCGCCTTTAAAATAGGCGCCAACGAAGTGGCTATCGGTTTAACGGTTCCCAAAGCAGCAATTGAAATTTGCCGTGATCGATTGGTACCTGCGCATTTTAATCGAAGCGTGTTAACTTCGGAAATTTACCAGCCGGAAGATGCTGTGTCCGCTGGTTTTTTAGATAGAATTGTAGAGAAAGGGTCTTTGCTCGAAGAGGCGCAGCGTTTAGCCGATGCGTACACCAAACTTAATATGGCCGCTTATGTAAATGCGAAGGCGAGGGTAAGAGAAGTTTTTCTGAAAAATCTAAGATCCGCAATTGAAGAAGATACTGCTTATTTTCGTTCTTTTTTTAATCGGCAATAAGAACGTGTCGTCAATGATAATGTGTTAGCAGGGGTTGTGCGGGCATGAAAAGTTTCAGGACATTAAATTCACCCATCCTTTTTCCAAAGTAAAATGAAGATACGGGAATACAACGAAAAAGATGAAAATGAAGTTGTTTCGTTGTGGACTGCGTGTGGCTTGGCTACACCTCAGAACGACCCATCCAAAGATATACAAAGAAAGCTTCAAGTCGATCGCGATCTGTTTCTTGTGGGCTATGACGAAAATGGGATTGTGGCTACGGTAATGGGTGGCTACGAAGGCCATCGGGGATGGATAAATTATTTAGCTGTTAAGCCTTCAGCGCGACGTAAGGGTTACGGACGGTTAATTATGCAAGCCGTTGAGGCGCGTATTAGAGCCAAGGGATGCCCCAAAATTAACCTGCAGGTTCGCACCGGCAATACGGAGGCTACTGCATTCTACTCGGCTATGGGGTATCGCAACGATGATGTGATCAGCTTGGGCAAACGCCTCGAAATGGATGCGCAGCGAGATTATTTTTAAAGGACAAAACGGGAAGCCCGATTCAGACCCCCCTTGCCGGGTGTTGAGCAATGGCGTTAAAATTCCCGAGGATAAGCGTGCTGCAACCAAGATTAGGTTCAATATACACGACCAACATAAAAAGTATAAAATACGACCGGTTGGATGATCGGCGAAAAGACGGGTTTAAAATTTCGAAATGCAGGTATATGGTAAACGGCAACGGATCCCGCCGTTGCATATGCAAAAAATAGATGGCGAAAGGCTGCAAAGTTGTATGCGCATCGCATAAACCCCACAATATAGTGCTGCGGCTTCACCCTTGCCGTCTTGACTTTGAAGCCCTCCGGCTGTTGCGACTATGGGGTAAACTGAGGAGTGATCATGAAAAAGTGCCCTTTTTGCGCGGAAGATATTCAAGATGACGCGATTAAGTGTAAACACTGCGGCGAATTTTTGGATGCCGCCGTCGAAGCTCACCATGCAAGCGGAAAAATGAAATGGTATTTCAAAAAGTCCTTTATTATTATAGCGGTCGCTTGTGTGGGGCCGTTGGCATTGCCGTTGATTTGGTGGCGTCCGCAGACGTCATGGGCATGGAAGATCGGACTCACTATCGGTATTCTTGTTCTGAGTTGGATCTTTTTTCAAATGACATTGGAATCCATTAAAATGTTTAAGATGTATTACCAGTTGCTTGAAGAGATATGAAGTTAAGAGAAGGAGGATAAGATGAAAAAAATAATTTTCACCGCGTTGTTAGTATTGTGCCTTACCGTCCCTGCCGCAGCATCGGATGGTGTCATTACGATTCAAAGTTTCTATAATGCAAAAGAGACGGCTGACCGCATGGTGAGCATATTGAAAGACAAGGGCATGACGGTATTCAATCGAATCCATCATTCGAAAGCCGCTGCCCAAGCCGGCATCAAATTGGGATATACAGAGCTGATTATATTCGGCAATCCAAAGGTGGGAAGTCCCCTTATGCAATGTGAGCGGCTGGTTGCCATTGATTTGCCCCAAAAAGCGGTCATCTGGCAGGATGATAAGGGGTTGGTCTGGGTGTCGTATAATGATCCCGGTTATTTGGTTAAAAGGCATAAGATCGACGGCTGTACCGAAGTTATCGCAAAGGTGAAAAATGCTCTGGCCGGCATCACCAAGGCTGCAGCATCAAAATAAAATATTGTGTAGAATATATGAAAATCAAACCCGCCGAAACGCCGGCTGAAATTGAAACCGTGCGCGACCTTTTTCGGGAATACGAAGCATTCCTTGACGTGGATTTGTGTTTTCAAGGTTTTGAAAAGGAGCTCGCCGACTTGCCCGGTAAATACACACCGCCTACGGGCGCGCTTTTGATCGGCATCCACGAGGATAAGGCGATGGGCTGTGTGGCTGTTCGTGAAATGGCCGACGGGGTGTGCGAAATGAAGCGACTCTATGTCAGACCCGAGGCCAGGGGATCGGGGTTAGGCCGACAGCTCGCGCTTGAAATTATACGTGTCGCACGGAAATTCGGCTATTCGGTGATGCGGCTCGATACCCTCGGCAGACTTAAGGCGGCCATGCGCCTTTACGCGGCACTTGGCTTTCAAAGAACAGCGCCCTACTATGCGAATCCCCTGCCCGGCGTGGTGTATTGGTCGTTAGACCTGAAAAATGAAAAGTGAAGACAAGGACAAACCATGAAATACGCACACACCAATATTGCGGCACAAAATTGGAAAACGCTGTCCGATTTTTATGTGCGTGTCTTTCATTGCACGCTTAAGCCGCCGCAACGCGAGCTTTCCGGTGCTTGGCTGGACCGGGCTACGGGCCTGTCGAATGCCCAATTGGTGGGGGTCCATCTGCTATTGCCGGGGCATGGGGAAAATGGACCGACCTTGGAAATATTTTCTTATCGCTGTATGCAGGAAAACGAACCGCTAATGGCCAACTACGTGGGTTTTACCCACATCGCCTTTGAAGTGGATGATGTTGAAAAAGTATTCGCCGATGCGATGCAAAACGGCGCCACTGAACTGGGAAAGATTACCGAGAAAAGGATTGAAGGTGTGGGGAGATTGAAATTCGTTTATTTCAGGGATCCCGAGGGCAATATCGTAGAGATACAATCCTGGCAGAGATAATCCCGTTCATCTGTAAGGCAAGTATATTGGAAAACGCAGCGTTTCAACCTAAAAGAGTAACAATAACCTCTGGGCTAAATTACAGTTAGTGGCCGGTCATTTACCATGGCGCAGTTTTGGGGCAACGTATTGTCGGTCAGCGTCTTGATGTTTCTCAGATGAAATTGGGATTGGAGTGTTTGGATGTTGGCGCGCTTGTGGCCGTTGATACGTGAAGCCAGGCCACGGTGCATTCGAATTTCAAGCGGCTCGGCGCTTAAATCCAGCTGGGCCATCCTTTTTTGCAGCGCTGACAACCAGAGGGCGCTGTGCACCAGCTCACCGAATGCGGGGTGAAAAGGACCGGCCACAATTCCGGATTGGGCATTGAGTTGATCGGTGGGTTGCAGACCCATACGAACCACTGGAATACGGGCTTGGGTAAAAAGTGCATATAGCGCACTCACCTGGTCCACTGCCGCTTCTAAGCTCAGGGGTGCATACCGTCCCTGGGCATACAGGCGTGCCAATGGGCTGCCCTCCAAAACCAGACAGGGATAGATGCGTACAAAATCCGGCTGCAGGGATACGATTTGACGACCGCTTTCAAGCGCTTGATTGAATGTATCCCCCGGAAGCCCCACCATCATCTGGAGACCGATGCGCCAATGCGTTTGTTTAAACAAGGCCATGGCCTTACGGGTCGCCTCTGCGCTGTGGCCGCGCCGGGATTGAGCCAAAACCGAATCGTTCATTGATTGAACGCCCAGTTCGATGGTGCTGATGGGATAGGTGTTGATGCGCGCCAGGCTATTTGGATCGATGGTATCGGGCCGGGTGGAAAAACGGATGCCATCGGCCAGGCTTTGTGTGATGTAGCCATTTGCGATTTCAAGATATTCAATGATTTGTGCATTCGGCAGACCTAAAAAATTCCCCCCATAAAATGAGATTTCGGTCCATTGGCCGGGATCCTTGCGATAGCCTAAAAATCGGCGGATGGTGGCCTCCACCTCACCTGTTGAAGGAAGGGCCCGACGTTGACCTGTCGTCCGGGTCTGGTCGCAAAAGATGCAGCGGTGCGGACACCCGGCATGGGGGATAAAAACAGGGACGATAAAGGGTTTGGATGCTTGTACTGAGAGCATGGCCAGGTATTGTTTTTTAAGGGTCTTTGGCTTCAATCAGATCAAGGCCTTTGCGGGCGGCCTCTTGTTCCGCCAGCTTCTTGCTTTTGCCCTCCCCTTCGGCCTGGAATGGGCCCGCCTGCATCCGCACACGAAAGGTTTTATCGTGGTCGGGACCGGTCTCGGCGATAACGCTGTATTCCGGGGTGGCTTTGAGGGCGCCCTGCACTTTTTCCTGCAGGCGGCTTTTGTGATCGATGCCGACATCGATTTGCGTGGCTTCTGCAACCAAGTGTTGGAAATGGTTTTGAATGACGGTCATGGCGGTATTAAACCCGCTATCAAGATAGATGGCGGCAATGACCGCTTCCAAGGCATTGGCCAGGATCGAATTTTTTTCTTGTCCCTGGCTGAGAATTTCTCCTTTGCCCAGTTTCAACCAGGGTCCCAAATCAATGGTGCGCGCAATTTGGGCCAATTGGGTTTCATTGACCATATTGGCTCGGATCCGTGATAAATCGCCTTCGCGCATATCCGGATAGGCTTGCATCATCAAATGGCCGATGATCAGATTGAGTACGGCATCACCCAGAAATTCATAGCGTTCATTGTCGCGCAGGTCCGGATGGTTTTGCTCGTTCACAAACGAGCTGTGGCGCAGGGCTTCTTCAAGCAAGGCCAAATTCTCGAAATTGTAACCCAAAGCGGTTTGAAGGGGATGATAATCCATGTGAGGCTCCGTATTCATCAGCGTTTAGCGAGGGTTTGATGTGCGCGTAAGTTTTCAAAAAGAGTGTAGGGAATATACAGGTCGCCTCTTCCCCGTCCCATCATGATGTCAGGAATGAGTTGACCATGAAAATCGGAACCGCCGGTGACCAACAATTTGAACTTCCGGGCCAGGCTCAAATAATGCGCCACAACTGCCGCATCATGATCGGGGTAATAAACCTCGATCCCCATTAGACCCATCTTGCATAATGATTCGATCAAATCCTCCAATGCGTCGTTCGGACTGCACTTGATTAAAGAGGGATGGGCCATCACCGGGATGCCACCGGCAGATTGGATCAATTTAAACACGAGATCGCAGGGCAGCCGTTTTTTGCCCACGAATGCAGGCGCATCGTTACCGATGAACCGATCAAACGCTTCATTTACATTTTTTACCACACCGGCCTTGATCAGTGCACGCGCTACATGCGGTCGACCGGCAGTGGCTTGTCCGACCTCGGCCATAACCTGCGCAACGGTGAGGGCAATGCCGATTTGGTTGAGGCGCTGGACAATTTGATGGATACGGGTGTTGCGCACTTGTCTGAGTTGGTCAAGGGCTTGAACCAGGGGGACATCACTCGGGTCAATTCCGTAACCCAAAATGTGCAGACTGCCGCTGATGTTGCTTCGCTCCGGTGCTTGGGCGCTGATTTCAACACCGGTGATGAAGGACGGGCCTGACGAGGGTCGGCAGGTCAAGGCAATCCGTGATCCTTCAGTCGTGTCGTGATCCGTGATGGAGATGGCTTCTAAACCCTGACGGGACGCAATTTCAAATATCTCTGACGGCGAATAGGTGCCGTCCGATGCGGTGGAGTGTATATGGAGATCGATTCCCCCCTGACGTCTAGAGTCCAAGGGCTTTCTCGAAGGCCTCCTCTTTTGTTTTGCAATCGATACACTGGGTGGTTACCGGGCGTGCCTTGAGTCGTGGTGCTGAGATCTCTTCACCGCAGGATTCGCAAATGCCGAAAGTGCCGTTTTCAATGCGTTCGAGTGCCTTTTTTATCTTTTTAATCAGCTTGTGCTCACGGTCTCTGATGCGCAGCATGAAGTTGCGATCAGACTCCAAGGTGGCCCGATCGGTGGGGTCCGGAAAGTTCTCCTTCTGCTCGGTCATATCCGATACAGTGTCATCGGCTTGACTCAGCAGGTCCTGGAGGTGATTGTTCAGCAGCTCTTCAAAAGCTTTGAGGTCTTTCTTTTTCATAAGCATCCCTCTCTGGACAGGAATTGTCACTTCGTATATGAAAATAACCTTGCTATCACACCAGATTTGTTATTGTAAAGCAAAATTGATGCACTGACAAGTATCCCTTTTATGCATGATTTGCGGAAAGCGTCGTTAATTGCACTAAAATGTTCTTGAACCTTTTGAATTTGATCCATAAAATGTATTTTCCTCTATTTCGATCTATGATATTCATGAAAGACGGATCATTCTAAAATTGACCGCAATCGAGCATTGTGTCTATTTTCGGCTAAAATCTAAGATACTTGACTCAAAAGCTACTTGTGCTTTCAAATACCGGTTTCATCTTTACGCCGGCGCAGCTATTCAGGGTGTAGACTGCATCGGTAATAATACCATTTTTTGAGTGGGAAAGGAGCAGGAATGCAAAATCCGCAAAAAGGCTATGAGACGGATTACCGCATGGTGACCATTAAAACAAGCGATGGCGGTACGGTTCAGGGGAAGGTGAATGTATCACCCAATCAGCGTGTTTCCGAGCTGTTCAACTTGCAACAGGGGCCTTTCGTGGTGCTGGTCGACGCCAACTATGGTGATGTCCACGGCAAAACATTGTTTATTAACAAGGAGCATATTGTGTGGGTCGAGCCTGAAGAGTAGTTGGACACAACACCGACCTATCCTTCTGCCTGGAGAAATTTATCCAGTGTTTTCAGGTCGTAAACGTTGTAGGTCAATGCCGATGTGTCTTTGGGAAGAATTTTGCGCAGCAAACCGGTCAGCACCCGTCCCGGTCCAATCTCTACAAACACATCGATCTGATCTTCGGCCATTTTGATCACTGAATCATACCAGCGCACCGGGCTGCACAGCTGTCGTGCCATGAGGCTTTTAATATGAGCAGGATCCCTTTCAACGTCAGCGGTGACATTGTGGACTACGGCATGCTGAGGTGCATTAAAGTCGATGCCGTCCAAAAAGGTTGCAAACTCGGCCTCTGCACCTTGAATCAAGGGGCTATGCCAAGCGCCACTCACCTTCAGGGCGATGGTGCGGGCACCCTGTTCGATGGCCAGTTCCCCGGCAGCCGCGACAGCGTCCGGGGCACCGGTAATGACGATCTGTTCGGCGCTGTTGTGGTTGGCTACGGCCACCACACCACTGCCGGACTTTTGTTTGACGATGTCGGCGACCTGGTCGATGTTGAGGCCCACAACGGCACTCATGGCGCCGGTGTGTTGAGAGGCCTCGCGATGCATCAGCCGGCCCCTTTTGAGCACCAGTTTAAGGCAATCGTTCACTGATACGACACCGGCGGCGCACAGGGCGCTAAACTCACCCAAGCTGTGACCGGCACAAACCGCAGGTTGGATATTCTCTTTTTGGAGAGCTGCCCAAAAAGCCAAATTGACCGCGGTGACTGCGGGTTGGAGATTGATGGTCTGGGTCAGCTCTTCCATGGGCCCCTCAAAACAGAGCCGGGTTATGGGCAACCCCGTGATCTCATCGGCAGCATTAAAAATAGCTTTGGCCCTATCGGATTCCTGGAAAAGGTCTTGCCCCATGCCCACTTTTTGGGAGCCTTGTCCGGGAAATAAGAATGCGATTTTTTTCAAAATCCTCCTCCTGAAACTTAGCGTTTAAAGCTTAAAGTCGGGTTTATTCTTCATCTATGTTGAATAGTTTTCGAGCGATATCCAGCGATTCGGCGCGCTCACCCCGGCAGCCGTTGCTTTTAAGATAATCGGTGGGATGATGCAAGATTTTATTGGTCAGGGCGTCGATCATTCTGGCTATGGCCTTCCGATCTTTGGCAGACAGGTGGTTAAGCTGCTGCATTGCTTTTTGAACCTCTTCGTCGGCCAGGGTTTTAATTTTGGTGCGCAATGCCTTGATGGTGGGGACGATACCCAAACCGTCCAGCCACTTATTAAAATGAATCACTGCCTCGTCGATGATACGCTCTGCTTTGACCGCCTCTTTGTTGCGATCTTCAATGTTTTCATCAATGACCCCTTTCAGATCATCGATATCATAAACATAGGTATTGTTGAGTGCATTGATTTGCGGATCAATGTCGCGCGGCACCGCGATATCGATGAAAAAGATCGGTCGATTGCGCCGGCGCCGCATCACCGATTTGACCTGGTCTCGATCAATGACGTACCCTTTGGCGCCGGTGGAGCTGATAATGATGTCGACTTGACTCAGATATTCGGGGATCTCTTCAAACCGAATGGCGGTACCGCTGAAAGCGTCAGCCAGAGCCACGCCACGTTCAAACGTCCGGTTGGCCACAAAGATGGCGCCGCTATGCTGCCGAATGAGGTGTTCGACGGCGAGCTCGGCCATCTCACCCGCGCCGATGAGCAGTACCCGCTTGCCCTCCAGTTGGTTGAATATTTTGCGACCCAATTCAACCGCCGCATAACTGATGGAAACGGCGTTGTCGCCAATGCCGGTTTCAGAGCGGATCCGTTTGGCGACAAAAAAAGTTCGGTGTAGCAGGCGATTGAGCACCACGCCCGAGCTCTTAGCCTGTGTGGCCGCGCGATAGGCGGATTTTATCTGGCCCAGGATTTGGGGTTCGCCCACCACCATCGAATCCAGACTGGCCGCCACTCGAAAAACATGGCGAATGGCGTCGTCGCCGTTGTGCAGATAAAGGGCGTCGTCAAAGTCATTCAAAGGCAACTGTTTAAAGTCGGCCAGAAACACCTTGGCCACTTCGATGGCCGGCGCGGCGGCTTTGGCGGCCAATAGCAGCTCCACCCGGTTGCAGGTTGAAAAGAGCATTGCCTCTTCGATGTCTGGATATTTGCGCAGTCGGGACAGGGCCGAATGGGTCTCTTCGTCGGAAAAGGCCAAACATTCGCGAATGTGAACGGGAGCTGTTTTGTGATTTAGCCCAATGAGGATGATGGCTTTCATGGTGCGCCCTAACCTATCAGCGTGTAAATTGGCCATGATGACCGGTTAATAAAAAATTAACGCCGAGGAATGTGAAAATGATCACGCCAAATCCGACGATGGCCATAATCGCCGCGCGGCGGCCGCGCCAGCCGACGGTCAGCCGTTCATGCAGCAAGGCGGCGTAAAAAATCCATGTAATGGCCGACCATACCTCTTTGGGGTCCCAGCTCCAGAAGCGGCCCCATACACTTTTGGCAAACACCATGCCGGTAATCAAACCGATGGTCAGCATGGTGAAACCCGTAACGATACAGGCATAGCCGGTGCTGTCAAGCAATTCCAGTGAGGGCAGTCGCTTAAAAATAAAGCCGCGGGTTTTGGTTTTGATACTGCGCTCCTGAAGCAGATAGAGGATGCCCAGCCCGCACGCCAAAGCAAAGGCTGCTTCTCCTACAAAAATGGTGACGATATGGGTCACCGGCCAGAACCCTTTGAGCAGGTTTTGGGGTTGGAGCAGGTGACCCGGAAATTGGCTGGCCGCCAACATCACAAAGGCAGCCAGGGGGGTCACGTAGATCCCCAAAATCTTGACCTGCAATTTCAGATGCAACAAAAAATAGACCGCAACCAGACTCCAGGCCACCACAGACAGGGTTTCATGCAAATTATTCACCGGCATATGGCCCCTGGCCGCAATGGACCATGTGAGCACGGCACTATGGCAGCCAAAGCCGATCAGCAGTGATCCCATGGCGAATTTTTGCATCCCGTCGCGCTGGAAAAACAAAAAGGCCCAATAGCCGATTGAACTGAGCAAATAGCTTAGGATAACCAGAAGAAAAAGTATCTGCATTGTGTTTTCCTTAGGACTTTTCCATTAGCGCCGCATAGCTGAAACCCGGTCCCAATACACGGGTTAGCAGCGTGTCGACGGCCGGTATGTCGTTGTTGTGGAGCATCTCCAGCATGCCGTCGTTGATGAGCTGCTCAAACAATGGCTTGTGGGCCTCCGGGGCATGTTCGGCCGCCAGCAGTTGTTCCCGGATGGCCCCCATGAGTGTCAAAAAGGTGCCGTACTCCGGGCCGAATTGCCCTTGAAGCTGACGGCGCAGGTGCTTGGCAAAAGCGGGGCTTTTACCGGTTGTCGAGATGGCGATACTCAAATCACCTTGATTGACGATGGCGGGCAGCACGAAATTGCATAATTTGGGTTGATCGGCGATGTTGCACAGGCGCTGCGCGGCCTCAGCATCTTGATAAATACGCGTGTTCAAGGTGGGGTCGTCCGTTGCGCCGATGACCAAAAAAGCGCCCGTTAAATCACTGCGCTGATAGGCACGCCGGTGAAGTTCAATTTGACCCGTTTCAGCCAAACGGGTCAACTCATCCGTCACATCCGGGCTGACCACCGTCACTTTTGCACCGCATTTGATGAGGGTGCCGACCTTACGGGTGCCCACCTGACCGCCGCCCACCACCAGGCAGGTGCGATTTTTAAGGTCCAAATAAGCAGGATAGTATCTCATCACATTACATACTGAATTACAGGGTTTTGTCGTTGCATCAACAGGTTAGAAGATAAGCCCAACGTTAAAAGCGAAAGGACATCAAATCTTCGGCCACCATAATAGGCCCCTTATACGCGTTGCGGGCTTGTTTGACAATATCCACGTCATCACACGGCGGGTATAGGTGGGTGAGGACCAGACATTTGGCCATGGCCTCATCCGCGATGCGTGCGGCGGCACCGGGTGTCAAGTGGCCGGGAACTTTGGCGCCGTCGGGCATGGCCGATTCACAGATAAAGAGATCCGCCTGGTGGGCCAAGCCGGCTAAGGTGTCACATTGATCTGTATCACCGGAATAGACGACCACGACCCCGTCCCGACCCTTGATGCGGATGCCCAAGCTTTCCGGACGGTGCGCCACCGGTCGAACGGTCATGGTAAAGTCTTCAAATTCAAAGGATTGGCCTGAAATGACATCCAGTTCAATCAAGGACATCTGTTCTGCCGGCAGGACGATCCATTCCCCATAGGCGGTTTGCAGCCCGGTGTAAAAAGTTTTCAAACCCGTTCCACCCAAGAGGGTGAGCGGTGATTGGCGCCGGTGGTTGTCGGGGTATTTGGTGGCAAAAATCAAAGGGGCGAGCTCGGCCGTGTGGTCGGGGTGAAAATGGCTCAAAAAAATATGCGAAAGTTCGAAAATGCTGGTGCCATACTCCAGTAGGCGGCGCATGGTGCCGGGTCCCAAATCCAATAAAATTTTGGCCTTGCCGGTCTCGACTAAAATAGCACATGCACTGCGATCAAGCCGGGGCACACAGGTCCCCGACCCCAATATGGTGGCTCGGGTGGTCATGACACGCGTCATTTGCCTCTAGAACGTTTGTTGGGTTTGCCCGACTGCTTTTGAATGCGTTGGGTGATCCATCGGATCATCTGTTTGCCGGCGTGGAGATCCACTTTTTCTGTGATGTTTTCCACAGGCACCTCGGCCCGGGCGGCGCTTCTGTGCCCCCCGGCCGAGCCAAGGTCGTCAAAGCTTCGTTTGGCTACCGCACCGGCATTTTTACGGATACCGTCGTTACGAAAAATGATCACCAGTTTGCGTTGGTGCAAGCCCGAGACAATGCTCCAATTGACCGAATCGACATTCATGAAAAAATCGGCAATCAGCACACACACATCGGGGTGAATGACTTGGCCCAGGTGGACGGTGACACGGCCTTTGCGGATTTGCCGTTCATCAATAGCGCGTTTGAAATAGGGCAAAAAATCGAGGCGCATTTCAGCCCGTTCGATGCGGTTGGCCAGTGCGGAGTTGATGAAGCGATAGACATATTGAAATGCGTTGAGATCTTCCATCCGGGTTTTGCGCTCAAAATTGCTGGTATCGGTTTTTATGGCCAGATAGAGACCGGTGGCCAGCTTGGAAGAGGGTTTGATTTTCGCGGTGCGCAGGTATTCAATTAAAATGCTGGCGGTGGCGCCGTAGCTGGGTCGAATGTCGGTATAGGCGGCTTTGTTGGTGCTGCTCAACGGGTGATGGTCGATGATCACCCGCGGCGTCATCCGCACCAGATCCTCATGGTGGTCAGGCTGGGAGTCCACCAGGACCACGGCGGAGTAGTCCGCCAAATCGATCCGCCGATAAGGCACCAGATGGGTTCCCAGCAGACGGATCATCGCCAGGTTGTCCGGCCTCTTGATTTCATTGACATTGGAGAGCGTGATACTGGCCGTTTTTCGCCACAACAGACGTTTGATTGCCATGGCGCTGGCAATGGCGTCGGGATCGGCGTTGATGGGAATCAAGACCCGATCATCCCCGGAAAACTGGGCATAAAAGCGTTTCAATCGTTCTTGTCGTGAAGGGCGCATCCAAAAGCATCCTGTTTGGGTTCCAGTGTCAGCTTACACAGATCCTTCTTGAAATGACAACTGAATTTGAATGCTCGGACAGCGTATTGCGCAAGGCACGTAAAAATTCGCCTTATCGTTCAGGTTCTAATTGACTCGCCGTTTTATACCTTATATAGAGGCTCCTTTGATAATCTCAACCCAGTACACTTTACAGGCACCTGATTTTGGGTGCAGAAGGCGAAATTAGCATGCACGGGGCTATGATTCCCATTATTGTTTTTCTGGTGGTTTATATTGCCATTACATTTGAGCTGGTCAATAAAGCTGTCGCCGCCTTGTTGGGGGTGATGGTGCTTTTGATACTGCATGTGGTCAGTGAGCATCAGGCTGTTGAGTTCATCGATTTTGAGACCATTATGCTGCTGCTGGGCATGATGACCATCGTTGCCATTTTGCGTAAATCCGGATTTTTTACCATGATTTCGGTGAAGATCGCCGAAATTACCAAAGGCAGCCCTTTAAAGATTTTGATTCTGTTTTCAGTGGTTACGGCAATCATGTCGGCCTTTTTAGACAACGTCACCACGGTGCTGATCATTATTCCCATCATCATCGAGCTGACCGCCGGCATGGGCCTGGACCCCAAACTCTATGTGATCAGCCAGGCGGTGATTTCAAATATCGGCGGTACGGCCACCTTGATCGGCGACCCGCCCAATATTATTATCGGCTCCAAGGTCGGTCTGACTTTCAACCAGTTTATTCTCAATTTAACCTTGCCGGTGATTTTCTGCTTTTTGGCGGCCATTGGTTTTATGTGGCTGGTCAACCGGTCCAAGCTCAAACCCATCGATACCAACCTGACCAAACTGTTTTCAGTTCAATTGTTACTTGAGAAAATTAGAATTAACTATTTGGATGTAAAGATTGATCGTGTTTTTTTGGCCAAGAGTGTGGGCTGTCTTTGCCTGGCGATTATATTGTTTGTCACCCAAACCATCACTAAAATATCTCCCGGGGTGGTGGCCATTTTTGTGGCCATGATTCTGTTTGTGATCACCAAGGTGGATGTGGAGCACATGCTCGAAGAGATCGAGTGGAGCACCCTGCTCTTTTTTGCCGGCTTGTTCATCCTGGTGGGGGTGCTGGAAGAGTATGGCGTGATCGAGTGGATCGCCCAGAACATCTTCATGCGGGTGGGCGACAACCCTTACGTGGCGGTCTTGATGGTGCTGTGGGTATCGGGCATTGCCTCGGGTTTTTTGGACAATATTCCATTTACCATCACCATGATTCCCATCGTGCAACTCATGATGCAGGCCAACCCCATACCCAACAATATTTTGTGGTGGGCCCTCTCGCTGGGGGCCTGTCTAGGCGGTAATCTGACCATGATCGGCGCCTCTGCAAACATCGTCTCCGTCGGTATGGCCAAACGGTTCAACCAAAACATCACTTTTTTTCAATTCATGCGTTTTAGTGCGGCGATCACCCTGCTGACCCTGATGATCGCTTCGGCGTATTTGATGCTCTATTTATGGATTTCATTATGATGAACGCAGACCGCGAAATTTTAAATCGGCTGATGCGCGAACATGAGAGTGTGGCAGGATCATCCCGTGCCACGTTATTGGCACTGGGGGCCTTTATGGCTGCCATTGGCGAACTCAACTGTTCATCGGCGCAATTGAAGGAACAATATTTAAGCCTTACCGAAGCCATCAAAGCCACCCATCCCAAGATTATCCCTCTGATTCATCTGCTAGAAGAGTTTGAATCGGAGATGCATCCCTTTTTTGGCGGCGATTACGCGAGTGTTCAGGAAAAGGCCCTGGCGGTGCTGCAAGCCAAATACGACACCCTTCAGGCCAAAAGCGGCAAGATCATCGAACTGGGCCTGACCTGCGTGGACAAAGGCGACACCATTGTGGTGCATACCATCAATCTCAATGTGATTCGTATCCTCACCCTGGCCCATGAGGTGATGGAAAAAGATCTCAATGTCATTGTCCTGCAACAGGAAATGCCCACAACCAAACGCATCGTCAATCCATTGCGGGAATCGGCGGTCCCATACCAAGCCGTGCCCGAATATGCCCTGACCCACTTTATTGAAAAAGCCGACAAAATGTTCTGTGCGGCACTGTCCGTCACCGCCGATCAGAAGGTTGTGGCTCCCGTAGGCACCACCAACGTTGCCAGTTTGTGCTACTATCATAAAATTCCGGTCTACCTGTTTGCCAATACCCTTAAGTTTGCCCACGGCCCGTCCCACGACCAGCGCATCCACAGTGAATCCGTCACCATGGCCAAAGATACCGACGCTTATGAGCTGATCACCTATTCCCACGATGTCATGGATCTCAAAATGGTGGATTATCTGATCACCGAACAAGGTGTCTATCCCAAGGATCAAATCGAGACCTACCTGCAACAGTTGCACCAATAGATTTTTTTTGAGATATTACAAACTTGGTTTGATCAACCTTGGATTTTATTCCATCGTGGCCTTGGGTAATAACGGGATCAGTTTGATTTGGTTCCAGCTTGTCGATTGCACCCGATTGAATTACTGCACGCGAGTGCCTTGTCACCAAAGGGTTTTGGCGCTATGATCGATCACATGACTTCCCATGACGGACCGGACATCGAAGTTCTCAGAGCAAAGCTCAAAAGCTATCAGGAGAGCCTCAAAGACCAAAAGGGTATTCAGCGCTCGTTAGAAAAAAGCCAGGACCGCTATCGGGTAGTTTTTGAAAACACAGGTACCGCTACGTTTGTAATGGCACCCAATAAGATCATCACCATGGTCAATTCAGGGTTTGAGCGGCTCACCGGCTTATCCAAAGCTCAGGTTGAGGGTCGCCAAACCCTTTCCTCTTTGTTTTCAGCCACGGATCGTCAGAACTGGATTGAATACAAGGCCGATCGTTGCGGGTTAGGCAAAGGGCCCAAGGAGCTGGCTTGCAGCGTGACAGACGCTGGAGGCCATATCAAAAATGTCTTGCTCAAACTTGATGTGATCCCCAGCACCGGCGAGTGCATCGGCTCGATGGTGGACATCACCCATATTAAAAAAGCCGAACTCAAGATCAAGGAGCAGAGTGCGCAGCTGTCCGCTATCCTGGATGCTTTTGAAGGGCAAATTTATGTCAGCGATCTGGATTATCAGCTCAACTATGCCAATGAGCATCTCCTTCAAAAAACCGGGTCCCGAGGCGTGGGCCAACACTGTTATGCGGCTATTCACGGGCGCAAAACGCCGTGCCCGTTCTGTGTCATGGACCAGGTCCAGGCGGGTCAAAAGGTACGTTTTGAGGTGATCAATCCCAGGGACCACCACTGGTACTACAGCATGAACGCTCCAATTCGGCACGTGGACGGTTCGGTCTCTTTGCTGGCCATGGTCACGGATATCAATGACCGCAAAAATGCGGAGCAGGCCTTACGGGAGAGCGAAATCAACCTGATGCAGGAAAATATTTTTCTGCGCACCCAGATCAAAGAGCGCACGACTTTCGGCAATATCGTCGGCCAAAGCAAAGCCATGCAAGAGGTTTATGAACAGATACTCAATGCGGCCGCCTCGGACGCTACTGTGGTGATCTTTGGCGAACCGGGGACGGGTAAAGAGCTGGTTTCCCTTGCCATCCATGACATGAGCGAACGGCGCAACAACCGGTTTGTACCGGTCCACTGTGGCGCCATTCCTGAAAACCTGGTTGAAAGCGAATTTTTCGGCTATAAAAAAGGCGCCTTCTCCGGCGCCAATAGCGATAAGCCGGGTTACCTTGAGTTTGGCAACGGCGGAACGCTGTTTTTAGATGAAGTCGGGGAAGTCAGCATCCACATGCAGGTGAAGCTGCTGCGGGTTATCGAAGGCGGCGGCTACACCCCTGTGGGCAGCAGCCAAGCCAAAAGTTCGGACGTGCGCATTATCAGCGCAACCAATCGAGATTTAAAAGAATTGGTCAAGCAGGGGGTAATGCGCGAGGATTTTTTTTACCGCATTCACATTCTGCCCATTCACCTGCCCCCCCTGCGGGAACGCAAAGAGGATTTGCCCTTGCTCATCGATCACTTTATGGGCCTGTATGCCGGCAAGCGTGATGTGCCGCCGTTGACCAAAAAATTGATGGAAAAACTTTTTCACTACCATTGGCCGGGCAATGTGCGCGAACTTCAAAATGTGATCATCCGGTATTGCAACCAGAAAAAAATCGATCTCTCCGCTGCTGCAGACGAGCGGTTTGGGACAGCCGTCGAGGAGTCGTTCGAGGAGATCGAGCCGGGCTCCAACGATCTGAATACCATGGTGTCCAAGTACGAAAAGCTGCTTATTCTAACCACCTTAAATCAACACCAATGGCACCGCCAAAAAACAGCCGAAGCGCTCAATGTGGACCGCAAGACCTTGTTCAATAAAATGCGGCGCTATGATCTCACTTCATAATTTTGGGCAACACATTCCCCAATTCAGGAACGATCCGCCCCCTACCATTGTTAACCTGTAGTTTCAGAAGGATATCCTCGCCCGGTGTGGTATTTGGGTAAATACTTCCCCATTTCGCCTGTTGGTCACATCGATGCAAAATAGATATAGATATCTGAATTTGTAGATATAAAATGGTTATGCACTTCATGGCATGGCTCTTGCGATATATATGGTTTACCCCCGATGGAATGGATGATGAATGGCGTACGAATCAGGAACCCCTAATCGCGTTGGTATGAAAGCCTCACATGCATGAACGCGTTCCCGATCCATTAAAAGAGACCCAGGGCAAGGCCAATACATTTTTTAACCTTATTGAAGAGGTTCAAAAAACAGGGCAGTGCAACAGGTGCGGTGCGTGCGTATCGTTTTGCACCGCAGTCAATCCGGGTGCCTTGAGCATGGACAAAACAGGGCATCCGGTCTATGGCGACCCAAATAAGTGCATTGAATGCGGTATGTGCTACATGATTTGCCCTGCCCGCCATCAATTGGAGGCCCAAACACGGCAATGGGTCGGATGGAGCGCGCCTATGGGAAGGGTAATGGATGTCAGCGTGGCCCATGCAATGGACGGCACCATCCGTCACCACGGCACAGACGGGGGCGTGGTCACAGCGCTTTTATTACACTGGCTCGATAGCGGGTGCATCGATGGCGCCATTGTTGCCCGGCGTGTGGGTCTGTTTCAGCATCGGCCTTTCCTGGCCCGCACGCGCCAGGAAATCGTTGAGGCGGCCGGAAGCTTTTTGGATACCCGCCGCAGTAAGGCGGTGTTTGGTGATCGCTACAGCACGTTTTGCTCATCCGTGATGGCTTTCAAACCGCTGGCTGCTTCCGGCTTGCGGCGCATCGCCTTTGTAGGGGTACCTTGCCAAATCAAGGCCATGCGAAAAATGCAGGTTTTGGAAGTTCTAACTGCGGAAACCGTGCAGATCGTATTGGGTCTGTTTTGCGCCGGCCAATTTGATTTTTCCGAATCCGAGCGTCTCAAACTCGAGCAGATGGGTGGTTTCAAATGGGAAGATGCCACCCACATTAACCTGCGTGAGGAACTCCAAATACAACTCAAAAGTGGGGATACGGTCCGTATTCCTGTGGAGCAACTGCACTTTATGAGACGCACCGCCTGCAAATATTGTCAAGATTACACTGCGGAATTTGCTGATGTTTCCTTTGGCGGCGTCGGTGCCCCCGAAAGCTGGACCACGGTGTTGATGCGCACTCCCGCGGGCAGGGCTGCCTTTGAGGATGCATTGGGATCAGCCGTCCAAGAGTTTCGCTTGGAGGACAACCCCCATTTCGCGCGTCAGGCCTTGCAGAAAGTTCAAACGCTTTCAGACAGCAAGAAAGAGAAATGCGAAGCGGCCAATAAAAATGCCGGAAAAATATACCGCATCTATTAGAGGCCTTTCCAAAAAGGGGTCTAAAAGAACCCCAGCGGGGGGGAACGAAAAGAAGCAAATTATGGATTAAGGTGCGCAGGATGGTTTCAGGCACACGGCCATTCCGCAATAATTTTGAAAATCCAGCGGGCTGCTTGAATGCAGCCATTCGGGTGAAAGCGCTAGAGGGCAACGCGATAGGTGGGGGCGGCTGGGGGGCCGCCTCCACCCACACTCCGGATGAATTGATTGAGCTTGGCCCAACCGGCAAAATGGGATCGGCACGCAAGAGAACATTGCCGGGCCTATGTCGGTAATGGCATAAAAACAAATAATTTAGGGGTGGTTGATAACCTCCGTTCACCGACAATATATGATAGGATGGGTAGCCCTTCTTCAGGCATAGAATATCCTTTGAAAATGAGAGTGCGCTACTTGCCCCCGAATAAAGATTGGATTTGAACGGAGGTTGCTTCCACCAACAGGAAAAGAAAATTAGACAAGACTTGCGTTTTGTTGCCGCCTGCTGTCTCCTTTGCAGGGGTTCCTCTGGTAGCCCTCTCTTCGAAAGGAGAGAGGGCTATTCATTTGGCGCAGCGACGTCTCAAAGCCCAACCCCATACCGAATGCATGGATATGCTGGATGCATCGTTCTTTTGGATAGGGTCAATTGCAACTGTAGCGAAAGCTGTCGTCCACGTCCAGCGGCAGCACCAGGGTATGGAAATGTTGACCCTGGGCTGTGGCACAAAGGTTTTGGCGGGTTACCGGATTGTTGACATAATCGCCGGCATATTCGGCATTGAATACCGGCTTGCCGGCATTGATAAATGGCGTCAAGGTGTCGCACTCATTGTATTGATGGCATTGTTCATTCACAGCCAGATCAAAAAAATCGACCAGCAGATCCACCTGATCCACATCATTTTTAAGGGCGATGGCCAGATTGCGGCTATGAGCCTGCCGGGCCAGAAAGCGGTTGTAGTCCAATTGGTCAGCGGCGGTCAGCGCAAAACCGGTGTTGTTGGTATAACCGTCGACATTATCCGGTTCCACACCGTCGCACCCTTTTTGCACCGCAAGATCAAGTCGGGCCTGCATGATTTGGCGGACTCGGGCGGAACGGATATCCAGCCAGCGTTCGCCGGGCCAGCCATCTAAGGTCTCGCCCAAATCCGCAGCATCGAAATCGCCCTGGTCGGGCCGCCAATCTTCGTAACTGCCCGCTGAAAAGTAGCAGATGACACGGCGACCCTCATTTTGAAGCTGTTGAATGACACTTGCCGTATTATCAAACAAGTCAATATCGTACACATCTACATCATAGCTGGTATTGACCGTTCCTGTCAGTTGCCATTGCCAGGTGTCGGATAATTGGGGTTGCCAGCGGTCGTTGACTACGTTATCGTCCCCATCTCCGCTCTCGCTGCTACCCCCGCCACAGGCGACAACTAAAATCACTACCGACAGCAGCATGCTCTTTAAGGGTTTCAATTCAGGTTTTACTCCAAAGTCGTTGTTTGCAGTGTTGTAGGTCCGACTTTTCGGACGTGACCCAGCTCAATAGGCAGTAAAGACTCACGATACAAAGTCGCTCTAAAAATAGTGGCCCCAAGAGTCTAAAACCAGTATATAGAAATTTAAAGCCGATTGTATGCGCTGAATGGTTTTGGGCGCAACATCTAAATTCATTTGTGATTAAAGTTTCGCCTGAACGCTACAAAGAACGAGATCCCTTCGGCGTGGCATTAAAAGAGGCCCGTCACATCGACAAGCGGTGCCGACGGGTTTGGGAGGCCTTTACGGTAATTACGGGTAAATCCAAATGTTTGAGCTAAAATGACATTACAAGCCGTCCTAAAAATAGTCTTCCATGTCCGGCCTAGCCTCAGCGGCAGAGCCAGACCACCCTTGAAGACAACCTGGCTGAAGCATGCGCAAAACCATGTCTGACGGAACTATCCGGGCGGAAGGTAGAATTCGACTATCTACTAACATATGCAGTTGTTCTCGTGCTGTGCCATCATGCGATTCTCGCCTACACCAAACACGCTTTCATCAATTTTGAGAACCCGATCGCGAATTCCAATCCGGTTGTAAACGAGCAGCGGTGGATCGGATTTGATTTAATTGTGGCGTTCAACGAAACGTTCTTCATGCCGCTGCTGTTCTTTGTCTACGGTTTGTTTGTCTGGCAGAGTTTAGTAAGAAAGGGTGCCCAGAAATTTTTTACAGATCGCCTGACAAGGCTCGGCATTCCTTTTTTTCTCGGTGTTTCTTCCTGGTCCCCCTGGCCTGCTACTCGGCGCAGCTCCAAAGAGGGCTGATTACGGGGGTAGAAACCAACTATTGCGCATTCTGGCTCGAAATGGTGCGATCCGGCTTCGGCACTGCCGGCCCCCTTTGGTTCTTGTGGCTGCTGCTGGCATTCAACTGTCTGGCAACCCTCCTGTACCGAATTTTTCCTGCCTCTGTAGGTTTCATCAGAAAGCAATTGACTATCATCTTTGACCACCCGCAGGTTTTTTTAGAGTTACGGAATCTATGTTGGTCACTACGTTTTTGTAACTTGGCTTCAGTACTTGTTGTTGGGAAGCATCTTACATCCTATCGTGAAAGCAATAGTGGTGTCCTTAAGCACATTGATTCTTAGTTGGGGGCAGGTATCCACCATTCGACGCATACCCTCTGTAGCGAAGATCATCTAGGCTGGATATAGGTGGAGCAATATCTGCCTTGACCTGTAGCCGGAGACAGCACTATACTTGGGGTAAGTCACCCATCAAAATTTATCACCATTCATCTATAACTCATCGACAAGCGATCCATCGATTTTTGCTTTAACTGCGAATGTATGGGAGGAGATTGCCATGAGTAACGCAAAGCCTGTGACGGATTTCAGCAATAAGATTCTTAAAAAGGAGTGGGAGTGCTATCTAAGTGAACGCAGGCCAAGCAAGCCCTCAGATTGGCGTGACCGCCTGACGGGCCTGGCGATTTCAGGCGGTGGTATCCGATCCGCCGCGTTTTCCCTGGGCGTATTGCAGCGCCTGGCGGCTAATAAGGTGCTTTCGCTTTTCGACTATCTCTCCACTGTTTCCGGTGGCGGCTATACCGGCGGATCGATCTCCTATTTCCTTAATTGCCAGGACATCAATGAACCACCGGGGAAATACGATCTGGGGAAAAATTTTCCCTACGGTGATCCGGACAAGACATGGCATTCGCCCACGCGGGAACTCGACTACCTGAGAAGCCACGGCAGCTACCTGACACCCGGTCATTGCATCAACATGCGTTCCTTCGTCGGCGTGGTGCTGCGGGCCGTGCTGCTCAATCTTCTTATCTGGCTGCCGGTGTTATGGATGGTCATGGCCGTTGCCCAACGCTTGGTCGTCGCCGGTCCGTCGCAATCGACCCTCAGCCTGCAGTGGTACAGGGACCTCTCATTTCCCTGGTGCACAGATTCGTTGGCACTGTCGGCGCTGGGCATATCCGCTTTGTGCTTTGTGGCCGGGGGGCTCATCGCCCGCCGGATGAAAACCGAAGACGGCGAGTCGGTTATCGCGGTTTTGAAAAAGGTGCGCGTCGTCAACTGGCTGGTTTTTTTCCTGGGTGCCTGGTTCTTCGCCTGCCGCGTGGTCACCACCAGCCGCGGAATGACGGCCTTGCCGGCGGGGACCGCTACTGATACCTGGTCACAGGCGGTGCAAATGCTGGTTGCCGATCTGCCGGTCTTCCGGGGCCAGCACGTGCCCGCGCTCTTCATGCTGTTCGAGATCGGCGCCGCACTTCTGCTAGTCGCTTATGTGTTGCTGATCCTCATATATTCCCTGAGTACGGTGTTTCAGAAAGACCGAACCGAATACCTCCAGCGGCGCTGGCATGCATGCTGTTATGGCAGCTTGTTGAAATGGCTGCTGGTCCTGGCTGCGCTGGCCAGTGTGCCCTATTTGAGTGAGATCGCCACCAACGTCGGCGGCATCGGCGCCTTGTTGGCCGGTATTGGGGGGGCGCTTTGGAAACTCTACCAGCGCGGCAAGGGATGGATCTCCATCGAGGCCCTAGCGCCGGTGGCGTCCCTGCTGGTCTTCTACGGCCTGTTTATCACTGCCTATTATTACGCCGGCGGTCTGGTCTCGTCCCAGCCCCACTGGTTTGTATACGGCCTTTGGCTGGTGGCGATCCTGTCGGGCTATTGGGTCAATCTCAACCACATAAGCGTGGGCCGCTATTATCGCGATCGCCTCATGGAGGCTTTCATGCCCGGCAAAGATATGGTGAAAGATAACAAAAACGATAGCGCACTGGCGGCCAATGCATTCACGATGGGTGATCTGGCCAGGACCCGGCGTACACCCTACCATCTGGTCAATACCAATGCCGTGCTGGTGGACAGCATGAAAAAGAAAATCCGAAAGCGCGGCGGCGACAGTTTTATCTTGTCGCCCCTGTATGTCGGCAGCCGGGCCACCGGGTGGCGACCGACCGACCAATACTGCGACAACGCCTTCACACTGGCCACAGCCGTGGCCACATCGGCGGCTGCGGTCAATCCCCATGCCGGACCTGCCGGCAGCGGCATGAGCCGCAATCCAGCGGTGTCTCTGCTTATGGCCCTGCTGAACTTGAGGCTGGGCTATTGGGCGCCCAATCCTTGTTACGCCAACGGTCCGCGCAGGATGCACCACCTCTGGTCCGCTTGGTATGAATTGATGCCAAAGTCCGGTTATCGTGAAGATTCCACCTTCGTGCAATTGAGCGACGGCGGCCATTTCGATAACCTGGGCTTGTATGAATTGTTCCGGCGTCGGGTTCGTTTCATCCTCGTTCTCGACGGCGGCGCCGACAAGGACTTTCAGTTCAGCGACCTGCAAAACGCCCTGCACCGGGCGGAACAAGACTTCATGGTTCATTTGAAATTTGATGGTCACCATCCCCTGGGCGATCTGATTCCCGAGGAACAGGAGGCGGAGAAGTTCCCGGACGGGCTCAAACTGGCCAAAACGGGCTACATTTCGGGACGGTTTAATTATGGCCCTGAGGACGATCTGCCCATGGGCTGGTTTTTCTATATCAAAACCACCCTGATCGGAGACATGAGTATGCGCATCCGCGGATACAAGGGAGCCCATCCCGATTTCCCGGACGAGACCACGGCCGATCAGTTTTTCGATGAGGATCAGTTCGATGCCTATCGGTTGCTGGGCAGTGAAATTGCCAGGGAATTGACACGTGATCGGAATTTTACCCAGTGGTTGAAAACTTACCACGGCGATGAGCCCATCACGGAATAAGACGTGATCGGCATGCGTCGGGTGGCATACGGGGCACCAGCGGGACGTATGCCAGATTGCGATGGAATGGGCCGGTCCGCTGAGATGACCAATTGTATACCGTCCTAACATTAAAACCATTTAGGAAAGAACATCCCGGTGCGGCGGCGGTAGTCGGCATATTGGGGGAAGACCCCCATGAGTTTGCGTTCTTCGATGCGGGCTCTTGTGATTTGCCCTATGAAAAAGAGCAGGTAGAGCAACACGGGTACCGTATTGAGCCTCAGCAACAAGCTGCCGAAAAACATGATAAAGTGACCGGTATAAAGAGGGTGCCGGATGTAGCCGAAAATGCCGCTGGTGATCAGCGTGCGGGCTTCGGTCATGATGGTAAAGGCCCGTCGCAAGGTTAACAGGCCGATGAGGTTGAGCAGGCCGCCGCCGGCGATGAGGGCCATGATGCCCACATAAAAGGCCATGTGTTGCGGGGCATTGTAGGGTACCCATCGCGGCAGCCCGTAGGGCATAAAAGAGATCAATATGGGGGTGCCGGCCACGATCACGGGAAAAGCCACTTCCATGAAGCCCTGGGCAAGGTCGACCGCTTTGGTGCGACTGGCATACGAGACGATATAGCCCAGATAGATGAGGGTTTCGATGACCCAGACCGCCAATTTGATGCCCCACAAAAGTGCGATTTGCATGGGGGCGTACATAGAGGTGCCGCCGGCTGAAGTAATCGCCCCGTAGAAAGAACGGGCCTCTTCCAAGGAGCCGGGAAACCGATTGAAATGGTAGCAACGTAAGCCGAGAAAAACGGTGATGATGATCAGAGCGGTGGCCCTGCTGATCAGTTCGCGCTGGGGCCAGCGGGCCGGTGAAAAAAGAAAAGATTGATCCAGACGACTGAGCAGTGATTTGGTATTTTGACGCATATCCTCCACCCTTGCACGCGTTTTCACGCTCTGTTGAAAGTCCAATGGGTAAAGTTAAGGCTTCATGTCCTTGGTCGTATGTAACCGTTTTGTTTCTCGGCGATTTTTACCAATTCATCATGGCTTGATATCGGTTTTTTGGAGATAGGCTTCTATCCGATCCATCCCCTTTTTTATATTTTCCAGGGAGTTGGCGTAGCTGAAGCGCAGATAGCCTTCGCCGTTCCGGCCAAAATCGATGCCGGGAGTGACCCCCACGCGCGCCTTTTCCAGAATGTCAAAGGCGAGTTTGTAGGAGTCGTTGGACAGGTGCCTGGCATTGACAAAGACGTAAAAAGCGCCGGTGGGCTCGACGGTGATGCCGAAACCCAATGCTTTCAGGCGTTGAATCATGTAGCGCCGCCGTTCATCGTAAATGGTCCGCATGCGGGCCACATCCTTTTGCGTCTGCTGCAGGGCCACGATGCCGGCTTTTTGTATGGCGGCATTGGCGGAGATGAAAAAGTTCTGGTGCACTTTTTGGATGGCGCGCATAAAGGGTTTGGGTGCGATCAGATAGCCCAGGCGCAGACCGGTCATGGCGAACAGTTTGGAAAAGCCGTTGAGCACAAAAGCGTGATCGGTCAATTCAAGGATGGAGTGTTCGGTGCCCTCATAAACCAAGCCGTGGTAGATTTCATCGGAGACCACCCATGGGCCCATGTCGGCGATGGCTTGCATGCGACTGGCGGATAGCAAGTTGCCGGTGGGATTGGAGGGTGAGTTGATGAAGATGGCTTGGGTTTTGGCGCTGAGCTTTTTCTGTATCGCCTCGGGGCGGTATTGAAAACCGTCGCTTTCATATACCGGTACGGTGACCGTCCGGCCATTCACGAAATTGATGAAGTTGGGGTAACACGCGTAGTGGGGATCGGAGATGATCACCTCATCGCCGGCCTCCAACAGGGCGGCAAAGAGCATGAAAATGGCTGGTGAGCTGCCCGAAGTGACGACGATCTGATCGGGATCGACGCCAACCTTGTACTTTTCCAGGTAGTATTGGCTGATGGCTTCGCGCAGCTCAAGCATGCCCAGGCTGTGGGTGTAGTGGGTAAACCCGTCGTGCATGGCTTTGCAGCAGGCTTCGATTACCGCTGGGGGTGTGTCAAAATCAGGTTCGCCCACTTCCAGATGAACGATGTCGGCACCCCGGCACTCCATCTCACATGCCTTTTCCAGCACATCCATAACGATGAAGGAGGTCATCTCCCGCGTGCGTTGGGAAACAACCGGTTTGTTTAGATTCATGTCCTTTACCTTACCCGGAAATTAAGATGGTTCTGCATGCGAAATGGTAGCATATCGTATCGGCTGCTAAAAATAAATGGTGCGACAGTCAAAAAAATTGATCCGACCACGATAAACATTCTTTTAATATCCTCAGTTGACTTGGTGGTGACAATTCTGTAAAAGGTGGCCACTCTATCTTCTTTCGGCCATTCGGCACTGATGCGCACTATCCGGCAGACCGTCTTGGGGGCCGCTGCGCCCCACGGGAAAACACATTCAGGACACCTTAGCAGGAAAAGGGAGGGCGTGTATGAGCAAACATCCGCAGCGTTATGTGGTACAGGAGGGCGACTGCCTGTGGCATCTGGCCGACCGTTTTCTGGGCTCGCCTTTGCAGTGGCATCGTATTTATCAGCACAATAACCGTGAATCGGTGATCAAACAGACCGGGCGGGGTATTAAGAACGCGGACCTGATCTATCCCGGCCAGGTGCTGTATATTCCGTTAATTGCCGACCTGCCCCAGCCGCCTCCTAAAAAGAAGCGCCAAAAACCGAAGCCCAAAAGACTGGATCGTGAAGCGCACAAGATGACAGCCCCTTTTGCGGCGGCTTTTTATCTGAATGAGTTTCCCAAAATGGTGTATGAGGACCCGTCTGTGAGAGCCACCCTTTCCCTGTCGGGCATAATAGCGGTGCGCCTGGCCGACAACAAACCGTTAATCCATGCCGGCAATCGCGGGCTGGAGACCCAATTCACCAGCGAAGCTGAAAATGTCGTGCATCAGCTTTTTTTGCAGGACGCCCGGGTCGCCTGGGACACCGCGACTCGAAAAATCACCTATGAATGCCTGCTGGCGTCCAAGCGCAGTGCGGGTTCGGCTCCGGCCACGGCGGTGGGACTGGCCGTTGCTTCGGATACCAGGACGCCTGTCATCCGTGGGGAGATTCGTTTTCCCAAACTGAGCGGATATCTTGGGAGGCACTTTTATGCGGCCGAAAATGTGCGTGTGGTGATCGAACTGGAGCCGAAGGTGCCGCCGGTGGCCAAGGGGCCTCAAGCAACTCCTGATCTTGTATTTAAGGAAACGGCGAGTTATCAAACCACCCCTAATTATTCATTTGCCTGGAAAATTATCGGCGAGGGCGCCGTCATATTGACAGTCACCATTCTCACTGATTTTTTATTCGGTATCGGCATATTCGATGATGCCGTCACTATTCCAATGGGTTTATCCAGGATAGGATACGGTATATCACGATTGTTTGTCCCGGTTGTTGTCAGAAGCGCCTCGTTTTATTACGCACATCGTATGGCGTACGTCGGGGACGGAATGGCGCTCAAAGCAGCTCACGGGCGTTAACAGGAAAGACCTATGACTTGGGATAGACCCCACGTATGAGAATTGGCTATAATACTAAGCGCGTCATAGCCGGTCTGCTTATCGTGATCGGAACCATCTGGTTGACAAATGGGGTCTGGCAACCTCGCTATGATGGTTGGCGATGTGGACGTATTGCTGCAGAATTGAGTAAACAGTACGGATTGGTGGTGCGTTATGGTGATCCGGCTGAGTTTTTTGTTCCACCTCTGCCTGCGCAGGAATATAAAGGCTATTTTATCGGACGAACCAATATCCACTCCGCTCACATGGCGCTGAAAGGTGTTCAAAGTGCGCTTGCCAAATACCCGCACACATTGATTCGAAAATTCTTAAAGGCCGTTTTTATTGCCGGCACTATCAAAATTTACAATGTTGAAGCCGGTGGTACATATCTCAACTCATGGATTTATATTTCCGCCACATCTGATTGTGATCCTTTGGGTCCTCAGTTGTACGGAAAAATTCTCCACCACGAATTGAGTTCCCTGCTATTAGTAGGTGCGGAATTCCCAATAGAAAAATGGGAAAGCGCTAACCCACAGAATTTTCACTACCTGTCAAGTGCAGTAGAGATAGTAAAAGCGGCCGAGGGAAAAAGTAGGCAAAACATTCAAAAGGCGTCATTGATGTACGAGCGTGGTTTTATTCACGATTATGGTATGTCCAGCCTGAACAACGATTTTAACATGTATGCCGAACTTGCTATGACTGATCTGGTAAGACTTAAAGCGCTTGCGCAGCAGTATCCAAGAATCAAGGCCAAGATGCAGATTCTCGTAAGATTTTACAGCAGCCTGGCGTCTGAACTGGGAACATATTTCAAATCCGTTGGATTGATGGACGAAAGTGCCGACAAATAAACTCAAAACTTGTTTTGCATGAAGTCGGTCTATGGTTTGGAAGGAGCTATCAGATACAGCCCAGATATAATTCCCTTCATATTTTGGCCGGTCTGCTCCTTATGGTTTGTATCGGTTGGCTGGCGCGGGATGCCTGGCAACCCTATTATTATAATTGGCGTTGCGGGCAAATCGCTGCGGATTTGAACGACCGATATGGGTTGGTTGTGCGCTATGGTGATCCGGCTGAGTTTTTTGTGCCGCCCTTTGGGCCATTAATCAACGTACCTGAAAAAGGCTTTTCTATAGAAAGGGCAAAGGCGCATTATGCTTATTCGGCCTTAATAGGTGTTCGCAAGGCTATAGTCAAATACCCAAAAAAATTGATAAAAGAACATTTAACAGCAGTATTTATCGCAGGCGTCATAAAAACATATGATGTTCAAATCGGTGGCAGCTACGTTCACTCTTGGATATACTTATCTGCTTTAAAGAATTACGAACAAGCTGGATACAATTTATATTCTCTAAATTTTCACCACGAGTTCAGCTCAATACTTATTAACAATGATAATTTTTCTCGCGACAGATGGCAAGCAATCAATGAGCCCGGCTTTAAATACCTTCCTCGACAAACCGATATCGTCCATTCAGCCGCACAAGAAAACCGGCGCCCTCCGGAAGAGGCGCCTTCATGGTACCAGGCCGGCTTTGTCCATGATTACGGCATGTCCAGCCTGGAAAATGATGTAAACATGTATGCCGAACTGGCCATGACGGATCCGTCAAAACTTAAAGCGCTGGCCCAGCAGTATCCAAAGATCAAGGCCAAGGCACAAATACTCGTTGCGTTTTACGGCGGCCTGGCGCCTGAGCTGGAAACCTATTTCAAATCAGTCGGGCTGATGGACGACAGTTCCGGCAAATAAACCCGCAAGAGCCTAAGCAGTTGGAAAATCGATCGTACCAGCTGGATAATGCTGCGCGAACACCCAGCAGAAAATTACGAGATGTTGCACGGGTGCGAGCAGTAGATACAAAAATGGGACCGAGCTTCGAACGTGGAAAGGGTCAAGCCAAACTATTGCCCTTTTTTTGCCTGGGGAGGTGTTTTTTTCTTGACCCACCCTTTAATGGGTGACCTTATTTTTACTGTTTTTATTTCAAACGCCCACTGCCCTTTTCATGAACCACGCTGAAGGAGTCCATGGTGACGAAACATACACGATCGAAACGCATAAGAATTCCTCGAAATATCAGCAAACAATTCGAGCAGCCCCTGACGATCGGCATCAGGCGGGCGCTATGGCGCCAGATTCAGATTACCCTGGGCGCGATTATTGCTGCGGTTGGTTTCAGCGTCTTCCAGGTTCCGTTTAAACTGGCCGCCGGCGGGGTCACCGGTATCGGGATCATCATCAACCATTTTACAGACCTACCCGTGGGCATGCTCTATCTCGCACTCAACGTGCCGCTCCTTATTCTCGGTTTTTTTTATCTTGGCCGTTGGCGTTTTATCGTTTCCACCGCAATTGCGGTCCTGGTCTTCTCCATTTCGATCGACCTTCTGGACTTGTATCTGCCAGCGCTTGCGGACCGATGGCCGATCACCGGCGACATGCTTCTGGCATCCATCTATGCAGGGGTACTTTTCGGTGTAGGTGTAGGGGTGATCTATCGCGCCGGCGGGACCATCGGCGGCACATCGGTACCGGCCCGTATCATTTATGAACGGCTCGGATTCCCGCTGTCCCAGTCTTATCTATTTACCGACGGAGCGATCATCTTCATTGCCGGTCTGGTTTTCAATTGGGAGGTGGCGCTGCTGGCCATACTGACGCTCGTTCTTTTAGGAATTGTATCCGATATGGTGTTAGAGGGGGTAAGCCAGGTGAGAACAGCCACCATCGTCACCCAAAAACCGGATGAGGTCCGTCTGGCGATTATCTATCAACTCAGGCGTGGCGTGAGTTTGTGGTCCATTGAAGGCGGGTACACGAAAACCTCCCGCGCCATGCTATTCTGCACCGTTTTGCGGTCCAGGGTGACCGATCTGAAATACACCATTGCCACCGTGGATCCCGATGCTTTTATCGTCATCGGGGTCGCCCAGCAGGTCATCGGCGGATACGCCCAGCGCTTGCCGTCATCGCGTATTGACAGCTCGAGTGAGACCAAAAAACGGAAGGAAAGCGCGCAGACGGCCAGTTGAAGCTTAATAGTAAAGGGGCATATAGAACTTTTCTTGACACCTTATTCAAAGGACACGGTTGGGTCACCTATTGGGTTCCTATTATGTCGAAAGTGCCAGGGATCAATGAAGATTGTTTCCTTTATTGAGGATGAACTGCTTATCAAGAAAATATTGGTTCATTTAGGATTGTGGGATACAAGAAACCACGACCCTCCCAAACCGGGTGATACGCATATCCCCACCATTGAAACTGAACTCACCTTCGATTATACCTATTCGCAACTGCCGCCTATCGATTATTGGACCCAATAGGGTACTGTTTAATGGCTTCATTTGGACTTGCGCCATACAGTACCGGTACGCCAAAAATTGGCTATTTTCCGGCTCGGCGGCAAGGCAAGCTGTTGAATTCAGGGGTGAGACAAGGCCTGCGAGAATTCTCTACTGAATTGAACGCCGTTCAACATGTTGTATTCATAAAAGTATTGACACACAAGTGTCGGCTTGGCATACTCGTTGGCATAAAAAGCGAGTTCCTATCCTTTCAACATCTCATGTCCATCCTGCGTTTGAAAACCCGTAGAGATTTCATCCGAACGCGGTTACCCTGGGATTTCGAGCAGCAGGGGTTGACCCTGACCGATTTTTGAAAATAAAATCGATATAAAACCCTACCAACCGGACACTTTGAAGCATATGCATAAAGATGACAAGGCGATAGGGATAGATCGGGTAATGACAGGTAATCCGAAGCCCCAGGCACGTTCCCGGCGGCATGCCATGGGCAAGTACCGGATGCGGACCCTGATGGGGGTTTGCTGCCAGTTCGTTTTTGTCATTTGCATTCACAACGGTATAGCGGCTGAGCCCCAATCGCTGTCTGATATGGCGCGGTGGGTGGCTGCGGCGGAGCAGATCAACCCACCTTGGGACGGCCCGCGATCGGGGCCTGCCGGTGCGCCGGGAAAGACGATCGCCATGCTGTGCGAAGACCTGCGCAACGGCGGCATCCTCGGTGTCGCCCAGGGCGTCCGGGAAGCCGCCGGGATCATGCAGTGGCGAGTGCAGGTCTTCGATGCCGGCGGCACCCCTGATGGAAGAGACAAGGCGGCGGCCGATGCCCTCACTGCGGCGCCCGACGGTCTCATCCTGGTCGGCGCCGATGCCAAGGTCATGGCCCCCCGCCTGATGCCGCTGGCGAACCGGGGCGTACCCATGGTCGGTTGGCATGTGGGTTCCAAGGCGGGCCCCATGGTGGACAACCCGGTGGCGATGAATATTTCGACGGATCCCCTGGAGGTGGCCCGCATTACCGCCTCAGCTGCGGTGGTCGCTTCAGAAGGTTACGCCGGCGTGGTGATCTTCACCGATTCCAATTTCGAAATCGCCATGACCAAAGCCGAGGCCATGGCCAAAGTGATCCGCGCAACCGACGGATGCGCCCTGCTCGAAATACGAGACGTGGCCATTTCGCAATGTGCGCAGCGTATGCCCGACGTCACCCGGAAACTGCTCGCGCGTTATGGTAAACGCTGGACAATCGCACTGGCCATCAACGACATCTACTTCGATTACGCGGTTCCGGAATTGATCAAGGCCGGCAAAACGACCCAGGGTATCCGTTTCTTATCGGCCGGAGATGGCAGCCCCGCAGCGTTCATGCGGATCGGGGCCGGCACCTTCCAAATCGGCACGGTGGCCGAGCCGCTCAACGTCCACGGCTGGCAACTGGTGGATGAACTCAATCGCCTGTTGATGCATCAGCCGATCAGCGGCTATGTCGCCCCCGTTCATCTGGTGACCCCCCGAAATATCATGCACGATGGCGGCCCGCGTCTGCAATACGACCCGGAAAATGGCTATCGGGAGACATACCGACACATCTGGAAGCGGTGAGAAGGAGATAGCCCCATGCCCGCCACACGCAAACGCTTCAGCCAGCTGCCGCTGCCGCGAAGCCTGCGATGGCAGTTCAGGCTGATTCTGTCCGTGCAGATCCTGTTGATCGTGGCCGGCGCTGCCACCGCTGTCTATGGATTGCGCTTGTCCGCCGATACGACCCGGCGACTTGCCGATGAACATCTGCTGCACCTGCAGCAATCCCAGGACCTGATCCAGAGCGCCTTGCTGATCGAACGCGAATCGCATCGCATGCTGACCGTTGATTCCATCGACACCATGCAGGCCAGCTACCTGGAACTTCTGAAACGACTCGATATCGTGGATGCTTCTGTCCTGCGCCTAGGTCAGACATCCAACGACCTAGCAGTATTGGCCCTCCACCAGATGAATCAGCTTTTCCGTAACACCGTCCACACGGTGGCCCAACTCCGTAAAAACCTGTTGGCCGGCACACTAGCGCCTTCCGAGCGGGCTCGACAACAGGAGATGTTTTTAACCCTGCGCGGCGAACTGCAACACCAAGTCGTAGCATTGGTGGATTCCACTCGTGACCTGGCGGCCAAATTCACGCTCAATTATCAGGAGATGATGCGGCGACTCGCTGACGGGTCGGCCAGAGACCAGTGGCGCGTCCTGGCGCTGCTCGCCGGCTCCATCCTCCTGGTTTGGCTGGTTTCCAGCTATTTTCTGGGATACCGGGTCCTGGCACGGCTGCAGCAAGTGAGCGACGGCCTGCGACTAGGTGAGATCCGGTTCGGGTCTTCGCTATTATCCGTCGACGCGAACGACGAGATTGGAGAAATGGCCCATGCCGTGGAGCAGTTTCTCGAAGACCGTCGCCTGCTGGTCCACACCCAACGCCACCTTCAACAAAATGAGGAATTACTGCGCGCGATTATCGAAGCGGCACCAGTGAGCGTCATCGGCCTGGACATTCATGGGAACGTGCATTCGGTCTGGAACCGGGCGGCGGAGCAGTTGCTCGGATGGAATGCCAATGAGGTGATGGGAGGGTTGTTTCCCATGTTTCAGGCCGAAGAAAATCAAACCATCAGAAGGTTTCGGGAAGAGATGCGCAACGGCGTGACCCTGAACGGCGTCGAAGTACAGCAGCGCAGACGGGACGGGGCCCCCATTGATTACTCTATCTATGCCTCGCCGCTGCGTGACCCCGGCGGCGCCATCACCGGATACATCACCGTGCTGGTGGACATCCACGAACACAAACGGCTGGAGGATCAGCTGCGGCGTAGAAACAAGGATCTGGAATTCGCCAATGCCGGACTGGAGGCAGCCAACCGGGAATTGGAAGCCTTTGCCTATTCTGTCTCACACGACCTGCGGGCCCCCCTGCGCCATATCGACGGTTTTTTGGAACTGCTTGACGCTAAAACGAGCGCTGCCCTGGACGAACAGAGCCAGCATTACCTGGACAGCATTTTCGACGCGGCCAGGAAAATGGGGCGATTAATCGACGATCTGCTCTCATTTGCCCGCATGGGGCGTCATGCCATAACGGTGCAGCGGGTGCAAATGGCATCCCTTGTGCGTGACGTGATCAGTGAATTCGCGCCCGATACCGCCGGGAGGGCAGTTGACTGGCGCATCGACGACTTGCCAATGGTAAACGGCGATGCGGTGATGCTGCGCATGGTAATGGCCAACCTGATCGCCAATGCGCTCAAATTCACCCGACCCCGGGATAAAGCCCGCATCGAGATCGGCACACTGCCCGGCAAGGACGCCGAGACCGTGATTTTCGTATGCGACAACGGCGTGGGGTTCGACATGGCCTATGCAGACAAGCTCTTCGGCGTGTTCCAGCGTCTGCACCACGCCGACGAATTCGAGGGCACCGGCATCGGCCTGGCCAACGTACGCCGCATCATCGACCGGCACGGCGGGCGTGTCTGGGCCGAAGGAAAAGTAGACCGGGGCGCGACGATTTATTTTTCACTGCCCTCGACATTCAGGGAAGATGATCGTTGGGTGCGCGACACGATGGTGTTGCCGTGAAACTATGTAGGAAACTATGGGGACGCCCTAAACTTATGATTCGTGAGAAGTAACTACAATAATTTACTACAAGGGGATAGGGGGATATCGTTGTTGACTATTGCTACTTATAAGGTCCACTTTCCATTCGAGGAGTGGTG
>JBNKKB010000018.1:0-6334 GCA_050291605.1 Desulfobacteraceae bacterium | reverse complement strand
CCGGTGGGCAAACTGACGGGCATGCCTTTGTGCACCGCCATGGAGAGCATGGTGTAGATGAAGACCACCAGAAGCAGAAATACAATATCGATCAAGGGCAGCATTTCTACCCGTGGCGGACGCGTATTGAGGTGTCGAATCTTCATCGGTCCGGCTCACTTGCATTGCCGTTTTCATGGGTCATTTTTTCATAGACGATCTCGAGGCTTGTGGCATACCTTTCAATATCGAGGGCTGCGTGTTCCACCTTGGCATTGAAATAGTTAAACGGAAAGACCGACAAAATGGCGATTCCCAGGCCGGTAGCGGTGGTAATCAGTGCCTGAGCCACGCCGGCGGTGACGGCCTTGGGGTCGGAGATGCCGGCGCTACCGAGCATTTCAAAAGAGGTGATGATGCCCAGAACGGTCCCGAAAATCCCCAACAGCGGGGCTACAGTGATCATGGTGTCCAAAACCCCCATGAACCGACGCATGCGCTGTACTTCATCAGCAGCCGCCGCCTCTATGGCCTTAACCATGGAAAACTCCCGGTGCAGGATACCGGTGATCATGATGCGCACCACAAAATCTTTGCTCCCCACGGTCTTTTGCCGAACGGTGTCCCAGTTTCCGCAACGGCACAGCTCCAGCACCTCATCCACCAGGGGACGATTGCGCTCGACCCCTATTTTGATCCAAAAGATGCAGCGTTCAAAAATTACTGTCATTACGATCAACGAACAGGCCAGCAGCGGGTACATCACCGGTCCGCCGTTAAGGAAAAATTGGTACATGGCGTTTACATTCCTGCAATTCGAACGAGTTTATGCGCCGGCGCAGTCGATCAAATGGTGGTTTCCACAAGGTCGAATATCCACTACCCACCGTCACAATAGAATCTTGTCCAGTATATCACTTTCGGCCCCGACAAAGCCGAAGATGTTGGGTTATTGGGTGCCAAAATTTACCTTTACGCCCACCAGCGCATTGAACTTGGGGGAGGGGTAATAGCTGGGCTCATCGGTAAAGGTGGCCGAATTGAATCCAACCACACTGTATGCATTATACGCTTCATCGAAAATATTGTTCAAGTCCGCAAAAAACGTCAATCTCCGCCAAGCATATTGGATTTTGGCATTGACCACAGTATAGGCATCGTCTTTTTCAAAACTATTCTGAAAATCGCTGATCAAAAAACGTTCCCCAATATAGACGGCATTCAGACCGAGCGTCAATCCGCACCCAAAAGCGTAGGATACCTTTGCGGTTGCTTTGTCCACCGGCACAAAAGGCACTTGCTTGCCGTCATTGGGGCCGCCGTCGTACTCAGTATCGGTGCGGGTGTAGGTCGCACCCCAATAAAGGGATGGGCCCTGCCAGGCCAGAGAGAATTCAACGCCCCGGCGAATAGAGGTGCCTTCCATGTTCTCATTGGCAAAGGAGCTGTTGTTGAAAAAGATTTCATCTTCGGTTTCCATCTTAAAAAGATTAACCCCGGCCACGAGACGGGTTCCAATTTCAATTGAAGCGCCGACTTCAAAGTCGTCGGATGTCTGAGGTTTCAAGGTCGTGTCGATGGTGCTGGTAAAAAAGTTGAACTGCTCATCCAGAACCGGGTATCTAAAACCACGCGAGTAGCTGCCGTAGACATGGGAATTGTCGGTGAAAGCGTAGTTGATACCAACGTTGTAGCTCTGTTCATCCAATGTATTTTCGCTGGGGGTGCTGGGTGCGTATGAAAAGGTCGCCCGATCACTACGATAGCCGCCGGAAAGGCTCAGATGCTGGCCGATCCCAAGTTCATCTTGAATGAAATAGGCGGTATTATACTTCTCCAATGTAGCGGTAATTTGCGATGGCGCTTCGAAAAATACGGAGACATTGTCAAAATCCTGTTCCGACTTGCTGAGACTGGCACCCGTAATCATCCGATTGGCGAATCTGCCCATGTGATGCTTGAGTACCAATTGAGGGGTTGCCGTATAAATTCTGGTATCAGTCTCGGACTCGAAAAAGCCGCCGGAAAAGGTCCCGTAATTCGATTTGTCGCGGTCACGTATGGATGTATCCAATTTGATGAGATGATCGGACATCAAACCAATTTCAAATCCCATTTTGAAGTAGTAGTCATCCACCTTACTAAAATCGTCCGGCGTAGCGGTATCGGTGCGCGAGAGGCCGGCATCGAAATCGGTCTCAAACAGCCTTCCGGGATTTCGGGTATCGTCATAGTGGTATCCGGTGCTTAGGTGCATTCTGAATCGGTCGGAGGGATCGAACCCCAGATTGGCCCCAATGTCCTTGGCAATGGTGTCGCTGTTGTCGCGGTAGCCATCGGAATGGAGGTAGCTCCCCCTGATATCATAAGCCAAAGTATCGGTGACACCGCTGAAGGCGGTATGGCCGTTGAGGGTTTCGTAGCTGCCGTAGGCGATCGAGGCTGTCACGCCGGTTTGCTCTCCTTCTTTGGTTATAATATTGATCACCCCGGCGGTGGCGTTGTCTCCGTAAAGAACCGTGCCGCGGCTGCCTCGAATGATCTCGATTCGGGCGATGCGGTCCAGGGGGATGGTGTTCCAATCGGCACCGGAAAGATCGTCCAGATTTACCCGGCGTCCGTCCACCATCAGCAGGATATTTTGACTGGTGCTTTCGCCAAAACCGCGCAGATCCACACTATAATTACGCTTGTTGCCGGTGATATCACTTACATGAATACCCGAGCGGGTGCTAAGGATTTCGGCCACATTGGTGGCGGTCGAATTCTCGATGTCCTCGGCCGTCACTACACTTACATTGGCCGGCACCCGCGTTACCTGCTCTTCCTGACCACTGGCCGTCACCACCACCTCTCCCATGGTGACCTGAGCATCACCTTCATCGTCCATTGCAAAAGCCGTCTGACCCATCCCTAACATCAAAATCAATCCAATGCCGAGCACCAACAATTTGCGCATGGCTCGCTCCCTTTCCTTCGATTAATTCAATGGGGTCCGGGTGCGGAAAATCAAAATCCCGGACCGAAAAATTTCGATCCGGGATGTCCCTTTTTTATCCTACGAATCTGCTATACCGATGGTCGTCCACGCCAGTACAGCTGCTAAAGTTCAGGTAGGTCTTCTGACTCTCGGATCAATCCTACCGGCTGTGCCTTCCCGTTCTGTTCGAACAGTGGTCCATAACAGCTTTCGTCCCCGAATACAGCGGCGGGCCCGTCCCCGAGTTTCACGGGGTTCCCTATTACGTTCCTTGCGGAGCGCCTGAACTTCCATTTCTATACCGGAAAAATCGTTACAATAATATCGTCCAAAGGTTTATTTCCGATCAACCGGTAAAATGAGCCGATGAGGCGGTCAAGATCGATCATCCAGAAAACGCTTTGGCACCAGATGAACTCTCGGGTAGCGTCCCATTGGACTCTGGTCCACCAATAGCTTGCAACGATATACCTGTTCCAATAAATCGTAATCGATGACATCTTCCGGCGGACCTTGGCGGGCGATACGGCCTCGGGAGATCAACAATAATTGATCGGCATACATGGCCGCCATATTGAGGTCGTGGGAGACCATCACGACGGTTACCTCCTTTTCGATTTTTAGCTGCTCCATAAGGTCCATCATGCGGACCTGGTGGGAAATATCCAGTGCCGCGGTGGGCTCGTCCAGAAGCAGTATGTCGGGTTGCTGGCAAATGGCACGGGCAATAGATACCCGCTGCTGCTCCCCACCCGAAAGCTGATCCATACGTCGGCCCGCCAGGTGGGCCACATCGGTAATGGTCATGGCCTCACGGGCCAGGCGTAGATCTTCATCCCCTTCAAAACCCAACAGCCCCAGATGGGGGGATCTTCCCATGAGAACGATCTGAGTCACAGTAAATGGAAACTCCACCGGCACATTTTGCGGCACATAGGCGATTCGCCTGGCCAGGCTTTTGGCTGTATATGCTCCAAGGCTTATAGACTGTAATTGGATATGGCCGCTTTTAAGCGGCAACAGCCCTGCTAGTAGTTTCAGCAAGGTGGTCTTCCCCGATCCGTTGGGGCCGATGATGATAAAGAAGTTTCCTTCTTCTACCTCGAAATTCACCCCATCGAGAACTTTCTTACCGTAAAAAGCGTGGGACAGATTTTTTACTGTGATGGTTTGAGTCATGGAGAGGGTCGTTTATAGGTATAAGATAGTGCTATTTATTGGCGCCGTGCTTCCCTTGCATGGAGCACCCATAACATGAAGGCGCCACCAATGAAACCGGACTCAACGGTCCGCCTTCCGTAGCAGATACACAAACAACGGCGCTCCAATCAATGCTGTAACGACACCCACCGGCATCTCTCCTTGGGAGGGCAGGGTGCGCGCCAGTATATCGCAGCCTACCATGAAGGCGGCACCGCCTAAAATGGACACCGGTGCTAAAAGTCGGTGGTCGGGTCCCCAAATCAACCGAAGCATATGGGGCATGACCAACCCCACAAATCCCACCAGCCCGCAATAGCTGACAGTGGCGCTGACCATCAGGGATGTCACGATCAGCAGTATTGAAGTGGTGGCAACGATGTTCACGCCCATTGTGCGGGCCATGTCATTGCCCAAGGTCAATAGATTCAACGCGTGGGAGCGACTGTAGATAAACACGTAACATGGGATCACGGTGGCGGCTAAAGAGATCACGTTCTTGTTTGTGGCAGCGGCCAAATCCCCCATGAGCCAGAAGATGATGCTGTGCAGCCGGCTATCCTGGGCCATGGAAACCAGAAAGAGAATGACGGCGGAGCAGAAGGCATTGACCATTACACCCGAGAGCAACAAGGTGTTACCCCGCAACATAGAGCGGCCCGAGGCCAAAAGGTAGAGCAGGCCCAACGTGGCCAGACTGCCGGCAAAGGCGGCAAGCCACACGCCGGGGAATCGTGCCAGTCCCATCAAGATACCCACAATGGCGCCGATGGCCGAACCGCCTGATATTCCCAAAATGTAAGGTTCGGCCAGAGGATTGCGCAGCAGGGCTTGAAACACCATCCCGCCCAGGGAGAGGGTGGCGCCTAGCAGGGCAGCCAGCATAACCCGGGGAAAACGCAAGCGCCAGATAATGTCACTCATCAGCTCGGCACCGCTATCCCCTTTAAGATTTTTGAATAGGACTGAGAGACCGGACCCGGACGAGCCGACCGCAAGACCGAAAAACATGGATGCCAGCAATAGCACCAGCAGAAAGAGCGTGGCGATGGTCAGCCGTTTGGCCAAATTTGGAGCGGCCGGATTCACTGCGGTTCCTTAAAGAGTGTGGGATGAATATAGCGCGCCATCAGTTCCAGGCCATCTACCAATCGGGGTGAGGGACGGTTAAAAATATTGGTTGGCGCGATATGAACCGCGTTATTGCGCACCGCCGGTATGGTCTGCCATAGCATCCATTGAGCCTTGACCTCTTCAAAAACGGCAGCCAGCGCCATGGAAGAGATCACCAAGACCTCAGGCGCCAAAGCGATGACCTGCTCCTTGGAAAAGCGAGGATAGGGCGCGGTGCCGGCCGCTAAATTCATTCCGCCGGCCAGGGTAATCATTTCATCGATGAATGTGCCGCTGCCCGCGGATACAATGGGCGATATGCCGATTTGAACGAAAACCCCGGGCTTGTCCTTTGCGTCGCCGATTCTTTGCTTCACGTTGTCGATTCGGCGGCGCATTTCAGTCACAATGCTTTTCGCTTTCCCCTGGGCGCCCAAGATATCGCCGATGGCCAAAATGCTTTTCATCACTGATTGCAAATCGGTTGGATCAACGGCGTAAAAGGGTATGCCCATTGCTTCCAATTGTCGCACCGCCGTCAAGGGATTGCCATCTTTAACACCGATGCAAAAATCGGGCTGGAGGGCCATAATACGCTCCACATCCAAATGCACATATGAACCCACTTTAGGCAACCGCGTCGCCGCAGGGGGAAAGTCGCTGAATCGCGAAACGCCCTTCAGCAAATGCTGTTGCTCCAATGCATATACGATTTCGGTGATACTTGGTGCCGTGGAAACGATCCTGTGCGGGGCAACCGGCAGTTCAATCTTTCGGCCTACAAGATCTGTTACAGTCCGTGATTGGGCCGTGGCCGATCCCCAATGGCCCGCACAAATCATCAGAGAAATAAAAAATGATAAGAAAAATTGTAAATATTTTCGCATCAATGATTCCTGTTAAGTGAAACCGTTCCAATTTTGCCTGACGTTCCACTTGGATTACTGAGAGCTACCCGTTTTGATAAGGGTGCGAACCATAAGTATCTAAACCATAGGAGGTCGCTCGCATGCCAAATGGTATCAAAGTCGTTATTAAAAGCAAGATTGGATCGTTGTGCCG
>JBNKKB010000017.1:0-2861 GCA_050291605.1 Desulfobacteraceae bacterium | reverse complement strand
CTTGGACTACGGACCTGCGCACCAGGGCATCGACACCCTGTATGTGGGCAAAGAAAAGGCAGTTGCCAGGCTGAGCCTGCCCGCTGAAGCCCAGGATTCCAAAGCGGGCTATGTGCTTCATCCGGCGTTGATGGACGCAGCGTTGCAAACCTGCGCCGGTTTGGCGCCAGGCTTCGGCGATGGAAACGGGCACAACGGGCTTGGCCCAATGCTGCCCTTTGCATTGGAGCAGGTGGATATTCTCAGCGATTTACATCCGACCATGTGGGCGCTGACGCGATATGCCCGAGGCAGCAAGGCCGGTGATACGACCCAAAAAATGGATATCGATCTATGCGACACGCAAGGAAATGTGTGTGTGCGGATGAAAGGCTTTTCCACACGCAAGGTAAAGGACGGCGTTGACAGGGTCGATGGCGATGGCGCCCATGTTTCCAAGGCCGACAGGGATCCATTGGTCGGACCGGTACAGTTGATCCCCGTGTGGAATAAAACCAATATAGAAAAACGTCAAACGCATCCGGCCGCAACGGAACGGATCGTGATCGTTGGCGGACATCGCGCATTAACCGACAGCGTACGGGAACATTATCCGGCATCACGGGTATTGGAGATCGAATCGCAAGCGTCAATAGAAGATATCGCCGCAGGGTTAAAACCACTCGGTCCAATCGATCATGTGGTCTGGATCGCCCCCTGCTGGCAGGATGCCATCGACTCGGATACCCTCATCAGCACACAGGAGGAGGGGGTTTTACAACTGTTCAGGCTCATTAAAGCAATGCTCGGCCTGGACTACGGTACCAGGGACCTTGGCTGGACGGTGATCACTGTGCAGGCCCAGGCCGTTGATTCAAAGCAACCCATAGATTGCGCCCATGCCGGTGTACACGGATTAATCGGCTCATTGGCAAAAGAGTTTGTCCACTGGAAGATCCGGCTCATCGACCTGCCCGCCCAAGGTCCGTGGCCGATGACGGAGATATTTATGCTGCCGGCCGATGCCAATGGCGATGCCCGGCTCTATCGAGATCAACACTGGTACCATCAGCAGTTGATTCCGGTGGAAAGCCCCGCAGTTGATCAGACCGCCTACAAGTTCGGTGGGGTGTATGTGGTGATCGGCGGTGCCGGCGGTATCGGCCAAGCCTGGAGCGAGTACATGATTCGCACCTATCAGGCCAAAATCGTGTGGATCGGCCGACGTGAAACAGATGCCGGGATAAAAGCCCGATTGGCCGCGCTTTCCACCCTGGGGCCGGCCCCTGTTTACATCCGTGCGGATGCCGCCGATGAGAAGGCATTAAACCAGGCCTATGAATCGATCAAGGCCCGCTATGATAAGATCGACGGGCTGATTCATGCGGCCATCGTCCTACAGGACCAAAGCCTGGCCAACATGGATGAGCAATGTTTCAGAACCGGCCTTCGCGCCAAAGTGGATGTCAGTGTGCGTTTGGCCCGGGTTTTTGGAAAAGAGCAACTGGATTTGGTTCTTTTTTTCTCTTCCATGCAAACCTATTTAAAAGCGCCCGGGCAAAGCAACTATGCTGCCGGTTGCACTTTCAGCGACGCATTCGCCCGTCAACTGTCCCGGCAGTGGGCTTGCCGAGTCAAGGTGATCAACTGGGGGTACTGGGGCAGTGTGGGCGTGGTTGCATCCAAAGCTTACCAGGACCGGATGGCCCTGGCCGGTGTAGGCTCCATCGAACCCCCGGATGGCATGCAGGCCCTGGAATCATTGCTTAGCGGACCATTTGACCAAATGGTGTTTGTCAAAACGACCAATTCCAGTCTGCTGCAATCCCTGGTATCCGATGAGATGGTAAAGGTATATCCTAAGGCTCAGGATGCGGTGATCCAAGTGGTGGAACAATCATTGTCTACGGTCCGGCCCTATAGTGCCACCGATATCGTTGAAGCTGCGAAGCCAGATATGGAACAGGCAAAATAAACCCCAATGTTGCATAAAAAAGATGGCAAAAGGTTGACAAACCCATATGGATGTTAAAGCTATACCGCATTGAAGCGCTTTGCGAGGAATAAACCAATGGAGAACTTGAGGATCGGGTCTATTTCAGGCCATCTTTTTTCCCCTTCGGGAAAGCCGGAGGACTTCAGATCCGGCGTTGCCAAGGGCTTGCAGTAGATCTACTACGGCGGCACCCTTGGCGCCTTGGCTCTGAAGCCCTCCGACTTTTGCAACATTGGGGTTATCTGTTCTTTATGGTATACATGCCCTCTTGTGAGATAGCCTCGTAATAACGTTGCAAAACTGGTGGCAATAAGATCATATTGAAACTTTTGTATTACAGTGATTATCGCCATAGCACAAATCGGATCATGGTATGGCATCGTTAAAATGATAGAGTCAGAAATGGCTGTTATAGTTAAATTTTTAAAAAAATCTGCATTCTTATTGAAGCTCTTTTCTGTTTCCTTTAAAGCAAAGAGCAGTTTACCCACTTCAAAAAAATCCTCTTTGGATTTAATGCTTCTAACTCTTGAGTCAAACCCCAGGATATCGATGAAGGCAACCATGCAGTCTGTATAATCTTCATATTTAGGGATGGGGTAATTTATGTCTGAATTTTCCATTTTTTGCTATACATAACGCCTGCGTCACAGGCGGCATGGTCGTCGCCGTCCCTGTGAACGCTGTGGTTACGTTGCCGATCCTATTTGCGCAGCAAGCTTTTGTTCTATTTCACTTATGTCTATCTCTTTCTCAGCTATCTTTTTTGGAACCAAATGAAATAACTTTGGCGCAAAATACAATAGAATAAATTCGTCATTTGCTCTCCAACGCAACAAATCTGACCATTTAACATTTAACTTTGATTTCGCTCTTTGAAAATGCA
>JBNKKB010000016.1:0-95243 GCA_050291605.1 Desulfobacteraceae bacterium | reverse complement strand
GAATGATGTTTTGCTTAAACCGATTAATTTAGAGAAGCTTAAGCATAAATTGTGTAAGTGGGGAAAACAATAATCGGACCTGTCTACCCAACATGCGCCCCGGCAACATTTTCAGGAGGCGGTTAATTGACCGCTTCGGTCGGCGGCAACCACTTTTCCAGCATTGTTTTAATTTTATCCGCATTGACCGGCTTGGGCAGATAGTCGTTCATGCCTGCGTTTATACAGATCTGCCGGTCACCTTTAAGGGCGTTGGCCGTCATGGCAATAATGGGAAGATTACGGTGGAGTATATCGGGAGAGGATCGGATGACGCGGGTCGCTTCGAGGCCGTCCATTTCCGGCATTTGCTGGTCCATAAAAACGAGGTCGTAGCGCCGCTTTTGTAACGCCGCAACGGCCTCTTTACCGTTGTTGGCAATATCTGCTTGATACCCGAGTTTTTTAATCATCAGCAGGGCGACTTTTTGATTGACCATATTGTCTTCCACGACCAAGAGCCGGGCAGATGAGGTCGCTGCCTCCTTGATGGTGTGACGGGTTACCATTTTTTGCGGTACAATCCCGCTCGTGTCCTTGGGCATGATACACAGGACTTGCAACAGGCAGTCCATCAGGTACCGGCGTTTCACCGGTTTGGTCAAGTAGCCGGCAAATCCGATCTCTTTCATCCGCCGGCCGTCCCCGCGCAGTCCCCTGGAGGTCAGCATAATCAAGGCCGTGTCCTGAATTACCGGATCCTGTTTGATTTGTTTGCCCAGGTGGTCTCCATCCATGCCGGGCATCATGTAGTCCACCAACGCCGCGTCGAACGGCTGTTGCCGCGCCGCCGCGCCGCGCAGTTTTTCGAGGGCTTCCACGCCGTCTGCAGCCGTATCGACAATGCAGCCCCAGATCTCCAAGTAGGTGCTGAACAGCTCCCGATTGGTGGAATTATCATCCACGATCAGAACCCGTTTCCCCTTGATTTTCTCCGGCACGGAGGATTGCGTCACCGGAGGGGTCGGACACTTTTTCAGGGGTAACCGAAACCAGAACACGGCACCTTCACCCACCTTAGATGTGACCCCGATCTCCCCTCCCATAAGTTCGGTGAGTTGCTTGGATATCACCAGGCCCAAGCCGGTACCACCGTGTTTGCGCGTGATAGAGCCATCCACTTGTGAGAAAGATTTGAACAAGTGGTTCATTTTTTCTGGGGGAATCCCCGGACCGCTGTCCCGGACGGCCACTTTGAGATCGATGGTGCGATCCTGCGTCTGGACCACGGTAATCCGTAAGGCCACCTCGCCGGTCTCGGTGAACTTAATGGCGTTTCCAGTGAGATTGATCATGACCTGACGGATGCGCCCCGGATCGCCGTGGAGCCATGAGGTGACCTCCGGATCAATGTAGCTGGTCAGTTCGATCTCCTTTTTCAGTGCATGGACCGACATGATTTCGGTGACCTCTTCAACCATATCCCTGAAATTGAAATCGAGCATATCCAACTCCAGTTTACCGGCTTCAATTTTCGAAAAGTCGAGAATATCATTGATCACCGAAAGCAGGGAATTGGCACTGACTTTTGCCATACGGGCGTAATCCGCCTGTTCGGAGGTCAGTTTCGTGTCCGTGAGAAGGCCGAGCATTCCAATGACACCGTTCATGGGCGTGCGGATCTCATGGCTCATGTTGGCCAAAAACTGACTTTTGGCCACACTGGCGGCTTCCGCCTGGCCCTTGGCCAACTCCAACGCCTCATTGGTACGTTGGCGGGATGCTGCCATTTCATTGGCATGCGCGGCCAACTGCTGAAATTCCGTGAGGCTCAGGGTGGTTGCATCGATGTGCTCATATTTCTTCGCAGCTTTCTGGAAAAAAGTGGTAAACGCCTCAAAATCTTGATTGATGACCCGACGCACCCAGCGTGATAGGGTCCATGTCGCTATTACGCACAAACACCATACCAAGCAGCCGATGAGCAGTTCGCGGAGCATTTCGTTCAGAAAATTGGACTTTTCTGCCGCGATCTCGTCATGAAGCGTGTTGAGATAGACACCCGTGGCCAGGATCCAGTCCCATGCGGCGAGTTTATATGCGTAGGTCAGCTTGGGTTCAACCCTGTCGGTGGCGGGGTTGTGCCAATCGTATTTGCAAAACCCACCGTCGTCCCGGCGTGCCGCGGTCATGATCAATTTGCCGATTGAATTGCCCTTGCCGTCGCGGAGCGAAACGGCGTTTTGGCCGATGATCTGGGGCTGGGTGCGGTGGTTGAGAATGAAGCCTTGGCCGTTGAGCGCTAAAATGTAACCATGGTCCTTATAGGTATAAACCTGCAGCACCTGAGAGATTTCGCTCCTCAGATCACTTTCCAGGATTTCCTGCTTGATGGTATAGCCGATGACCCAGCCCAGCGGTTCGAACAGCTTGAAGTAGGCGAGATATTCCTTTGTACGATCCGGATCGGTATGGCGCAGAAAAAAAGTTTCATAGTTGTCCCCATAGCGCACGAGGGTTGGAATCGACTCGCGGATGAAATAACGGCCATGGGCATCCGTCTCTTTTAGCAATGACGCGCCGCCATCCATGCGCTTGAAAGGGTAAAGGATTGCATCTCCAGCGGTGTTGAAAATTATCAATTTCCCTCTGAGCAGATTGTTGTTGAATAACGGGATTTGATCTTTTAAATGCTTCTTTATGGACGGTTTGTCCATACTGGTGCTCAGATCGTCATGCATAATGGCCAAGGCCGTGTGGATATCATTGACCCGCAGACGCATATCTGCCCGGATTTTGCCGTCCAGTACGGATCGCTTTGTTTCAATCACTGCGACTATGTTGTTGATCTGCTCCCGAAGCGCCGCCTTTTCCCGACTGAAAAAGGCCTGTTCAAGATGCGCCACTTCCTTCTGAAACGTGTAATAGCGCCAGCCGCTGATGATAATTGCCGGGACAAGGATGCAGGCCAACACCACAAAAAGGCCCAAAAGTTTAGGTAAATCATTCAGTGATCGGATTTTAAGCATCCAACAGCCGCCATTTTCCAAAAACTAATGTTCTCACTTTAACGATACAAAGTAATACAATAGATATCGGCAGCGTGTCGTTCGGCTTTAGCTGTTTTCGGGATACTTCGTGAAGTTTCGCGCGAATGCGCAGTGGGTGCGGTAGGTAAATCAGTTATATCAAATGTGCATTTAAAAACTCAGTCAATTCATTGTCTGTGCAGAATACGACCTTGTTCTGTATACCCGCTGCCCAAGAAGTACTTGAAAAAAGTCTGCAGGGGCAATGGCTTGCTCACCAATTTAGCTTGATTTCGATCACGCTTCACCTGCTTCCATGTCGAATTCTTCAAACCCGAACCAAAACCCCATTTGCCCGACATGATCCAGTTCGAACTGAACGGCTTCAACATGGTTATCTTCAATTTCCAAAAAGCGGGCGAACATCTCTTTGCCTTCAGCGCTCATCTGGTCCACCATTTTGCGGTAGAAACTGCTGGTTTCCAGTTCCAGCTGGAGCGCCTTGCTGAGCATCTGCTCTTTGAGGCCGCGAAATTCACCGGTTACCTTGGATCGTATTTTTTCGGCCTCTTTCTGAATGACTTCCCGAGCTGGAATGCTGGATTCCAGTTTTTCAACCGTAATGCTGCCAGTTTCCTGCCATTGTTTTAATTTATGCTCGAGATAATCCACGTGACATTGCTCGTCGTCCGCCAGCTGCTGGAAGATTTTTTTGCCGGCTTCGTCCTGGGTGGCTTTAACCGCCGCCACATATGCATCGCGAATTTTGATTTCATACATCAAAGCGGTTTTGATGGCTTCTTCTAAGGTCATGCTATCCTCCAGAATAAAGTTAAGAAGCCATCTCAAATAAGTCTTTCAGGTCTGGCGTCTTGTCCGGCGAAGCCAGATGGTCCAATCCGTCCACGCCTACACCTTGAACCAAAATCCGTTTTTCAAGATAGCTTCAAGCCTCTTATGTTCCGCACCGAGACGGAACAGAGCCGGCTGAAACCTTGCTTAAGCTAAGGGTTTAAAAGCCAAAGGTCAAACAGGTTTTCACCGGTGCGGTCGGGTCACTATAGAGATCTAATTTTATAATGATTGCCACCATTACGGACTCGAACATCGGCATCCTTATTTGACCCGCGACATGAACTTACCTGTTTCGGTATTTACACGCACCCGCTCTCCCGGTGCCATATATTCAGGCACCTGCACCACATGACCGTTAGAAAGCGTGGCCGGTTTATTGCGATTGGTGGCAGTGGCCCCTTTGATAACGGGTGCGGTATCGGCAATCTCCAGTTCCACATTGGCCGGCAACTCGATCCCCACCACATGTCCTTCCAACAACAGGGCGGTGATGCCTTCCAAGTTATCGCTCAGCCAGTCTTGCTGTTCGCCCACCTGATCGTGGTGCAGGCTATATTGCTCATAATTTACTGAATCCATGAAATGAAAATTTTCCTGATTGGAATAAAGGTAACTCACTTGCCGGCGCTCCAGGCTCATCTCTTCAAGATTGTCGTTGCCTTTGTAGGATTGGTCCAGGTTCTGGCCGCTGGTGACACCCTTGAAACGCACCCGGTACAGCGTGTTGCCACCCCTGGCCGTAGGCGTACTGATGTCGATCTGGCTTACCTGGTATGGCAATCCGTTGATGTTGACAACGTTTCCTTTTTTCAATTGAGACGCTTTCATGATATTTGGATCTCCTGATATGCATATGCGAAAAAGGAAGACACCCCCTGTCGGGAGTCTGCAAAATTCTATCTATATACCGAAACGTAATGGCGCAAAAGTTAAAAATGGTCGTGCAACGCTCCGTTGCCTGTCAACCTAGCAACACATGCAGGCCCGGGCGTTTATCCCCCGAGAGTGTGAGGCTATGCGAATCTATACCTATGATTGAATATATAGTTGTTACTTTGACATCAATGTCATTAACTTAAGGTTTATTTGAGTTGTGTGGGAGCGCTTAACACCGGCCCCTTAAGCTAATGACATTGACTTTGACATAATAAGTTGAAATTTAGGAAAATAGAAAAATAACCGCTGGTGGGGAACCAAAAACGGCGCGCTTGATGGTAAACGTCAGCCGGCAAGAGGTACGATGATAAAACCAAATAAAAGATTACAGCCAGGCATTGTTAAAGGAGATCCGAGTACTGCGGAGAACACCCGGGTATTTATTGACGGCAGCACGCGTTCCTGTGCTGCGCTTCGGACTGCTGCCATTGGATTTGGAACGTATCAACCAGGCTGGCGGTGGTCTTTACATGCCGGGCCGCAAGTAGGCAAGGATTCAGAGAATCATATTGGTTATATTATCTCTGGCCGAATGATGGTCAAAGATCCATCCGGAAACGAAGCGGAAATAGAGTCGGGGTGTGCATTCGAAATTGTGCCAGGAAGTGACGCTTGGGTGATTGGAGATGTGCCATGTATTGCTTTAGATTTCATCTCCATATGAGAAAATTCCGGGTCTCTATCGTGACATTGCAATAAGTCCATCAAAAGCTTGTCAGGAGGTCCGTGGGCCAAATTCCAATTGTTGGGCGTGTTTCTTTTTTCTTTGCATTTGGAATTAACCATTGGCTAATCGCGCACGATTTAGTAATAGCAGGCAAGGCATCGCATCAAATCCCTGTACACCTAATCTATAAACAGGATCCCGTGGCATGAGACAATTGGCGGGTCCTGGAAGGCAACCCATGGACTTTGTACACCATTGCAGGCTGCTTGTTTGTTTCGCTTTGGTGTCGAAAGTTACGACAGTTGCGGCAAGACCCAGTTTTATGGCATGATCCACACTTGCTGTTGCTCATCCATCGTGTTCTAAATTGACGCTAAAGGAGCGCTTATGGGACTAAATCAAAAAATTGAATCAGGTGAGTTTGTAATCTTGGCTGAGCTTGAACCTCCCAAAGGTGTTGATGTTTCCAAAATGATCAGGGATGCCACGCATGTTAAAGGTATGGTGGACGCTTTTGTGGTTCCTGAGTTAAGCACGGCGGTAATGCGGATGAGTGCATTGGGGGCTGCCATGATCCTGCATCGCGAGGGGATGGAAACCATCATGCAAATCAACTGCCGCGACCGCAATCGCCTCGCCTTGCAAGCGGATTTACTGGCCGCCTACGCTTGCGGTATTCGGAACCTGATGCCCGTCATTGGCGAAGATCCCCAGATGGGCGATCATCATGAAACCAAACCCGTGCATGACATTGATATTTTCCAACTGCTTCAAGCCATCGGTTCCCTTGCACAAGGACGGGACATGGCCGGCGTTGAATTGGCCGGCTCGCCCACCTTTTTCATCGGCGCCCAAATCAATGCAGGCCTTGCCGATGCTGAAATTGATGCGGAAATCGATCGGATGACCCGTTTGCACAAGGACGGATCCAGGTTTTATATCACGACGCCTGTTTTTGAGCTTGAAACGCTCAAAAGGTTGCGAGACCGAATCGAGCATAAAAACGCCACCATTTTGCCCACGGTACTGCTGCTCAAATCCGCAGGCATGGCGCGCTACCTGGATCGCAACATGGCGCATATTCATATTCCCGGTGAGCTTATTCAGCGTATCCAAAAGGCGCCCGACAAGGTGCTTGAATGCGTGCGCATTGCAGCAGAGTTGATCCATGCCATTCAAGGTGAAGGCTTTGGCGGCGTGCATATTTCAACCTTAGGCTGGGAGGATAAACTGCCCGAGATTATCAATGCACATGTATAATTATGATAAATTGCTTGACATTGATTTTTGAATATCCTTATAATAAGATAAAAAAGATCCAATTTATCCAAAGATATATTTATCCCAGGTAAAACTCGGATCATCTTTTTGCGCTGATGTGATGACATCAATCCCATTGACTATCCATACCTTTAAATAAAATGGAGGCGGTATAAATGGCCGGCAATGTCGATCAAATCGGATCTGTTATGGTACTTGGCGGTGGTATCGCCGGAATTCAAGCCGCCCTGGACTTGGCCAATTCAGGATACTACGTTTATTTGGTGGAAAAAAGACCATCCATCGGCGGCACCATGGTGCAGTTGGATAAAACATTTCCTACCAATGACTGCTCCATGTGAATTGTCTCTCCCAAACTGGTCGAGGTCGGCCGGCATATCAATATCGAAGTGATCGCACCCGCGGAGGTAACTCGCCTCGAAGGTGAAAAGGGCAATTTCACTGCGTATCTGAAAAAGCATCCCCGATATGTCGATGTCGACAAATGCATCGCCTGCGGTGCATGCTCCGAGAAATGTCCGGCCAAGGCCGTCGATGAATACAACCAGGGACTGGCGAAACGCAAGGCGATCTATATTCCTTATGCCCAAGCCATACCATTCAAGTATGTTATTGATGCGGACCGGTGCATCTATTTCAAAAACGGGCGTTGTAAAGCTTGCGAAAAATACTGCCCGGCCGACGCCATTAATTTTGATGACCGGGAAAAGGAGGTCGCCTTGAAAACCGGGGCGGTGATTCTTTCCGCCGGTGCAAAGACGTTTGATCCCAAAGAGTTGGACGCCTATTACCACTATCGACATCACCCGGATATCATTACCAGTTTGGAGTTTGAACGCATCTTGAGCGCCTCAGGCCCCACCATGGGAAAAATGCTGCGGCCCTCGGACAATACCGAACCCCGTCGGATCGCATGGCTGCAATGCATGGGGTCCAGGGATACGGCGCGCTGCGGAAACGGATACTGCTCTTCGGTTTGCTGTATGTATGCGATCAAGGAGGCGATGATCGCCAAAGAGCACGCCCACGCCGATCTTGCGTGCACCGTCTTTTATATGGACATCCGTACGGTGGGCAAAGACTATGAAAAATACTATCAGCGGGCCAAGGATACGGCAGGTGTCCGCTTTGTCAAATCCCGTATCCATGCCATCGATGCGACCGATCCGGGTTCCGATATTTGCATCCGCTATGCCCAGGAGTCCGGTGGCATCAAGGAGGAGTTTTTTGACCTGGTCGTCTTGTCTGTGGGCCTTACGGCGCCGGGTTCAGCTGGTCGACTGGCCGAACAGTTCCAGATCGATTTGAACCACTATCACTTTGTCGCCACCGAGACCTTCAGTCCCCAAGAGACTTCGCGACCCGGAATCTATGTATGCGGCAGCATGCAGGGGCCCAAGGACATCCCTGCGTCCATCACCGATGCGAGTGCGGCCGCTTACGCTGCCGGCAGCAGTTTGGCCAATGTCCGTGGAACCGTGACCCAACACGAAGCTGTCAGGGAAGAGATCGATGTTGCCGATCAAGACCCACGAATTGGTGTTTTTGTGTGTTGCTGCGGGATCAATATCGCTAGTGTCGTGGATGTCGAGGCAGTGGCGGCCTATGCGGCCAAGCTTCCCAAGGTTGTCTATTCCGGGGTTAACGTCTTTACCTGTTCTCAGGATGCACAGGAACTCATGCGAGAAGTCATCCACGAAAAAGGAATCAATCGTGTGGTTGTGGCGGCCTGTTCGCCCAAAACCCACGGCGAAATTTTTATGGCCAATTTGAAGGCCGCCGGCCTAAACCGCTATTTGTTTGAGATGGCCAATATTCGCAATCAAAATTCCTGGGTGCACGCCAATAATCCGGAGGAGGCGACCCAAAAAGCTTTCGAATTGGTACGCATGGCTGTTTCGCGCAGCGCCACCCTGAACCCCCTGCATGAAAGACAGATTCCCATCAACCAGAGGGCATTGGTGGTGGGCGGCGGTGTTGCGGGTATGAAAGCCGCCTTGGGTTTGGCCGAACAAGGTTTTGATGTCGCCCTCATTGAAAAAAAAGATCATTTGGGTGGTCTGGCAACCCGCATCACCCATACCATCGATGGTGCCGATGTGGGTCAATATCTCGGCACTCTTGTTAAAAAAGTCCATGACCATCCGGCTATTCAGGTCCTTTTGCAGGCCCTTGTGGTAAAGTTTTCAGGTTACAAAGGCAATTTTACAACAGAAATTCTAGTGGGTCCGGGAATGTATGAACGCAAAATCGATCACGGCGTGGCCATTTTTGCCACCGGCGCCACCGAATACCAACCCACAGAGTATTCATACGGTGCGCATCCCGGGATTATGACCCAACTCGAACTTGAGGCGCATCTTAAGACCGAAGGCAGCCTTAAACTTGATCGCGTGGTCATGATTCAATGTGTTGGCTCGCGCAATGAATCCAATCCGAACTGCTCCAAAGTATGCTGCCAGACCGCCATAAAAAATGCACTGGCCATCAAACAACAGAAACCCGAGGTTGATATCTGTGTATTGTACCGGGATGTGCGAACTTACGGTCTCCTGGAGGACTACTATACTGAAGCAAGGCGCCAGGGGGTCTATTTCGTTCGCTTTGATCCGGACAATCCCCCACGGGTAGATCCCTCTGCGCCGGACGGGATTCGGGTCTCTTTTTACAACCACGTGCTAAACCGGCGCATCACCCTGAACGCCGACCTGGTTGCCCTGAGTGCCGGAATGCAGGCTGCGGATACCGAAGAGCTGACCTCCATCATGAAATTGGGCCGCAATGCCCAAGGGTACTTTATGGAGGCGCATGTTAAACTCAAACCGGTGGACATGCCCACCGAAGGCCTGTTTTTGTGTGGGACCGCCCACGGACCCAAAACCATCTCAGAATCGATATCCCAGGCTGGTGCGGCGGTTTCACGGGCCACCACCTTTCTTTCACAGCCCTATTTAACGCTCTCGGCGATTACTGCCCAAGTGGCATCAGAACAATGTGCCGCCTGCCTGGTTTGTGTTCGATCATGCCCGTTTCAAGTTCCGGTGATCAATGCCGACGGCGTCAGTGAGATCGACGAGGCCCGGTGTCAAGGTTGCGGGGTGTGCGCGGCGGAGTGCCCGGCCAAGGCCATCGAGTTGAACTGGTATGAGGATGAACAATTGCTCAGCAAGGTTGAAGCCTTGCTCAAAGGGGTCTTATGAAAGCGGATTTCAAGCCCATCATCATTGCTTTTTGTTGCCATTTCTGAGGGTATAGTGCTGCGGACCTGGCAGGTTCGATGCGGTTGGGATACTCTCCCAGCATTAAAATCATCCTTGTCCCCTGTACAGGCAAGGTAGATGCGATTCATATGCTACGTGCGTTTGAAAGAGGGGCCGACGGCGTCTATGTGCTGGGTTGCGTCGAAGGGGATTGTCACTACAACAGCGGTAATTTGAGGGCCAAAAAACGTGTGGGGCAGGTGGCCGCTATACTTGACAGCGTAGGTATCGGCGCAGATCGCGTGGCCATGTTCAATTTATCGTCTTCCGAGGCGCCGCTCTTTGTCGAGATCGCTGAGGAAATGACCGAGAGGATATCGGCCCTGGGGCCCAATCCCATCAAATTGGACAAGCGCAAAAAAGTGGCTTAGCGGGATTAAACAGTTTTCACACCATTGACCCACTATCAAGGTTAAATTATGATTGTTGCAGACAAAAAGCCGATTGAGGAGATCATTGAGGAGATCGCGCAATTTGAGCGTATCCTAATCTTAGGATGCAATGAATGCGTGACGGTTTGTGAAGCTGGCGGAAAAAAGGAAGTCGAATTGCTTGCTTCGGCCTTGAGGCTCTATTTTTTGAACCAGGGCCGGGAAGTAAAAATCGATGAGGAGACCCTTGAGCGCCAATGCGATCACGAATACCTGGAAGTACTACGCGGCAGGGTCGGCCAATATCAAGCTGTCGTATCTTTGGCCTGCGGCATAGGGGTCCAATTCATGGCTGAAAAATACTCGTCGCTCGAGGTCTTTCCGGGGGTAAATACCTGTTTCTTAGGTGCTACTGAGAGCCGGGGTGTGTGGGTCGAACGCTGTCAAGCCTGTGGTGAATGCATATTGGCCCGCACAGGCGGAATTTGTCCGGTGGCCCGCTGTGCCAAGCGCGTCCTGAATGGCCCTTGCGGCGGATCGAGCAAAGGCAAATGCGAAATCGATAAAGAACTCGACTGTGTCTGGCAACTGATTATTGATCGCCTCAAAAGCCTGGGAAGACTCGACGAATATGAAAAGGTCGCTCCCATAAAAGACTGGTCCAGCGACAGGGCTGGCGGTCCGCGAAAAATCACAAGGGAGGATGTGCAATAATGAATCCGGCGACGCCAAGCAAACTTGAAAAAATCCTCACCTTGGGACAGCTCGCGGTTACTTCGGAATGTGGGCCGCCCCGGGGCAGTGACCCGGATGTCATTACCCGCAAGGCCGATATGATCAAGGATCATGTGGATGCGATCAACATCACCGATAACCAGACCTCGGTCACGAGAATGTGCAGCCTGGCAGCTTGTATCCGTATAAAATTAATGGGACTGGAACCGATTTTACAGATGGTTACCCGGGACCGCAACCGGATAGGCCTCCAAAGCGATATCTTGGGCGCGGCCTCTTTTGACATCCATAATGTTTTGTGCCTCACCGGCGACCACCAGAGTTTTGGTGATTGTGCGGCCGGTCAGAATGTCCATGACCTGGATTCCATCCAGCTTATCCAGACCGTCCGCCATATGCGTGACGAGCACAAATTGTTAGGCGGTGATGAAATTGAGCGCCCGCCTCGAATGTTCGTCGGTGCCGCCGCCAATCCTTTTGCTGATCCTTTTGAAATTCGTGTTCCGCGGCTGGCCAAAAAAATTGCCGCCGGTGTGGAGTTTATCCAAACCCAGTGCATCTATAATCTGGATAAATTTGAGCAATGGCTACAATTGGCCGGCGACAAAGGCTTGCTGGACAAGGTCTACATACTGGCGGGGGTCACGCCTTTTAAATCGGCTGGAATGGCACGGTATATGAAAAACAGGGTGCCGGGAATGGAAGTTCCCGATGAGGTGGTCAAGCGAATGGCCGACACCCCTAAAGAGAAACAGGCCGATGAGGGCATCGATATTTGTGTGGAATCCATTCAGCGTCTAAAACAGGTCAAGGGTGTGGCGGGATTTCACATTATGGCCATCGAGTGGGAAGAAAAGGTTCCTGAGATTGTAGAGCGGGCCGGACTATATCCGCGACCCGTTATCGAAGAGGAATAAAAGTGCACTAAGCATATTATATAACCCCAACGTACGATAAGGAGGGTACCATGAGTGAACAGAAGACAATACTAGTGGTCGACGATGAACCCGATTTTGCATCAATCGTCCAGGATGACCTGAAAAGAGAAGGTTTTGCGGTGGAAATCGCCTACGACGGGGTAGAGGCCCTTGAAAAAATAAAAGCCAACCCGCCGGATGCCATTATTCTGGATGTAATGATGCCGGAAAAAGATGGGTATGCGGTGTGCGCGGAATTGAAAGCTGATCCGCAATACCGGGATATCCCCATCATCATGCTGACGGCGGTGGCCGATCACGTCAGCTCAACGAGCTATTCTCATCATGACGGGTTGAGTATGGAGGCGGAGGACTATTTGCCCAAGCCGGCTTCGGCAGAAGACATTGTTGGTAGCGTTAAAAATTTGCTGGGTTAAAACCAAAGAACCACTATCAAAATTCCAGACGCTGGAATTTAAATGTGTAACACATAAAGGTGGGTATCCGAATCTATTTATAGATAATGGAAATAAAATCATGCTATTTCAAGCCAGCCTCTATATTGCGCTCGTGGTCTGCGGTTGCGGTCTTTTGTATAAAATATCGACCTGGTTTCGGTACCATCTTGACAATGACCGCCAGCACACCCTATCCAGGCGGGTGGGCGCATTTGTCAAAGGATGTTTGGCCACCCTATTCAGCCGGCGGTTGATTACCTTGTTGAAAGTGCTGGTCCTGGATGTTCTGCTTCAGGTGCGGATATGGCGTGAAAACCGAATCCGTTGGATCATGCATATCTGTTTGATGTATGGATTTATGGCCCTGCTCCTGTTGCACGCACTGGAAAAATATATATCGGAAAATCTCTTCGCGAATTACTATCCCACCCTGAGTCCCTATCTGCTTATCCGTAACTTGGCCTTTGTATCGGTGATGGTCGGTTTGATAGTCGCTATCTGCCGCAGAACGATCAAACCTTCGCCACGCTTCATGACCAACCGAGCCGACCGCTTTATTCTAATCGTCATCGCCGTGGTGATGCTCTCCGGTTTTTTCTTGGAGGGCAGCAACATTCTGTCCTACACCCGCTACCAGGAAATGGTCAGCGATTACGCTGCGTTGGATGACCCCGATGACGAAAAAGCCTTGGCCTGCTATTGGGCAGCCAACTTCGGCGTCATCATTCCTGATTTAACGGAACCCGTGGATACCGCGACTCTGGATTCAGGTGCACAATTACACGAAGACTATTGTGCTGAATGCCACTCACGGCCTCAGTGGGCCTTTGCCAGCTACGGTCTTTCAAGGCTGATAAAGCCCCTATCTGCTGCATTGGATCCAGCCGGTCTGCCGACCCTCTTATGGCATGTGCATTATCTGGCCTGCTTCATCGGGTTGGCCTTGTTTCCATTTAGCAAATTATTTCATATCGTAACGACCCCCTTGAGTTTGATGATCAACGCAGTTATGGACACCAAAACCTCGGATCAGGCCAATATCCAAACCCGGCAGATTATGGAATTGGATGCCTGTACCCATTGCGGCGCCTGCACCCAACAGTGCGCTGTGGGGGTCATTTTCAATACCATTGCCAACGCATCCATTTTGCCTTCGGAAAAAATCGCTTTGACCAAACGGCTCACCTCCGGTCGGGACATGGACTCGGCCCAAGTCAAATCGATGCAATCGGGATTTTATCTTTGCACCAATTGCCATCGTTGCACCGATGTCTGCCCGGCGGGAATAAATCTCCAGCAAATTTGGTTTAAAACAAGAGAAACCATCTTTCAAAAAGGCTACCCGGATGCAGCACTTTTGTCACCGCTGTCCTACTACCGAGGCTTGATGGCGCCCCATATCTCCAGGGAAAATTATAATAAACCGCTGCAAAGCATCAAACAGTGTGTGGCTTCAATTTTTGAGTTTGCCCACCAGGAGGATGATCTTGACCCGCAACAAATGGATGAGGATTTCCGTTCCATATTGAGAGTTTCCGCACAGAGCGCGAGCTTTTCAACTTGTTTTACTTGTTCGACATGCACGTCGGTCTGTCCGGTGGTCAAATGTTTTGAAGACCCCAACGCAGCGCTCGATATGATGCCGCATCAAATGATGCATGCGGTCGCTATGGGGTTGCGTGACATGGTTTTCAGCTCCCGCATGCTATGGGCCTGCCTGGGTTGCTACCAGTGCCAGGAAGCCTGTCCCCAGCAAGTGCATGTCACCGACGTGTTGAGTGAAATCAAGAGTTTGGCCAGCCACCACATTAACCAGCGCGCCAAGGCCGCCTAGATGGAAAATTCTATGAAGTATGCTATTTTTCGCTGCTGCCCCACTTCAACATTCTTAAAGTATTATGAGGCTTCGACCAATGCCGTATTGGCAAAATTAGGCGTTACACTTGTCGATATCAAGCAATTCAATTGTTGTGGCTACCCCCTGAAAAGCACGGACAATAAGGCCTATCTGCTGGCCTCGGTCCGCAACCTGGCAGTGGCAGCGGGCAATGGCCTGGATATTATAACACTTTGTAATTGCTGTTTCGAGAGTCTGAAACAGGCCAAGTTCAGGATGGAAACCGACGATACCTTGCACCATGAGATTTCAAACATTCTACAAAAAGAAAATTTAGCCTATCATCAGAAAATTCAAGTCCGGCATGTTTTTGAAGTACTACTCGAAGAGATAGGTATTGACGGCATTGAAGATCAACTCGTGACGCGCTATGAGGGCCTTAAAATTGCAACCCACTATGGCTGCCACCTGTTGCGCCCAAGCAAGGTGCTGCAATTCGATAACCCGGTTGCTCCCACGCATTTTGATACGCTGGTAGAAGTCACAGGGGCTCAAAGCATCCCTTGGTCATCAAAACTGGACTGCTGCGGCGCTCCGGCCTGGGGATCGTTTGATGAGCTGTCCATCAGCCTTACCGATAAAAAAATAAAAAGCGCCCAAGCCGGCGAGGCAGATTTTCTATGTGTTGCCTGTGTTTATTGCCAACTTCAATTCGACCGCGTTCAAAAAATGTTAATTGCGCAATCGCCCAGCAAGGGCGCACTTGCTTCGATTCTCTATACACAGCTTCTGGGGCTGACCCTCGGCATAGAACCCGATGTTTTGGGGTTGGATCAACACCACATGGACACCACGGGGCTTTCCGCCTTTTTGGCCAGAGCGCCTGCGTGACGTTGAGAACCGCCATAAGGTCGATCATAAAGGCATAGAGGCGATGACGATATGGATTATGTGAAAAACGACCCTCAGCACATCGTGGAGATTCAAAACAAAGTATTTTGTATTCTTGGGGACGAGCGTGTATTTAATTTAAAATCATCGACATTGTTTTCGACCATACTTAAGCAACTCGGATTCAACGGTTCTTACGTACCCTTTATGGTGGCACCGGAAAAAATCGGTGAAGCAGTTCAAAGTCTGCGTACACTAAATATCGTTGGGGCAAACGTCACCGCACCATACAAAGAGAGTGTAATTCCGCATCTGGACATTCTTTCCGAAGGCGCCAATATTATCGGCGCCGTCAATACCATTACCCGAAGTGGAGATATCCTGAAAGGTTACAACACGAACGCGGTTGGGTTTATGAATGCCATGACGGAGACCGGATTTGATGCGACCGGAAAAACTGCGCTGGTTTTTGGAACCGGCGGCGCAGCCCGGGCTGTGGTTTTTATTTTAAACTGGCTCAGAACGGAAACCATTCTGATTGCTGGTCGGAGTGAACAAAAAACCCAAACCGTAATCGATCAAATTGGTGGTGAATCACGGCGCTTTGAAGACCTCCGCAACCAAGCCCTGACCGCCCACATCATGGTCAATGCCACCTCGGTGTCCACAGTTGAGGAGTCCGGTGAAATGGCGGATTTGCTTAAGGGTCTGGAGGTCAAAGGGTGTGAATTGATGATCGACCTGAATTATGGCCGTCGCAATAATTTTTGGGAAACATATGCCCGGTCAAGAGATATTCATTTCATCGATGGACTCACACCGTTGGCTCACCAGGCGCGTAGAAGTTTATTGCTCTGGACCAAGATCGATGTCGACCCCGCTGATTTTCTCAAGGTACTTCGCAGCTCTTTTCAGTTGGCAGAAACACCGTAAAGGTCGATCCTTCGTGGGGCGTGCTTTCCACAGTGATAGACCCTCCCAAGGAACTTACCAGACCGTTCACAATGGGCAATCCCAGTCCGGTTCCGATGATATAGCGCGTATTCTCATTTTTCACTCTGTAAAAGCGCTCGAATATCTTCTTCAGATGCTTGGCATCAATACCATAACCGTTATCGGCAACCGTGACACGAATTTGTTTTCCGGCAACATCGGCTTTGACGAGAATTTTACCCTCTTTTGGGGTATATTTGATTGCATTGGTAATCAGGTTTCCAAAAATACCTTCCAACACCATCGGGTCGGTGGTGATGGTGGGCAGCGGATTGGCGGGAAGTATCAATTTTAGGGATTGTGCTTTGGCCTTTGCTTGGGCCTTCAGAAAATCAACAATATCCTCCAATAACTTATCCAAATGGACCACTTTGGCTGTCAGAGAAGCCGTACCGGCTTCAATACGCGACAGATCAAGCAAATCTCCGATCAGTGAGATTAGCCCTTGGGTCTTTTCCTTGGCGCGGGAAAGTATCTTGTGGTCTTTGACCATATCGCCATCCACCATCTCTTTGATCACCGATGCGAGCTGGGCATGAATGGTCGACAGGGGGGATCTTAATTCATGGGTGACCTTGGCGACAAATTCATTCTTCATCTGATCCATCATGTGCATGGAGGTAATATCGATCAAAGTGACCACGGCACCCAGGCATTCGCGCCTTTCTCCTAGTACCCGTTGGCCTTTGGCCAAAAGATATCTTTCATTTGAAAGGTTGAATTCATATGTGGGGATATCTTCAAAATCAAAAAATTTGCCGCTGGATATATTCTTGACCAGTGTGCAAAACCCCTCATCCGACACATAAGCTTCAATGGCTTGACCGGCATTGATACAGGGGTCCAAGCCAAACAGTGATTGAAAAGCCGGATTCAGCAAGACGACCTGACCATCCGTATTGGTGACGACAACCCCGTTGGGAAGCGAATTGAGGATGGTATGGGTCCGGCTTTTTTCCGTGTCCAAGTCGGCCAGAGTGCGTCGGCGCTCTTTTTCGAGCGCCTCCCGCTCTCTTTTCAAACGTAGGGTTTCACAGGCCCGGTTGACCACGATCCTGAGCTGGTCGGGTTCAAAAGGCTTCGGGATGAAGTCGTAGGCGCCGTTCTTCATGGCTTCAATAGCGGCCTCGATGGTCGCAAAACCGGTAATCACAATGACCAATACAGAAGGGTCTTTTTCACGTATTTTCGCAAGAACCTCCATCCCGCCCATGCCGGGCATTTTCATATCAAGAAGCACGATGGCCGGTTTTTCACGGTCAAGCAACTCGAGCCCCTCGTCTCCTCTGGAGGCCAGGAACACACTAAAATCCATGCGGGCTAAAATTCGTTCAGATCCAACACGGATACTTTCTTCATCATCCACGACCAATACGCGAATAGGTTCTATATCCTGTGTCAATTTACGCTCCTTCCGTATTTGAAAGACTTACCGGCAACTCGATGGTAAACGTCGTACCCTGGTCAAGTCGGTTAACGGCTTTAATGCTCCCTTTGTGTGTATTAATAATGCCGTAGACGATACTCAACCCCAATCCGGTTCCCTCGCCTACCTCTTTGGTCGTGTAAAAGGGATCGAAAATTCTAGGCAAGATGTGTTCGGGTATGCCGGGTCCGGTATCTGAAATCTCAATTCGGACAAAATTACCATCCTCTGCCAACGAAGATTCCAAAACCAGTTGTCCTTCACCCTTCATGGCTTGAGCGGCATTCAGGATGATGTTCAAGAATAGATGGTTCATTTGTTGGGCATCGACAGTGATCATGGGCAGGTCGTCCGCGAGAAGGTCCTGAATCTCGATGTTCTGAAACAGTGTTTGGTTTTCGATGAGAAATACTGTTCTTCGAATAATTTTGTTAATATCGTGGGGGCGTATAAAATAATCGGTCTGTCGTGCAAACTCAAGCAGTTCCTTGACGGTATCACGACATCTTTCCGCGTCTTTTAAAATTCGAATGACATCTTCTTTGGCACCTTGCTCCAAATCGTATTCTTCCAGCAGCAGACTGGCAAACAATGTAATGCCCCCGATGGGGTTGTTGAGTTGGTGTGCCACACCGGCCGCCAGTTTGCCTAGTGAGGACATCTTCTCGGCTTGCAGCAACTGGACTTGAGCGCTCTCAAGCTCTGCCTTCATACGCAACTCTTCGCGTAAATCGTGGAAAATACCGATGGACGCAACCTCACAGCCCTTTTCGTAGACAATGGCGGCATCGAGGCTGATGGGAATCAGGTCTCCATTTTTGGAAATCACGTCCACCTGGTAAGATTGGAGCTTGCCTTTGCCACCGAATTCATCGGAGCGAAGCTTATGCATAATCTCGTAGGCGATGTTTTCAGGATAGATGTTGGTAATGTTCATCTGCGAAAGTGCTTCTTCGGCACTGTAGCCGGTAATGTGAGTGGCCGCATCATTGAACATCAACACTTTTCCGCTCATATCAGCCGAGATAACACCATCCAGAGCGCTTTGAATCAGGTTTTGCAAAAAGGAATGCGAGCGTTCAAGCTGCCCCACCAGTCCTTTTAAGATCGATACATCGTAACTCATCACAGCGATGGCATCGATCTGGCTATCCACAGGGTCTGGATCAGCGCCGTCCCTCACGGAAATCGGATAGGCGTAAAAACAGGATTCAGTATCATCTTCCTTTAACCCGGCCGGATCGGGCCTCATGGCAGTCTTCCCGGTGTTGAGAACCTCGGCCACAGGACAAGCCTCACAAGGGATGGTTCGATCAAAGAGGATTTTGTGGCATTGCTGTCCGATTAAGGTGTTATCAACCGGGTCGACGGCATCATTTTTGGAAGCCAATATGGTGTAGGACGGTGTAATCACAATCAATTGGCGTTTGAGTGCTTTGACGGCGCGCAGTAGGTGCTCTTGGGCTGTATTCATTTTCGGCACTCCGTGGTATAGATGCAAAAACTACAGAATCTACGATGAATGAGTTCAATTGCACACTAAGCCCAATTGAAGTGGGAGAGCTTGTTTAAAGCAGATCAGAGTATGGCAAAAAGGATGAATTGTGTCAATAATCGCTGCGAGCCTATGGCATTTGCAATCCCAACATACACAGGACCCAATTAACCCCAAAGGACAGATCAAATGAACATAGTGATTATCGGCGGCAATGGGACCATCGGCAAAAAAGTGGCGGCCCATCTGGCAAAGGGCCACGACATTGTCGTTGCGGGAAGGCGCACCGGTGATGTGCGGGTCGATATTGCGGACGCAACCTCCATCGAGACCATGTTTGCATCCACCGGAAAAGTCGATGCGGTGGTTTGTATCGCAGGAGAGGCCAAGTGGGCGGCGTTGGATAGCCTGACCGAAGATGATTTTCATATCGGGTTAAATAGCAAGTTAATGGGACAGGTGAACCTGGTGCGCATCGGGATACAATACATGAATGCAAAAGGATCGTTTACCCTTACCACCGGCATCTTGGCCGATGACCCGGTGGCGATGACGGCTAGCGCTGCAATGGTCAACGGCGGAATTCACAGCTTTGTCAAAGCGGCCGCTCTGGAGTTGAAAAATGGAATTAGAATCAACGCAGTATCATCCGGATTGGTTGAAGATGCCGCAGAAAAATACCACGCTTATTTTCCGGGCCACAATCCGATTCCCATGAAAAAAGTCGTCAACGGGTATGTCCGAAGTATAGAGGGCAAAGGCACCGGGCAGATCATTAGAATATATGACAATTAATCAAAACCGTTTTTTATATCCGTTTTCATCAGCAAATCCTAAATGCGGTTCAGGGCCAAACTTTGGTGGGCGCGCAATTGAATGCGACTTGAAAAATGGCGACTGATTCATTGGCCGGGCTTTTCGGTTTTGGACTGTTTTAATTTGCGCCAGAGCGCTGCGCGGCTGATACCCAGTATCTCCGCCGCTTTGGACTTGTTGCCATGGGTGGCCTCAAGAACTTTGACGATATATCGTTTTTCAAGTTCCGCCAAAGTTGAATATTGGGTGGAATCCATGATTTTGACAGATTTCAAAGTGTCGAGAAATCGGACCGGCAGGTGCTTTCGTTCGATGGTTTCACCTTCAGCGAGAATGACCGCCCGCTCGGTAATAGCTTCCAACTCCCGAACGTTTCCGGGGAAATTGTAATCCGCCAGTATTTGAACAAACTCCGGGGAAATTGAACGGACCGGTTTTTCCAGCTCTTTCCGATATTTGTCAAAGAAGTAGCGGCACAGGGGATGGATATCATCTTTTCGTTCCCGCAGTGGCGGTATCACCATGCTAAATAATGTCAATCGTTCGAGAAGGTGCTTTGAAAAGGCCCCCGCTTTTGCCCGTCCGGCCAGATCCGTCTGGGTGGCCGCCAGAATACGAATATCGATGCTCCCATCCCCTTCCTTTTGACCTTCGGATTGCCGTTTGTCCGCCATTTCAAGGATACTTAAGACCTGCTCCTGCATATGCTCAGGCATTTTTTCTATCTGGTCGAAAAGAAGCGTGCCAACCTTGCCGCTGCTAAAAATACCACTGCGGGTCCGAATGGCTTCGGACAGGCTGACGCTTTGATAGCCGAGCAGTTGTCCGGCAAGTTGTGTGCTGCTGAAATTTTCGCAGCCGATGACCAGGAAGCGAAGGTTTTGGCGTAGGCTGCCAGCATGAATGGCCCTGGCGGCAAGCGTTTTGCCTGAACCCGGTTCACCGTACAACATCACTGGGCAATCCAATGATGCTGCACTCTCGATGCTCTTACGCAGTTCCTGCATGGCCGGGGTCTCGCCGACAATCCGAAGGCGGTCCATCTCGCCGACTCGATCGGAATGGGTCACCCTCCTTTGTCTTTTTTCACCTGCATTGTTGAAAACGCGCCGGGGGTGAGTCTCGATTTGATTGGCTGGACGGCTTGCCTCGCCGGCGGGGATGCCAGGCCGGTCGGTTGGGGGTTGGATAACGACGACTTTACTATTGGCATCCATTTGCTTGATGAAATGCCAAAAATCTCCCATCTCGGTCTTTTCGAAATAGAGCGTATTGAGTGATTCAGTGGCCTGCTTGACCTTTTCATTTCCATGCCCGGTGAGCAAAAGGGTTTTCAACTCAGGCTTGATCTCCTTAAGCTTCGTGATGGTCACCAGACCATTCATGTCGGGCATTTGAAGATCGACGATGGCGAGGTCGATCGGGTTCTTCATAACGATGTCGATGGCCGCGATGCCGTTGGTCGCCGTTAGCGGTTTATAACCCATCATCTCTATGCGCTGGGCAATCGTTTTAAGCAATTTTTCTTCGTCGTCGACCAGAAGAACGCTTTTAACCTGTCCTGTCATGACTGTTTTACTTCCCCGTCAAGGTATGAATATGTTGACTGCAACATGATTTCCCCTCTCGAACCATCGCGTCTTTCAGAATTTAATAGATTATACCGAAAACAGCTCATTTCTTCAAACAGGGATTGGCAAGAACAGGCGCCTTCCTAATAGATTTATCGCTTTTTGCCCCGTGGTGATTCGATGTCCAATGCGTCTTCGATATCGCCGCCTGTGGCCATTCCCGCTGCTGCCATGTGCTTTTCCAGACGTTGCAGGTTTCTGCGGATAAAGCTCCAAAACGTGTTCATCTCCTCTTTTTCAAAATAATGGGAATTGAGCGCCTGGGTCGCCTCCCTGAGTTTTTCATCGCCGTGGCCCGTGAGCAGCAAGGTGTGGATATCGGGGTCTATCTCTTTGAGCTTGGTGATAACCACCAGGCCATCCATCTCCGGCATGTCGTGGTCCACCACGGCAATTTGAATCTTGTTGCTTCTCGCTATTTCTAGTGCTTCCTTGCCATTCAGGGCAACTAGTGGATCATACCCCTTCAACTGAATGCGCTGGGCCAGGGTGTTGACGAAATTTTTATTATCGTCCACCAGAAGGATGTTGATGTTTCCCAGCGGAAGATTGGAGAGAAATTCCCAGAAGCGGTTCATTTCCCCTTTATCGAAATAGTCTGAATTGAGCGCCTGGGTGGCCTCTTTTAATTTTTCACCACCTTGACCCGTCAGAAGGATGGTCCTGATGTCGGGCAGCATTTTCTTGAGCTTGGTAATAACGACCAGCCCTTCCATATCGGGCATGTGGTGATCGACGACCGCCACATGGATAAGGGTGTCTTTTGCAATTTCAAGGGCCGCTGTGCCGTTTTCCGCTTTGAATACATTAAATCCTTTTATTTTGGCACGTTCAGCAGCGGATTCTAAAAATTTAGGGTCGTCATCCACCAGCAAGATATTTATTTTGCTTTTTTCCATTTTCACCTGCCTTTACGTATATTTGGAGGATCCGGGTTGATGGTATCTTCCGGCAAGCTAATGCCCGCCGCTACCCAGAAGCCCTGATGCCGCCAAAGAGAGCACGGCAATTTCCAAAACGCTGATAATCGTATAAATCCAATTTTTCTGCCGGTAGTACCCTCTGACCAACACCAGGTAGCAGATGATGGTCAGGATACCCAACAAGGTGAATCCGATGTAGTTTAAATAATCACCTTTGCCCAGTAGAAAAAGCCAGCCCCACCCATGGGGAGAACGGGTAATCTCAAGATACTCATGGATGCCTTTACCCCAATTGGCCGATATGAGATGCGTATCGACATACGCGGGCAGGAGTCCGGTCACATAAATCACATACGTTATGATCAAGATAATAATACCAGCAAGCATTCCCATGAGCAACAAGTTGGCATAAATGATTTGTTCCTTATTGGGTTTGAGAGATGGATTATCCATGGCAGACATATCGATGCGCTCCTTTTTTAATCGTTTCGGAAAAACATTTTTTAACCCAGAAAGCCCAGCCCCAATCCTTTGTCCAGGGCTTTCAACCCGGCAAAGAACAACACACTGATCACCATATAGCGAATGAACTTGGGTTTGGCCACGGCCAATATCCTGACGCCCAGGATCGAGCCGAGCATCAGGCCGACGATGGAGGGTACGGCGATCAGAGGGATCACGCATCCCCGGTTCAGATAGATCCAGGCGGCCGAAGTGTCGGTGATGGAAAGCAAAAATTTACTGGTCGCCACAGATACTTTAAGCGGGACACCCATCAACAGATTGAGCACCGGAACATTCGCCCATCCGGCGCCCAGCCCGAACATACCCGCCAGCAGGCCGATCAGGATGAACATAAACAAGCCCAGCAGGGTCCGGTGCGTTTTCCATTCGACGCTTTCGCGGGCGCCGTCGTCCCAGTAGACACCCTGTAGTCCCAAGGCCAGTCCGATGGCGTCTTGCTTGGTAACCACCGGCTTCTCGGTGTTTTTTGAAAACAAAAGCAAAAAAGCGATACCGACAATGGTACCTCCCAAACAGGCTTGAATCAGGTTGGGATTGAGGCGGGAAAGATACAAGCCGAGCATTGCGCCGGCAATGGAGCAGGCCGATGCAATCAGGGCCACCGGGAGGGCCAGGCGTAAATTGGCAAGATTGCGGCGCAGCAGACCCGGTCCGGCGGCAAGGGCGCCTGCCAACGCCACCATCAGACCGATGCCCCTTACAAAATCAATATGAAATGGAAAAAAGCCACTGACCAGCGGGACATATAGCACACCGCCCCCAACACCGGCCATAACCGCCAGAACACCGAGAATCAGGCAGAAAAAAAAGAGGATAATGGGCCAGAACCACCAGGGTTTTGATTGGGCGCCGGCAACCATGGATTCTGTGGCAAACGCGGCGGCGGGGCAACTCATGACAAAAAACAACAGTAAAATAAGCCGGCGACCGAGTGAGGTCAAAAAAGTGTTTAACATTTAGTCATTTTCCTCCCTCAAAATGTTTACTTTTTAAACTAATTGATTTATGTGTTTCATATAGAATATGTTTTCAGACCAGTCAACCCAAATCATAGTTGCAATATGAAACATTTTGACATACTAATTGTCGATGACGAACAGCGATATACAGATATGCTTGCCAGGCGGTTGGAACTTCGTGGATTGCGTTGCATGGTGTGCTATGATGGCAGGACGGCATTAGACAAGGTTGCCCAGGCACGCTTTACAATGGTAATACTGGATCTTCAGCTGCCTGATGTGTATGGTACAGATGTGCTATCGCAAATAAAATCAGATTATCCTGAAACCACAGTCATTATCTTGACCGGTCATGGAACGGAAAAGGATCGGAAGCTGTGCATGGACCGGGGGGCTCACGATTTTATAAACAAACCGCTGGATATTGATCACCTGGTTGCCATTATGGCCCAGGTTAAAGGAACACCGAAATGACGAAATCGCCGAACAGTTTGATAAGGTCGCTGTGGCCGCGGTTTTCCCATAACAATGAAGAGCATCTTACGCCATACTATACCTTCCGAGACTATCGACAAACCTGGGGCACGACGATTTTTACCCTAATGACAACCGCCCTGGTGCCGTTGATCGTCATGGCCCTTATTTACTACCAACTCATCGAAACATCAATTAATACGGAATCTTTGCTGCGCACCGAACGGCTGGCGTCGAATACCCGCAGGGCGGTCTCTTTCTTCCTGGAAGAACGCCTGGATGCCCTGACGTTTGCGGTCAATGAAGCGAGCTATGACCAGTTGACCCGCCCCGGAGGTCTTGACGAAGTGTTGCGAAACTTGAAGTTGGGGTTTGGCGGCTTGACCGACCTAAGCGTGATGATGGATAACGGGACCCAGGTCGCTTATGCCGGCCCCTTTAACCTGGAAGGTAAAAATTACAGTGACCAGCCCTGGTTCATGGAGTGCCAGCAGCGCAATGCTTGTGTCAGCGAAATATTTTCCGGCTACCGCGGGGTTCCCCATATCGTCGTTGCGGTCAAGTCCAAACGCCCGGACGGCCGGTTCTTTGTGCTGCGGGCCACCATCGAGACTGAGCGCCTGATAAAGACACTGTCCTCATTTAAAACCGGCGAACATGCTGATATTTTCCTCATCAACCGCGACGGCTTGCTGCAGACTCCTTCCCGGTTTTACGAAGGTGAATCTGACCGAACGAGTCTCCCCATACCGGACTATTCCGAGCGCACGGAGGCAATTCTGGCAACAGATCGAAATGGTCAACCCATCATCGTGGGCTATGCCTTTATCGACACTGAGATCGCACCCACACAATTTATTCTAATGGTAGTCAAACAAAAAGCCGGAATGATGAAAGTGTGGCTGGACCTTCGATCCAAGATTAACTGGTTTCTTGCTGTCAGCGCCATCGTCATTGTCATTGTGATCACCTTGACATCCACATTTATGGTCAACAAAATATTTCATGCAGACCGTGAAAAAGCCAAAACCATGGTGGTGGCAGAACAGAACTGTCAACTGGCCTCCATCGGACAGTTGGCCGCCGGTGTGGCCCACGAAATCAACAATCCGCTGGCGCTGATCAATGAGACAGCGGGCTATGTAAAAGACTTGTTCCTGCTCCAGGAGCAGTACCAAAAAGACCCTGAGCTGGTAGAGCACATCGATACGATTATCGAGGCCGTGGAACGTTGTGGTATCATTACGCGACAGCTGCTCGGCTTTGCCCGCCGTTTCGATATCCAGACCCAATCCATCGATTTGAAGAACATGGTTGCCGATGTGATCAATTTTCACAAAAAAGAGGCGGAATATCGAAATATTGCGATCCATGTGGACATCCCGGATACTATCCCCCTTATCGAAACCGATCGGGGAAAGCTGCAGCAAGTGATTCTTAATTTGGTGAACAACGCTTTTCAGGCCATCAGCGACGGTTGTCGCTTGGACATTCGAGCGGAAGAAAATGGATCGGAACAGGTGCGCCTGTATATACGTGACAATGGCTGCGGGATATCGGAAGAGCATCTTGGCAAAGTGTTCGAGCCGTTTTTTACTACCAAAAAAGAAGGTCAGGGAACCGGACTTGGCCTGTCCATTACCTATGGGCTGGTCCAAAAACTTCATGGAAGTATTGCGGTCCAAAGCAAAACGGGAGAAGGCACCACGTTCGTGGTCACTTTACCCATTCAAGCCAATAAGGAAATTCAAGCATGAAGGTTCTGCTGGTAGATGATGAAGAAAAGTTCGCAACAATGCTGGCCAAGCGACTCCAACTGCGAGGAATAGAAACAGACGTCTTTTTTTCCGGGGATAAAGCCTTGGCAGCTATCGAACAGGGCAAGCACTTCGATGTGGCCGTTCTCGACGTCAAGATGCCGGGAATCGGCGGCATTGAATTGAAGCGGAGGCTGAGCCTGTTGGACCCACAAACGAAGTTCGTCTTTCTGACGGGTCACGGATCCGAATTGGATTACAAGCTTGGGGTCGATGAGGCGGAGAATTATCTCCCAAAACCATTGAAAATCGACCAGCTCATTCAAACCCTGATGCGTTTGTCCGAAGGACATGGCAGTGCACCTGCTTCCAAACACTGATCAGAAAGTGCAGCCTGCGAAAACTTACCGGCAGTAGATAATTTATTATGAGGTTTGTGGATGGACAAGACCAAAGATTTGTTCGGGTATGACAGCCTGGCCTTTTTCGGAAGGGTCAACGCCTCGATTTCCCATGAGCTGAAAAACGTCATGGCTATAATTTCCGAAACATCAGGACTGCTTAGCGATCTGTCCGAATTGGCTTCTACAGGCAAACCCATAGCGCCCGATATGCTCAAGAATTGCACCAACAGTATCATCGAGGAAATTCAGCGGGGGTTTTCCACCATCCGGCAGATGAATCGATTCTCCCATAGCGTCGACACCCCGATTGAATCTGTTAACCTTATGGAAATGCTTGATATGGTGATCAGCCTGACCAGCTACCTTAGCTTTTCCGGAAAGGCCGGTGTATATCTTTACTCAGACGAGGCGCCGGTTGTATCGACCTGTCCGTTTCTTTTGCAGGCCATTGTTTACCATACCTTGATCTATAATTTTAAACATTCAGGCCCGGATGCGGAGATCACGATTGGCCTTAAACCCCAGAACGATTCGGCTTGGCGAATTACTTTCCCGGGATTCAATGTCAGTATGCTCCAGGTATTCCCCGACGCAATAACCGAGTCAATGGCCCGGTCGATCGGTATCGCTATCCATTATGACAGCATTACCGATCGGGTGGAATTGGACATTCCCGTTTCGATTCCGGACAGCATCATAGGGGATCGTGTTTCGGTGGGTATGCCGGATACCGGCAAGCCCTCACGAACCCAAAAGGGATAGTTGGAGGTTTTTTTTTAACCCACGCCGGTGGAGGATGTCATGGAGACGGAAAATTTAATCAAAATCCTTTTGGTCGACGACGAAGTAAAATTCTTACAGGCAGTTTCAGACCGATTATCCATAAAAGGCTTTGACGTAACGACTGCAAGCAATGGAGACGAAGCTGTCGAAGCGGCAAACGCGGGAGGGTTCGACGTGGCCGTGCTCGACCTGCAGATGCCGGGAACGGACGGCGCCCAAGTACTTAAAATCCTCAAACAGAAGCATAAATTCATTGAAATCATCATGCTGACCGGGCACGCGACTGTCGACTCGGCTGTGGAATGTACCAAACTCGGCGCATTCAAATACCTGGAAAAACCCTACGATTTCGACAAATTGGTAGACGCGCTCAAAGAAGCCTATCAAGCAAGAATACAAAAAAAGTTCGAAAACAACCAGAAAAGAATGGAAGCCATACAGAAACTGTCCATGCATCAATCTCCCCTGGGCCTGCTCAAAGCACTGGCTCAGCTCGATGACAGTGAAAAGTAGGCCAGGTTGACCCAAACAAGGGTGACTTGCACCAAATTACAAATGGCGGTTGGGCGGGTCTTCTTCGGACTTGAATACGGCCCGAATCCATCATTTCTGGACGACCGCTGACACTTGAGGAGTGCGCCATGGAAATAGCAATCGTCGGCGCCGGAGTTCTGGGATCCATATTCGGCAGTCTTTTTTCGCAAAAGGGGTTTCCGGTCACCCTGATCGAAGTGCTCTCCGAGCGGGTCAACCTGATCGACAAGGAGGGCTTGTGGATGCACTGGCCCGATGGGAAGCGCACCCACGCGCGCATCGCCATCACCTCGGATGTAAATGCGGTGGGCGTCAAGGATGTGGTCATGGTGGCGGTCAAAGGATACCACACCCGGTCGGCCATTGAGAGCGCCCTGCCCATGATCGGTGGGAAGACTACGGTTCTGTCGGTTCAAAACGGCCTGGGGAACCTGGAGGTGCTTGCCGAGGTTGTGGGGCCGGAGCGGGTGGTGGGCGGCATCACGGCCCATTCGGGTATGCCGGTGAGCATGAACGAAGTGCGCTATGTGGGCGGCCTGGGCCCCTTGCTGGTCATCGGCCCCTATGACGGTGTTGCCCGGCCCGGCTTCGAAAAGATGGTCAGACAGTTCCAAGGTGCCGGGCTGGATGTGCACACCACTGCGGACATCAACAGCGTGATCTGGAAAAAACTGATCGCCAATGTGTCCACAAACGTAGTCGCCGCCCTGACCGGCCTCACCGGCGGCACGGCAGTTGACCACGCGCCCTCGGTGAATATCATTGGTGGCCTCAGCCGGGAATTGGCCAGTGTTGCCCGCGCCAAGGGTATTGACATCCCGGAGTTGGATGACCCGCTGGCATTTTCCCTCAAGGCATTTGCTTCCACCAAGGACAACCGGGTATCCATGTTGCAGGACGTGGAGGCCGGGCGTCCTACGGAAATCGGCAACCTCAATGAAGTGATCGTCTCCGAAGGCAAGCGGTTCAATATACCCACGCCGTACAACGAGGCGGTGTCCTGGCTGACCCGCGGGGTCGAAGAGCGCAACCGTCAGAAGCTCTCCGTTGTCGAATCGGCCAGCGAGCCGGACGCCGTGCGCGACGCCATCAAGGATGAGGATCTGAACGCTCTGCGTGAGGCCCTGGAAACCTCCCCCCTGGCCCGCGCCCTGTCAATTCATTTCACGGAATTCGAGGCCGGTCGGGCTGCGGCCAAGCTGCCCGGCACGCCGCAACTGCCCAATTTTCTCGGTTACACCCATACCGGCGCACTGTTTACCCTGGCCGAGCAGACCATGGCTGCGGTGGCCAACTCTCTGGGCCATGTAGGGTTGCCGCTCAATTGCGACCTCGAATTTTTGCACGCCGCGGACCCGGCTAAGGATGTGATTGCCACGGCACGGGTGATCGATACCCAGGGCCGCATAGCGAGGATACAGGTGGAATTGACCCAGGATGATCAGCAGGTGGCCAAGGTCTCGGAAATGGTATTTTTACGCAAATGACGACGCCCTAAAGATCTTTTTTTCTGAACCACATGAGTCATGTTAACCTGTTGACGACTCCAGATGTCCTTCTACTTCTGCTTGCGATAGCACATCTATTATGGCATCGACCAAACCCCGAGCAGCCTGTTCGCTCAGTTCTATCGCAACCCTGGCCCGGGTCCGAACGCTTCGTTGACAAAATCAATATTCAAGGCATGTTCTTTGGCAATGTGGAACGGGTGATCATAAGAAGCGTTACTTTTTTAATTCTTTTTCATGCATCGCAACTTGTTCCGGCGTTGGACTATGGTTTTGCTCTCCAAAGAGGCCTATAATTGGACATGGCAGATCTTTGGTGTAATCAATCGGCGCAACTGGAAAATTAGATGATGGGCATGCCCCGATATGGTGATCGTTTCAGCTAACATGCCCTCGTACATATGTGTTTGATACATCACTCCCCATTTCAATTGCACCGGGGGCAACCGTATTCACAGCAATCCGCCGCGGGCCAAGTTCCTTTGCCATATATCGGGTTAGGACTTCGACAGCACCTTTCATGGCGGCATAAGCCGAAAAACCCGGCAGGGTGAATCGAGCCAGACCGCTAGACAAATTTACGATGCGGCCTCCATCGGCCAATAGCGGCAACAAGGTTTGAGTCAAAAAAAACATGCCCTTGAAGTGAATATTCATTAATCGGTCGAATTGTTCTTCTGTTGTATCCGCAAAAGATGCTTGAATGCCAATGCCGGCATTATTAGCCAGATAATCGAACCTATCGCATTGCCGTACGTTGATTTTTTGGCGACGCGGCCCACGCGTATCGCATCTTATAACCTTTGTCATGGCATCATGGCCGCAGTATGAAGCGGAAACGTAAACTCCTCAGAAGTGGCTGCACCTCGCACCAGAATTCAGCGCAGTTCGAGGCCATGATATCATGACATCCTTCTCAGGCAACATGGAACCCCTTCAGCCCTGTCATCGATTGGATGCTGACAAGATACGCTGTTCATACGTACGTCATCTATCGCCCAATCGTGTCAGCCCTGCTGATCGTCTTTTTTTTTTGTAAAAATCATAAGGGTGACTTGCATTAAAAAACCAATGGCGGTCAGACCGGCGGCGGCGGCAAATGAGGCTTGATAGGCAAAGGGTTGGGGGTGTCCAGAGGCAATCAACCCATCTACGATGGGGCCGGCGATCACTGTGCCGGCCAACCCGAAACTGAGGAAAAATGTGCCGTTGAACCAGGCGAACAGCCGGCCGCGCTTTTCCGGTGGGATCAAAACAGAAGCATGGGTATATGCGGCCGCCATGATAACTGCATCGCCAACGCCTCTTAAAAAGCAAGCGATATAAATCAGGGGCAACGCTGAGGTGACAGCCAATAACAACAGCCCGGCAATGGCGGCAAGCGTACCGGTCAGCAGCGCCACGGCATTGCCCAACCGGAGGCAGATCCATCCGGCGATCCAACCCACGATCACGATGGCAGCCGATTGGGTGTTGAAGATATACGAAATGGTCAGGCTATTGAGATCCAGCCCTGAATCGAGGGTCAGGTATTGACTGAAGATAATGGCAATGGAATTACGGCCAAAATTGATAAAAACCATCGCAGCCAAAAAGAGAACGAAGAGTGCAACGGAAGTACGGCTGCTGTGTGAACGATCGTGGCTGCCGTGATCCGGGGTGCCTATTGCAATACCCCCTTCGGGAAGAAAAAAGAGCGGAAGGGTGGAGATCAACATCACCGCGGCAGCCACAAAAAAGAGCGGCCCTTCGAAAAAGCCCCATCCGTCGAATCTAAGTCCCATCCCGTCATAGAGCAATCCGCCGATCCATATTCCGCCGATGCGTCCCATACCTCCCAGACTGGTAAGCCGCCCCTGAATTCGGCTGCGCTGCTGCGCATCATATATATCAGAAACCAAGGCGCTCCAGCTGATATTGGACATGGACCAGAATATCTCAACGGCGGTCAGCCCCATGATGATGGTGTAGCCGGCAGCCACCGGTTCGTTGAATTGACGATGCATATACCAGATGAAGACCGTGCTGAATGCGGCCAGCAGCTCCCCCACGATGATCAAAGTGCGGCGTCGCTGGAGATGATCCGATAGCCTGCCCCAAACCACAGTTTGGGCCAGTACATTGACCACCATTGGCAGGGTCGCAAACAAGGTGGTTTCAGTGACACTCAATCCGAGATAGTGCCGCAAGTAAATGGACAGATAGGCGTAGAAAAGGCCGCGGCGAAACATGGCCATGATTTGAAATGACGCCAGCCCGGCAAAGTATTGTTGAGGCAGTGCGGTCACACATGTCTCCCCTTAAGGATTTAGGATATCTGTTTTGCCCGATATCGAAAAATCAGGGTTTGTCAGCTGCCTGACGGAAACCGTCAATCGCCGATAGTCGCCAGTACGCGAAAAAGGAATACTCCATGGACAGGCATAGATATCGACGATTTACATCGTTCGATGCTCATGGCTTGCCGGGTGGGGTTTAATCAGCGGTTATTAGCCTTTGATGACCCTCGGCAAGAGCATCTGATGGTGGGGACAGATGGACTTCGGGTTCTGATAGGCGGCCCCCACAAAGGCTTTCATATACTTGCGCATGTCGGTCATTCTGGCAATCTCGTCCACAAAGCCTTTTTGGGCACAATAGATGGGGCGTGAATTGTCGGAGTACTGCTGGACCATCTCATTCATCTTGTCAACAATAGGTCCCAAATCGCGGCCGGCATCCTTCTCTTTAACCAGGCGCCGTGAAAAACTGGCGGCGGCGGCGGTTTCGCCGTGCATGACGTATATCTCTGTCGCGGGTGTCCCCAAGGTAAAGGCGTTGTGTTGATTGGCGGTGGGGCCGCCCATAACGTAATGGGCTGCCGCAGTTCCTTTGCGCAGCACGATCAACATCATGGGCACGGGGGTCTGCTGGATGGAGTAGATCAACGATTGGCCCAAACCGAGCAATTCAGCCTTTTCGGCAATATCGCCCACGTCGATGCCGCTGGTATCCTGGAACCAGATGATGGGTACACGGTCCCGGCCGCAATGGGTCACGAATTCGTTCATCTTGATCAGGCCCTGACGGTAGAGTTTGCCGCCTATGCCCGGATAGTCTGCATATTCAGGATAATTTTCTCCCAACCACCCCTGCCGGTTGCCGATGACACCGGCAAGAAAACCATCCAGTTTGACCAGACCGGTATAGATCTCGGGGCCGTATCCGGGCCTGAATTCCATGTGTTCGCTGCCATCCACCAAGCGGGCCAACACCTCATCAAAATCGTACATTTGCTTTTGGTTGCCGGGTATCAAGCGATACAATTCTTCAGCCGCAAAGCGCGGTTTGGACGGCGCGGCCACGCGAAAAAATTTGGGATGATATGCCGGAATTTCAGACATGTAACTTTTCAGACCATCCAACACATCGGTTTCGGTTTCAAATTTGTAACGAAAAAAACCGGTGGCATCATAGTGAATTTCAACCCGTCCCGGAGGGGCGACCTTGAATTGCTTGGCAGCGGAAATCAATTGCTCAGCGCCCTCTTCATCAAAATGACCTTTGGGTGACATGCCGCTGAGAATCCCGCCGCCGCCCACGGCAATGTTGCAGTCTTTGTGGGCAAACAATACGGTGGGGCTGATCCCCTGGTAGCCGCCGCCGGCCGGGTTGGTGCCATAAATGCCGGCCAAGACGGGGATGCCCAGCTGGTTTAACTCAGCATGCCGGAAAAAGGGGGTCCCGCCACCACGGCGGTTGGCATAGAATTTCTCCTGCTCGGTGAGCTTGACACCTGAACAGTTGACCAACCAGACCAACGGGATGTTCAGCCGCTTGGAAAGGTCGGTGGCCCGCAAAATGTTTTCATACTGGCCCGGCAGCCAGGCGCCGGCCATTACCTTGTTGTCAAAGCCGATCACCACCGCCCATTTGCCGGATATGCGACCCAAACCGTCTATGACATTGGTGGTGCCTTCAGCATTGTCTTCCGGGTTGTACAAAGTATGCAACGGCGACCAGGTGCCTTCATCCACCAGATAGGCCAATCTTTGAAAAACCGTCATCTGTCCCCGGGCATTGATCTTTTCAGTCGGGAAACCTGCATTTTTAACTTTCTCTGCAGCTTCAGCCACTTGGGCTTCAATGGCTTTTAACCGGCCCACATTTTCTTCAGAACTTTTGATCTGCCCCGGGTTCAGTTCTCGACCAAACAGTGTCATTTTTTCAAAATAGGGCCGCATAAATCTCTTTCCTTCCAAAGCATATGGTCATTGTTCTTCCTGGTGTTCGCCAAATCAGTCGGCCGATGCAGGCCACAGGCCTTTTTCCTGCATTACATCGCGCAGCACCTTCAGGGCCGTATTCACCGTGGTGATGCCCGCATAGGTAAAGGTTTGAAAGATCACTTCGGCAATCTGTTGCGGCTTACAGCCCACATTGAGGGCGGCTTGGATATGCAGCTTGAGTTCATCGGCACGCCCCATCACTGTCAGGACCGCCACCGTCACGAGCTGACGCGTGGGATGCGGGATCTTTTCGCGAGCGTACAGCCGCCCGGTGATAAAGATGGACATCTGTTTGGCCAACTCAGGGTCAAAGGCTTGCCAAAGTTCAAAGGGTTTTTCCCCTTTCACATCCTTGAAGTAAAGCTCAGCCGTCCGGCGGGTCTTGGTCTTGATATCGTCGCCCAAAACAGATCGCTCCTTGGATTATTGGATTAAAAGTTAATCTTTTTTATTACCGATTAGCCTTGCGATAGCCCAATTGATCCAACGCAATAATCCATTTACAGATATTCGTGGACCCTTCCACCATATAATAGGTGGGTGTATCACGGTAAAACCGCGCTACCGGGTATTCCGTCGAATAGCCATAAGCACCCAGGATGCGCATGGCATAATTGGAACACTTGTTGACGGCTTCCCCGGCAAAATATTTGGCCATGGCCACATCACGCCCGTTGTTCAACTTGCCTTGGTCTTTGACCCAGGCCGCCCTATAGACCAGCAAGCGCGCGGCTTCGATCTCGGTCGCCATTTGGGCCACCATATCCTGATTCATCTGGAATTGACCGATGGGCTTGCCGAATTGCTTGCGGTCGTTGCAATATTGGGTCACCACATCCAGACAGGCCTGGGCCAACCCCACCGCTCCGGCAGCGGCCGACAAGCGGGTCTGATTCAGAGAGCCGAACACGATTTTAGCACCGTCCCCCGGTTTGCCCAGAATATTATCTTTAGGCACCCGGGTATTGTCCAGAAAGACTTCTCCGGTCGGCGAAGAAAAAGATCCCATCTTGTCCAGACGGGTGGTTTTAATGCCGTTGAAATTTTTGGGTTCGATGACGAAAGCGGACAGCCCCCGGCTCCCGGCATCCTTATCCGTATAGGCATAAAAGATCAAGACATCGGCCACATCGGCATTGGAGATCCATGTTTTGGAGCCGTTGAGCAACCAATGGTCGCCTTTGTCCTCTGCGGTAGACGTAATGGCCATTACATCCGAACCGGCATCCGGTTCGGTAATGGCAAATCCGCCCACCAGGTCGGCATTGCACAATCCGGGGATGTATTTGCGTTTCAAAGCCTCATCACCATAGGTAAAGATAGTGAATGCGCATCCCAGCACCTGCATATTAACCTGGACACGCAAAGAGCTATGGGCGCGGGCCAACTCTTCGGTAACGATCATGGCGGCCAGCCACCCCATTTCCTCACCGTCATATGCTTCGGGAATCACCGTACCGAAAAAACCCAGCTCACCCATGGGTTTGATGGCCTCTTTATAGGGGAAATAGTGCTTTTCATCCCACTCATCCGCATGGGGTGCAAGCTTCTTGGCGGCAAATTCGCGCACCGCTTTGCGCAACATCTCCATCTCTTTGTTCAAAGCAAAATCCATGGTCTCTCCTTATTTAGCCCTGATTCACCTTACCGTTGCTAAAATCAATCCTTTGGATGCTTTCCCGGAGTATATCTGACCCACATCGCTTTGGCATTCTTTTTATTCATATTTAAAATATATTTTTATTGCAGCCACGGCAATCATGCGCCTTTATACTCCGGACGCTTGCGACCCAGTGACGTCAGTCCTTCCAACGCGTCGGCGGTAGCGAAAATTTCGTTGAGCCGGGCCAGCTCAATTTCAATGGCCTCAGAAACCGGCCGGCCTGCTTGCTGATCCATAATCTCATTGGCCATTTTCAAGGCCAGCGGTGCTTTGAAACCGATCTTCTTGGCAGTTTTGGCAGCCAGATCGGTTTCGGCGGATGGGGGAGGGGCACCGGCCAACAACGTTTTGACATTATCTCCAGCGCACATTTTTGCCAAAGCCTGTTGCGCGGGTGGCAATTCACGTGGGCGATACTTGTCCGGAGCGCCGGCTTGAACCAGATCCTGAATGGCTTGATCCGTGTCCGCAGGATCAACCAGGCGCGCCACTAGGCCGAGGGCCTGCGCTTGGGCAGCACTGAGGGTGTCGCCGGTAAAAACATAATATTTCGCCAGGTCGGTACCGACCTGTTTTGCCAATCGCAGCATCCCACCCAGACCCGGATAGATGCCGATGCTGGTTTCGGGAAAACCCATGGAGCCGGCCGGGGTGGCAACAATTGCCTGACAGGCCAGCGCCAATTCACTGCCACCACCCAGGGAGAGCCCATCGAGCAGCGCGATGGTCGGTTTGGATGAAGTTTCAATTTTTAGCAGCAGATCATGCCCGCGGCGCGTAAATGCGGCAACATCGTCAATGCGATCGGCTTTGATATGCTTTACAAAATAGCGAATATCCGCGCCGGCGACAAAAGCTTTCCCTGCGCCTTGGATCACAATGGCTTTCACCTGGGGATCTGCCTGGGCGGCTTCAAAACAGGTGCCGAGCTGATCCACCGTGATTTCGTTGAGCGCATTCATGGCTTCGGGCCGGTTGATGGTGATATAGGCAATACCCGCTTTGACTGCCAGATCAACAAATTGAAATTCGAAAGGTGTGCCTTTGTCTTTTTGTTGGATCAGCAGTTGGGGCGTTTTGAAATCCGGGTGTTTGGCAGCGATGGCGTCCACCAGCTCACATGTCGCGGCTACGCCAATTTTGTTGATGAGTTCGAAAGGGCCCAGGACCCAGCGCAGACCGATTTTGGCACCCCGATCCGTATCTTCGATGCTTGCCACGCCTTCATCCACCAAGGCCGCGGCAACGCCCAGGCACACGCCGTAGAGGCGATCGGTTACCGCCTGGATACGGGTTTCGTCCACCGGGCCGTCCAAATTCCAATTTTCCTTTTTTGCCACTTGGTCTTTGAGCATCCGGGCAGGCGCGTAGAAAGGGCCTATCTCGTTGCCCAGGGTGGTCGCGGCATGCAAAGCAATGGGAACGCCGGTGACATTCATCAGTTCAAACGGGCCCATACCGATTTTGAATCCTTGTTTGGCGCCGGCTTCAATGGTGGCGATATTGGCCACTCCTTCTTCCAGCAGACGGACAGCTTCATTGAGGAAAGGGACAAAAAAACGGTTGACGGCAAAGCCGGGCGCGTCTTTGACTACAATGGCGGTTTTGCCATGCAGCCTTGCCGCCAGAACGGCTTTTTCCATGGTCTCGGCGCTGGTGCCGCCATGGGGGATAATCTCCAATAGGCGGTTCTTGGCCGGATGAAAAAAGTAGTGATAGCCCACAAAACGGTCCGGCCGGGAGACAACGTCTGCGAAATCTTTCACATAGTAGCTGGAGGTATTGGTGGCCAGAATGGTTTTGGGTTCGCAGATTTTATCCAGTTTTTTAAAGACTTCGGTTTTGATGGCTTTGTCTTCGAAAACGGCTTCGATGACCAAATCGGCATCGGCCACCTGCTGCATCTCCGTGGTGGCTGTGATGCGTGACAGAATCTGCTCGACTTGGGATTCCGAAAAAATTTTACGCTTCACCCCCTCGGCCAGCATATTTTGGATGGTGGCCATCCCTTTTTGCACATATTCTTCTTTGATATCGACCATGACCACCGGTAGGCCTTCCTGGATGATTTTCTGGGCAATACCGCTGCCCATATTGCCGGCCCCGATCACACCGATTTTATTAATTGCGGCCATTACGCCTCCTTCTTAATTATTTATTCTTCCAATCGGGTTTGCGCTTTTCTTCGAAACTGCGGATACCTTCAAGGGTGTCTTCGGTTTTCATCAGTGTATTCAAAAACAGGTCGCTAACGCCGGCCAGAGCTTTGTCAAAGCCCAAGCCTAAATGCTTTTTGACAGCGCGCTTGTTCAGGCGGATAATCAATGGGCTGTTGTATTGGATCTCGGCAACGAGCTTGGCCACCGCTTCATCAAATTGCTCCGGTGCCACGGTTTTGCTCACAAACCCCATCTGGGCGGCTTCACCAGCTGAGTAGCGCATGCCCGTGGTGCAAACCTCAATAGCCTTAGCCGGTCCCACCAATTGGGGTAGGCGAATGGCGGCAAAGGGGGGGAGAAATCCCAGCTTGATTTCCGGCTGCCCGAACACCGCCTTTTCCGATGCAATCACCATGTCGCAGGCAATGGCCAACTCCATGCCGCCGCCCAGACAAGCACCCTGCACCGCTGCGATCAACGGGACCTCAATCTGCTCGATCAACTCGAAAATGCGATTGAATGTCGCCATCATGCGGTCCACATTGCCGGGTTTGTGATCGGCCACCTCGACGCCGGCACACCAGCTCGGCCCATCGCCCAGAAGCACAACACATTTGAGATCTTTGTCGGCCAGGAACGCTTCCAGTTGCCCGTTAAGTTCGTTCATCATATCGATATCAAGCACATTGTGTTTGGGGCGCGCCAGGGTGATGCGGGCCACCCCCTCGCTATAATCGATTTGCAGGTATTTTAAGTCCGCCATCTTGCACTCCTCGCTGTTGATTTTTTTTACGCGGTTTTTTTAAAGACAAAGTTGAGCTGACCGTTGGGCAGCCGGTTGACGACGGTCTTCATTTGCTGGCCCAACTGAAGCTCATCCTCGCCGATGTCATCGGCCAGGCGGCCGAAAATTTTGTAGTCCCCATAGTCCAATACGGCCAGGCTGTAAGGCAGATCCTCTTCAAAACCCACCGGGGCATATGAGAGCCGGCTGTAGGTAGCCAATATGCCGCTGCCGGTGATTTCGAACCATTGCACATCGCTGGCAAAACATTGGCAGCAGTCGGCCCGTGGCGGGAAGTAAACCTGCCCGCATTCATTACAGCGGGTACCCATGACCTGTCCCTTTTCCAGGTGATCGATAAAGTCGTTGATCTTGGTGGTGGCCGTAAAACTGACGGTCCCGAATTTTTGGAAGCGAAGATCCGCTTCTTTCTTTTGTCCCATGCTTACCTCCCCAAAATGGTTACATTGCCGTACAGTCCGACACCGCCGATGTTATGCACCAAGCCGGTCTTGGGTGCATCGACCTGGATGTCGCCGGCTTCCCCCCTGAGCTGCAGGACGATGGTGCGGATCATCGATCCACCGGTGGCGCCCACCGGATGGCCCTTGGAGAGCAGCCCGCCGTCAACATTGACCGGAATAGTCCCCTCTTTGTGGGTTTGCTGGTTGCGAATGAGTGTTTTGCCCTCTCCGGGTTCGGCAAAACCCAGGTCTTCATAGGCCATCATTTCAGCGATGGTAAAACAATCATGCACTTCCGCCACATCGATATCTTTCGGCCCGACACCGGCCATGTCATAGGCCTGACGGGCGGCCTCGCGGGCCACCGATAAACCGGTATACGTGTCTCGACCGACCAGGTTGACACTGGCTGAGGCGGCACCCAGCCCGCGGATCCAGATGGGTTTGTCGCAAAGGGCTCTGGCCTTGTCTTCGCTGGCCACGATCAGGCAACTGCTGCCGTCGGCGTTGGCACAGCAATCGCCCACCCGCAGCGGCGAAGCCACCGGACCGGACATGCGATTTTCCGGATCAGACAGCATTTGTGCCGATACCGGTTTGCGATATACCGCCTTTTCGTTGAGCTGGCCGTATGTGGCCGCCTTGGCCCGGATCATGGCCAGATCATCCAGTGTGGTCCCGTATTTTTGCATATGCGCCTGAGCGAACATGGCGTAATAGGCCGGCATCATGGTGCCGAAAGGACTTTCCCATTGGATATCGCCCCCGCGCCCCATGCGTTCCTGGGTTTCCGCCGATGAGATCTCCGACATCTTTTGGAATCCCACAACGGCAACCATGTCGTGCAGCCCCGCACTGACCAGCGAATAGGCCAGGCGAAGCCCGGTGCTGCTGGAAGAGCACAGCGTCTCCACATAAAATGTGGGTTGGGGATTGAGCCCCAGGTATTCGGCGAATACGCCGGCCGGGGAGCGTTGCTTGTCATACTCCGGTGCGGAACAAAAGACCGAAGCATCCACCTCCTGTGATTTGATCCCGGCATCTTGCATGGCTGCTTTGAAACCCTCAAAAGCCAATTCCCGTAAAGAACCGGGATAAGTTCTTACAAATGCACTTTGCCCGACACCGATAATGGCTGCTTTCCTCATTGAATTTTCCTTAACTTGGTATATGTCAATTAGATATATTGCCCCCCATCTACCTTGATGACTTCGCCGGTAACGTGGCGCGCCATGTCCGACGCCAGGAAAACCACCACATTGGCCACATCCTCCGGCGTGCCGACCCGTTTCAGAACGATCTCGGCCATGGCCAAATCAATGATCTTGTCCCTGGCTTCCGATTCTTTGAGCATGGCTGTCTCAATCAATCCGGGTGCCACGGCATTGACGTTGACACCGAAGGCCCCCAGCTCTTTGGCAATGGCTTTGGTGTAGCCGATGATGCCGGCTTTTGAGGCCGAATAGTTGCTCTGTCCGAATTTGCCCCGCAAACCATTGATGGAGGTCACATTGATAATTTTGCCCGATTTCTGCGTTTTGAGCAGAGGTGCCACATGCCGGGTGAAGTTAAAATAGCCCTTTAAATTGACCTCTATGACACGGTCCCACTGCTCTTCGGACATTTTCCAGGATACACCGTCCCAGTTCATACCGGCATTATTGACCAGGATGTCCACGCTGCCGAATTGTTCTACGGTGGTTTCCACCACCTTGCGGGCTTCATCAAATGATGAGATATCGCATTTGACGGCAATGGCCTTGGATCCCAATTTCTGAATTTCAGCGGCAAGGTTTTGGGCGGTTTCCTCGTGTTTGCGGTAGAGCAGGCATACGTTCGCTCCTTGGCGACCAAATTCGGACGCGATGGCCGCACCGATCCCTTGAGATCCGCCACTAACAATGGCATTCTTGTTTTTTAGCAGCATAACTACCCCTTTTTATAGATAATAAATGGATATATGTGTCGACAATGAATCAAAGCGAGGCGACAGATCAGTTAAATAGTAGTTACATAGCAGCTACATTTTGCTCCGGTCAAGAAAATAATCGCCCCCCAAAAGACCAAGGCATGGATCAGTATATAGTGCACGCGCCCGAATCAAAATTCGCACCACCCGTAAAATCTAAGTTCACCGCGCTCACCCGGATGAACCAAGGTGTATAAGGTGTATAATGACGCCAACGGAATTTATATATTGACAAGCCAGGGCCGCTTTAGATACATAATAGCTACTATGTGATTTAGCTTGCCGGCGCGTGACCGCCCGGCAATCGGTACTGCATCTGCCCATTGGCACGCGCCAAGCTGAGAGTGGCATTCGTTTCTACCAGAATAAAAACGGCATCAACGATCAAAGACGTAGGCAATCTAAAGGAGGAGCGTATGACAGCCATACCGGATAAAATCCAGACGTGGCAGATGGTGCAACCCACGCGGCATGACAGGGAAAGCGGTAAAACCACCCCCGGTGTGATCGAGAAAAAAGAGATCCCCGTACCCCAACTGGCGCCCGGCGAGGTATTGGTGGAGGTGGCCGGATGCGGGGTGTGCCATACCGATCTGGGTTACTATTATGACGGTGTCCCGACGGTGCAAAAAGCACCCCTGACCCTGGGCCATGAGATTGCCGGTACAGTGGTGCACGGCGACCAAGCCTGGGTGGGCAAAGAAGTCCTCATTCCTGCGGTCATGCCTTGCCGTCAATGCGATTTGTGCAAGACCCGTCGTGGCAATCGCTGTTTGAGCCAAAAAATGCCGGGCAACAGCCTGGGGATCTATGGCGGCTTTTCCAGCCACATTCCGGTCCCGTGCATTGATCTATGTGAAATCAAAAACCGTGGCGATATTCCCCTGGCCCATTTAGCGGTGGTGGCCGATGCCGCCACCACACCTTTCCAGGCCATCAAACGGGCCGATCTGCAGGTGGGTGACAATGTCATCGTGGTGGGTGTCGGTGGTGTGGGCCAATACATTGTTCAGGAAGCCAAGGCGATGGGCGCCGGTACGGTAGTGGCCATCGATATTGTTGAAGAGCGGCTGGAAAAAATGCTCGACTATGGTGCCGATTTCGTCGTCAACGCCGATGGCAAAAGTACCAAAGAGGTGGCGGCTGAGGTTAAAGCCATACGCAAGCGCGAGACATTGCCCGCCTATGGCTGGAAAATATTTGAAGCCACGGGTACCCAACCGGGTCAGGAAACAGCCTTGAACCTGCTCAGTTTCACGGGCAAACTGATCATCGTGGGGTTCGGCATGAGCAAGGTCAACTACTCCATCAGCCGATTAATGGCCTTTGATGCCGAGATTATCGGCACCTGGGGCTGCTTGCCGGAATACTATCCCCAGGTGTTGGCATTGGTACTTACCGGCAAAGTGGCCCTGGCGCCATTTGTCCAAACCCGGCCGATGAGTACCATTGTAGAGACCTTTGAAGAGGCTCACAAAACACCTCCCGAACAACGCATTGTATTGGTACCGGATTTTTAAACGAAGGTATTTGATTTCGTCCGGCTGGGCGATGAGGCACATCCAGCACCAAGATCATGAATCCAAATAGTATCTATAAATATGAAGGAGGAAAACATGGCATTAGATTGGATGCCCCGGGACAATGAGCTAAAAAACCACGACCTGCACAGCGATGCCCACTGGGGAGACACGGAGCCTTCAGTGGTTTTTGAAAAGCGTCCCTTGGTCGATCCCCAGGGAAAAACCGTCGAAGGCTTGAATGTGGCCTGGATTCGATTGAACAACCCCCGCCAATACAACTCGTATACCACCGAAATGGTGAAAGGGGTCATTGCCGGCTTCGACAACGCTTCTGTGGACCGCAGCGTGGTGGCCGTGGTCTTTACCGGTACCGGCCCGTACGCGTTCTGCACTGGCGGCAACACCAAAGAGTATAGCGAATTTTACAGCCGCCGGCCGGATGAGTATGGTCAGTACATGGAACTTTTCAACCGCATGGTGGATTCCATCCTGGCCTGTAAAAAGCCGGTGATCTGCCGGGTCAACGGCATGCGTGTGGCCGGCGGACAGGAGATCGGCATGGCCTGTGACCTGACCATTACTTCCGACCTGGCCATCTTCGGCCAAGCCGGCCCCAGGCATGGATCGGCACCGGACGGCGGTTCCACTGATTTTTTGCCCTGGTATCTGGGCATGGAAGACGCCATGTGGAATTGCGTCTCCTGCGAAATGTGGTCGGCCTACAAGATGAAAATGAAGGGCCTGGTCAGCAAGTGCGTGCCGGTGTTGAAAGTCGACGGCCAGTGGGTACGCAATCCCATGATCATTACCGATCGCTATATTGATGATGGCGAGATCGCCTACGGCGAATACGAATCCGGTGAAAAGCTCAAAGATGCCCGCGCATTTGTCAAACAGCACCAGGCTAATGCCGACTTCGAATTGCTGGACAAAGAAGTGGATAAAATCATCTGGCAATTCGCCAATCTGTTTCCCGGATGTCTGATAAAATCTATCGATGGCATTCGGATGAAAAAGAAATATTTCTGGGATATTTGTAAAAATGGAAACCGGCACTGGTTGGCGGCCAATATGTCCGGAGAAGCCTTCTTGGGATTCGGTGCCTTCAATACCAAGAAAATTACCGGACAGGATACCATTGATTTCATAAAATTTCGACAAAACATAGCCGCCTCGCGCACCTGGGATATGGAGATGTTTGCCGAGGTTATGGGACAGCCCAAAGGGGAAACAAAATGAGGTACGCGGAAACAGGTTTCAATTTAGAAGTGGATCTGTCGCGAGGCAACATCGAACGCGTAGCAACCGACCCTAAATTAACCGAGCTGCACTTAGGCGGCCAGGGAACTGCCGGAAAAATTATTTGGGACCGGGTCCCTCCTGAAATTGAGCCCTTTTCACCTGATAATCTGCTCATATTCAGCGCCGGCCTGTTGCTCTCCACCCCTGTTCCGGGCGCCAATCGCACCGCCGTGAATACGATTTCGCCACAAACCGGCCTGTTTTCCCATTCTCTGTTCGGCGGATTTTTCGGCCCGGAGATGAAACATGCCGGCTATGACAAGATTATCATTCGCGGAAAGTCACCGGATCTGGTTTACCTGTATATCCACAATGACAAAGTGGAGATACGCGATGCCGCCCATCTGCAGGGAAAAGGCGCCTTGGAAACCGGCGCCTGCATCAAAGAAGAGCTCAAAGAGCCAAACGCCCAGGTCGCCGCCATCGGCCTGGCCGGTGAGAACAGGGTCTATATGGCCACCATCGAGCACGCCAACTCCAGCGCGTCGCGAGGGGTCGGCGTTATTATGGGGGATAAGAAACTCAAGGCCATTGCGGTCCGGGGAACCAAAGACGTCCACGTGGCCCGGCCGGCCGAACTCTTTGAGATTAGCAACCCCATGTACCAGTCGATCTATGACAACCCCAACTGCGGTGATGTTTTGGCCCACGAGGATGACGAATCCTGGCACGTCAATAATTTCGCATGGGGAAATGCACGCGAGCGCAATAGAGATTTTTGGAACGAGGAGGTCGAAGCCCAGTGGAAAGAGACCACTGAAAGCGTGCGGCTTCGTTGGACCGGATGCTACAATTGCCCCAAAGATTGCCACCAGGCGATAAAATACCCGGGGCGGCCGGCTTATTTTCAAAAATGCTATAGCAAACTTACCTATTGCATGGCAGCCTATGACGATCTGGATTTTAATTATGATATTTTGGGGGTGACCCAGGAGTATGGACTCGATGGATTTTCTACGCCGCAGATTCTGGCTTTTGGCATTGAGCTTTATAACGCCGGCATCTTAACCGACAAGGACCTGCCTGATTTTCCTGAAAAAGACGGGGATCGATTTTTCTATCTGGTTGAAAAAATGGTCCGGCGCGAAGGTGTGGGGGATGCCTTGGCCAAAGGTGTCTATCATGCCGCGCGTGAGATTGGAAACGGCGCCGAAGCGTTCGACCATAACACCATGAAAAAATTTGAGCAGGTGCCGCTCAAGCTCTCCATGATCAACTACCCTTATTTCCTCATGTACGCCACCGGTGAGAAAATGAATATCACCCAAATTGAAGGCTCTTTTCCCCAGGTCCCCATCGCGGATAAGAAAGAGAGAGAGGCGTTCGTTAAAAATTGGGACGCCGCACCGGAGCGGTTTAAAAAATGGTTTTCCGAATGGGAACCCCGCACCCATCCGTCGGTGGAAGCTTCGGTCAACATCTGTGACTGGAACGAAACCATGCATTACATCGATGATGCCATCGGGACCTGCGCATTTTTATCTTCATTCAGGGGGCAGTTTGGCGGGCGTCCGCCCTATCACATCTATAATCTGCCTGAATATATCTCCCGTGCAGCGGGTATCGATATCGACTCGGATGAACTTTGGCAAATCGCCAAAAGGAACCGGAATCTGATCCGGGCCATCAATATCAGGAGAGGTTTGCGAAGAGCCGATGAAAAGCCCCCCGAGGACCACTGGAAGCATAGAGACCCGGAGATGGAAACCCAGCTCCTGGATGCGTACTATGAATTCAAAGGGTGGACCAACGACGGTGTCCCGACGAAACAGACGCTTGATGAACTGGGTTTGGACTACGTCGGTGAGGATTTCCTAAAAAGAGGCATTTATAACGATACAACTGATCAACCATCTAAAAAGAGCTCCGCTAAAAAGGTGAAGCAGTAGCTAAAAGCAGGGAGCGTCCAAAATAGTGGGGACCCAATGAAAATCGTAAAAGAGATCAAAGTCAACCTTGATAAATGCATCGGTTGCCGCGCATGTGAAGTGGCTTGTTCCGCATTTCATGCCAGCCCAAAATACAGCAGCACCAATCCGGCCCGGTCTCGTATTCGGGTCGTTATCGACGACTTGAACGATGAGTACGTCCCCATCCGGGCGGGTGATTACACCCCGGCCGAATGCACCGGCAGACACACCTATACGATTAACGGAAAAGAATACAGGGAGTGCAGTTTCTGCGGCGTTGCCTGTCCGGCCAGGGATCTTTTCAAAGAACCGGACTCCGGCCTGCCTCTTAAATGCGACATGTGTGAGGACGATCCCCCGATATCCGAACCCATGTGTGTTCAAGTCTGCCCCCATGATGCCTTGGTCTATATTGAGACGGAGGTAGAAGATGAAAAAGAGGAGCAACAGCAGCAGGAGGAGATGGAGATCGGTTTGGAGGCAATGGCCCAAAAATTCGGTTTGGAAAAAGTAATGGGTGCGGTTGCGAGAATGTCCGTCGAAAAGAAAAGCCGGAAGTGATTCTTAACCCCATCGATAAGATAAAGGGATACCCTACACTTGGAAACAGTAGCCGACTACAAAGAGATCGTCGATCTGATTAAAGCGAATGGCGGAGAGGCCTTCAAACGCTGTTACCAATGCGGCTTGTGCGACGCGGTTTGCCCATGGAATCGCGTGCGATCCTTCAGCATGCGCAAGATTGTGCGTCAGGCGACGTTTGGATTGACAGACATCGAAAGTGACGACATCTGGCGCTGCACCACCTGCGGGATTTGTCCTCAAAAGTGTCCCCGAGATGTCAAACAGATTGAGTCCGGGGTCTCCTTGCGCAGAATTGCCACGGAATATGGGGTTTTTCCGGCGTCCGCCAGCCCTATCCCCGCCATAAGCGCAAGCCTGACGGGCGAAGGCAACCCCTTAAGCGAAAAACGCGAAGATCGAGGCGCGTGGGCCAAGGAGCTCGGGATCAAGCCCTTCACACAAGAGATGGAAATCCTGTATTTCGTCGGATGCTACCTCAGTTATGACCCCAGAATGAAAAAGGTCGCCGTGGCCACTGCCCATATTCTGAAAAAGGCAGGGATCGAATTTGGCATATTGGGCGCCAAGGAAAATTGCTGCGGCGAAAGTATCCGCAAAACCGGCGATGAGGAGCTTTTCAGGCGCCTGGCCAGAGAAAACATCAAAACGTTCATCGATCAGGGTGTCAAAAGGATTCTGGTTTCATCCCCGCATTGTTACCATACGTTTAAAAACGAGTACCCTGAATTTATGGTCAACTTTGAAGTGGTTCATATCGCCCAATATATCGGCGAGCTCATCCAACAGGGCCGGCTCGAACTCACCGGAGCATTTAACAAAAAAGTGACCTATCACGATCCTTGTTACTTGGGTCGCCATAACGGCATCTATGACGAACCCCGGCAAGTGTTAAAAACGATATCCGGCCTGGAACTGGTTGAGATGGCCGATACAAAGCAAGAGAGCCTGTGCTGCGGCGGCGGCGGCGGTCGGATTTGGATGGAAACGCATAAAGGCGAGCGATTCTCCGACTTGCGAGTGGAGCAGGCGGTCGCGGCGCAGGCTGAGGTGCTGGCGACGGCATGCCCTTATTGCATCACGCATTTTGAAGAGAGCAAACTCGCCTTAGCGAATAGTGACGCCTTAGATATAAAGGACATTACGGAGATCGTCCAAGAAGCGATGGGTTAACGTTTTAGTTGTGAAGCAATCCTCCTGATAAAGGTAGATAAACATGCAAAATGGATCAATTGAAAAACTGTGCCAAAGTCTCGAAGAGAGCAATTTCGGAGATGTGATGGTTGTCGGTGGCGGCATCAGCGGCATTCAGGCCTCTCTCGATCTGGCCGACTCGGGGTTCAAGGTCTATCTGGTTGAAAAATCGCCCGCCATTGGCGGCAAGATGGCTCAGCTCGATAAAACCTATCCGACCAATGACTGTTCCATGTGAATTCTCTCACCCAAACTGGTCGAGGTCGGCCGGCATCCAAATATTGAAGTTCTCACCTATGTTGAAGTGGACGGCGTAGAGGGAGAAGCGGGCAATTTTACCGTCAGCCTGCATAAAAAGCCCCGCTACATTCGAGAGGACAAGTGCACGGGCTGCGCGGTCTGTGTAGAGTACTGCCCGGTCAAGGTCCCGGACCCTTACAACCAGGACCTTTCGGCCAATAAGGCCATTCACATCTACTTCTCCCAGGCCGTTCCGCTGGTGACTTACATCCATGAAGAGTGCCTTTATCTGAAGGAGAAAAAATGTGCCATTTGTGAAGGCGTCTGCCAAAACGACGCCATCGACCTCCATCAGGAGCCGGAAAGGATCGACCTCAACGTGGGGGCCATTGTTTTGTCTCCGGGCTATGAGGCATTTGATCCGGAGGTGCGGGGCGATTTCGGCTACGGGAAAATAGAGAATGTGGTCACCAGCCTTGACTTTGAACGTCTCTTATGTGCCACTGGACCGCACGAAGGCGAGGTATTGCGGCCTTCCGATCAGCGGCATCCCCAAAAAATCGCCTGGATTCAATGCGTGGGTTCCAGACAGGTCAACCCGGGCGGTAATAGTTATTGCTCAGCCGTTTGTTGTACCTATACCCAGAAGCAGGTCATCCTGACCAAAGACCATAACCCCAAGGCGGAGTGCACCGTTTTCCATAACGATATTCGCTCCTATAGCAAAGATTTCGAACGATTCTATCATAGAGCTGAAAACCTGGACGGGGTTCAATTTGTCAGAAGCTATGTATCCATCGGCAGGGAGATTCCGGAAAGCAAAAATGTCACCCTCCGTTACGCTACAACCCATAGCGGCGTGCAAGAAGAAGAATTCGATATGGTGGTTTTGTCCGTTGGGCTGAACCCCCCCGCCCAAGTGAACCAACTGGCCGAGATGTATGGCATTGCGCTCAATTCGCACGGCTTCTGCAAGACCCATCCGGCCAATCCCATTGAGACTTCACGCCCGGGTATTTTTGTCAGTGGCGCCTTTCAAGGTCCCCTCGATATCCCCGAATCCGTGCTGTCAGCCAGCGGAGCCGGTTCACAATGTGGTGAATTGCTTAACTTCAGGCGGGGCAAGCTATCCAAACAAAGGATATATCCAACAGAAGCGGATATTTCACAGGAAGAACCCCGTGTCGGGGTCTTTGTCTGTCATTGCGGGACCAATATCGGAAAAGTGGTCGATGTGCCGGCCGCTGTGGAACACGTGAAAAGTTTGCCCCATGTGGTTTATGCCACTGAACAACTGTTTTCATGCGCCACGGACTCTGCCCATGCGATCACGGAGACGATTAAGGAGGAAAAACTCAACCGTGTGGTTATCGCCGCCTGTTCTCCCCGAACCCTGGAGCCGCTGTTCCGTGACACGCTTCGCGAGGCCGGGCTCAATCAATACTATTTTGATATGGCCAATATCAGAGAACATTGCTCTTGGGTCCACTCCCGCGAAAAAGAGGAGGCCACTGAAAAGGCCATCGATATTACGCGCATGTCCGTTGCGCGATCGTGCCATCTGGCGCCGTTGCAGGAGATTGATCTGCCGGTGAACAAGGCTGCGCTGGTGGTGGGCGGCGGGATTGCCGGGATGACATGCGCGCTGTCCATTGCCAACCAGGGGCATGAGGTTTTCCTGCTTGAAAAGGATACGGACCTGGGAGGAACAGCCCGGCGCATTCAATTCACGCTAGAGGGTATGGATGTGCAGGCCTATTTGAATGAGTTGGTGCGAAAGACCTTTCAACACCCCTTGGTGCATGTGCATCTTGAAACAAACATTACAGAAGCCACCGGTTATGTGGGCAACTTTAAGACACAGGTCACTTCGGACAGAGGGGCAACCGAGATAACCCACGGAGTGACCGTCATCGCCACGGGTGCGGAGGAATACAAGCCCACTGAATATCTTTATGCACAGGAGGAACGGGTGCTGACCCAGCTGGAGTTGGGAGAGCAAATCGCCCAAGGCGATGAAAACCTGATCCATGCCCAAACACTCGTGATGATTCAGTGCGTCGGTTGCCGACAGGAGGACAGAGATTACTGTTCTCGGGTATGTTGCGGTCATGCGATAAAGAACGCGTTGAAATTAAAACGTATCAATCCCGAGATGGAAATCTACATTCTGTATAGGGATATACGGACCTATGGATTCAGCGAGGATTTTTATCGGGAGGCATCGGAGAACGAAGTGAAGTTCATCCGCTACGAGCCGAATGAAAAACCCCAGGTGGAAGCGGCGACTGCTGAAGGTCGGCCCGTACTGAGAGTGACCCTGCCGGACTATATTCTAGACCAGCAACTGGCCATCGATGCCGATTTCATCACGCTGGCCGCAGCGGTGGTTGCCCCGGAGAGCAATAAGCAACTATCACAATTGTTCAAGGTTTCCTTGGGGCCGGATGATTTTTTCAAAGAGGCCCACGCCAAATTAAGACCGGTGGAGTTTGGCACGGACGGTGTTTACCTTTGCGGCTTGGCGCACTATCCCAAGCATATACCGGAAGCCATAAACCAGGCCTACGGAGCGGCGAGCCGGGCAATCACTTTGCTCTCTCATGATCGCGTCACCGTCTCCGGTTCGGTTTGCGATGTGGATGAAAGCAAGTGCATGTCCTGTGGGGCCTGCATCGATGCATGTACTTATCAGGCCATTGCGTACCGCTCAACCAAAAAGGGGAAAAAAGCAGTGGTTAACCCGGTACTTTGCAAAGGAGACGGCCTTTGCAATGCCAAATGCCCCACCGGGGCGATTTTTCTCAAGCATTTTACGGATGAAGACATCATGAGCCAAATAGATGCAGCCATTGGGGATGGATAGCGTCTAGTTGGTGGCAATGAGGCTGACTACAGATAAAGGAGTGATCAACGCATGAGTACAGGCTTTGGGTTTAAACCCAAAATATTGGGTTTTGTATGTCACTGGTGAGCTTACGGCGCTGCAGATATGGCTGGAGTTTCCAGACTACAATATTCAACTGAAATCAGGATGATTCGCGTGATGTGTTCCGGTCGCGTCGACTTGGAATTTGTGCTGCGGGCATTTGCCAACGGCATGGACGGAGTGTTTATTGGCGGTTGCCGTTTGAATGAATGTAATTATATTACTCATGGCAATTACGATGCCCTCAACATGGTGCTGCTGTGCAGGAAATTAATGGAACACATCGGACTGAACCCCGATAGATTGGGTCTCGCATTTCTGTCCTCCGGTGAGGGCAACTTGTTTGCCAAGGCGGTGGACAATTTCACGCAAAAGGTTAGAGAACTTGGGCCTATCGGCAGTGCTGAAGAGACAACGCCTGAAAAAGCGCAAACTGAACTTAAAAAGGTCCGCAGGCTGGTCCCTTATATTAAGATAGAAAAAAAGGAGAAGCTGGCCTCGCGCTTGCGTGATGAAGCCGACCATGATCAATTGTTCAGCCGCGAAGAGATTGCCGAGCTGTTAAATGAGGCGGTTTCGTACCATATCGATCCGGCCAAGTGCCAGGCTTGCATGATTTGCCTTAGACAATGTCCGGCCGATGCGATTATCGGTGCGAAAAAGCAGATTCACGTGATCGATCAGGACAAATGCATTAAATGCGGTACATGCCTTGAGGCATGTCCGCCCCGCTTTGGTGCGGTGAACAAATTGACCCGAGAACCTGTTCCGCCGCCCCTTGCTGAAAAAGACAGGGCCATTTCCGGAAAGCGATAGTGCCATTGACCGATACAAATAAACATATCAAATCTTATTCAGTGCTGCGGTGTGAAAAAAAAGAGCTGCATCCGCAGACCCAAGATTTTATCGGCGAGGAACCCCTTCTGATTCGTATCGACGAGAAACCCTATGTCGTGGTGATGCGAACACCCGGGCAAGAGATGTCTCACGCTGCAGGATTCTGTCTTGGGGAAGGCATCGTGGACACGCCGGATGATTTCAATATGATCGGGTACTGTAAGGACCTGGATCCCAATGTTATTGATATCCGGCTCAAACCCGAAAGACGCGAAAAAATAAAAACACTGCTTGAGCGAAAAGGGTTTGTCAGTCAAACCAGTTGCGGTATATGCGGCAAGGAGATGGTTAAAGACATTTACCAGATCGTAACCCCGGCGCGGGATAATGTTAAGGTCAAAATCGATCAACTTTTGGATTGCATCAACCAACTTTCCAAGAACCAAACCTATTATAAAAGCACCCGGGGTTCACATGCAGCCATGATAATGGATCATCAGCAAAGGATGATCTCTTTTGCCGAGGATGTCGGACGGCACAATGCGCTCGACAAGGCGGTCGGAAATATTTTTGTCGATGGGAAACTGACCGATGCCGTATCGGTTATTCTGACCTCGAGGATAAGTTATGAATTGGTTCAAAAAACCGCCAGAGCACACATACCGATAATGGTCGGCATGTCCAGACCCACGGCCCTGGCTGCTGAAATGGGACGCGACCTCAATATGACCATTGCATACAAGGATAAGAGCTCTGAACTAATCATCGTCAACGGCGAAATGCGCATCACTGTTTGATTTGACTTGACGCGGTACCCCATCCCTTTTTTAATATTTCAGATGAGCCGGCACATTCGGTTTTAAAGTATTTTGCATTCGGACCTATCTGCCCAACCAGGGTGTATTGACGACAGTTCGTTTATGTCGTGCAAATCGCGTTCATGCCCAATTCGTTTTAAGATTAAAGCGCAAAGCGGCAGCGAAGATTGATGTCAAATGGAAATATCTCTAATAAAAGGGGGGTGCTGATGAACGAGGCCACCATTAAAATCAGACTCATGCAGGCGGACGATTTTGACGCAGTGGTCGGTATTGACGGAAAAGTCGTCCAAAGGCCCCGGCCGGAGTACTACGAGCTTAAATTCGAAAAGCTTTTTAAATCCAAGGATTATTTGCCCACGTCACTGGTCGCGGTGGATGAAACGGGAGAGGTGGTGGGATTTGTCATGGGAGAACTCTATATGGGAGAGTATGGTATTTTCCAGGAAGAGGCGAGGCTGGATACCATCGGTGTGGATCCCGATCATCAGCACAAAGGTGTTGGTGAACTGTTGATCAATGAATTTATGGATCATCTCAAAAAAATAGGTGTCAAAAAAGTGAACACATTGGTTGAATGGAATGATTCCAAACTCATCCATTTCTTTAGCGCGAACCAATTCAGGCCCTCAAGAACCGTTAACCTGGAAAGAAACATTTGATGGGATAGAGTGAATCGGTACAACGACGGTAGCGGCATGATCAGTTTCGAAATCAATCAGTCCAGCCGTCTCTGGAGATTGACAAACTCGCTGCGATCGAAACCGAGGGTGCGCAAAAAGGAGAGGACGTCAGTGTCGTACCAGCGAACCGAGGTATAGACGCTTTGGACACCCCTGGCTTTATAATAGTTGAATACCGCCTCAGCGAGTTTATGGCCGATCCCGTGTCCCATATAATCCGGATCGACACCAAAAGTCGGAATCCAGGCGCTTTGTTGGATACCGAAACTGCCGGTAAGCAGATAGGAGACGATATAGCCCACCAGGCGTCCCTGGTGCTCGGCCACAAAACAGGCATCCGTATCTTCAAGGGCCCGTTCGGCCATAACCTGCTTAAAATCAATGTTGTCGCGCTGCTGGGTGATGGACTTGTAGATTCTGATGATGTCGTTGGTATCGGCAAGGCTTAGTTCTCTGATGATTACATTTTCCACAACTCGGTCCTCCAGCTGATTATCGTATAAGGATATAACCCATTTTATGGTATTCCCGCTCTCATGCCAAGGGCACCAGCCAATCAATCAATGCGAATAATTTTGACACTATGGCCGATCCAATCCGGAGGCAGATAGACCCTGCCGCTGTTACCGCTGGCTTTAACCATTTTTTCGATCAATTCTTCGCCATGGATTTCGAACTTGACCTTCCTCTTGTCGATGGATTCCTTGGCTTCGCCGACTGCGTTATTTGTTTTGGTTTTGTCCGACACGGTGTCGCTCCCTTTCCAGCTGACGTGCATAAATGTGTCCATAGAGTGAATGGATCGCCATTTATCGTGAGGCACCGGGTGAATGGGTCACCCGTTCAGATTTTTATCCCACGAGGGGGGCGGATGATCTGGAATCTAAATTGGATAACAGCTAAAATTTAGCTATATATAGCACCCTCCCTTTTACGGGTCAAGGTGTATCAAGTGCCGGCCAAGGCTATTATTTATGGCTCTTCTCCAAATGAGTTGCCTATGTTCGATAGCGTTAAGTCGCCGGCAGCGTACCCGGAAAGTGTGCTGTCAGAAATATCTCCAACCCTTCTGGAGAAGAACCTCACTTATTACCTCAATCGGTTGTAAATATGTGTAAAAACATATCTAAATTACATTGTCACAAGTCCGTATGGATCCGCAGGGCCGCATACCACTCGGTACCCCTCGACTTGTGATGTCAGAGGGTATATTCTTGCGAATAAAGCCCGATAGGCAGCGCAACATAAAATTCTCGCACGGAAGACCTGCCGGACCCACACGCGCTGATCCGCAAGGGACCCAAGGGCTTTTAATATCTTGACATTTTAGCCGTCATATTATAGTTACAATGTATTCAATTTATAACTTGTATAATCCCTGTCGGCTGATTGCCACCATCGAAACCTCAACATCTTAAGGACGGAAGGGGGGACCCATGAACCTAAAGCAGATTAATATCTCCCTGGAGAATCGGCATGGCCGACTCTACGAAGTGGCACGCGCACTGGGAGAACGCGGAATCAATATCCGGGCTTTGAATCTGGTGGACTCAGGTGCTTTTGGACAATTGCGACTGCTGGTGTCGGATCTGGTGGCAGCGAGGCGCTATCTCATGGAAAAGCACCTGCCTGCAAAAATAGACAATGTCCTAGCGGTGGAGATCGAAGACCGGCCCGGCAGTTTGGCCGATATGCTGGAACACCTTTACAATACCGATATCAATGTCAATTACTCTTACGCTTATGTCGGCATGTCGGGGAGCAATGCGGTTATGATATTCAACTTTAGTGACAATGATGCTGCCGCCAATGTCCTTAAAGAGAAAAATTACAAAATTCTGACGGCGAAAGACTTCGGCATCATGGATTCGAACACATAGCAGCTGATATTTAAACCGGTTTTTCGATCCCATTTGAAATGTTTTCTGTGCTCATTTAGGGCGAACGGCGGTGCCCGCAACTCTTACGGACATAACTTCTCGGGCATGCGATCGTTGTCGTTTGGCGTGTTTCACCCTAAATTATAACTGCAGGTACATGGAGGGGTAAAAATGGAAGCAAAAAAAGAATCGAACCCCCAATCATTCGCCGTGATCGGTGCAGGTGCAGTGGGATGTATCGTGGCCGCATTTCTCTCCAAGCACAATTATAAGGTCACGCTGTGCGACGTGATACCGGAGTTGATAGAACCGGCAGTCTCCCGCGGTATTATCATTGAAGGTGCGGAGACCTTGGAACAAAAAGTCACCCGTATCGTCAACTCGGTGGACGATATGGCCGATGATGTGCCCGATGTGATTATCATCTGCGTCAAAGCCAATGCCACTCCCCTCATCGCTTCGGCCATTGAGCCCTATGTCAAGCAGGGTGCCTATGCTGTCAGTTGGCAGAACGGTATTGATACCGAATTGGAACTGTCTAAAATTTTGGGCAAAGAACGCGTGATGCGGGCCGTCGTCAACTTCGGATGTGGGCTTGTTGGGCCGGCCCACGTCAATATGCCGTTTCACCATCCCCCGCACTACGTGCAGGAACTCGACCCAAACTCGCGACCGGCAGCCGAAGCCGTAAGCCAAGCACTCAGCGATGCGGGGCTAAAAACCAAAAGAACGGATGATATCGTCTCCAGGGTGTGGCGCAAATCCATCATGAATGCCTGTATGAACCCGGTCTGTGCGGTGACCGGTCTTACCATGGCCAAAGCCATAAATGACCCTTTGGTATTTGAGTTGATCGACGCCCTGACCATTGAGTGTGCACGGGTTGCACGGGCCAATGAAATATCTTTGGGCTGGAATTACTACCCGTATGCCATGGAATACATGCGATCGGCCGGAGACCATAAACCCTCCATGCTTATGGATATCGTCAACAACCGTCGTACTGAAGTCGATTTCATGAACGGTAAAATGATAGAATACGGTCGCCAGGCGGGCACGCCGACACCCTATAACCATATGATCCGAGGGTTGGTGAAAGCTATCGAACCCAGTTAGTGTTGTGTTCCGGCAGTAACGAGCAGCTGGAGTAAAACATGGTGAATACAGGACCTGTCTATATCGGTGTTGATGTAGGTGCATCACGAACCAAGGTTGCGATTCTTGACGCCCAATCCAACCTGATAGGGCGCAGTGTGGCCCGGACCGGGATCGACTTTGCCGCCACGGCTCTGCGATGCCGTGCTGAAGCCATGCAGATGGCCGGCGTCGATGAAGCGGATATCGCTGCGACCTTGTCCACCGGTTACGGCCGCAATAATGTCGCCTTCGCCCGAAACAGCCGCACGGAAATCGGCTGTCATGGCAAAGGCTGCTTCCATTATCTCCCCATGGCGCAGTCCATTATCGATATCGGCGGGCAGGACAACAAAATCATCAAACTGGATGCCCACGGTAAACGATCGAGCTTTAAAATGAATCGTAAGTGCGCAGCCGGGACAGGCGCATTTTTGGAAGAGATGGCCATGCGCCTGGACGTACCACTGGAAAAAATGGATCAACTGGCGGCACAGGCTGAGGGGATGATTAAAATGGGCAGCTATTGCACCGTGTTTTCTGCAACCGAAGTACTGACCCATATCCGCAACGGAGAAAAACTTGCCGACATCGTTAAAGGGCTATTCTACTCCATGATCAAACGTGTCTTGGAGATGGATGCCCTCACCGATACGGTAGTAATGACCGGTGGTGTGGTGGCGCATAACCCCTACATGGTGAAGTACGCCCAGGAGATTCTGGGCATACCCATCCGCACGCCTGAATTTCCGCAATTCACCGGAGCGGTGGGAGCGGCTTTGTTTGCCAAAGAAGAGACTCACAGCGGACAAAAGAGGAAACCATGACCGGAGATCGTCGATTTAAAGGCAAGCCCATAAAGGCGGCCAAAACTATGGCCAGGCTCATGTCGGACTATTTTTACGAATTGGATCACGCCGTCAAATCCGGTGAAAAAAAGGTTGCCTGGTGTACCAGTGTGGGGCCGGCTGAACTTTTGCGGGCCATGGGTTTTCTGGTTTATTTTCCGGAAAACCATGGGGCTATGCTGGGGGCCACACGCATGGCCACCGAACTGATCCCCCATGCCAATGCGCTGGGTTATTCGCCGGATATATGTTCTTACTTAACCGCCGACGTGGGTGCCTGGATCAAAGGCACGACCCCCCTTACCAGGGCTTATCCGGGCATTGAAAAACCGCCGACACCGGACGTGCTGGTCTATAACACCAACCAGTGCCGCGATGTCAAGGATTGGTTCGCCTGGTATGCCCGCGAACTGAATGTTCCCCTGCTGGGAGTGCATACCCATCGCAGCCTGTCGGATGTCACACCGGCGCACACGAGGGCCATTGCCGACCAAATTCAAGCGTTGGCGGAACCGCTGGCCGCCATATGCGGCAAGGCTTTGGACCCGGATGCACTTGAGCACGTTGTGGGCCTGTCCCGCCAATGTTCGGATCTATGGGAAAAAGTGCTCAACACGGCCGCTAACCGCCCCTCGCCGATAACCTTTTTCGATGCCACCATCCATATGGCCCCGGCGGTATGCTTAAGGGGTCTGCAGTGTGCCGTGGACTACTATCAGGATGTACTGCTTCCGGAACTTGATCAGAGAATCCAAAACGGGGTAGCCGCCGTGGAGGGGGAACGCTTTCGTATCTATTGGGACGGCATGCCGGTATGGGGCCGATTGCGCGATTACGCCGAGATGTTCGGCGGCCAGCAGACCAATGTGGTGGCATCCACCTATTGCAACAGTTGGATCTTCTCCGCCTTTGACCCTTCCCATCCCTTTAAGAGTATGGCGCGAGCCTATTCTGAGCTGTTCATCACCCGTGCGGACGATGCCAAAGAGGCCTATATCAATCGCATGGTCGATTTTTTTAAGGTCGACGGCATCATCTATCACGATGCCAAAACCTGTCCCAATAATTCGAACTGTCGCTATGGTATGCCCCAGCGGATCGAGAAACAAACCGGCATACCCAGTCTGGTGATCAACGGCGATCTTAACGATCTTCGGCTGCTATCCGATGAGCAGATCAAAACCAATGTGGAGGCCTTTGTCGAGCAACTTGAAGAGTTAAGATAAATACAATCGCAACGCAATAGAAAATAAGCAATTGATTGCGCAGGAGGTATCATGGCTGGTTGGCTAAACCTTGGACAAAATTTAAGAATCAACGCCAAAAAATTTCCTCAAAAAGTCGCGATAAAGGATGCACATCGCCGTTTTACTTATCCTCAGCTGAACCAGCGCACCAATCGATTGGCTCACCGTCTGCTTGGGCTGGGCCTGTCAAAGGGAGACAAAGTTGCGGTATTGTTGGAAAATTGCATTGAAATCGTGGAAATTTACCTGGCCACCGCCAAAACCGGCCTGATCATCGTTCCGATTAACTTTCGGCTTTCGAGCCATGAAGTTGAGTATATTGTGGACAACTCCGATGCCAAAGCCATGGTGGTACACGATCTGTTTGCCGCAACGGTGCTGCCCATCAAAGACCGGCTGGCGGCAATCCCCTCTGCCAATTACATCATGGTGGGTGAAAAATCAGATGGTTTCCTAAACTATGAAGCGTTCATCACTGACGCTTCGGAAGCTGAACCGCAAGCCGAAGTCGCCCCATCCGATATCTGGGTATTGATCTACACTTCCGGCACCACCGGAAAACCCAAAGGGGTGTTGCGCTCCCATGAATCCCATATCGCCTATTACTTGCTCAATTCAGTGGATTTCGGATTCAATGAACATGACAACTGCATGAATGTGATGCCATTGTGCCATATCAATTCGGTCTTTTTTACTTTTATTTTCACCTATATCGGCGGCTCAGTCTATATCCACCCGGCCATGTCCTTTAACGCCGAAGAAATTCTTGAAATTGTCGAACGCGAAAAGATCACCTTTATATCGCTGATTCCAACCCATTACAATTTGATTTTGAATGCAGGTGATGCGGGCCGCCAATGCGATACGCGTTCGATTCGCAAATTGCTATGCTCGTCCGCACCGGTGCATAAAAACATGAAGATGGCCATCATGGATCGCTTCCCCGGCGTGGAGTTGTATGAAGCCTATGGATCCACCGAAGCGGGCATCGTCACCATTCTCAAGCCGGAATATCAAATGAAAAAGTTGGGCTCCATCGGATTTGAAAGCCTCGGCACCGATTTTATAAAAATCCTGGATGACAAGGGCAACCCAGTCGGTCCCAACGAGGTGGGGGAACTTTATTCGCGCGGCCCTATGCTGTTTGATGCTTACTACAAGCTTCCCGAGAAAACCGCCGCGGCTTTCCGCAAGGGCTGGTTTTCCGCCGGCGATATGGCCATGCAAGACGATGAGGGGTTTTATCTCATTGTGGACCGCAAAGACAACATGATCATCACCGGTGGTGAACACGTCTATCCCAGTGAAGTGGAGGAGGTTATCACCAGCCATGAGTGCGTTTTTGATTGCGCTTGCATCGCTATCCCCGACGAAAAATGGGGAGAAAAGGTTGTAGCTGTGGTAGCCACCAACCCCGGAATGGATGAGGATAGCATCGATGAGCAAACCATCCGGGCATGCTGCAAAGACAAACTTGCCGGATATAAAACACCCAAGGAGGTCATATTTATCAAACCCGAAGAGATGCCACGCACAGCCACCGGTAAGATTTTACACCGCAAACTTCGGGAAAAATTCAAATCGGGCGTCAAATGAAAGTTGCAAAGCCACATTGGCGTTGGCCGACTTATCAGGATCGAAACGATTCGGGCCGATATACCAAAATAAGGGTCTGTATCTTCAGGCTAAAATTGTGTTTTGGCCCGAGACACGAAGATTAAAGGTTAAAGGTGTTGTTGGCGGCCGATTAACAAACTGTCACAACCCAAGCATATAGCAGGTATGCGGATAAGGTTCCCGACAACCGCCAAACCTATTTCCGATAGACCCAATACCTTCCCTTTAAACTTTACGCTTTAATCTTTAAACTGATTGCGCATAATCGCGATTTGCACAGTATAAACCAACTGTCTTCAATGTACCTTTGTTTGGTAGACAGACCCAGAACGATTTAACGATAGCTTAAAATTTGAGGAGGATACCTGCATGTTGAACAAAGCCTTTATTCCCTACGGTGGTTATTACAGCTCCCCTTTTGTTAGATGGCAAGGGAGCCTGGCCAATGCCAATGCCATTACCTTAGGTGCTGAGACCACCCAACGCTGGATGGCCGGCAAGGATTGGGACCCCAAGGGACTCGACTACTTGATTTTAGGAATCACCATTGGGCAACCCAAAGTCTTCTACGGGGGGCCATGGGCTTCGGCATTAATCGGCGCAACAGATATCCCCGGCGTGGTTCTCAGCCAGGCCTGCTCAACATCCACTACCGGTATCTTTCAAGCGGCCGTGGGTGTAGAGACCGGAATGTATACAACCGCCTACTGCCTGATGGTGGATCGTACATCCAATGGACCGCATACCATCTGGCCCAATCCACAAGGACCCGGCGGGCAAGTTATATCCGAAGATTGGGTGATGGACCACTTCAGCTACGATCCCTGGGCCGGCGGTGCCATGATTCAGACCGCTGAAAATGTCGCCAAGGAAGCCGGTATCCAAAGAGAACAATGTGACACTGTGACATTGCGACGCAGCGAACAATACCAGGAAGCGCTGGCAGACGATAACGCGTTTCAGAAACGCTATTTGTTTCCGGTGGAAGTTAAGATTTCAAAGAAAAAGAGTTTGACCATCTCGACGGATGAGGGGGTGATGCCCACCACGGCTGACGGCCTGGCCGGCCTCAGGCCGGTAATTCCGGACGGTGTCCATACCTTTGGTTCCCAAACCCATCCGGCCGACGGCAATTGCGGTCTCACAGTGACGACGCGCGAGCGAGCCAAAGCGCTGAGCTCCGACCCGAAGCTCGAAATCCAGGTCATCTCTTACGGATATGCGCGCGCCAAAAAAGGTTTTATGGCCATGGCGGTCGTACCCGCTGCACAAATGGCACTGGAAAAGGCTGGATTGGATATCAAACAGATAAAAACCATCAAAACCCACAACCCTTTTGCCGCCAATGACATCTATATGGCAGAGCAAATGAACATCGACGTCATGAACTTTAACAATTACGGATGCTCTCTGGTGTTCGGTCATCCCCAGGCCCCCACCGCAGGTCGTTCCATCATCGAAGGCATCGAGGAGGTCGCGCTGGCTGGTGGTGGTTATCTGTTGTTCGCCGGATGCGCTGCCGGCGATACAGGCGCGGCATTGGTCTTGAAAATTGGATGATGAATGTGGGTTATAGCGCTGTTATTCGATGATAACGGCCTGATCCAGGATCTCTTTGGATATATTCAATTTTAATTTTTTTGCTTGGGTGATGTTGATAAAGATCAAATGCTTTTTTAAGAAGGCAATGGGCATTTTTCCGGGACTGATGCCGTTGTTCAAAACCTTTGTCGCCATCGGAATAATAAGCTCATCTACCATTAAATTATAATCGCTGGATAATGCAGCTATCGCCCCATGCTTTACACCGTCTTTGTTAAATGATAACAACGGGATGTATGACCTATCACAGATATCGTTGATAACTGAAATATTATCGTACAATAGATCACTTGACCCGATTGAGATGGCCTGTGCACCCTCCTTTATAAGTCGGATAGCCGCTTTTCTCAATTTTTTTACGCTGGAAACCACTTCAATACCATAAGAAAGACCCATTTTTTCACATGTTTTCCTGACCTCAGGCAGTTCAACTTTTCTAGACTTATTCTGCTGATCAAAAATGAATCCGATTTTAGTTAAGCCGGGCAGTATCTTTTTATAAAACATCAATTGTTTTTCAACGGATATATAATATGAAGCACCGGATATCATTCTGCCGGGCGGCCCCAGGGTCTGAAACCCTAAAGAGAGTGGATTGTTTACATTGGTAAACAATGTTGGCGTCTTTTCAATGGTATGGTTGGCAATGATCAGGGCATCTGATGTAATGGTAATGAGTAAATCATAATGACTGTTATCCAGTTGTTTTAGCACGTTTATCGAAAAAGCGGTGTCTTTCTTCCCGGAAAATTGATCTACCTTAATTTCATCGTTCAGTCGCTTTAGTCTTTCTTCTATGTATTTTGCCGTTGTAGACGCTTGCTCCAGCCGGTCATCAAAGTCGAAAATAGCCACCTTAAATGCATATAGCGGGGTCTGCTGAATAAAAACGAACAGGCTGGCCAGCAAAAGTATACTTTTTGGCATATAAACATCTCTCCTTTACATTATCCCTTTTTTATATGCGCATTATTACTAAAAAAAGCAATCCAAATACCAAAGCCTGAATATCCAATCATTCCGCATTCTCCTTGCGATATTTAAGATTATGTCAATTACCATTGTACGCTCCGGCGATCCTTTTATATCTTCCATTCTGAAAAAATTAGACAGATATCCGATATTTTCAGATTATTGTCCGATTTTTTCAGAACTTCAACCTCACTCATATGTAATTTAACGACGGCCATTTTTATTATGCTAACCTTAAAGGTTGATGGGAACCGTTTTATCAGTATTCACACTGCTTGTCATTCATTTGGCATATTATTCGCATTGTATAGACTTCGAGAATACACGTCTAACTGCGGGAGATTTATTTAGAAACGATCAGGACTGCCCGCGGCAGGAAACGCTTAACATTTTGAGGGAAAGGCTTTGATTATGAAAAAGTTATGGGCGTCTTTATTGATCTTTTTTGGTTTAATAGGTTTCATCGGCATTAATCCTGTAATGTCAGCTGAGAAAAAACCATCAAATTGCGAGTGCCTAGCTCCGGCAGGCGCCGGCGGGGGATGGGATTTCACCTGTCGTGTTCCGGCCGCACAGTTAATGCCGAAGCTGGGGCTTGTTGACGGAGGAATCAAGGTGGTCAACATGTCGGGTTCAGGTGGTGGAAAAGCCTTCTCCCATGTGGTCACCACCCGGAACAATGACGAGAACCTGATTGTTGCGGCAAGCGCTGCAACGGCCACCCGGCTTGCCCAAAAGGTTTACGGGGACTTCAAGGCTGATGATGTAAGATGGGTGGGAGCCCTGGGTATGGATTATGGTGTTATTGTGGTCGGCAAAAATTCACCTTATAAAACACTGAACGATCTTATGGCACAATTAAAAAAAGCCCCCAAAAAAGCCCCCATTGTGGGTGCAAGCTCCGTTGGCGGCTGGGACCATCTTAAAATGCTTCTGGTTGCCAAAGAAGCCGGGATCAAAAACCTGAGAAGTGTAAACTATATTCCGTTTGATAATGGCGGAAAGGCACTGCTGGAAGTCATCAGCGGTCGCGCAGCAGCATTTACGGGGGATACATCCGAAATTATCGGTCAGCTTGAAGCCGGTGAAGTTCGCGTGCTGGCAGTGCTCTCGGATAACCCTGTGCCCGTTCTGGGTAATACCAAAACCGCAAAAGACCAGGGGTTTGATGTGGTTGGGGGGAACTGGCGCGCTTTTTATGCCCCTGCCGGTATTTCCGACGCAACCTATGATTATTGGGTGAAAGCCGTAAAAACCGTCGCCCTTTCTCCGGAATGGACGGCCCTCAGGGAGAAAAACGGTCTGGCCGAATTTACCTCCTTTGGTAGAGATTTCGACAATTTTGTCAGAAAGCAGATTAATAATGTGGCAACCCTTTCCAAAGAGCTGAAGATCATCAAATGAGTGGAGCCATGAAACTTATTCACGATAGAAAAGATGCAATAGCCATGCTGATCATCAGCATGGTCTATTGCTACTCCGCTTTTTCACTGGACGCCGGTTTTGATCCGACACAGGAAAAATATTATCCTTTCGCCCTATCCATAATAATGGTTGTTCTGTCCTTGGCTCTGCTGGTATGGCCTTCAGGGCTAACCACCACCTGGCCAAAAGGGCGGAACCTGGCGAAAATAGGAATTACCTTCTGTGCCATTTTAGCCTATAGTCTGGTACTGCACCCGATTGGCTTTTTAATCTCTGCCAGTATATTAATGGGCGTATGCATGTGGGTATTTGAAGCAAACCGCAAATGGATCGTACCTGTATCAATAATAGTGGCCATCATTTTTTATATTGTTTTTGATCGGATCCTGGGTTTGAATCTCCCCGCCGGTATATTAAACTTCTTTTAAAAGGTGATCATGTTTGATTTATTATGGAATGGCTTCTCGATTGCTTTTAGCGGGATAAATCCGCTATTGGTTGTGATTGGGTGTTTTCTGGGGACCGTCATCGGCATGCTGCCCGGAATCGGCCCCATCAATGCCATTGCGATTCTTTTTCCCATCGTACTCACATTTGAGCTGCCGCCGGCTTCGGCGCTGATCTTTTTTGCCGGTATCTTTTACGGATCCCAGTATGGCAACTCCATATCGAGTATTTTGCTCAATGTCCCCGGCACCTCTTCGGCCGCAGTTACCTGTATCGACGGGCATCCACTGGCCAAACAGGGACGGGCCGGACCCGCCCTGGCCATGAGCGCCGTGGCCTCGTTTACCGGTGGTACCCTGTCTATCTTTCTGCTCATCATCTTTGCGCCGTACTTGTCCAAACTGGCCATTGACTTTGGCCCTTCTGAATATTTTGTATTGATGGTTTGCGCCTTTACCGCCCTGACCAGCTTTTCGGAAGGCAGCTTTATCAAGGCCATGTTTTCCGCTTTCCTGGGATTGGCGATTGCAACCATAGGTATAGATGAACTGAGCTTTGAAGGCATGCGCCGCTTTACATTCGGCATTCAAGAATTGGGTGATGGTATTGATTTTATTGTCGTTGTCATCGGCCTTTTTGCTGTTGGAGAGCTATTTCTGTTTTTATCGGAAATTTCCAAAGATACCAAACAACAAATTATGCCGCTGGATAGGGTTCTGCTGACCATCAAAGAAATTAAGGACTCTATCAGTGGTATTTTACGCAGCTGTGTTACAGGATTTCTCGTTGGGGTATTGCCGGGTGCGGGTGCCACCATAGCAAGTTTTCTGGCCTATAACACAGAAAAAAAAATGGCCGGCACCAAAGGGAACTTCGGCAAAGGCGACCTGCGTGGGGTTGCAGCTCCGGAATCCGCCAATAATTCATCCGCTGTGGGCTCTTTTATCCCCCTGCTGGTACTGGGTGTGCCGGGCAGTGAAACAACAGCCGTCATGCTTGCCGCGCTCATCACACTGGGGGTTACCCCCGGGCCGACCATGCTGGTGGACAAACCGGATATGTTCTGGGGAGTCGCCGCCTCCATGTTTATCGGCAACCTGGTTTTGATAATACTCAATCTGCCCATGGTCAGGCTGCTGGCTAAAATATTGCTTGTCCCTCGATGGATTCTCATGCCTTTGATCGCCATTTTAAGCATTGTCGGTGTATATGTTATTAACGGCAGTGAGTTTGACCTGATACTGATGCTTGTATTTGGCGTGGTCGGTTTCGCGATGCGGAAAACAGGCTTTCCCCTCGCACCCATGGTTTTGGGGCTTGTGCTCGGTGGTTTGATAGAAGTTAATTTTAGAAGAGCACTCACCTACAGCTATGGAGATTTTTCAACTTTTTATGATTCTCCGATCTCCATCGGCTTATGGGTGATCACTTTTACCAGCCTGGTGGCCCCGGTTATTTTTAGGTTTGTTAAAAGTCGACTGCGTCAATAGCCCGCACGATATTTAATCCATGTTTCTATCCAATCAGGGAGTTGATTGTTTTTGCAATTACTCCCTGATGTGACAATATCTTCCTGTCCTGAAATCCTCCTATCCGACAGCGGCTATATAAACCGGCGAGAAGCTCAAATCATATTACCATATCATCTTGACACAAAATGACTTTTGGTTAACGATTGCAAATAATTAATTATGGAACTTAAAAGGCATATAAATAAGCCGATGTTTAATAAATTCAATATACCCGGCAGGTCCATTTCAAGAGAAGTCTCCATAGGCCTGATCATTACCATTGTCCTGGTTTCGACCCTATCATTCTTTATCGCGCATAAAGTTGCACAGAAAAAAGCACATGATCATCTCAATGCAAAAGCTGATGAATATATCTCATATCTGAAAGAAATTCTCATATTTCCTATCTGGAACTACGATTATGAGGCCATTGAAGTTATAGGCAATGCCTACCTTCAAAATGATTATATCGCCGGAATACAGATCACAGACAGTCGGGGGGAAACCAGATTTTCAGTTTTCAAAAACGATCTTGTTCCATTGCAGACAAGAAATGCCCGCATAGAATATCTGGGTCAACGCCTGGGAGCGGTAAACATCATGCTCTCCTCAGGGTATTTTAACGTGTGGAATCGCCAATTTTTCTGGTACTTTGGATTTATCATCCTGATCAACCTTTTATCGTTGATTATCATGACCGGATTTTTATTGCGGTGGTCCTTAAACAAACCATTACAATTGCTAAATCGTATTGTTGCATCATATGATTCCCGCAACAAAATCGAAATCAACGAAAACGTGCCCTATTCGGAATTCATGCCCCTTATTAAAACTCTCGATGGGATGGGCAGCGAGATTCAACTGAGAATGACAGAACTGAGGAAAGCTGAAAAAAAATATCGAAGTATATTCGAGAATGCAACGGAGGGTATTTTTCAATCCACCTTGGAGGGGAAAATTATAAACGCCAACCCGGCATTTGCAAAGATACTCGGTTACGGCGACCCTGATGAGGTTGTCGCCCAGGTCTTCGATATTGGCAGCCAACATTATGTACATCCCGAACAAAGAAAAGAATTTTTAGAAAATCTTAAAAAAGAAAAGGAGATCAAATCCTATGAAGTTCAATTTAAGAAAAAAGACGGCACCATCATATGGGTATCGATTAACGCCATTGCGGTTTACGATGCCGGGGGTGCATTTCTATATTTGGAAGGCCTCGTCCAGGATATTACCATAAGGAAAAAGGCAGCCATCCAGCTGCAGAGACTATCGACCGCAGTAGAACAGGTCGCCGAAAATATAATCATTACGGATGCAGAAGGGATAGTGAAGTATGTGAATCCGGCATTTGAGCAAAGCACTGGCTTTTCACTAGATTATATGTACAATACGAAACATCGCCTGCTTGGATCGGATGAAATTGAGATAAGAACATATGACGAGATATTGCAAAAGGTTAAAATGGGAAGCGTCTGGACAGGTAGAATTACCAATCGGAAAAAAAACGGTGACCCCTTAATTGAAGAGGCCATTGTCTCACCCATCAAGAGTCCTGAGGGACGATTTTTAGGCTATGTTGCCATCAACCGGGACGTAACCATTAAAGCCCAATATGAAGTCCAGGTCAGGCAGTCCCAGAAAATGGAGGCGATAGGTACGCTGGCCGGTGGAATTGCGCATGATTTTAACAACATACTGGGTGTGATCATAGGATGCAGCGAACTGGTCAAAAAAGATTTGGACCAAAACGATAAAGCGCAAAAGGATATAGAACAGGTACTGACGGCCGGCGTGCGGGCTAAAAAACTGGTAAGTCAGATTTTAGCATTCAGCCGCCAGAAACCCAGTAAAAAAATTCCTCTGATGCTACGGCCATTTATTAAAGAGGCTATCAATTTTTTAAAGGCCACACTGCCAAAATTTATAAGAATCAAATTAACCTGCCATGTGGATTCCAGTGTGGTTTTGGCCGACCCCATACAACTGCAGCAAATATTGATGAATTTATGTGCAAATTCCGCTCAAGCCATTGGATCAAACAGGGGGATCATTGAGGTTGTCCTTTCACAAGCTGATTATACTCACACGGATAATCTTCCACCGGGTATTAAGCCCGGTGTATATGTCATGATTGAAATCAAGGATGACGGCCCCGGCATCAGTGAAAAAATAAAGCATAAAATTTTTGATCCTTTTTTTACCACCAAGGGTGTTGGGGAAGGGACCGGTCTGGGACTTTCCGTGGTCCATGGCATTATTCAAAAACATGATGGCGGGATCTTTGTTGAAAGCGAAGAAGGAAAAGGAGCTTGTTTTTCTGTTGTACTGCCGCAGATCGAGCACAAAGACATTCAAATAGATACAGAACAAATTATCGATCCGCCGGATGGGAATGAAAGAATCATGCTTGTGGATGATGAAAAGGTGCTTCTGAACATTGTCGACCGTATTTTGAGCAACTTGGGCTATGATGTCCACGCCTATGACAACAGCAAAGAGGCCCTGGAAGCCTTTTTGCAAAATCCGGGTGGTTTTGATCTGATCATTACCGATCAAATCATGCCGGAAATAACAGGAACCCGGTTGATCAAACATGTCCGACAGGCCAACCCCACGGTTCCCATCATTTTATTCACCGGATACAATGATGCAGAACTGGAAAGTTCCAGCCCTTGCCAGACGGGGTACAACCGGATCGTAAAAAAGCCCTTGCGTAACGCGGATCTTGCATTCATTGTCAGGAAGGTGTTGGATGAAAAAATTTCCGCCTGAGACAGAATATAGACCGGATCACCGGATTTTAATCATCGACGATGATGAAGGCATGTCCTACACCATCTCGCGCATGGCTGAAGAGGCCGGCTATCTTGCGGATACGGCCTTTTTATTGGAAACCGGACTTAAAAAAGCCTTAACTGGAAATTACGATGTCGTGTTCCTGGACGTACGGCTGCCGGACGGGAACGGGCTTGAGATCATACCCAAGATAAGATCGATTGCGTTTGCCCCTGAAATTATCATTATCACGGCATACGGCGAGCAAGGGGGTGCCGATCTGGCACTGAAAAGCGGCGCCTGGGATTACTTACAAAAACCGGCCGATATCAGAACCATGGAGTTGTCCCTGACCCGGGCACTTGAATATCGAAGTCAAAAAAAGGTGTTGTCTTCACCAGCGGATATCGACCGAAAAGGAATTATTGGGAGCAGCCCCAGACTATCAATGTGCATTACACTCATGGGACATGCTGCCAGAACCAGTGCCAATGTCCTGATTTATGGCGAAACTGGAACTGGAAAGGAGCTGTTTGCCCGTGCCATCCATCTGAACAGTTCAAGAAAATCAGAACCTTTTATTATCGTTGACTGCGCATCTCTTCCAAACACACTGGCGGAAAGTATCCTCTTCGGCCATGTAAAGGGGGCGTTTACCGGAGCAGATCAAAGCCATGAAGGGCTTATCAAACAGGCTGACCAGGGAACGCTTTTCCTGGATGAAATCGGTGAACTGCACTTGAATCTTCAGAAAAAACTACTCAGGGTCTTGCAGGAAAAGCAGTTCAGGCCGGTTGGCAGCAAAAAAGAAGTTGAAAGTGATTTCAGACTGGTATCGGCAACAAATAAAGATTTGGATGAATGCGTGGCTTCAAAAAAGTTCAGAGAGGATCTACTTTTTCGATTAAGAACATTTATTATCGAACTTCCCCCCATCAGGAACAGAAAAAAAGATATAAAGGAGCTTGCCGAACATTATGTGAAATACTTTTGCAACAAATATGATTTCAACTTAAAGGAAATATCGGAAGATTTTTTTGAAGTTATCCAGAAATACAGGTGGCCCGGCAACATCAGGGAGTTTATCAGCTCAATTGAAAGCGCGGTCGCCGTCGATCCGCTCAGCAAAGTTCTGTTTTCCAAACATCTTCCCAACTACATCCGGATCAAATTATTGCAGCCTTCTCAAGAAAAACAGCACGAGCCGGATCAGCGCAAAGACGCTCTTTTCCATCCTGTTCCAAGTTTAAAAGAATATCGTCAATGCATGGTCGCCGAAGCTGAAAAAAGATATTTTGAGAAATTAATGAAAGCTACAGAGTGGGACGTAAAAGCGGCCTGTTCGATTTCAGGACTGAAACGCGCCCGATTGTATCAGCTGTTAAAAAGATATGAGTTGTCAAAATAGGTTTATTCTCTAATTTGTTAAATGGCAGCTGCACCACCTTAGCCCCTCCTAACAGTGGGGCTAAGGTGGTGGATATACAATTTGCGCTTTTGACAGCTTGCTTTGGAAAAAGCAAGTTCTTGTCCATGCTTTTACCCATTATCGGTGGCGGCTTCAGAGGAGCGACCGATATTGGCGGCGGCCTTGGTCAGTTCCAGCATGACGCCCAGCCCCTGTCGCACTTGTTTATTGCCCATGGCCCCCATCAGGCCAAAGGCCCCGGTCGGTTTTGCTCCGGCAAAATTCGCTTCCGCAGGAATTTTGGCAGCACTCTCCAATACATCAAGGGCCTGCGGCGTTGTAACCGCTTTGAGGATATCGGCCATCCTTACCAAGCCGTCCCCGATTTGGTCCAGATCCTCCTGGGAGTAGTTCGAAGCGATTTTTTTGATAACTTCCAGACCATGATTTAAAAGACGCAGCACGCCCTTCTGCTCCAAATCGTCCAGATATAAAATCACCTGTGGTACGGTATCTTTGAGCAAAGGTTCGGCAACGACCGCGAAATCGATGAGATTTTTCATCTGATCCAAGGCGAAGTTTAGATTATTGACGTTGCGCATGGCATTTTTAATCAGGCGCAACAAATCCTCCTGATTAAAATCGGCCTCTACATCGGCCAGTTCAGCTATCAAGTAATGCACGGCTTCATTAACACGGGGGGCGAGTTCCTGTCGCAATTCTCCCACAGCCTTGGCCGACTGAGCCAGAGGGGCTATTTGCGCCTCCAGCCGATCCATCCGTTCCAAAAGTTGTTCTTCGTTTGTCATGGCGCCACCTCCATTCAGGCCACTTTGCGTGTTTTGCCGGCCAGAATCATTTGGGGTTCCAGGGGCAGGTCCAGTCCCTTCATCATCAAATTCCAATAGACCCAGCGGAACATCATTTTGCCCCAATGATTGGATAGACTTTCCTGCAGTAAGGTAAAGGGCCCCATACCGGGAAAGGGGAATTTGCCGGGCAGCGGTTCGACTTTGTAGTTAAAGTCAAGCAAAATGGCTTTTTCAAACCCCGATGCCAGGAAACAGGTGGCGTGGCCGTCGAAGCTGGGCAGCCCCTCATGTCCGTTAATCTCCCGAATCATGTTCTCCACCAGGGTGTAGGCCATATAATGGGCTACCGATCCGGCCTTGGATGTGGGCACGTTGGTGGTATCCCCAACAGCGTAGATGCGATCGAATTTCTCATGCTTCAAAGTGTTGTTGTCCGTGGGTACGAACCCCACCGGATCGCCGACACCGGAATCGATCATGCACTTGTCGCCCATATTGGGTGGAATGGAGACCAGTAAATCATATCCTACCTTATCGCCTTTGTGGGATTCGATGGTCTTTTCTCCGGCATTGACCTGCGCCAGATCGAAATGCGGTGTGACTTTGATATTTTTCTTCTGGGCGAAAGTGGCCAGAATCTTTGCCGCCACCGGCTTTGTGAACACATTGTCCAGCGGGGTGACCAACTCCAGTTCGACCTTGTCACGAACTCCCATGGCGGTAAAGTACCAATCGGCCATAAAGACGAATTCCAGTGGTGCGATGGGGCATTTATACGGGATTTCAGCAATGTTGAGCACTATTTTGCCGGATGTGAAATAGCGCAACTGCTCTCGTAAGGCCATACTGCCTTCAAAGGTATAATAGTCGAAGATATCTTTGCGCCAGCCATCCATCATGCCGTCAATCTCCTCGGGGTGGATATCGCATCCGGTGGCTAACACCAGCCAGTCGTAATCATGGGTTGTTCCGGACAATGTCTGGACCCGGCGTTGATCCGGGTCAATGCCCGTAACCTCGTCCAGCACGAACGACACACCTTTGGGAATAAATTCTTTTTTAGGTTTTACAACATCGTCTGCGCCGTAAACACCAAAGGGAATAAACAGAAATCCCGGCTGGTAATAGTGCTCTTCATCCCGATCAATAATGGTGATCTCCCAGTCAGCCTCGGACAATTCCTTGCGCAGCATGTTGGCGATGATGGTACCGCCTGCTCCGGAACCGAGAATTAGTATCTTACGCATGCTCCCCTCCTTTTGTTTATAATATGGATACTCAATGGGACTTATGTCATCAGATCAGCGTCAAAGATGATCCGGGGTTTTATGGGACAATACAACACTGGATAAATGGGATCTTTTTAATCCTATTAGTTTAGTAGGATATTCAAAAATCAATGTCAAGCTTTTTATAATGATCGACCTGATGTGCGGGTGCAAATACACATATCGCCTTACATGTGTATTTACATAGCGCCTATCATAAGTATCTCTTTTGAAGTCCAGGGTGGTGATCGACCTAAGTTTTCTCGTCCAGCACCTTTCGAACCGTATCGGCCAATTCTTTCATGACCACGGGCTTTATTAGAAATTTACGAATACCAATGTCTTTTGCTCTGGCCGCGTCAATATTTTCACTGAAACCGGTGCATAGCACTATTGGAATGTCGGCCCGCATATCCATCAGTAATCGGGCCAGTTCAACGCCCGTTCGGGTTGGCATGGTCATATCGGTGATGACCAGATCGACACGATCTCCATTTTTTTTAAATTCCGCGAGCAATTGATCGCTTCGCGTGAAAGCCTTGACCGCGTATCCGAGGTTTTGAAGTATTTTCTGCTCCATAAGAGCGATGGCATCGTCATCATCCAGCACCCATACCCGTTCGGTGCCGCCACTTACGATATGCTCCGGTTTGACAGCCTCACAGGTCGTTGACGCTGGATTTTTTGGGAAAAGAACCTGAAAGGTGGTGCCCTTGTTGACTTGACTGGAAAATGTCAGGTGGCCGCCGTGCTTTTTGACAATGCCATGGACGACGGAAAGCCCCAATCCGGTTCCCTCTTCAGGCGCCTTGGTCGTAAAATAGGGCTCCAACACTCTTTTTTGAATACTTTCCCGGATGCCATGCCCCGTGTCGCTGATTTGCAAGCGTACATAACTGCCAGGTTCCAATTTGCGGCCGTTCGATACCGAGCATCCAGGATGCCGGACTTCATCCAACGCCACCGTCAGGATACCACCGTGTTCGCGCATGGCATGGCGCGCATTGGTGCAAAGATTCATCAACAATTGATGAATCTGAGTCGGGTTGCCCGCGATTTGTCCCACATTCGGGTCGATGGATTCTCGGATTTCGATGGTCGAGGGCAGTGAGGGGCGCATCAATCTCAAGGTTTCCTTGACCAGTGGTTCCAGCTTGATAGGTTTGGACTCATGGTCGTTCTGCCGGCTGAAGGTAAGGATTTGTCTGATCAGTTCCTTTGCCCGCATGCTGGCATCTATGATTTGATCCAAATATCTCTTGATGTCCGATTCCGGGGGCAATTTTATTTTCGTCATTTCCGCATAACCTATTATGGGCATGAGGATATTATTAAAGTCATGGGCGATGCCGCCGGCCATGGTCCCTATGGCTTCCATTTTTTGAGCTTGAATCAATTGTTCGATCAGCTTCTCCTTCTCTGCCTCCATTCGTTCACGCTCGGTGATTTCTTGCTGCAGGCAAAGGTTGGTTTTGGCCAAATCCGTGGTGCGTTGCGCTATCCGTTGCTCCAAATTATCGTGTGATTGTTGCAGGGCCTCTTCCGCCTGCTTTCTTTGCAAGGCGTTGGTGAATATTTGCCCCACCGCCTGGAGCAGGGCGATTTCATCCGTGCTCCATTTGCGATGGTTCTGAATACTGGCCACACCCAGAAAGCCGGTCGTCTCACCGCCCATGCTCATGGGGATGCTCACGATAGCTTTTAAGCCGGCTGCCAGCAGTAACTCTTTTTCGACAGCAGCTTTTTCAGGTAATTTTGCGATGCTGGATACCGCAATTACTTCATTCCTGTTCAAGCGTTCCACCCACCACGGCATGGTGGTGGCATCCAGTTCCTGAAAATTTTCCATTTTGCTGTCCAACTGGTCGGAAAACCATCCATGGGAGTTGAAAAACCTTTTTCCGTGGCCGGATATGCCGAAGATAAAGCCGCATTGGGCCTCTACGAAGACGGCGATCCTATTTAGAGCCTGGCTGATCTGTTCGTTGATCTGCTGGGTCTTGAGGTTGATAAACAGGGAGGACATTTCGAGGATTAACGTTTCGAAATCCAGGCGATAGGTCAGGTTCATTTCGATAATTCGTCGTTTTTTGATCTCCTTTTTCAGCATGAAATTCCAGGTGGCAACTGCAAAGAGTATCAAAAGCGCTGCGCCGACAACCTGTATGATACGCCTCCAAAAGCGCAGCGGGTCGATTCCGGGATCGTATTCCACATCGATCCAGTGCTTCTGGATTTTGTTCTCTTTGCGCAGGCTGATGGATGCCAGCCCTTTGTTGATGATGGGCACCAGTTCCGGCCAGTCCTTGCGTACGGCGAAGTGCAGTTTCTGAAGTTCATACGAGACCGGTGCGGCAACCTTTAAATTGGTCAGGTGCAGCTTTCTGATCCAATAGGTGGCCGAGGCAATGTTGCCCACAAAGGCATCCGCTTCTCCGCTTGAGACAGCCCGCAACGATTCCTGGAGCGTTTCATATAGAATCGGTTGAATGTCGGTATGATCTTTTAGATACCCGGCATGGGAAGTGTTGGCCTGTACGGCGACGTCCAATCCGGTAATATCACTCAGACTGGCGAAAAAGGGCGTGTCCGTGCGGTTGATGATGACGCGGTGGAAATTCAGATAGGGATCTGAAAAATTCAGAACCGGTTTGCGATCCTGGGTTATGGCCACACAAGGCAGAACATCCAGATCCCTTCGCCTGGCCGCTGTGATGGTCTCTTCCCAGGTCAGATTGGGAACCACCTGCATGTTCAGACCCAGTCGGCTGTTCAGAATTTTCACATAGTCGGAAGTGATTCCGCTGTAAGCGCCATTTTTGGAAAAAAATTCAAAGGGGGCAAATTCAGGATCAACGCCGAGCCGGATCGTTCCATGGTTCTGAATCCAGTCCGTCTCTTCCTCGGTCAGGCAATTGTGCTGCTGCAGAGCGGCTGCGCCCTGGAGCTTGGATTGGATCGAAACCCATGTATTGAAAATGGAAATCTTCTTTTTTTCCGGAATGGCTTCAAGGGCCTTGTCCAAGATGGAAAGCAGCTGCGGCCAGTCTTTGCGCACACCAAAGCGTTGCCCGCCAAACTGCATGTCGTAGCGGGCGGCGACCTTAAGATTGGAAAGTCCGTGTTTTCTCGCAAGAAAATCATTGATCCCCAGAACCCCCACATATAGATCCGCCTCTCCAACGGAAACGGCCGTCAGCCCGTCCAGAGGCGTGTCGACCCAATGGGGCCTAATATCAGGATGTCCGGTTAGGGCTCTTTGTGCTGAAGCATAGCCTTTGACCAGGGCCACTTTGTGTTTGGCCATGTCTTCGGGGCCGTCTATGCTTTGATCATCTTTCCTGGCCATGATCACCAGCGGCGTCGGGATGTAGATCTTGCTGAACCGCAAATAATCTTCACGCTCACTTGTCTTTACGGCAGTGAGCACAACGTCCAGGTTCCCGTTGCGCGGCCCCTCGAGGATTTGATTCCAGTCCAAGCCCGGAACAACCTCCATGTGCAGCCCCAGATGTTTGCCGATCAGCTTTACAAAATCCATTGCCAACCCCTGGTAAGAGCCGTCATCATTTCTGAAACTGTAAGGAGGGTAGTCTGGATCTACGCCCAGTTGGACCACCGGATGTGCCTTGAGCCAGGATTTTTCCTCTGATGTAAGCGGTACGGCGCGCATTTCGCCGTTGAAGTGCCTTTGAAATTCAATACCGTTCAAATAGGCTGTGATAATCTCCTGATATACCGAATGGGGATCGTTCATCAGGTTTTTTAAATGGGCATCCACCCGGGAAAGCAAGGCGCGACCGGCCGGGCTTCCTTTGGGAACGGCGAATTTGAGCTGAACCGGATTAAACAAGAGGGCTGTTTTTAAAATCGAATAATTTTTTTCGTTCAATGCACCATACAGGCGGTTGACGACACCGGCATCGGCGGCAGCGGAATCTATTAAGCCGAACACCTCAGCGTAGTTGTCTACTTCAATGAAGGTCAGGTCAAGATCGAATTTGGACGACAGGCTTTTGATGCCGTCGCTTCCCTCGGTATGAATGCTGCCCCGCATGACGGCAACGGTTTTGCCACGCAGGTCCAGCAGGGATTGGATGGCAAATCCGCTTCTTGTGTATATCGTTCCCCAATTCAGGAATACCGTTTCGTTGGAAAAATCATAGCGTTGGTTTCTTTCTTCGGAAACGGCCACATCCACCATGAGGTCGATTTCGTTTTTTTCCAGCCTCTCCAGGCATTGGGTCCATGTTCCGAACACATATTGCAGACGCCAGCCCTCTTCATAGGCGATGGTGTCGAGAATGTCGGGAAAGATTCCGACCACCGTCCCTTGGGGATTGGTATATATCTTGGGGCGATTTTCGTAGGCGCCGACCCGAACGGTCAGTGGTTCATCGCACCGGCCACTGCAGAAGGTAAGACCTATGTATATGATCACAAGCAGTGTCAGGCTGAATTTAAATACAATGACATTTACCGGGAACCGATAAATTTTGAGACTTTGTTCAAAAAACAAGGTCGGGTTCATATCGTCGCCTCCCTGTAATTGGACGGGTGAAATCTCTATACAAAACACAGTACTTACAAAAATGGGCAGGCTCTGAACTTCATCAGGAACGAATTTAATGAATCAATGTGAATGCGGGTTTGATATCTGCTGGATGGATGTGACTTGATTCTTTATAGTTAAAAAAACTTATTATGTCAAAACTTTCCTGTCGCTCTGGCAACTTAGTCGCTCTGGCAACTTAAATGTGAACTGTGACCCCACCTTACGAATTTTACCCTGCTGCTTAAAATATTTGCCACCAACCACTTGTCGCTAAAGTCACCCGGAGATGGGGCGATATACTTATCGGTTAAGTGACTTATTTTTGGGTATTTATAGAATTCGGAACTTCAAACAAGGAATAGTAAGCGATTCTCATCTATATTGGAGGCAAAATAATGAAGAAAATATGGATTATGGCGACAATTTTAGTGGCCCTTTCATTTGCAGCAAATTCAGCGCTAGCGGCGAATCATTATAAGATCGGCGTTCTGGCGAAAAATGGTCCTGTAAAGGCATTAAAAAAATGGAAGGCCACAGGTGACTACCTTTCCCGGAAAATCGATGGAATGACTTTTGAAATCGTGCCGCTGGGTTTCGATGATGTCAATTCCGCCATTGAGAATAAAAAAGTTGATTTTTTTCTCGTCAACTCCTCTATGTTTGTGACCGCAAAGGTCAAATATGGTGCAGTCGCGGTTGCCACCATGGTAAATTCACGTCAAGGCAAGCCGCTAAAATCCTTTGGCGGGGTGGTCATCACCAGTGCTGACAACGACGGCATCAACGAACTTCAGGACCTCCGGGGCAAATCTTTTATGGCGGTCAAAAAATCATCTTTCGGTGGATGGCAGATGGCATATAAAGAGCTGATAGATGCAGGCATCCATCCTGATAATTTCGCAAAGCTCGAGTTTGGCGGCAAACATGATAATGTGGTTTATGCGGTTATGAACGAGGCTGTGGAAGCGGGCACCGTACGCACGGACACACTGGAGCGTCTTGCAGCTGATGGTGCTATCGATATGGAGGATATAAAAATCATAAACGAAAAATCGTACAACGGTTTTCCGTTCAAATGCAGCACCCAGTTATACCCGGAATGGCCCCTTGCCAAAGTGGCCGGAACACCGGACCCTGTCGTTGCAGCGGTTGTCAATGCATTAAAGGCCGTTAAGCCTGACGGCAAAGCAGCGAAAGCCGCCAAAGTTGTCGGTTGGGTGGATGCATTGGATTATTCTCCTGTCGAAGCGCTGCAAAAAACGCTGAAAGTGGGTGCTTATACCCTTGCGGCCAAATAACATTTCGATCAGGGAATCTTCCAAAACAGCGGCATTCCAATCATATTGCAGGTGCCGCCCGTTGAATCGAGGAGTCGCGGATGAAATTCAATTTAAATAAGCGGGGCATTCTGGCCAAATTGCTATTGCCTTTTTCGGGCCTTTTCCTTGTTGCCATGTTGATTCTCGTCACGGTTATCCTTCGGATGCAAGGCAGTTTTGCGATGCAGATGGGACAATCGGTAACTGATGTGTTGCGATCTACAACGGTGTCGGTCCAAAGTCAGTTCGCCAGGATGGAAACCGATGTGACCGAAGCGTTGAAGCAAAATCTTGCCGAGGCATCGAATACTTTGGCCCAAACCACATCCGCCGAACTTTCCAAAGCGGAGGCCGACATCATTGCTGATTTAGAACAAAATTTGCAGCGAAATGCAGATTCGATTGCCTCTTTATTGGCCCAGGTCGCGCCCAGAGCAATTCTATCCAAGAATTTTGCCGATCTTGTGGCCTACGTTAAATCGGTTACCCGCAGATCGGATGTCGTTTACGCGATCTACTTGAGATCAAATGGCAAACCCATAACCCGTTATGTTAACCGCAAGGACCCCAAGATAAAAACATACCTAGAGCGCGGTACCGGCAACAAGAAACTGGACAAAGTGCTAAACGCCTCTCCAAAAGATCCATCGGTGTTGGTTGTGGAAAAAGCATTGGCCTTGCAAGGCAAACCATTGGGCAAAATTGTGATTTGCATGGATAAATCTTCTATTTTTGCCAAGAAAGAGGAGGTTAAAAATCAATTTGACACATTGATAAATAACAACACTGAAATGATCGACAGCGCCTTGACACAAGTATCATCTGCGGCAGGCGCAAAGATGCAAACGACCCTCAAACGCATCGCTGAACAATCGAACAAAGCTTGGACAGAGATAGGCCAGAGTATCGATCAGATCGGAGCAAAGGCCAGGTCCAGAATGAAAGGCGTATTGATCGGCATCGGGTTCGCCTTTGGTTTGATCATGCTATCGGTTATCGGTGCGCTGAGCCTATTGATGGTAATCCGGCCGATCAATGCCGCTGTTGCCGGCCTCAAGGATATCGCCGAGGGCGAAGGGGACCTGACCATGCGCCTGTCCGCCTCAAGCAAAGACGAGGTCGGCGAATTGGCCAGATGGTTTAATGTATTCATTGAAAAACTTCAGGGCCTCATCAAGAATATCACCGGGGATGTGGAAACCCTCTCTTTATCGTCCACTGAGCTTTCCGCCATATCCGAAGAGATGTCCCAGGGCATCCGGAACGTGTCCGACAAATCCGGTGCGGTTTCGGAGGCCGTCGAAGAGATGAGCGCCAATATGAACACCGTGTCTGCCGCTATGGAACAGTCCGCCACCAACACCAACATGGTGGCCGCGGCCGCTGAACAGATGTCTTCCACCATTGGCGAAATTGCGCAGAACGCTGAAAAAGCCAAAGGAATTTCCGACGAGGCAAGCCACAAGGCCAACAATGCCTCGACCAACATGGACCGATTGGGCAATGCGGCCGATTCCATCGGCAAAGTCATAGAAACCATCACGGATATATCGGAGCAGGTCAACCTGCTGGCATTGAACGCCACCATCGAAGCGGCCCGTGCCGGTGAGGCGGGAAAAGGCTTTGCAGTGGTTGCCAATGAGATCAAGGAACTGGCCAAACAAACTGCTGAAGCCACCCAGGACATCAAGAAAAAAATCGAAGGCATTCAAGGCACCTCCTCAACCACAGTGGGGCAAATCACGGAGATCAACCAGGTCATCGCAAACGTCAGCAGCGTAGTGACCAGCATAGCCATCGCGGTTGAGCAGCAGTCGGCTGCGACCCGGGAGATTGCCGGCAACGTGACCCAAGCTTCCCAAGGAATCCAGGAAGTCAACGAAAACGTCAACAAGAGCTCTTCGGTTTCAAACGAAATCTCCCATGACATTGCCAATGTGAGCGTATCGATGAACGAGATGTCAACCAGCAGCAGCCAGGTAAATCAGAGCGCCCAAAAGCTCGCCAAACTGTCGGATAATCTCAAACAGATGGTGGACCAGTTTAAAGTCTGACCTTTTTTAATTATCCGTTTTCCAGCCATAGAAAAGAACTTCAAGTAAGCCGGTTCGGCCTTGTAGCTGCCTGAAGCACAGTACTGCATTAACCGGTGCGGCGGTTGCACGTGGATTGTCCGGCGGTGAGACGATCGCGGGCAGCCATTTCGCTTTGGCCGTGCCGAGCTATAAAATACTGCTCAAACCAACTCGACCATCTCCAAGCCATGCGACATATCAGATCCATCTATAGTTTGACACATAAGCATAGATTGTACATACTTAATTATGTCCACCATTGTTGCTCAACGATAGTGATATGGGTAAAATAGAAAAAATGAATTTTTGGAACCAAAATTGAATCCCGTTGTAAGCCCATTTAAAAGTATTCTTAACAGGATTTTCCTGGTGGACATCTATGCGCAGAGGAATGATTACGAGCAAGTGCGACAGATGCTGCTTGTAAATTCAATAACCTTATTCGCAATTGTGGTCCTTTTAATCGTTGGTATGCTTTCCTACAGGCGAGGAATTATGATCGTAGGCCTGTTGGACCATTCAGCGGCAGTTTTATTGATTTTCTGTATTATCTACTATCGCAAATCAATGAACCACAGGCCCCCAATCTATGTCGGCATCGGCATCATGACGATGCTTTATTATTTTTTGTTCTATACAGGAGGTGCGGGCAACACCGGTTTTTTATGGTACTATACCTATCCGCTGTTCACCCTGTACTTGATGGGGAAAAAAGAGGGAGCGATTGCAACTTTACTTTTGTTTATCCCGGCATATATCTACTTGTTTGTGCTGTGGCCTGATCCAGCGGCCAAGTATCCCCACGACTTTACCATTCGATTCATACCCTCATCTTTGTGCGTCCTTTTTTTTGGATACCTCTTTGAAAGCACCCGGGATAAAACCTACATCAAGCTTCAGCAAAAACGCATGGAGCTGGAAGACTCTATCGCAGAGCTTCGCATGAAAGAGGACGAGCTGTTGAAGGCTCATCAGCATCTTGAACATCGCGTCAGAGAAAGAACAAAGGATTTAATCCGCGAGATAGAAGAAAAAGAGCGCTCTGAAAGCATAAGAAAGAAGCTGGAGGAGCAATTGACGCGTGCCGAGAAGCTTGAAATGATCGGCACCCTTGCCGGTGGAGTTGCACACGATCTCAACAATATTCTCTCCGGGCTCGTGGGTTACCCTGATTTGCTGTTGAGCGACATCCAGAAAGACAGTCCGATGCGAAGGCCAATAGAAAGGATCAAGGAGTCCGGCCTGAGAGCCGCTGCCATTGTTCAGGATCTTCTGACCCTGGCCAGGAGGGGGGTTGTTGTAACCGAAGTAGTTAGCCTTAACACGATTGTGGATAAATTCATTGAATCCGCCGAATTTGAAAAATTAAAATCATTACATCAAAACGTCGAATTTAAAATAGACCTGCACCCGCGACTCCTTAATATTTTAGGGTCGTCTCATCACATCTTGAAAACCATCATGAACCTGGTTGCCAACGCGGCGGAATCCATTGTCAATGAAGGCACTGTTCGCATTATTACAAAGAATCAATACGTTGACCGTCCGATAAGCGGATACGAGGAGGTCGACGAGGGTGATTATGCGCTTTTAAGCATAATTGATAGCGGCACTGGAATAGCCGCCGATGATTTAAAAAAGATATTTGAGCCCTTCTACACCAAAAAAGTAATGGGAATGAGCGGAACCGGGTTGGGCATGTCTGTCGTCTGGAGCACCATGAAGGACCACCAGGGATATATCGATGTAAAAAGCACCCGGGGGGAAGGCACCGCATGCGATCTTTATTTTCCGGCTACCCGGAAAGAGCTGAAAGCTGAAAAAGGCAGTGTCCCTGTTCATACTTATATGGGAAGTGAGAAAATTCTGATCGTGGATGATGTGCAAGAGCAAAGGGAGATTGCCAGCCAGTTTTTAACCAAACTGGGTTACCATGTTTCGACCGCCAAAAGCGGGGAGGAAGCGGTGGCGTACCTGCGGTCAGATACTCCGGATCTGCTTGTGCTGGACATGATCATGGACCCGGGGATGGATGGACTGGATACGTATAAACAGATACTTGAACTGCATCCGGGCCAGAAGGCAATCATCGCCAGTGGGTTTTCTGAAACGGGACGGGTCAGGCAGGCTCAAAGACTTGGAGCCGGGATCTACATCAAAAAGCCATACGTACTGGAAGAGATCGGAAAGGCGGTTCGGGAGGAATTGGATAAAAAACAGAAAGATGATATGCCGTCCCGAAGCTGAGAAAAATTTATTTTTCCTGCCGCCTAAACTTACGCATGTTTGCCTGGGCGAAAACGCATCAACCTCATTTGCGAAAAGCCGCAATTTCTATCATTTATAAAATGGATTCACTGCCTACCCGCCGGCAATTAACGGAAGGAGCTGGATATCGGCTTCTTCCGGGACCCGGGTTTTGGCAAAATTGGGCCTGGAGACCAGTTGGCCGTTAAGGCGCACCACAGCATAGAGGTGTCCTTGCTCAAGGGATTCCATCACCTGGGCCAGGGTCAGGCCCGGCTGCCAGGTCATGGTCTGGTCCCCGACTTTTATCATTCCGTCACACCATTGACCTTAAGGACTTCCAGGACTTCGGGGAAATCGATACCCAGTCGTTTTACCGTGGCAACCGTGGGAATGCCGTCCGATGTCCACCCCCGACGCTGATAAACGGCATCTTTAAGTTTTTCATATTGATTTTCGCGGTATTGGCGTAGCAAAGTCACTTTTTCATCCACAGGCTTTGCAACGGCCTCAGCGCCGTGGATTTGGCCGAGCTGTTTGTCATAGCGATCCTTGCGTGATTCATACTCGTCCACAGTCACCGGGCCGACAGCACGGTAGGGTAGGTTATCGTGCTCCCGGCGGCCGAAGCCCACCCGCAGATTGAGGATACGCTGGAAATTGTAAACCGCCTCGCTCATGGTGATCAAGTCATCCGGCTTCACTTTGCGCCCCGTTACGGCTGAAAAATACTCAGCATACCACTGAACATGTTTCATCACCTTGGCCGGGTCAGGTGTTTGTTGGTTATCCTCCGGTACGATATCGTTCCAGGGCAGCTTGCACAGCCCACACAGACCAAACCAGGTTCGAAACATGGGAAACCAGTGCAGTGCCTCCGCCTTTTGCTCGAAAGTTGGCATGAAATTGTGCACCATGTCCAAAAAGATCAACCAGGCCTCGTCATGTTGGGCACCTTTGAGGGCCATGCCGTAGCCTCCCTGCTGGGCCAGGGATTCTTTGGTCATGTATTCGCTGAACTCCAACCCTTTGGATTCCATGCCGATATCAGTCAGCACGGCGGCATCCGCGCCGTATTCTTCGGCAAAAATGGTTTTCATCCGCCGGATTCCCAATCCGGCAATCTTGCCGAAACCTTCGCCGCGGGCCATCTGGTGCAGCAGTTCCAGGGCGGCCAGGCGGTTGCCGAAATTTAGCGGCAGTCCACCGGTATGATCGGCATTGATCAGGCCCAATTCAAAACACTCCATAATGAATGCGATACTCGTGCCCACCGAGATGGTGTCCAATCCATAATTGTCGCAGTAAAAATTCATTTCCAATATGGTGTAGGGATCGAAAATACCCAGGTTGGAGCCGCAACCGGCGATCGTCTCATACTCCGGTCCATCCACAAACACGGGTTTTCCCCGGTAGGCGCCGGTCAAGGGGATGAAATTGCGCACACCATGGGCGCAAGCCACGGTGCATCCCAACCAGCAGCCGTCATGTCCCGGATCGAACAATTTTTCATATACCGTCCGGTCGATGAGTGCAGCCCGCGGATCCTGACCGTAGCGAAAGTTGTGGGTGGGCAGCAAGTCAAAGTCGTTCATGATGGAAACCAAGTGGGTCGTGCCGATGCGAGCCATTTCATTCTGCTTGGGATCCAGGGTGACAATCTCCTTGGAGTGCAGCCTAGCCACTTTACGCAGGGCGTCCTTGTCCGCAGGCTGGTTGGTTCCCAAAGAGACACTGTCCCAGCGGACTACCAGGGCTTTGAGGCCTTTGTCCTCAAACACCGTTCCCATGCCGCCGCGCCCCGCCTGTTTGTAGCGCACCCGCTTGCGCTTGGCGTCATACCAGGAAAAATTGAGACAACCCATAAGGGTGTTTTTGGCACCGGGGCCGGCTGTGACCACCGAAATGCTGCGATGCCGGCCCTCGGAAAAGTGCGTTGTCAGCTCCATGGAGAGGGCATAAGCATCTTCAGCTAGCCCTTGAGCGTCATAAATGGATAGGGTACGGGTCAATCCGTCGATGAAGATTACAGTGGGTTCAGCGCTTTTGCCTTGAATCTCAAGGGCATCGAATCCGGAAAATTTAAGATAAGGGCCGAAATAGCCCCCTGCATTGGAGTCCATTACCGACTGGGTCAAAGGAGACAAGGAGGTTACAATGCTTTTGCCCGAACCGGGGTAGGTCGGGGTACCGCCCATGGGGCCGGAGGAAATGCACAGCGCATTTTCAGGATCATCCCAGCGGGTGGTGGACTGAATGGCTTGCCACAGCATCCATAGGTCAAAGCCTTTGCCGCCGATAAAGAGTTCGCGCATTTTGTCCGGCACCGGTTTGATGGCGACAGCATCCGTTCCCAGATCAAAATGCAGGGTTTGTTGGGTATACCCTCTATGGATGTCATGGCACTGATAATCCATGGTTTTTCGCTGGACCAATTTCATCGGAATATGTCCTTTATGTGAGGCGTTGGAAAACGACGCGAAACATGAATCACTTTGCAATAATCAATAAAGCATATCGCTAATTTTTTCAATCAAATGGTCCAACATAGCTGCAGTGACAACTGTATTGACACGCAAACGGCAGGTCGTCATACTCAATGGCATTAAAAGCAAGTCTCTACCTTCCGCTTTTCAAAGGTAAGCTTATGCCTAAACTTTGGCCGTCTGCCGGGACGGATTTAAGCAGATTCCTTCAGCAGCAGGCCAACATTCGCCTGGCCAAACTTTTGCCGGTTTCAGTCTTTCGCCGATACCTATCCATGATCGGATTTTGCTACTACGGCATTAAACATGAAGAACGAAGAAATCTTTCAAAATCACTCAGGTATGTGTTAGGGCAACGACATGGCAATAAACGGTTTCAATGTATTCTTTTAAAGACATACTTTGGCATATTTGAGCATTACTCTGAAAAAATGGTCAATGCCTACAAATCGCTTTCCACAATGATGAAGTATTTAAACAGACATGTTTCGATTACCGGAAAAGAATGGATCGATCAAAGGACAAAATGCAGCATTGGTTGTATTTTGGTTACAGGTCATTTTGGGGCTGTAGAGTATGTCCCGCTGTTTCTTGCAGCCAATCACTATCGTCCCTCTATCATTTTACGGTTCAAGACGGAAAAGCTGAAAGAGACGCTTGCTCGAAAATCAGAATCAGTGGATTTGGAATTGATAGATGCGGACAGCGCCAATGTCATTTTCAAGGCATTGCAAGCGATTGAGAAAGGCAGGTCATTGATTACCATGTGCGATGAAATCCACACTTGGCGCCCGAGCAGAATAGAGACCATTCGATTGTTTGGGCACACTATTCCAAAAGACCGGACTTTGGATATCCTCTATAGGAGATCGAAGGCACCTAGCGGTTTTGGAATTATTCACCGCAAAAAAAACAGGTACGAACTATCTATACATCCGCTCGCAGATGGAAAAGAATGCTTTTCGCTTTATGAGGCGGCCTGGCGCCTGCTAGAGCAATATATCTATAGAGATCCCCAACAATGGTACCAATGGCCGAATTTTTACTTGGACTTTACAAGATATAGAAGGCGTTTTGGATGTCATGAAAATTCATCGAATTAGTATTTATGATCTTAACATCCCTTTTGCAAGGCCCATTAGACACCATCTGTATTCCAGGACGGAAACGCAAAGCATTATCGTTGTCGTGCAGGATCAGTCCGGAAATAAGGGGGTTGGTGAAGGAACACCCAGAGAATATGTAACCGGGGAGAAATTTGATCAAAGTCTGATCGCTGCAAAGGCCCTGTCACAAAGGATGTGCGGACGAAATATTGGATCAAGCAACGAACTGTTCGCATTGCTCCATGAACTGGGTGATGCCGATATGGCCATTAAAAACCCAGCTGCCTTGTGTGCGGTGGAAACGGCGCTGATCGACATATGGACCAGAGTAGAGCAGAAGACGCTATATTATCTATATATAACTCATCATAAAATGAAATCTTTAACTTACTCCGGTGTCATTCCCTCAATTAGAAGCGAGAACAAGTTTTCAACCTACATCGAGCTGGTCAAAAAATTAAAATTGACGGCGTTAAAATTAAAAGTAATTGATATCGAAAGCAGTATTGCGCAGTTAAAGACCATCAGAAAAATGCTCGGCGGCGATATTCGAATCCGAGTGGATGCCAATTGCGCTTTTAGCGTAGATTCGGCAATGGCCTTTATCAAAGCAGCCCATCGCGTCCATCTTTCAGCCATTGAACAGCCGGTCGCCAAATACGATCTGAACGGGCTAAAGAAAGTATCGGAGTACAGTGACATTCCGATCATTGCGGACGAATCTATGTATACGCCGAAAGGACCGCACTATCTGATCGAAAACGATATGTGCCACGGCCTCAATATTCGATTGTCCAGCTGCGGCGGTTTTCAAAAGGCTTATGCGATTTATCAACAGGCAAGGTTAAAACACATGATGGTGGTTTTGGGCGCCCATGTGGGTGAGACGGCCATCTTGTCTTTTGCCGGCCGCAATTTAGCCGTGATGTGCCCTGAAGCGGCCTATCTGGAAGGATCCTTTTCAAAATATGTGCTTAAAGAAGATCTTGTGAACAAAGAGGTATCATTCGGTCTCAGAGGCATCGTACCCGTTCCCATAGATGCCGGTCTGGGAATTGAAATTGAAACCGCTGCAATCGAAAGGTGGTCACAGCTTTTTGCCTCCATCAGCAGAGGTTGCCCAACAGTTGCACAGCCAAACGATTATTAAAAGAACTGTGAGATCACGCAAAAGTTAAGTAAATCCCATCGTTGCAATAGTCGGAGGACTCCAGATCCCTCGTTGTCCCGCCGTGGCGGGATTAGCAGTAGTTTACTACGGCTTCACCCTAGGTCGCCTTAACTCTAAAACCCTCCGACTTTTGCAACGATGGGGTAAAGTACCTCGGAGTTCCGGAGCTTTTATTTAAGCACCGAGCTAGGACCCGGTCCACAAATATACACAGGCGGCTGTTTGACATTGGATTTAAGGACGCTGTATCATTTTAGAAGTGTTTGCCATAAACTAATGATTCCTATGGCAAGATGTAGGGCTATATCCCCCGATCATGTTGTGCTTAGATAACTCTATAATTTAACGGGTCTCTGATGAGCGATTACACAAGAATTCTAATCAGCGTTTTGATCTTAATCGGTTCCGGAATCATGTTCATCAATATCATTCGGTTCCGAAAAACTGTTGTCGTGATGAAGCGATATGATCTCATGCAGAATAATCGCTTGGGCGTGCTGAGTCGTTTCCAACAGGGGTTGATGGTTTTTTTTCTGGTGGGCTACCTGGCGGTGGCGGTGGCGATCCTAATCAAGATTTCTTTTATCAGCGAATTTTTTATCGGACTCATTTTCCTCAGCGGATCCATCTTCATCTGGTTGGGAATATTGCTTCAGCATCAAATGATCGCCTTGATACAGAGTCGATATGAGCAGGTACGCCGGACAACCAAAACTTTGGAAAGGGAACACACGAAACTGGAGGCGGCCAATACCCGCTTGAATGCAGAGGTAGGGGAGCGTCGTCGGGCAGAAACTGCTTTACGGGAAAACGAACAGCGATTAAAGTTTATTCTCGATCAGCTCCCAATAGGCACCCTGATTATCGAAGAATCCACAAAAATCATAAGAGATGCCAATCCGGCAGCGCTTAAGATCATCGGTATGCCGTTGAAAAAGGTCATCGGTTCCGAATTTCATCAATTTATTCGTCATAGGCAAAAAGGCGAATTCGACACCATTGATCTGCAGATGCAAATCGACAAATCAAACCGAATGCTTGTCAAAGCAGGAGGACGAGAAGTTCCTATATTAAATACAAACTGTCGCATTCAACTAGATGATCAGCCGCACCTACTTGAATGCTTCATTGATATATCGGAAAAGGAGCGACTGGAAGCTCAGCTGCAGAGAGCCCAGAAAATGGAGGCATTAGGTGAACTGTCCGGATGCGTTGCACACGATTTGAACAATATTCTAACCGGAATTGTAAGCTATCCCGAGCTGCTGCTACTCAAACTCCCCGATGATAGCCATCTGCGAAGACCGATTCAAACCATCAAGCAAAGCGGAGAAAAAGCGGCCGCCATTGTTCAGGATATGCTGACCCTGGCTCGGCGCAGTGTTATGGTCAAAGAGGTGGTGAAACTCGATCTTGTGATTCAGGAGTATTTGGGCAGCCCGGAACACGACAAGTTAAAAATGCATCATCCCGATGTCACCTTTTCCTATCGGGGTGGAGACGATCTATGCAACATCAAGGGTTCACCAGTTCATCTGTTTAAATCCTTGATGAACTTGGTGTCCAATGCGGCCGAGTCCATGCCTGATGGCGGAACGGCGCTTATCGAGGTTGAAAATCGATATGTGGATCGCCCGATTAAGGGATACGAGACGGTGGAAGAGGGAGACTATGTGGTCCTGTCTGTGAGCGATGCCGGCGTGGGTATTGCGCCGGAGGATCAGAATCGAATTTTCGAACCGTTTTATACCCAAAAAAAAATGGGCCGCAGCGGCAGCGGATTGGGTATGGCTGTGGTCTGGGGGACCGTCAAAGATCACAAGGGATATATCAGCGTTGACAGCGGACCGACGCGAGGCAGCACCATTACGATCTATTTTCCGGCGACACGCAAACCATTGGGTGATGTTGGAGAGACCGAACGACTGGAAGACTTCCTTGGAGATGGTGAAACCATCTTGGTGGTAGACGACGTGGAGGACCAACGGCAAATCGCCACGGAGATGTTAACTGAACTGAACTATGCACCATATGCCGTAGGCAGTGGTGAAGAAGCTGTCGCTTACTTGCGCAACCATTGTGCCGATTTGGTTCTGCTGGACATGATAATGGATCCGGGCATGGGAGGATTGGAAACCTATGAGGAAATCCTCAAGATGCATCCCCACCAACGCGCACTCCTGGTCAGCGGATACTCAGAAACCGAAGATGTTCGTCGTGCCATTTGCTTGGGAGCCGGACAATATGTAAAAAAGCCCTATTCTTTAATAACCATCGGCATGGCTATTCGAAAAGAGCTCAGCAAATAACACCTATCGGCAGCAAACCCGTCCTGCGTCTTCCATCCGAAATTCTTGTAAAATTTTGTTTCAATGTATTTGTTTTTTATTTTGACAAATGTTTATTTTAATTGTATATTAACAATCTTGGATAGTTTGAAATTGCGCCCATTGGACCTTATATGGTAGTTCTATCTGCGCCTGCTCAAAATTACTCTCCACTGCTCTTTAAGGGTGCCTGCCGCCTCGTCGTTCCGTTACTGCTATCAATTCTTGTGTGTTGGAGTACGCTATCTAACGCTGCCGAACCTCTGGTTATGGGGATTTTCCCACGTCGGGATGCGGCAACCACGGTCAAACTATTTCGTCCTCTCTCCCGCCATCTCGCAAAGAAAATAGCAAGGCCGGTAACGCTAGAGATGTCACCCGACTTCGACACTTTTCTATCAAACCTGAAGCAACGCCGTTACGACTTGGTGCATCTTAATCCCTTCGATTACATCAGCACCCACGACGATCTGGGCTACGACGCTCTGGTGCAGAATGAGGAGTTTGGTGAAGCGACCATCATGGGTGCCATCTATGTCCGGAAGGACGCCGGTATTCGACAACTTTCTGAACTTAAAGGGAAAAAGATACTGTTTGGAGGTGGACCGCGCGCGATGATGAGCTATATTGTCCCCACCTATCTACTGAGGCAGGCCGGTTTGACTAAACACGATTATAAGGAAGCCTATGCCATCAATCCGCCGAATGCTGTGCTGGCCACCTACCTGCGGCGCGCCGACGCCGGGGGTGCCGGCGAGGTGGTGCGACGTCTGCCTATCGTCACCTCCAAAATCGACGTCAATCAACTCGAAGTGATTGCGGTCAGTCAGCCGCTTCCGCATCTGCCATGGGCTGTTAAACAGGAGATGCCCATCGCGTTTAAACGGCGACTGCAGACCTTATTGGTCAATCTCAAGCAGAGCGAAGAAGGCAGGAAGATCCTACAACAGGCCCGCTTGAGCGCCTTCAACCCCGTCACGGACAAAGACTACGATCCTCACCGAAAAATCGTTAGAGCTGTCTATGGGCGTTGAGCACCAAAACCATAGGTACCAACCAGGAGCCGACACCCTGTATCGAAGCCTGCGTTTTCGCTTCCTGTTCTGGATCAGCGTTGTTCTGTTTCTGACGCTTGGCGGGTCAGCCTATTATGTCTACTCAGTGCAACAAGCGCTGCTGGAAAAAAGCTTGATTAGCAAGGTTGATGCACTCGGTCGTTTTATTGCGATGATCAGTCCTGAAGCCATCTATACTTTCGACGTCACCACGTTGGATCGTTACATCAGCCAGATCAGTGATGATGAGGATGTGCGTTTTGCCCAGATCCTCTCTGCTGATGGCTCACCGATGACCACCTATCTTCCTGCCGGCATCCAACCCCAACAACTTGACGAATGGATCCGCCGGCTCGATTCAGCAGATGGCGGCCGCCCCAGCCCCTCCGATCCTATCACCACCTGCGTTTTCCCTATCACTGAAAACGGAGATAAACTGGGGCGTGTCGTCATCGGAATGGATACCTCGCGAATGATCGCAGACACCCGGCATGTGGTCAACGATCTAATGATAATTTTTGGCGCCATTGTGCTCTTGCTCGCGGGTTTTATCTTTACCATTTTTAAACTCTATGTGCTCAACCCGGTCAATGCACTGAAGAACGGAGCAGAGCGAGTTGCCGAGGGTGACTTTACCCAACAGGTATCGATCTATTCACATGACGAACTGGGGCATCTGGCGATGTGTTTCAATAACATGATGAATGATATCAACATTGATCGCCGAGCACTGCTTGCCACCAATCAGCGCTTGGCGGAAGAGGTACGACAGCGGCAACACGCCAATCTGGAGCTGAAAAAGCTCTCCCTGGCGGTGGAGCAGAGTCCGGTATCCGTGGTGATTACTGATCTTCGCGGAAGTGTCGAATATGTCAACCCGAAGTTTTGCGATGTCATGGGATATGACCGGGATGAGGTTGTCGGTAAGGAGATACATATCCTCGGCGGCGATACAAACAATCCCAATGAGTTGGCTCAGATACGGGAGAAGCTCATCAATAATGATATCTGGAAAAGTGAGTTCCGCAACCGGCGGAAAAGCGGCAGGATCTGCTGGGAGTCGTGTGTTATCGCGCCCATTCGGGATGAAAACGGCAAGACCACGCACTATTTGGCAGTCAAAGAGGACATCACGGAACGCAAAGCATTCGAGCAGAAGTTGTTGGAGCAGGCCACCCACGATCAGTTGACCGGTCTTCCGAACCGCTTTCTGGCCTTCGATCGTCTGCAGCAGATGCTACAGTATGCAAACCGCCGCCAAAGCCATATCGGAATCATCTACATCGATCTGGACAATTTCAAAATGGTCAACGACAGCCTAGGTCATATCATAGGTGACGATATGCTGATCCGGGTATCGAAACGAATCCATAGGCAACTGCGCGCTGAGAACACCCTGTGCCGTCTTGGTGGCGACGAATTCATGGCCTTGGTACCCGATCTTGATAATCCCATTGAGGAGTTAAAGATTATTCTTAACCGCATGGTAGCCTGTGTGAAATCTCCCTTCCACTTGAATGGCCGCGAAATCAATATTACCTTGAGTCTCGGCATCGCCCTCTTTCCGGATGATGGTAAAGACGTAGGCACATTGATGAGCCATGCTGACATCGCCATGTATGAAGCCAAGCGCTCGGGACGAAATACTTTCTGTTTTTTTACTCCGGAAATGAACAAGAAAATTCAGGAAAAAATGGCGCTGGAAACGCGACTTAGACATGCACTGGAAATGGGAGAGCTTTATCCGGTCTACCATCCGATCATCCGGCTTGTCGATGGCGCACTAGTTGGCGCCGAAGTGCTACTGCGTTGGGAAAATCCGGAGTTGGGTGAGATTCCACCCGCCGAGTTCATTCCGATTGCCGAACAGACCGGATTGATTCGCACCATCACTGACTGGCTCTTTAAAACCGTACTGGCGCATGCCGCCTTTTGGTGGCAACGACCTGAAGCATTCTTGCTGGCAATGAACGTGTCGCCTACCTACTTTTGCGAAAAGCAATTCAGGCGGACCATTGAGGCCGCTGCAGAACAGGCATCTGAAATCGATATTGAGCTTTGTGTGGAGATCACGGAGAATCTCTTCCTGCACAGCGGTGAAGCAGCCATAGAAAATTTTCGGCGCCTGGCTGAGTTGGGAGTGGCCTCGGCAATGGATGATTTCGGTACTGGCTATTCGTCGTTGGCCTATATCAAGCGCTTTCCGTTGAACTATCTAAAAATTGACCGAACCTTTGTCAGTGGGCTGCCGGAGGATAGCGAAGATCGCTCATTGACCGAGACAATCGTGCTCATGGGACACCGGTTGGGTATCACCATTATAGCTGAGGGTGTGGAGAATCAAGCGCAACTTGACTATCTTCGATCCCTCGATGTGGCATACGCCCAAGGCTACTATATGGCTGAGCCCATGAATCACCAGGCACTCGAGCGCTACATGGAGGCGCCTGGCGATCATCGCAAAACAGATTAAAATCCATCTCAAAAAACGGATTTTGGTACAAGATCCCGTCTTTGCATGGCGGCTGCCGACCCAATATTACCGTGTGCAACTTGTTGTATTGACAATGGGTTTGACACACAAGCAGCGATTTGACATACTCGGCGGCGCGAAAAAACCAAAAAGCAAGTCCCTATCTTTTTTCTAAGATCTGAAAGGTGCATTGGGTGTACGTTCAACTTGACGATATTCTACCGTTCATTTCCTGGATGCGACGATACAGGCCACGCCATTTTAAAGCCGATCTGTTTGCAGGTCTGACGGTGGCGGTGGTGGCGCTTCCTCAGTCTATGGCCTACGCTATGATTGCCGGCCTACCGGTGCAGTACGGGTTGTATGCTTCCATTGTCCCGACCATCATCGGGTGTTTATGGGGCAGTTCGGATCATTTGATCACCGGTCCCACCACCACGGCCTCCCTGCTGGTATTCAGCGCATTGCACAACATTGCCGCGCCGGGAAGTGTTACTTATCTTGAACTGGCTTTGCTCTTGGCGGCTATGGCCGGCTTAATCCGGATGGCCATGGGCTTCGCGCGACTGGGGGCGCTGCTCAATTATGTTTCCCATTCGGTGCTGCTCGGGTTTACCGGCGGTGCCGCCGTGCTGATCGCATTCAAACAACTTCCCGGATTGCTGGGCATTCAGGTCTCGCCCGGCGGCAGTTTTATCGGCTCCCTGTTTGAGTTGCTGGGCCACCTGGACCAAATCCATCCGGCGACCGCGGTTCTTGGATTGGCAACCATCGCCATCATCTTGTTGCTCAAGCGCTGGCGCCCCGGTTTCCCGGGTACACTGGCCGCCATGGTTCTGGTGGGCGCGGCGGTGTCCTTTTTCCATCTGGACCAGCAGCAGGTAAGCGTGGTAGGGGCCATTACGGGTGGTATCCCACCACTGAGATTTCCCGGATGGACGAGCTTCGAACAGGTCGGCCGTCTGGCGCCGGCGGCCCTGGCCATTTCCATTCTAGGGCTTATGGAGGCCATGTCCATCGCTTGCACCATTTCGGAGCAGACCCGTCAAAGGTTGAACGTCAACCGAGAATTCATCGGCCAGGGATTGGCCAATCTGGGCGCCGCCTTGTTCAGCGGATATCCATGCAGTGGCTCTTTTACACGTTCGGCAGTTAATTTCCGCTCAGGGGCCAAGACGCCTATGAGCGGTGTCATTTCAGGATTGGCAGTGGCCGCGGCCATCCTGCTTGCCGGTCCCCTGGCAGCCAAGCTGCCCATTGCAGCCCTGGCCGGCGTCCTGATCGTGGTGGCGTATCAACTCATCCGGGTGGACGATATCATACGCACCGTCAAGGCCACCCGTTCGGATGCCGCTGTGATGGCGGTGACCTTTCTGGTCACGGTGCTGATCAATATCGAATTTTCGATCTACGTGGGTGTGTTGCTCTCCATCGGTCTGCACCTGGCCAAGACATCCCGCCCGCGCATTTATTCGGTGGCGCCCGACCCTGAAACCGGAAAGATGGGTGGCTTTCTTCAGGGGCAAACCTGTTGCCAAATGGATATCCTCCAGATCAGAGGCTCACTCTTCTTCGGTTCGACCGCTTTTGTGCTGGAAGACCTGCAGCGCCGCATGCGGCATCATCCCGATGTGGCCAACCTGCTGATTCGCATGCACAACGTTAACATCATGGATGCCAGCGGGGTGCACATCATAGAGAATATTTTGGAAGATATCCATAACCGCGGTGGTGGACTCTACTTATCCCGGGTCAACCATCGGGTTTTCGCCGTATTAAACAATTCCGGGCTGCTCAAGGATATCGGCCACAAGAATATTCATACGACCACCTACAAGGCGATTCGGCAGGCCATGCGGGATTCTTTTTGTGCGGTAATCTGTGAGGGCTGCGAAGCGGCGGTTTTCAAAGAATGCCCGGATCTGAAGCAGGGCAATTGGGAGATATTCGGTGAAGGTGTGCAGCCGCGATTGTGCATGCTGTCCTCGGGAGGTGTGGTGCGCAAAGGCGCCCCCCCCGGTGAAAATTGACCATAACGTAATATCAGCAGAAAGCGCATACCATGAAACTTTTGGTCTATTGTGACGGCAGGCCTTCATCTGAATGGGCGCTGCGTTTCGCCGCCCAGCTGGTGCGAAAACTGGCGGCTGATCTGGCGGTAATCACTGTTCGCTCGGAAACCCATGCCATTGATCCGCCACCGCCCTTTGGGGCCGAAGTGGATCTGGCCGACCGCCGGAACCTGCCCATGGGGCTCCAGGTGCTGGCTCGTGCTGTGGACGTGTTGTGTGCGGAAGAACTGCTGGACCCGGAAGAAACCCGAAACATCCAGGTCCGGGAACTGCCCAACGGCCATTTATTTGCCTGTCGCAGCAAGAGCGAAAAAAGGATTCCCTTTTACGTTTGCTTCGGCCACAAAATCGAGACCCTCAATCTCGAAATCGACAAGCATGGTTATGACCTGATAATCATCGCGCCGCCGCTTCGCGGGCGGCTGCATAAAATCGTGTTGGGCGATGATACCCGTAAGTTGGTGTTGGACCTGCATTCTTCGGTGCTTATTGTCCGAGGCGGGCGGACAACCCGCCGCTTTGTTATCTGCGTTGACGGTTCGCCGGCGGCCCGCCGGCAATTGGATATGTTCAAGCGTTTCCTGCCGGCTATTTCCGGCCCTTTAGAGGTCATTTGGGTGCGCACCCCGGACTGCGATG
>JBNKKB010000015.1:0-45016 GCA_050291605.1 Desulfobacteraceae bacterium | reverse complement strand
CGCTTGCGCTCGCTGATATCCGTTGTAAACGCATAATAGTGCTCTTGATCTTCAAACTCGGCCCGATAGCAGACGACATCCACCGGATAGCGGCTGCCGTCTTTGCGGATAGATTCCGTTTCGATATGGTTGACGCGGTTTTGGCGCAACATTTCCAGCACCTGTAGCTCCCAGAATTCATGGGTCCATTGGGGGTGGATATCGGGGATGGCCATGTCGAGCAACTCATCTAATGAATAGCCCAATTGGCGGCAAGCGGCATGATTGGCATAGGCGATGCTTGCATTGGGTGCAATTCGCAAAATAGCCGTGGCGCTGTAATCCACTGCGTATTGGGTCAGTCGCAGTTCCTTCTCTGCCTGCTTGCGAGCGGTAATATCCAGCACGGTTCCGATCACGGCCGGTTCGGAATTGAAATGGGTACTGCTGCCGTAGACTTCAACGTCTAAAAAGGTGCCATCGCTTCTGGCGCCTCTAAATTCATAATTGATTGATTTCTCTTTGCCGCTGAGTCGCTTTTTCAGATTTTGTTTGATGCGGTCTCGATCATCAGGATGGGCCAGATCGTCCGGAGACTTTTTGTCAATAATTTCTTGGGTTTCATAACCATACATTCGCGCAAATTGCGGATTGACATATATGAACCTACCGTTTTGGATGATATACACACCCACCAGGGAGTCTTCGGTGAGATTGCGAAATTTGGACTCCGATTCCCTTAAGGCATCCAAGGCTTTTTTTTGCTTTTGGACGCCTTTGATCAATTGCGCTTCAGTCCGGGCGAGCGTCTTTTCGAGCGCTTCGATGCGGGCGGTTTTTAATTTAAGCTCCGCCTGAAGGTCTCTGATATTGGACTGGCGGATTGACAAAGTTGCTGGTTTCATTTCTTAATTTCCACAACAGACTGATTGTCCGGTCCGTAGATGTTTGGAACCAAAAAATATCGCGCCGCATCTGGAGTCGTGGCGCTGAAATCGCGGTGCGATTGCACGGGTTTACCAGACTGCGCCGCAAATTATTTATCGGTCGCTCGACCCTGAACCTTGAATCCATCCACCGGATATATAGACGCCTTGCCGAGAGTCAACCGGGCAAGTGACAACTGCTTGAGACCCGGATCACATCGGTGTCGGGTTCGAATAGGCCGGGGCAATTGTTTGGTGCACCGGCACTTTTGTTCCAATCGCTATTGATATCCGCTGACCGCTAAACCTGCTTCTATCCATTTGGAAGTTTAAATATTCTGGGCTTGCGCCCCTGGGCGATTCCGGCTATAATTTTTCTATGTCATATCCTACGGATCGGCATCTTCCTTGTTTTGGAACTAAATTCAGTGACCGCCCACCGTATTTTCTTTCATTTCTGCGATCACCGCATATCAACCTTTTGCTTAATAGGATGGGAGCCTATGAACTCCAGCAAAGCGTACGTCGTCGATACCAATGTTCTTTTGGATGACCCCAGCGCACTGTTTAAATTGCGCAATGGCAATGAGAATCATGTTTTTATTCCCTACCATGTGCTTCTGGAGCTGAACAAGTTTAAGAAAGACCCCCGGCTAGGTCATGTGGTCGCTAAAGTTATTACCCACCTGAGTGAGCACCCCGACCAGTTCACCATACTTTCGACCAAAGATGTGGCGGCGCCTTTTGCACAGCATGTGGACAACCATATTTTGGGAGAGATTCAAGAAAGCGGATTGGACAGCCCGATCTTGGTAACCAACGATAAAATTCTTCAATTGCAGGCGTCGTTGCAGGGGATTCACAGTGAAAATTACAAGGATTCCGTACCGTTCAAATCTGAAGCCGAATATGTGACCGGTTTTGTTGAGAACCGCGAGGATGTGTTTCCCAACTGCTTCATGTGGGGCGATACAGGCAAACCCGTCTTTTTCGGCACCCAGGGTGAAAAAGCCATCGATTATCAGCACAAAATCTGGGATGTGACGCCGCGCAGTGTTTATCAAAACCTGGCTTTGGAGCTGATGGGCGATCCATCCATCCATGTGGTCTCCATTCAGAGCGAGGCGGGATATGGCAAAAGCTTCCTGGCGCTGGCCACAGCCTTGTATCTGACGCTGGAGCGCAAAAAGCACAGCAAAATTTATGTGGTCAAACCCATGGTGGAGATCGGTCAAAAACTGGGTTATCTTCCCGGAAGCGTAGAAGAGAAGATGGGGCCTTACACCCGCTATATTTTCGATTTGTTGATGAAACTGCACAAAATGCGGCCGGCCAACCGCCTTTTTATCGACGCTGAAGATCACCCGCCCCAATTCAACCCGGCCCGTTTTGAATTGCTGCCCTTGACCTATATCCGTGGCATGAATATTGAGAATGCCGTGGTGATCGTGGACGAGATTCAAAACATGTCGCGCGGCGAGTGCCGTGCGCTGCTATCGCGCATGGGTGAAGGTGTCAAATGTTTCTGTTTGGGCGATACGCGCCAGGTGGATCATCCCTATCTCAATGCCGAGAACAACGGCATGAACTGGATCGTCAACAAATTCAAAGGCAACCGCGCATATGCCCATTTGGTCCTCAAGGGAGACAAGTCCCGCGGCCCCATTACCGATTTGGTGATTAAATCCGGATTATAGAATCGAATAGGTCCTTTTCGAATTCAAATAAGAGATTATTTTTTAGGGGATACAAATCCTATCGCTGGTAAAAACGTTTAGGACCCTGCTTCCCCGCAGCTCATTTTTCCGCGGCAGGTTCTTATTAAAAGCTATGCGTTTTTTGGATTGTGTTTCTTGAAGAAGGGGAGCCAGCCCAAAGGATTTTTCTTGCCGGCTTTGGATACAAGAGGTGGCGTCTCTTCTGGGTGGGGCGCCATGGCGTTGGCGGCTTTCGAAGCGCTCGCGGATTTGGATCTTTGCTCCTGCATGTCCTTGGCATCATCCATGGTGAGCCGTTCGATTGTGCTGCCAATGCCCTCAAGACGTTGGGGCGCCTTTTGGCGGATTACCGGATTTTTTTGCAGGCAGGCATAAAGGGCCAGTGCGTGGTCCCTCTGTTTTTGGCGGATCATCTCTTCGGTGAGCATCAAGTAGAAACGACAGCGCGCTTCTCTGGGTTTGAAGATTTTTTCGCCAAAGGATCCAATGCTTTCGGCTAGCTGTTCCGGGGTGCGCAGTTGAACCAGGCAATGCGCCAGAACGCTGACCACTTTTTTGATGGCGCAGCCTTTTTGAAGCAGTCTGGCTGCTTCGACCAAGGCATCCTGAAAATGACCCACCTGGCAAAATGCCTGGGCGCAAACCAGAAGGTCGCTTTCGGTAGCCATTGTGCCCCAACTTTTTTTTATGCGTTTAATTTCCGCAGCCGAGAGCATTTTATTCTCTTGGGCGGGGCCGACATCCAACTCCGTCTGAATCGCGGCCACTTGTCCCTGGATCGCATCTTTGAAAGAGGCGCCCAGGTGGGGTGATGAGGCGAGTAGATTCTGGTACAGTCGCAAGGCTTCATTGTGCAAACCTTGGGAGCGATAGGCTTCTGCTTCTCTTTTGGTTAATACGGTGGTGATTTTGCCGTCCATGGTTGCTTCTCCACAAAAATCCCGGCGTCATGTTGAATGCCGTTTTAACTGTGTGCGAGAGTCAGGCAATTCCCAAATCATTCTAAAGCGATACTTGAAAGCATAATGGCCGCCGTAGGTTCCTGTCAAGAGCGGTGATCAATGCTCAGCGGATTGAAAAGAACCGTTTTGATTGCCGAAGTCTTTGCGAAGTCATTCCCAAAATATCCGTGCAGCCGCCAGAGGATCGATTTTAACGCAAGCCCCTAGGGCGATGGATCCGCTTTGAGATGTCTGTCTACTTTGGTCATGGCGGCCAGGAGGGCCTGGCGCTTTTCAAGCGCGTAGGGATTGTAGCGGTTCATATCTTCAAAAAGCTGCCAGGTGTCGTTGCTGGTTACCTCCAATATGTGGAGCAGGCGTTTATAACCTTCGGTGTCGATGTCCAGGGGAGCTGCTCCCAGCTCCGACAGGCTGCGACCGATAAAATGGGTCAGCGCCAGGCTGGTGGCAATTTCTTGGTCATGCCGGGTGGGGCTGGTCTCAATGACGATCAATTTTTTGGCTTCAAGCCAGGTTTTGATTTTTTCATAGCGTTCCGGGTTGATGCGTTCCGGACAGAGGACGATTTTGTGACCGGCTATGGATTTCTTCGCGCTGTCCGGGCCAAACATAGGGTGGGTGGCCAGAATCTCAACGGTATCGGGCAGCAGCTCACGCATCCACTGGACCGGGTACGTTTTGACCGAACAGACATCCATGACCAAAGCTTTTGGGGTGAGCAGCGGCGCAATCCTTTTCAGCGTGGTCTGTATGGCTGAAATGGGCACGCATAAAATGACCATATCCTGGGCGCCGGCTTCTTCCAGTGAAACCAGGCGCCCCCCGGCCGCAGCGATATCATCACCTTTTTGCGTGCGGCGGGTATGGACCACCACTTCACAGTCAGGCGACAAATGCTGGACTGTTAACCTGCCGAATCTTCCGTAACCGATCAATCCGATCATAATATGCGTTTAATCCTTTCAAATCCTTTTTTTAAAGCGGCCGCACCGGCCCCGAATGAGATACGGATATGCCCCGGACCATGAAAGGCCTCGCCGGGAACGATAGCCACACCGGCGTCTTTTAGCAGCCGCATGGCCAAGGTTTCACTGGTTTCACCTTTTTCAAGGTGCGCCCGCACATCCGGGAAGATATAAAATGCCCCTTGGGGCCGGACGCAGGGAAACAGCTTCTGGGCAAAGGCATACGCCAGATCGCGACGTTGTTGGAGTGCGGCCCGTCGCTGTTGCACGATATCCTGATCCATCTCCAGCGCGCCCAAGGCGCCGTATTGGGCAAATGTGCAGATATTGCCGCTCAAATGGCTTTGAAACTTGGCCAGGGCAGTAATAATATCGGCCGCAGCGGCCACATAACCCAGTCGAAAACCAGTCATGTTGTAGTGTTTGGAAAAACTGCGTACCGTAATGATTCTGTTCGAGGCTTCCGCTGCGCTAAAGGCCGGCACATGGTCATGCTCATCGTAGGTAAAAGCATGATACGCTTCGTCGGAAATGAGAAACAGCTTTTGGTTGTCGGCCATGCGGGCCACCGCCGCTGTAGCATCGGCAGAATAGACGGCTCCGGTGGGGTTGTTGGGGCTGTTAATCAAAATAGCACGGGTTCGCGGGGTGATGGCGCGCTGGATCGCGTCAGGATCGATTTGATGGCCGGGTGAGGGCACCAGCACCGGGTTGCCGCCGGCCAGTTTGATCTGTTCGGTAAAACTCACCCAGCAAGGTTGTGGCAGTATGACCTCATCGCCGGGGTTGCATAGGATTTGGAAAATAGAAAAAAGCGCCTGTTTGGCGCCATTGGTTACCAGGATGTTTTCGGCCCCGTAATTCGGAAACGCCTCGGCCAGGCGTTGGCGCAGTGCTTCCATACCGGGTACCGGTCCATAGCGGGTCGCTTGTTCGGCCAGAGCCTGTCGGGTGGCCTGGATCACGGGGCCTGGGGTTTGAAATTCCGGCTCACCCACCGCCAGGTTGACAATATCGTTACCTTGCTGCTGCAACCGGTGGGCCAAAGCAAAAACCTGCGTGGTTTTCGATTCCGCCACTGCCTTCACCCGCGTGCTGAATTGGCCTGGCATCATAACATGCGGCCTCCGGCGAAGCGGGCTGCTTGTCGCAAAGTGCTGTCGGCCAGCACCAGTGAAGCCATGGCTTCCACTATGGGTACCGCCCGGGGGACCACACACGGGTCGTGTCGTCCCTCGGCCGCCAACACCACATCCTGACCCTTAAAATCTGCTGAAGCCTGTGGCTTGCCGATAGTGGCCACCGGCTTGAAAGCGACCCGGAAATAAATCGGTTCACCATTGGAAATGCCGCCCAGAATGCCACCGCTGCGGTTGGTGACGGTACCTAGGCGGCCTTGTTTTTGGACGAAAGGATCATTGTGCTCAGAGCCGCGCATACGGGTGCCGCCAAAACCGGAACCGATTTCGAAACCCTTGGTGGCCGGAATGGAGAGCATGGCCCGGGCCAGTTGGGCTTCCAATTTATCAAAAACCGGTTCGCCAAGACCCACAGGTACATTGCGGCAGACGCAGGTTAAAATCCCCCCCAGCGAGTCTTTCTCCTGTTTGGCGGCTTTGATGGTGGCCATCATCTTATCTGCAGTGGCTGTATCCGGGCAGCGCACCAGGTTCTGATCGACCGCTGCCCGTGTCACGGCGGTCATATCAATTTCGGGCATTTCGACTTGGGAGACAGCGCTGACCCAGGCTACGATTTCGATACCATAGGTCTGTTGAAGCATTTTTTCAGCAATGGCGCCTGCCGCCACCCGGCCGATGGTTTCGCGGGCGCTTGAGCGCCCACCCCCGCTGGCGGCCCGGATGCCGTATTTCATCTGATAGGTGAAATCAGCGTGGGAGGGGCGTGGAATTTGGCGCATGGATTTATAATCGCCCGGACGCATGTCTTTGTTGGGTACCAGCAATCCAATCGGGGTGCCCAGGGTCTGGCCGTTTTCCACACCGGACAATATCGTAACCCGATCCGCTTCCTGGCGATCGGTGGTTAATTTGCTTTGCCCGGGCCGGCGGCGATCCAATTGGGGCTGGATATCGGCTTCGGACAGCCCAAGGCCGGGCGGACAGCCGTCCACCACAGCACCCACCCCTTTGCAGTGCGATTCACCAAAAGTGGTGACACGAAAAATTTTGCCGAATGTGCTGGACATGGGTTTTTCCTCGGTAATCTTTGGCTCCAATGTTGCTGCTCTGGAGCCGGAAAAAGTTTAAGCTTTAAGCTTGGGGTTATGCATATAACCCCTCAAACACCTCCCAATAGCGGGGAAACGATTTGGCCACACAATCGGGATCGATGATTTTAATGCCGGGCACCCTCAGCCCGGCTACAGCGAAACTCATGGCTATGCGGTGATCGTCATAGGTTTGAATTTGTGCGCCATGGGGCCGGCCGCCCACCACCCGAAGTGTGTCCTGTGTCTCTTCTGCCGAGACGCCCATTTTATTCAGCTCCCGGGTTACAGCGGCCAAGCGATCACACTCTTTGGCCCTAAGATGCGCCACATTGTTGATTACGCTGGTCCCTTGGGCAAAAGCGGCCACCACGGCCAGGGTGGGAACCACATCGGGCATGTGGGCCATGTCCACGGTGATGGCTTCGAGCCGGGCACTGCCGGCCACGGCAATGCCATCGTTTGCATATTCCACCCGGCACCCCATTTGTTCCAATACCTTGAGCAATCCCACATCGCCTTGGCGTGACGAGGCGGTAATGCCTTTGACCTTGACGCGCGATCCGGTGATGGCGGCGGCAGCCCAGAAATAACTGGCGTTGGAGGCGTCTGTCTCCACGGTAAAGTCGCCGGCATGATAGACCTGCCGTCCGGGCACCTGAAAATGGGTATGGTTATCCGATTCAAGCGATACGCCAAAAGCTGTCATGATATCCACGGTCATGTCGATGTAGGGTTTGGATACCGGCCCCTGGGTGACATCGATAGTTAACCCTTGTGTGAGGCATGGGGCGATCAAGAGCAGCGCCGATAGATATTGGCTGCTGACACTGCAATCGATGGTGGTACGGCCGCCCTCACGGTTGCCGGCTTCAATGATCACCGGCGGGCATCCGTTGCCTGTTCGGGAGCGGGCCGGCACACCGATTGTGTCCAGGCTGTCCAAAAGGGCCTGCATGGGCCGCTCACACATGCGTGGCGTGCCGGTGAGGGTATAGGGCCCTTGGCCCAAAGCCACCAGGGCTCCAAACAGGCGCATGGAGGTGCCGGAATTCTGAAAATCAATGGGTTGAGCCACGGGTTGAAAGCGGCCGTTGTTACCCTGCAGCACGATCCGGTCGCGTCGATCTTCAGCCTTGATGCCCATTTGTTGCAGCGCAGCCAGCGATAGCAGCGTGTCTTGGCTGCGCAAAGGGTTGTAGACGTTACAGCTCCCATTGGCCAAGGCGGCCGCAATTAGGGTGCGGTGGGTATAGCTTTTGGAGCCGGGCACCTGAACGGTGACCTCCGGTTGAACAGGTTCAGTCTTTATTAAGCGCATCTTCATCTCGTATGGCACGGTAGTGTTTTAATGCAACATAGTTTCTATTATCGCGACCGTCGTTTCAAATCAATGGTTTAGGGTTCGCGGAAAAATAAATTTACATTTGAATATGGGAAACGAATTTGAGGAAAAAGCGTTTGTTGACCTTTTAAGCGGAAATTCGCCTGTTCCAGTCGCTGATGCATTGTTGAACTTTTTGCGTGTCGGCCTGTTTCAACTGCTTTAAATAGTGTTTGTTTATCAATTCCAGGGCTTTGGGTCGGTCGTCGCGGTGCAGCACAGAGAGCACCGCCCGCGGCACACCTTTAAAAATGAGGCTGTCAAGGCGAAGCTCAAATTCCGGCAGGCGATGGTTTATGGATTTGACCACCCGGTTCATCACCATAATTTGAAAAGGGGCGAACCCATCATCTAAAAGGTATTCGATGGTGGGTGATTCCCGATAAAGCAGCTCGAATTCACCGGGCTTGAAATCTCGGTCTGCAGGGGTCCGCAGGGAACCCGAATCGTCCCAATATGCATACCTGCAATTAATACCATCGATTTTCCACTGGTCTCTTTCTGAACCCTTCAATTTTGTACCGGTTACATCGGCCAATGACAAATCCGCCGATGTCAGATCGGCCGATTGCAGGTCAGTGTCCTGCAAGTTGCACCCGCGAAGATTTGCTTTTTTCAGAAGGGCTCCGCTCAGGTTGGCCTTGGGCAAATAGGCATTGCCCAGATTAGCATTTTCTAAATTGGCCTCACTCAGATCTGAGTTATCCAAGCGTGCACTTCGTATGTCGGCGCCCCTTAAATCGATTTTGTGTAAAGCGGCAGAGATGATATGGGCCCCACTCATATTGGCCCCGCTTAGATCTGCTGCAACCAGGTCAGCGCCCCTTAAATTGGCGGCACGCAGATCGGATTTGGAAAAAACGGCCCGGCTTAATTCGGCTTCGCGGAAATCGGCTTTGCGCAGGTTGGTTTGGCGCAGATTGACTTGGGCCAGATGGGCCTGAAAAAGGTTAGTGCCGCTTAGATTAGGTTTGATATTAGGGTTTTGTTCACGCCACTGGTTCCAAGCCATCACGCCTTGGGTAAGAATTTCAACATGTTTGAAGTTTGCCATGGTATAGTACCTCCCTAAGATACTATCCAATGGCCCCCAGCCGGCATTTTAGCTATGGCGGTGGCTGCCGCCGCAGGCATTCGCCCCATCGAATGAAGATTTGATTCCGAAAATGCATCTTGTGTTATGCGCTTTCACTGTCATCATAGCACGGGCTTTAATATATTGAAAGGAATCAGAGGCCCAATTCATCGCTGATCGATTGCATGGCACCCAAGCTGATCTGTGCAAATTCAGCCAGAGGAATGCCGATCATTTCGCATTCCAGAATGATATCCCGATTGACGGATGCCGCAAAGGCTCGCTCCTTCATGCGCTTGGTGATACTTTTAGGCTTGACGCTGGCGAGTTTCTTGTCGGGATAGACCAATGTGGTGGCGATGATTAATCCGGTAATGGTCTCACCCGCCGCCAGGGCATGCTGAAAGCGGGTGCGTCGTGTTTTTCCGGCCGATTTTTCATTATGCAATGCAATGGCCTCAACAATTTCAGGATCCACATTCAGGTTCGAGAGAATCTTGACCGTTTCTTGACCGTGCACCATCAAATCGGCATGGGTAATCTCGACATCCAGGTCATGCAGCAGTCCTGCCAACGCCCATTTGTCTTCGTCTTCTCCCAGATGGCAGGCCAACACTTTTAAAACCGCTTCAGAGGCCAGGCAATGTTTGATCATATTGGGATTTTTGATGTGTTGGTGAAGCAAAGCCAGTGCATCTTCTCTCTTCATGTGGTTATCTCTTTGCCAAAAGGGTTTTTGGGTAACGCGGGTCTTTAGGATATGACTATGGCAAATGCGCTATAGCGTGTCAACAGGATCACATTTTCTCTTATTTTGCCGAGGTTGTCAGAAGGGTCTGATTGGTACAGTAATAGGCCAACCCTATAAAACAGAAGCGGAGCTGCCTGACAGGCAGCTCCGTGATCTTAGAACCGATGGTTTTTATGGGTAGGTCAACACAGATTGCCTTTGCCCCGGGCTATTTAGGTTTGGTGTTCCACTACGGTGTGCGGCATGGGATCAGCTGAAAATTTTGGGAATTGTTGGATGAATTGGTGATCCAGCAACTGAGTGGACAGAACAGCCACCAGGGCCATGTTTTCTCTTTCGCTGGCCAGGCGACCCTCTTGCTGGCGGCATTTTCCAACCAGACGTTGCACTTTGGCCGGATTAAAATAGCCGGCACGTTTGAGGGCTTCATCTGAGAGCATTTCAGGCACGTATTCGGGGGGCTCGGCGCACATGAAACATCGGCTGATGGGTGCCCGGTAGGGCTGTTTGGCACGATCGATGAGTTCGACTGGCACCTGCTCGCGCGCAATTTGTTTGAGAATATATTTTTCAGTCAGACCGTTGAGCCGCCATTTGGCCGGCATCCGTGCGGCCAGCTCGACCACCCGGTGATCGAGAAACGGAAAACGCCCTTCGATGGAGTTGGCCATGGCCATGCGGTCTCCTTGGGAGGAGAGCAAATAATTGGATAAAAACAAGGTGCTTTCCAAATATTGGGCTTGGGCCAAAGGGGTCCAGTGCTCATAGAGGGCCGGCAGTTGTTTTTGAATGCGGCCGGCAAAGTCATCCAGATTGCGGCTAGATAGATTAAGATCGTCGCTGAAAAAGTTTTTCAGGTGGCTGGTGTTTTGCCAGCGCACCAAATGCGAGTAAACCGGTGAATCCACATCCATCAGACCTTTTTTAAAGAATCCGAATAAAAAGGCGTTGGGTTGTCCGGTGTCGCTGTTGAAAATATAGGGGTAGAGTTTTTTAAGCAGATAGGGGCGGCAAACCGAGTCCGGATGCCGCGCCCAAAAGCGCCGGATTTTGGCCTCTTTGAAAATATTATACCCGGCAAAGATTTCATCTGCACCTTCACCGGTGAGCACGACTTTAAAGTCGCTTTGGCGCACCAGACCCGACAGCATCATCAAGGGAGCCGGGGCGGTTCGGATCATAGGCACTTCGGTGTGCCAAATGACCTGGGGAAAGAGATTGCCGATGTCTTCATCCGAACATTGAATGGCCCGATGATCGGTTTGGATGGCTGCGATGGCGGTTTGTTGAAACGACGATTCATCATAGCGTTTGTCGGCAAACTGAACCGAAAAGGTGTTGAGACGGTTGTTGAAGTTCCTTTTCACCAAGGTGCTGATGTAGGTGGAGTCGATGCCGCCGCTCAAGTAGGCCCCCACCGGTACATCGGCGCGCAGTCGAATTCGGGCCGCATCCACCAGTAAAGCCTGCATCTCTTCAGCCCACGATACAGGCGTGCGAATTTCGTCCGTTTCGGTAAAATCGAGCTGCCAGTAGCGTTCGATTTTCAGCCCGTTTCGATCCAACCGGGCCAAATGACCGGGTGGCAGTTGCTGGATGCCATCAAATGCAGTCATGGGATCCACCGGTGTCCAACAAGTAAATACATCCGCCAGTGTTTGACTATTCAAACGGCGCGGTACGCGTGTGTCGGTCAGCAAAGCTTTGATCTCAGAGGCAAAATGGAGTCGTGCACCCTTTTGGTGATAGAACAAGGGACGGATACCCATGCGGTCACGGCCCAGCAGAAGGGATTGTCTTTGCTGGTCCCAAATGGCGATGGCAAATTGGCCGTTGAGATGCTTGAAAACGTCTGGACCGTGCTCTTCGTAAAGATGCACGATGACCTCGGTATCGCTGTGGGTGTAAAATGTGTGGCCGCGTTGTGTCAGTTCATTCCGCAATTCGGGGTAATTGAAAATTTCACCATTAAAAACAATCCAGACCGTACGGTCCTCGTTGTGAATGGGTTGATAGCCGCCGCTGAGATCGATAATGCTCAGACGTGCGTGTCCCAGACCGACGGCATCGCTCGTGTATAGGCCGGTGGCGTCCGGCCCGCGATGATGCATCGCCCGCAGCATGGGATGTAGAACCGCTGCCTGATCCTCTTTGCGTTTAAAATTGGCAATACCGGCAATTCCGCACATGATGGCTCCTGGGTTATCCCGTCAGATCTTTGCATAAAGAATAGTACAATAAGGTCGATCGGCAAAAGGTCTGACCAAGTATTGAATGGATGCCGCTACTTTATAATTTGTTTTGGCAGACATCAAATAAAAAAGGGCCGGATGGGTGGCATTCACCCAAACCGGCCGATGTTTGATTTAGATTTGTCTGCTGCTTAAGCAAACCCAGCTGAGATTAAATGTCATAGTACAGGTAGAACTCATGGGGATGCGGGCGCAGCCGAACCTGATCAACCTCATTTTCCATCTTGTATTCGATCCACATGTCGAGGGCATCCTGGGTAAAGACATCACCTTTCAGCAGGAAGGCGTTATCTTCTTTCAGTGCATCGATGGCTTCGTCCAAAGAACCCGGTGCGGACGGGATTTGGGCCAACTCCTCTGCTGGCAGGCCGTAGATGTCTTTATCCAAGGGATCACCCGGATCGATTTTGTTTTCGATACCGTCGATGACCGCCATCAGCATCGCCGAGAAGGCCAGGTACCCGTTGCAGGAGGGATCCGGGGTGCGGAACTCGATGCGTTTGGCTTTGGGTGACGCGCTGTACATTGGGATACGTACGGCCGCACTGCGATTGCGGCTGGAGTAAGCCAGGGTCACCGGTGCTTCAAAACCCGGAACCAGACGTTTATAAGAGTTGGTGGTGGGGTTGGAGAAGGCGCATACAGCCCGGGCGTGTTTCAGGATGCCGCCGATGGCGTACAGTGCTTCCTGGGAAACACCAGCGTATTTGTCACCGGCAAACGCCGGGTTGCCGTCTTTCCAGATACTGATATGCGTGTGCATGCCGGTACCGTTGTCTTCAAAGATTGGTTTGGGCATGAAAGTGACGGTATGGCCGTGTTTGTTGGCCACGTTTTTCAGGACGTATTTGAACCACATGAGTTGGTCGGCCATCTGCAGCAGCGGTTTGAAGCGCATGTCGATCTCGGCTTGGCCGGCGGTGGCCACTTCATGATGTTGGCATTCGATGTCGATGCCCAGGCTTTCAAGGGTCAGGACCATTTCCGTACGCAGGTCCTGGAATTTATCGGTGGGCGGTACTGGGAAATAGCCCTCTTTGTGGCGCGGTTTGTAACCCAGGTTGGGGCACTCTTCACGGCCGGTGTTCCAGATGCCTTCCACTGAGTCGAACTCATAAAAGGAACGGTTGCGGCTGGACTCGAAACGGATGTTGTCGAAAATGAAAAATTCGGCTTCCGGGCCGAAGAAAGCGGTATCGCCGATGCCGGTACTTTTCAGATATGCTTCAGCTTTTTGGGCGATATAGCGCGGGTCGCGGGTATAAGACTCACGCGTGACCGGGTCCACAATGTTGCAGATCAGCGTCAGAGTGGGTTCCTGGTAAAACGGGTCCATTTTGGCAGTCGTGGGATCCGGAATGACTAGCATGTCACTGGCATTGATGGGTTGCCAGCCGCGAATACTGGAGCCGTCAAAACCGAAACCGTCCTCAAAGACCCCTTCGTCCACTTCGCTAATCGGTACTGAAAAATGCTGCCACAATCCTGGGAAATCCATAAAGCGAAGATCTACCATTTTTGCCCCGGTTTCTTTGATCATACTCATTACTTCTTGCGGTGTCATAGTTGCTCCTTCCTAAACAGTGATAGTGTGATAGACAAATATTTGGACCAATTATTCTATATGATGATAAATACTTCCACTAAATAGCATCTTCACCTGTCTCACCGGTTCGAACGCGAATGGCCTCTTCAATATTGGTGACGAAAATTTTGCCGTCGCCCAGTTTGCCGGTGGCGGCAGCCGATTTGATGGTGTCGATGACTTTCTCAAGCCAACTTTCTTGGATCACGATTTCGATTTTAATTTTGGGGATAAAGTCAACCACATATTCGGCACCACGGTAGATCTCTTTGTGCCCCTTTTGGCGACCGTAACCTTTGACTTCCGAAATGGTCATGCCTTGGATGCCGACTTCGTTCAAGGCCTCTTTGACATCGTCCAGTTTGAACGGTTTAATAATGGCCTCAATTTTCTTCATGCTGAATCCTCCTGTTGTGCTAAATTTTGTATCACGATGAATATGAATTGGCGCTACATTTCAAATCCGCGCTCTCCGTGGAAGGCGTTGTCCTGACCTTCGATTTCGCTCTCTTTATCAATTCTGAGTCCGCCCGTCAAAAGGTGAGTGATGCCAATGACAATTAATGTGGCCACGGCGGAAAAAGCGGCCGTACCGATGATGGACAGGAGCTGAATCCAAACTTGCTTGGGGTTGCCGTAAAAAAGTCCGGCACCGGCCTCGTTGATGGTCGGATCGGCGAACAGGCCGGTGGCCAGCGCTCCCCAGATACCGCAAATGCCATGGACGCCGAACGCGTCCAGGGAGTCGTCATAACCCAGTCGGTGCTTAATTTTGGCCACAAATATAAAGCCCAATATACCGGCGACCAGGCCGATAATCAGCGAGCCGCCCAGATTGACAAATCCGGCAGCCGGGGTTATGGCCACCAGACCGGCCACAGCGCCCGAGGCAATGCCCAACAGCGTGGGCTTGTTGTCGGTGACCCATTCGGCAAACATCCATGCCATGGCGGCGGTGGCGGCCGAGGTGTTGGTGACCAGGAATGCCGATCCTGCCAGGCCATCCGCTGCCAGTTGGCTGCCGGCATTGAATCCAAACCAGCCGAACCACAGCAGCGCGGCACCCAACGCCGTTAACGTGATGCTGGAGGGAAACATGGCTTCTTTGCCCCATCCAATGCGCTTGCCCAGTATCAGGCAGAGCACCAGTCCGGCCACACCGGCATTGATGTGTACTACCGTACCCCCTGCAAAATCCAGGGCGCCGATTCCAGCCATCCAGCCGCCGCCCCAGGCCCAGTGACATACCGGTGCATAGACCACTGTGATCCAAAGCACAATGAAAATGATCCAGGCGGAAAATTTCATGCGGTCTACCGCCGATCCCAACACCAAGGCCACGGTGATGCAGGCAAAGGTCATTTGAAAAATGGCAAAAACCGATGTGGGGATGGTACCGGACAAGCTGTTCACGCCGATACCGGAAAACATAAAATAGTCCAGCCCGCCAACAAGACCCTTGATATCATGCCCAAAAGCGAGGGTATACCCCCAGGTCACCCAGACAATGCTGGCCAGACAGTAGGCCGCAAAGGTCATGGCGTAAGTGTTGAGCAAATTCTTATAGCGCGACATGCCGCCGTAAAACAGGGCCAATCCGGCCGGTGTCATCATCATCACCAATGCCGTGGCCACGATGATCCAGGCCGTATCACCGGCGTTCAATTCATCGGCAGCAAAGGCGGAAGTCAAGGGGAAAAGCACCATGGCGAGTACAAGCAGTATCTTTTTAAATTTCATCTGATTCATCCTTTTCAACTAGTGGTTCATGTATCGGGTTGTCCTGCAATCCCATCGGCGCTAAGATGGGTCCCTGCAGCATGCATGCAATTTTATATCAATACAGCCTCAACGGTTTTTTGGATGATGGCCTCCTGTTCCGGCCGGTCCGCTTTTTCGCCGTCAAAACTGCGCACATAAAAAACGTCGACCACCTGATCCACTCGGGTGGCTATTTTGGCTACCCAGATGTCGAGCTGGCAGCGAAACAGGGCGTCCGTTATGTTAAACAGCAGGCCGGGAAAGTCCCAGGCCGTGACCTCGACAATGGTAAAGAAGCTGGAACTGTCATTGTCGACGACGATATTCTGCGGTCGGCTTTTGGTACGCGGCCGAATGGATTGAAAGCGGTCGCGCTTGCTGCTCAGCTTTCGGCTGAGGTCCAGGTCTCCGGCCAACGCGGCTTGTAGCTGGTTGGCGGCCTTGTCCCAGCGCTCGTCTTCAAAAAGCGGGTCCTGGGGAGCCGCCACTTCGAAGATGTCCAATGCGATGTTGTTACGCCAGGTGAAAATGCGTACGTCCAAGATATTGAGATTGTTTAGCGTAAAGATGCCGGCAATTTTCGACAGCAAACCGGGGCGATCCTGGGCGCAAATCGTAACGGTCCGCGTATCTGCTGCCGGTGATTTTTCTACGCGCCACACAAAAGGTCTGTCCCCGAGCGTTTGAAAGAGCTGAATATGACTGGGGATTTCATTGGAAGGGGTGTAGAGCAGATAACGCGGCGACATCACTGGTATCAACTGGTCCAGAGTTTCCCGATCTCTGCGGGTTTTGGCAGCGGTCAATATCCGCTCTTTTTTTTCTTCCATGGTCCGGGTGGCCCTGCGCGAAACCAGCTCACCCTTTTCAAGCACGTTGAGGGTTTTTAAAAACAGGCTGCGCAACAACGAGGCCGTCCACTCGTTCCAAGCTTTGGGACCCGTGGCCATGGCATCGGCCACGCTGAGCAGATAGAGCATTTTAAGACGCTCGGGTTTTACCACACGACGGGCCACACCGATGGCTGTTTCCTCATCATTGATATCCCGGCGCGTTGCATTTTTGAACAACAACAAATGCTCAGTGATCAGAAAAACAACGGTATCGATCTCTTTTTGGGAGCGCCCTTTCTCGCCTAGGATTTGTGCGGCCATATCGGCGCCACGTCGGGAGTGTCCGGCAGAGGGCTCTGCTTTGCCCACGTCATGCAACAGGGCCGCCCACAACAAAGGCTTCTTGTTGCGAATTTCTTGATAGAGCTGTTCACATAACTTGTCGGCAGGGGTCAATTTGCCCACGCCGATATTTTTAAGCAGGCGAACGCAGAGCAGCAGGTGGCGCGCCACCGGGTAGAGGTGATACTGATCAAATTGGATGCGGTTGACCACACCCTTAAATTGCGGGATGAAGTTGACCAAAAAGTCGGTCTCCAGCATGGCGCTCAACACATTGAACTGGCCCATGGGACGGGATAGAATTTTTTCAAATTTGCCGATCACCTGCGCTGCATTGCGGAACGACTTGCGCCGGATATGGGAGCTGAAATCTTTTACCAATCGCCGGGCTTCCACATTCAAAGGCGCTTTTTGTCTGGCCGATTCTACAAAAATGTCGATCAGCAGATCAGGATTCTGTAGGATCACCTCCGGCGAAGCAAAATTGAGCATGCCACGATTGAATTTCAGGCCCGGCACATCGGTATTTTTGAGGGCTTTGTTTTTGCGCCGCATACGTTTTTTTTGGTCTAATTCGTAGATAAAAATATCATAACCCTGCTTGATAAATTCCATGTGCCGGTGCAGCTTGCCCATGAGCGCCTCAACCGGCAAATGGCCGTTGGTGCGTTCAATCTGCATGGCCTCCGCCAGCCGGGTTTGATTCTCCAGGTGGAGCTGGTCGTTTTTGCGCTTCATGAGCAGGTGCAGCTGGTTGCGGACGTGCCATATAAAATTCAAGGATTTTCGCAGCGCCGCATACTCATCATGGGACAGAAAACCATAATATTCCAAGTCACGGACCTGTTTGATGTCGGATTGGATTTTGGCAATCCAGAGCATGGTGTGATAGTCGCGCAACCCGCCGTGCCCCTCTTTTAGATTGGGTTCCAGCAAATAGGCGGAGTCACCGAAACGCTCATGGCGATCGCGGTTGGTTTCTGTCAGCCAGGCAACGATTTTAGCCGGCTTGATATTGATCAATTTAACGCGGATTTGCTCCATCAATTGATGATAAAGCGGAGACATGCCGCAGATGAAACGGCCGTCCAGGATGGCCGTCAGCACTTCGTAGTCTTGACGGGCCAGTTTCAGGCACTCTTTTATGGAGCGGGTGGCATGGCCCACTTCCAATCCCATATCCCAGAGGGGGTATACGATTTCGCGGACCAAAGCTTCCGCTTCGGCCGGCACTTTTTTTTCAAACAAAAACAACAAATCGATGTCTGAAAAGACGCATTGTTCGGCCCGACCATAGCCGCCCAAAGCGATTAAGGTGTAGGGATTGTGCATGATACCCATTTGGGGGCCCACCTGGCTCTGGGCAAAACTGGCCAGAAAATATTCGTCCACCAGAGCGGCATGCTCCCGTAGAAAATCGTGAGTGCTCTTTTTGGGAACCTGTGCCAGCAACTTTTCGCGTTGCGCTTTGAAGATGGTGATGGGGGCTGTGGCCTCGACGGCAAGGTTTTGTGACAGTATCATTATTTTGCTGTTGTCCTTTCACCGGTTTCCCATGCGTAAACATTGGATCGGAGTAAAGAGATAGAGCAACAGGTGTGCCAGAGATGTTTCTTAATGAATAAGGCTTTATATACAGAATGTTAAATAATAAGTGGGATTATGTAAAATACAATTAATAAATACAAAATTGTAATTAAAAAGAGCCATAAATAACAATTGTGCAACAAAATATAGATTTGATGGGTTGCTGATAAAAAAAATGGCTGGAGGGGCGGTCCTGCCCCTCCAGCCTAAGGTTATTGGGTTTTATTTTATGTTTCGCAATCAGCTACTCCTGCTCGACTGGAATAGCGGCTGTGGCGACCCCCATGGTGGCGGATGCACTGCTGATTGCAGAACCGCCGGAATGGGTGCTCAGACCGAAGTCCGGATAGGCTTCGCCGCCGTGCTCGGCATAGTCGAGTCCATCGATCTCCTCTTCGGGGGTTACCCGTAAGCCGATGGTCATGGCGATGATTTTAAACAAAATAAATGCCACAACGAAGGTCCAGACAAAGCAGGCGCCGATTCCAAGCAGCTGCACCCCGATGATTTTGCCGGTGGTGCCGCCAATGTTGAAAAGGCCGGCAGCCAGGGTGCCCCATGCGCCGCAGACCCCGTGAACAGAGATGGCGCCCACCGGATCATCAATTTTAATATTATCGAAAAACAGGACCGACGTGACGACCAGTACACCGGCCACGGCGCCGATGATAATGGCACTGGAGGGGGTCACGTTGGCACAGCCGGCGGTAATGCCCACCAGGCCGGCCAAAGCGCCGTTTAGGCTCATGCCCACTTCGGGTTTTCCAAATTTAATCCAGGAGATGACCATGGCCATGACGGCGCCGGCCGCGGCCGCCAGGTTGGTGTTGACAAAGATCATGGCAATGGAGGTGTCCGCCGTGGTGGTGGAGCCTGGATTAAAGCCGAACCAGCCCAGCCACAAGATGAAGACCCCCAGCGCGGCCAACGGCATATTGTGCCCCATAATGGCGCGCGGCTTACCGTCCTTGCCGTATTTTCCCAGGCGCGGCCCCAGAACGATGGCCCCGGCCAGAGCGGCCCAGCCGCCCACGGAGTGGACCACGGTGGAGCCGGCAAAGTCAATAAATCCCAGTCCCTCGAGCCAGCCCTGGCCATTAAAGAGGCTGCCCCAGGCCCAGCTGCCGAAAACCGGGTAGATGATCGCGCTCAGGACGGCGCTGTAAATCAGGTAGCCCACAAACTTGGTGCGTTCGGCCATGGCACCCGAGACAATGGTGGCCGCTGTGGCTGCAAACACGACCTGAAACATCCAGAAGGCCAGCACCCAGGGGTCGCCGTCCACCGAAAAATCGCTTAAAAAGAAGCCAGAGGTGCCGAACCAGCCGGTTTTAGTGGCACCGAACATGATGCCGAACCCGACGGCCCAAAACGCAATGGAGCCCATGGAAAAATCCATCAGGTTTTTCATCATGATGTTTACCGCGTTTTTGGCGCGGGTAAAGCCGGCCTCCACCATGGCAAAGCCGGCCTGCATAAAGAAAACCAGGGCGGCCGCCACCAGGGTCCAGAGGTAATTGGCATGGGTTTGGACCAGGTCAATGGCCTCTTTGTTGGACAGGGCCGTCGGAGCTGGATCATCAGCCCAGGCCCAGGCAGCGCCTGCAAGAAGGACTATAGCTGCATATGTGAGTACTTTTATCGCTTTCATCGGATCTGCATCTCCTTTCGGTATATAACGTAACTGTAATTTAGCTGGGTTGACGGTATTAAACTGCTTCGGGTCCGGATTCACCGGTGCGAATACGGACCGCTTGCTCCATGGGCATGACGAATATTTTGCCGTCCCCCACTTTGCTGGTGTTGGCATTTTCAGCAATGGTGGCCACGACTTTGTCGGCCATGTCGGCGGCCACGACCAGGTCAATTTTAACTTTGGGCACGAAATCCACCTGATACTCGGTGCCGCGATAAATTTCCTTGTGGCCGCGCTGGCGGCCGAAACCTTTGACCTCGCTAATGGTCATGCCCGACACACCCAGTTTATTCAGGGCGTCTTTGACATCATCCAGGCGAAAAGGCTTGATGATGGCTTCAATTTTTTTCATTTTTTACTCCTCAACTGTAAGTGGTCAGCGTGATCGATCATTTTGGACATATTGAGCAAGTGCCGTGCCATCCGTATAAAATAAATTTAAATATTTGATATATAAATAAAATTTTAAATTTGTAGGATTCATGGAATAAATATATAAATTACATAAATGTAGTATAAACGTATATAAATAACAAATATGTAATATAAAAAAGGGGAGGGATGATTTGAGCTGCCCGGCCAAGCAATGGGCATGGAATCAATTTGAACCACCGGATTATGATTGGCTTTTTTTCCGGCCGGATTGGCTGCACCCCATGAATAGATGTACTGCGTTTTATTGCCGGCCGCCAGGGGTCTTCCTTGACGCAAAGGCACCTTCTTGGCATACTTTCCTAAGTTGCTGCCAATTCCGTCGGGAACTGCCCACCGGAGCTGCGTTCATTGCACAAGTGAAAAGGGAAGACCAATGATGCTATCCAAAGACGCATTTGTAAGTATAGTCGAGAACCTCCATGATGGGCTCTATTTTGTAACTAAAGACAGAATCATCACGTTCTGGAACAAAGCCGCGGAAAAAATTACCGGTTATTCTGCTGATGAAGTGGTTGGCAAGTCCTGCTCCGAAAACGTTCTTACCCATGTCGATGGCGACGGTAATAACCTCTGCGCAGGCATGTGCCACCTTGCCGAAACAATATCCGATGGGAAGCCACGCGACGCCGAACTGTATTTGCACCATAAAGACGGCCATCGGGTTCCGGTCTCCGTGCGTGTGAGTACATTGCGCGATAAGGATGGAACCATTCTGGGGGCTATAGAATTGTTTACGGATATTAGCCACCAGGCCGCCAATAAATTGCGGATCAAGGAACTTGAAAAATTAGCCCTTCTCGACAACCTGACCCAATTGGCCAACCGGAACTATATCGAAAAAGAGATCCAAGGCATGTTTGAAGAAAAAAAGCGTTTGAACATACCCTTTGGTATTTTATTCATCGATATTGATCATTTTAAACAATTTAATGACCAGTACGGGCATGATTTGGGCGACAAGGTTCTGAAATTAGTTGCCAATACACTCATTGCCAACACCAGGCCCTTTGATCTTTACGGTCGCTGGGGCGGAGAAGAGTTTGTCGGTATAATTCGTGACACGGACAGGGAGAAACTTGAGCTTTTGGGGAACCGCATCAGTTCTTTAATCCAGAACGCATACCTGCTTCATGATAATGAAAAATTGCAGGTCACCATCTCAATAGGTGCGACCCTCGCAGACGAAAATGAAACCATTGACAGCCTCATGAAAAGAGCCGATGCTTTATTGTACAAAAGCAAATCATGCGGAAGAAATTGCTTGACCATCGGCTAAGAAAATACGGCTCGGAATTTATACAGATTTGTATTTATTTGATTGGAAATATTCCGGCTATGGATGCACCCCGACAGGTGTGCAGGTGCCAAAGACGACATAGGCTATGCCGCCCCTTGATGCCGTGAGTATGGATGTGCCATCCTTTTTGGAGATGGTCAAACTCCAGGCCAAACCATCCTCAACTCCCTCAACACCTTGGTCAACACCCTGAATGACCAACTTGTTTTCAATATGCTCAAAACGTGTAAAGGCGATGGTTCTTCTGACCAGACTCTCTTTTGAAGGACGGATCCTTTTGGCTTTAAAATCGATCCAAAAATTTTTGGGAAGGCCCAGTGTATCCGCATCGACATTGTCGATGATTTTGAAACGGTTGATTTCAATGATTCTTTCCGTGGTGCCGGTCAAAGGTTTGGAACCATTAAAATCTCCGGCAAATGATGCAGCGGCCAACGTGAGCGAACATAGGCCGGCCAAAAGGGGGTATTTCATCAGCGTTGCTCCTCAAAGCAAAGGTGTTTTCTAACGATTCTCGATCGTAATGCGCCCCAGGCTTAAATGTCAATCTATGCCGATGGGATTGACGATATGGGCAAATCAAAATTGCCCCCAGCGCAAGCAATACCCGCTTATTTAGGATCACCACTAAATCAGCAGGGCGTGCGCACTTCATCCGGATCATCGCGCTACAAATCCAGCACGGTCGCCATGACCTCCAATCGCCAGAAAAGGGACATGTCATGGATCCATCGATCAATCAGTGCATTGGAATCGCGTCTGCCGGTCAACTCACATCCGATATGAATATAAAATGCCATGGGGAACCTCCTTTGGAGTGACGGTTTTACGTGTGTCGGAAAATGTTGCCTTTTAATTATGAGTCGCGCGGGGAGCGAAAATAGTTCAAAAAAATCGCCCTCAATATGGATCAGGCAGGCGTGAATTGGATATTTCTTAAACCCAAAATGTCAAATGGAGGATGGGATCGATGAATATAAAATCGGTAGAAATCATTCTTTTGACATTTGGGTTTTGGCATTGGGATTTAAATGCCAGGATGCCGCTTCGGCTATCCTGCGACCCTGCCCAATTTGCTAGCTTGTTCAGAGATGAAATCTTTTTAGGTGATGCGGGTAGGTCACTGTTCGAGCTCTTGAAATAAGCGCTCATTTGTTCGCACGAACTGCTCTAAAGATTGCCCCTTCGCTATCTGCGCCCAGGGTGCGAACAACATGGCATCAAACTCAGGCGAGGGGTTGAATTTGTTCCGGCTGTTAAATTGGTAAAACAAGGCCACTGACATAAACAGGCCTGTGACCAGGACGCAGATCAAATAGATCCTGGACTTGGGCGCACGTGTTGCGGCCTGTATGCTGAGCGCGCAAAGAACGCCGAAGATAAGGATGGGCAGCAAGATGCCTACATAAGCGCGTATTGCCGGCTGGCAAACATTGTAGCCGATGAAGTGGTTGATATACATGATCAAATCGAGCACGATAATACTGGCTGTGACCAACAACAGATGAAAATGAAATTGCGTTTCGCGTTTGAGCACGTGGCCGATAAAAGCCCAAGCAGCCGACCAGATGGAGACCAGGACCAGGAGGATCAGTACCATAAGGGTGGCATCAAACAGATCATCCGCTAAGCCGGAATCCCCCATGTCGACGAAAATATCAAAAAACAGCAGCAGGACGCAGACCAAGACTAAGCCCCAGGCGGACAGGGGTGTGCGCCATTGCGCACGGCGATCCGGGGGGATTTGCATTTTTTTGCTTTGCGCCACCGGGTGATGGGGAGATACGACCCTGAGCAGGGTCTTGCCCAGCACGAATATATCCCCACTGTGCAGGGGGGCGCTGTCGGCGACATCTTGCATGCGATTTTGAATGAAAACGCCATTTACGGATGCCAGGTTGCGGATCAGCCAACCCGCTTCGGCCTGTTCGATGCAGGCGTGTTGAGAGCAAACATAGCCATCGGCTAGAATCACATCATTGTCGTATCCACGGCCGACAGTCACCGGGAGTTTATCGAGCTTATGGGTTCGAATTGCTTTACGACGTTGATTGAGTTCCTGGAGGATTAGTTCTGCCATTTAATCTTCCCAATAAATTTCTGAATAAAAGCATCCCCGTTTTCCCTGCTGACGCCGGCCAGCGCAGCGCTGACCACGATGGCCCGATTCGGTTTGTTCAGGCTCACCATATTCAACGTATAATCGTACAGCTTGTCGTACTTGAGGTATTTGCGGACCGCAAAGGAGAGTTTCCAGTCCATCTCGGCATGGCGCAAGAATAGCGTGCGCTTCTGGTAATTGCTGCGATTTTTACTGGTGGCGTTGTTGGGTGAAGTGTAGGCATTGAAGATGCTTTGGACTTTATCATAGAATTGCAGACTGTTGAGTTCGTCCGTTTCAAGCCAATTGAATTTCACCTTTATTTTACCGGTCACCATGCCGCGGGCTACGTAAACGCCGCTCGGTATGGCATGTCCGCTGATCATGCGCCGATACTTTTTCTTGTCTGTATCGACCTTTTCCCCCCAGCCTTTGATGTAGGCTTTTTCTATTTTAGGGATCAAGGCATCCCCATAAGGCTCACTCGCCCAATTGGCCGTCAGCACTTCCCCCATGAATCGGTCTTGATTTTCCAACAACTGCTGTTCGATGCGATGATCGAAGTCAATAACCGGTTCGGTTGCGGTTTGCACTGTATTCATCAAAAATTTCAAGAATCGGACAGGCACCAAAAAACCGATTTCATTGCCGCGCGTCGACACGTTGATACCCACCACCCTGCCCTGGCTATCAATTGCAGGCCCGCCGCTCATACCGGGATTCAGCGCACCGGAGAACAAAATTTGCTCGTACAAACGATCTTCCAGCAAGCCATTGTAATTTCCCTCGACGATTGCCATGCTCAAATCGTAGGGGTTGCCCATGGCATATATTTTGGCGCCTTTGGTCAATCGATTTTGTCTGTACTCAAAAAAGCGGGTGGGGATGTCGTCGCATACGGCAATGGCCAAATCATTTATGATATCAATATTGAGCAGGGTCAAGGGGTGGTGAAAACCATCCTTGTCGATACATTCCAACCGATAGGTGTCCGGCTTATGGATCAGGGCCGCGACCACGTGGTAGTTGGTGGCGATGTGCCCTTGCTTTGAGATTTGAAAACCCGATCCGGATGAAAAGGTCTCATCCGATGATTTTTCGACGAGTTTGATTTGGTATAATCGATCGCTGAATTGGTCGAAGAGCAATTCAGCGTCATGGTCCTGTTGGGACCAGCCGGGGTCAGTGACCATGAGCACTATGCCCACAGCACATATAATGGATAACAGTTTCAAACGGCCATCACTTGTTCAACAGGGTGGCAAAACGTAACCTTTTGATGATTCAACCTATAAGACCCGTGTGGGCGTGTCAACACATCCTATGGCTCCAGGTGTTGCGACCAATAACGCTGCACCAGCGCTCGATGGTGTCGTAGGCGGCTGTCATCGATGCTGACAGGGGTCTCTTTTAAATTGAGCCGGTGGGCCATGGCGCGCAGGACCAGATAAGTCTGGCGCAAGCCAAAAGCGGTCTGGGTGTCGATAAGTTGATAGCGTGACAGCGCCTGCAGCAGACGCACGTTGTCGGTCCAACGCAACAGATCAGGGTAGCGGTGGGCATGGGCCAGTATCAAGTACTGCACCATAAACTCAATGTCCACCATACCCCCAAAACCCTGCTTAATGTTGAAGCTTCCGTCGGGTGACGGCGGTTGGGCGTCGCGCAATTTCTCCCTCATTTGGCCCACTTGGGTGCGCAGTTGGTCTATGTCACGCACCTGGGTCAATACTTCAGTACGGATTTGTTCAAAGTGTGCCTTGATTTCAGGGTCACCGATAATGGCCCGGGCGCGAATCAAGGCCTGATGTTCCCACGTCCAGGCATCGTTGAGCTGATAATCTCCAAATCCCTGAACATGGCTTACCAGCATGCCGGAATCCCCGCTGGGGCGCAGGCGCATATCGGTCTCATATAAAATACCGGCGGCGGTGTGGGCCGTCAGGATGTGCAGCACCCGTTGGCCGAGCCGGGCAAAAAAAGTGGCGTTGTCGATGGGTCGCTCGCCGCCCCGGGTCTGGCCCGGTGCAGCGGCATGCAGAAAAACCAAGTCCAGGTCCGAGCGGTAGCCCAGTTCCAAACCGCCCAGCTTGCCATAGGCGATGACGGCAAAGCCCTGACGGAAAACAGTATCGCCGATTTGACAGGTGGGAGTGCCGTGTTTGGCTGCCAAGTGTCGCCATGACATTTCCACCACTTCATTTAAAACGACTTCGGCAATATCCGACAGATGGTCGCTGACCTTCATCAGGGGCAGGACGTGGGTAATATCCGAGGCCGCCACCCGCAGCACGTTGATTTGTTTAAAAATGCGCAAAGTCTCAAGGTGGTACTCAAAATCATCATCCAAGATACCGGTCAACCGGTTGCGCAGCTCCTGGACAAGCTCGTTGCGGGAGGGTGGGCGATACAGGGTGCGGGGATCAAGCAGTTCATCCAGCAGGACAGGATGCCGGTTCACCAGAGCGGCAATCCAGGGGCTGGCTTCAAAAAGCTTCACCAGGTGTGTCAGGGTGGAAGGATATTCGCACAGCAGGGACAGATAGGCGGTCCGACGGCAGATGGCCTGCACCAGGTCGAAGAGCCGTCCCAGCACCAGTTGGGGGTGGTCGGCCTGCCCGGCAGCCTTGAGCATCAGCGGGATCAGTTTGGCCAGACGATCATGCCCGGTGGCGCTCATCGATTTTAACGCGCCGGCCTGGTGCAAATCATCCATTAATTGATAGGCGCGTTCCGGGTCGCTAAAATTTGCCTTTGTCAGGACCTCTTTACTTTGGTGCGGGTCCAGCGCCCCCTGCCAGATGGATGATAATTCCGTCATTAGCGCCGCACTCTCCGAAGCGCCGCTGTCCCTGGACTCTTTGCCGCCCAGGATCTCGTTAAAATGGTGGTGGACGATACGACGGTGTTTTTCCAATTGGGCGGTAAAGGATGTCCACTCCCCGAATCCCATGGCGCAGGACAGGCGCAAACGGTCATGGGGGTGTTGGGGCAAGCGGTGTTGCTGTTGGTCCGAATAAGCCTGAATGCGGTTTTCCGTTTGCCGCATGAATACATAAGCCTCACAGAGGTCGCGACCGATTTGATCGGGAATATGGTTTTGCGCCGCCAGCAGACGTAGGACCTTCCGGATGGGCCGGATTTGCAGCTCCGGTTGCACGCCGCCGCGAATCAATTGAAAGACTTGGCCAAAGAACTCAACCTCGCGAATGCCGCCGGCGCCCAGCTTGATATTATCCTCCATCCCCTTGCGTTGAACTTCTAAAGAGATGCGCTGTTTCATATCCCGCAGGGCTTCAAATGCATTGTAATCCAAATAGCGGCGAAATACGAAGGCACTGAGCCGCTGGATCAATTGCCGTCCGGCGGACAGGTCCCCGGCAACGGCTCTGGCCTTGATCATGGCATAGCGCTCCCACTCGCGGCCCTGGTATTGGTAGTATGCTTCCGTGCGATCAAAGCTGAGTGCCAAAGGGCCGGACTCGCCATAGGGGCGCAGGCGCATATCCACGCGAAAAACAAATCCTTCGGCTGTGGTCGCCCCAATCATTTGAATGAGCTGCCGGCCCAGTTTAAAAAAGAATGCCTCTTTGGAGATGCTGCTTTCTCCTTTGTGGATATTGCCATCCTGGGGATAAGCAAAGATCAGGTCGACGTCTGATGAAAAGTTAAGCTCGTGGGCACCCAGTTTGCCCATTCCCAGCACCACCAGATTTTGGGGTTGGCCCGTATTGTCCAAAGGTGTCCCCCATTGTCGGCATTGGTGTAGGTAAAGATAATTCAGGGCTTGCTGGATACATGTATCGGCCAGGGCCGTCAGATCGGCCAGGGTGCTGTCCAGATCGGACAGTGCGGCCAAATCGCGCACCGCAATGCCCACCATCTCGCGGTGGCGGAACAGGCGAAGTTGCTTTTTAAATTCATCGGCATCTAGATGGGACCCGTCTGAGCTTTGATCAAGATCGGAATGGGCGGTGGGCTGCTTGGACATGTGGCGCTTAAAGCGTACCGTCAATTCATCAGCTTGGAAAGGATGCGTTAACTCGCCGGAGTGCAGCAGGTCAGCCGCCAGGGTGGGACGTGAGATACAGGTTTGGGCCACAAAGCGGCTGAAGGCAAACGAGATGCGCAACGCATTGCAGGCAATGGGATCGGAGGGCAGCGAAAGTGCCGCCTTGGCAATAACCTGTTCAAAGGTCTGCCAGAGGGCATCGGCCTCATCTTTCAAGGGTTGGGGTAGAGTGGGCATAAAAATTCCAGCATAATGGGGTTGAAGACCATCTATTTCGGTTAAGCCTTTTCAGATGGAGGGGTGGGCGCTATCTCTTTTTGCGATATGCTTGGGTTCGGCAAGAGATCGTTCCCGCCCTTTGGAGACACCCTTTTAAATATCAGATATTGCTTGGGGAACCAAGCATTGCTTGGAGTCGGCTTTAAAATGCCCTGAGTAAAACGACATTTTTGTAATTTATACACGGAAAGTATTTCGCTTTTGTAATAAAGCAAAGATAAAATTTTTCTTCTCAAATAACAAAGACCGTGCTATTAAACCAAGTTCAGCTGTAAATGCGGCGCGGCATGTATGTTGCAGCTTTAGACCCTGGCGCATTGCCTGATATCATAGCCTCCGCGGCCATAAGGAGGAGGAAGCGGTTGTGCCATCCTCATTTGGCCGTTTGCCCTTAACTATTTTTGGTTTCCAGGCGCCGGGGCAATGGTAATCCGGGCCACCTGCGGTGTGGGGTGGACATTAATCTGAGGAGCAAGTCATACCATGTGTCGTTTGTTTGCCATTTCAAGTCAAGATCCTTTATCGCCGATGGTGGCCATGGATGCCATGGATGCCATGCGCGAAGGTCATGACGGTTCCGGCGTGGGCCTTTTCCTGCGGGACCTATCCGGCCCCTTTGAAGAGATACGAGAATCCCCTATCCTGTCGGGCATCTTTACCAAATCCGGTCTGCGAAGACTGGATACCCATATGATGGATCTTGGATTCCGGACCAAATATAAAACCTCGATCAAAATTCCCAAGGAGCCGCCGCCGGGCGTTCCCAAAAGGGACAACTACCTGATTCGTGCCTATGAATATCCCGAAGAGTGGGAGAACTGGACCACGTTGGAGCGATACGAAGGCCTGGTCAGAACCCGTTTGGATCTGCGGGCCATGGGTGAAGAACAAGGCGACATGATCGTCTACTCGTTTTGGCCGGATGTGATCATGATCAAAGAGATCGGCGATCCCATGACCGTGGCCAAACACCTGGGGCTGGATCGTAAAGAGCTTCACGCCAGGGTGATTTTAGCCCAGGGCCGGCAGAATACAAACTACGCCATTAACCTGTATGCTTGTCATCCCTTTTTTATCCAAGGGTACACCACCATGACCAATGGCGAGAACACGGCCTTCGTGCCCATTCGTGAATACCTGCAATCGCGGGGGGTACCCGGTTATATCGGTTACAACTCCGATTCGGAAGTGTTTACCCATATTTTACATTACACCTTGACCCAATTGGGATTGAGCCTGGAGGCTTACAAACATATTATCACACCGCTGCAAGAGGACGTGCTGATGGCGCATCCCAATGCAGATTTTCTAAAGCAGATCAAGCGATCATGCCGACGGCTGATCATCGACGGTCCCAATTGTGTGATCGGGTGTCTGCCGGACCATTCGGTATTCATGGTCCAGGATCGTAAGAAACTGCGACCGGGTGTGGTGGGCGGCCGTCCGGGTCGCTGGGCCTTTGCCTCGGAGATTTGCGGAATCGATGCCGCTGTTCCCGATCGTGATAAAAGCAAAGATTTTCAACCCATGCATCTGGATACGGTGGTTGTCGGTCCGGATCGCCAGGAGATGGACATATGCTCCCAGACAGACCCATTACCCCTTCCACACTAAGCGTTAAAGACCTGTTGTGGCAGATTGACTGGCGCAAGGGCAAATGTACGTTGTGCGGTCGCTGTACAGCCGTGTGTCCGGTAAACGCCATTGAGTTGGGCGTGTTTCGCAAGCGCTCGGTGACCACTTCTTTGGATCCGGCCAACCCGCCATCCAATGTCTATGCGGTGTATCAAGGCATTCGCCAGAAGACCGATCCGGCCTATGCTTGTGTGGGCTGCGCCATGTGCAACCTGGTGTGTCCCAATGACGCCATCATTCCCATGCGTACGGATGAAGCGGACAAAGTGCGCTTTCACGTAAACCGTGGCGGACAACCGCGCAGGCGGGGGGGGCGGCGCAATGCCCAGCAAGGCCTATTGGATCAGATCAAATTTATTCGTATTTCCATGCTCACCGATCCGGCCCTGGATGCGGGACGGCACGAGTTTGAGCTGCGCACTTTGCTGGGCAGGGTACTGGCACCTGAAGAGAACCTTAAGTTTTATAATCAGAACGGATGGATGCCGCCGGTACGCGAAATCTATCCGCTGCTGATTGGATCGATGTCCTTCGGGGCCCTGTCGCCCAATATGTGGGAAGGACTGCAATTGGGGGTGGCTTACCTGAACGAAGAGTTGGGCATGCCCGTCCGCATGTGCACCGGTGAAGGCGGCTGCCCACCGCGTCTTTTGCGCAGCCGCATGCTAAAATACACCATCCTGCAGATTGCCAGCGGCTATTTCGGTTGGGACGAGATTATTCATGCTTTGCCGGAGATGAAAGAAGACCCTTGCGCCATTGAAATTAAATACGGCCAAGGCGCCAAGCCCGGGGACGGGGGGCTGTTGATGTGGCACAAGGTCAATAAACTGATCGCTGCTATCCGGGGCGTTCCCACAGGGGTCAGCCTGCCCAGTCCGCCCACCCATCAAACCCAGTACTCCATTGAAGAGTCGGTGGCCAAAATGATCGTGTCCATGTCGATGGCCTGGGGATTTCGTGTACCGGTCTATCCCAAGATTTCAGGCAGCTCCACGGCCATGGCCGTGCTTAACAACTTGACGCGCAATCCCTATGCGGCTGGATTGGCCATCGATGGAGAGGACGGCGGCACAGGTGCGGCCTACAATGTCTCCATGAACCACATGGGCCATCCCATCGCCACCAATATTCGTGATGCCTATCGAAATCTGGTCATCCTGGGCAAGCAGAATGAAGTACCGCTGTTTGCCGGCGGGGGTGTCGGGAAAAACGGCAACCTGGCGGCCAACGCGGCAGCCCTGATTATGCTGGGCGCCAGCGGGGTTCAAATCGGCAAATACATCATGCAGGCCGCTGCCGGCTGTTTGGGCTCCGAAGGTGATCGCTGCAATATCTGTAACATCGGTCTGTGCCCCAAAGGCATTACTTCACAGGATTCGCGCCTCTATCGCCGCTTGGATGTGGATCAAGTGGCCGAGCGGGTCGTGGACACCTTTCTGAGTTTCGATACGGAGCTGAAGAAGATCATGGCGCCATTGGGACGCTCCACCGCCCTGCCCATCGGCATGTCAGATGCACTGGGCATCAGTGATTATCAAGCCGCCAAGCGATTGGATATAAAATATGTGGTTTAGTTATGCGGAGATTGGGTAATGAGCGGTAAACAGGAATATGTGATGATTTCAGGCAAAGTCGATGGCCGGCGCATTGCATCGCGGCTTCTTGAAGAGCAGATCCAGGCTGCCGTGGCCGAGGGCCATACCCGGCTGCATGTCGAAGCTTACGGTCAGCACGGTATCGGCGGTCGTCTATGGAAAGCCGGCGATCAAAAAGTTCACCTGAAGATCACCGGACCCGTGGGCCAGCGCACCGGTTCTTTGGGTTTTGACAATACCGTGGTTGAAATCATGGGACCCACCTCAGATGATATCGGCTGGCTCAACGCCGGTGCTGAAATCATCGTTCACGGCAATGCCTCCAATGGGGCGTGCAATGGCATGGCCCAGGGCAAAGTGTATGTGGCTGGCAACATCGGCGCCCGCGGCATGACCATGACCAAACAAAACCCACGCTTTGCGGCTCCGGAGTTATGGGTACTGGGAGCCGCCGGTGACTATTTCGCGGAATTTATGGCTGGCGGCATCGCCGTGATCTGTGGCCATGATGCCCAGGACCCCCACAACGTCCTGGGTTACCGGCCGATGGTCGGCATGGTCGGCGGCAAAGTATTTTTCAGAGGGCCCCACAAAGGGTATAGTCATGGCGATGCCAAGATGGTACCCATTGACGATGAAGCCTGGCAGTGGCTGAATTCCAACTTAAAAGTATTTTTAGACAAAATCCAGCGCCCTGAGTTGCTGGCCGACTTGACCCAAAGGGACGCCTGGCAATTGATCAAAGCGCGCACACCCCAGGAAAAGGTGACCCGCGAAAAGCGTTCCATGGCGGCCTTTCACCAGGAGGTGTGGGATGCAGAATTGGGACGCGGCGGTCTGGTGGGCGATTTGACCAGCCTGGACCGCAGCGTGATCCCGCTGATTACCCGGGGCCACCTGCGACGTTTTGTACCGGTGTGGGAGAACTACAAATATATGGCCCCTTGCGAAGCCACATGCCCAACGGGCATTCCGGTCCAGCAGCGTTGGCGCCTGGTGCGCGATGGCCGCGTGGACGAGGCTGTGGATCTGGCACTGGCTTACACGCCTTTTCCAGCGACTGTTTGCGGTTATTTGTGCCCCAATCCTTGTATGGGCGCCTGTACCAAAGGGGCCGCATTGATGGCACCGGTGGATATCGCCCCGTTGGGCCAAGCCAGCATCAAGGCAAAGGTGCCTGAATTGCCGGCGCTGTCCGGGAAGAAAGTGGCTGTGATCGGTGGCGGACCGGCAGGCATTTCCGTGGCGTGGCAGTTGCGTCTTAAAGGCCATGAAGCGGTGGTATACGATAACGCCGAAACACTGGGGGGCAAAATTGCGGCTTCCATACCCCAAAGCCGGATTCCCAAAGAGGTGTTCGATCAAGAGATCGCGCGTGTTGGCGAAGTGATCTCGCATGTGCATTTGAAGCAACCCCTGAGCCGTAAAGACACCGAACAGCTCATTGTGGATTATGATTTTGTGGTGATCGCAGCAGGTGCGCAAAAACCAAGGACATTACCCATACCGGGCAATGAACGCTTGATCACGGCCCTTGATTTTTTAAAGGCCGCTAAAGCAGGCACCGCCAGTGTCGGACGGACCGTCGTGATCATCGGTGCCGGCAATGTGGGCTGCGATGTGGCCACCGAAGCGGCCCGTTTGGGCGCCGAAGATATTACCCTGCTGGATGTCCAGGAGCCGGCGTCTTTCGGCAAAGAGCGCGATGAGGCCGAAAAGGCGGGTGCCAAGTTTCGCTGGCCGGTCTTTTCCCAGGCCATTACCGAAGCCGGCGTGCAACTGGACACGGGCGAGGTGGTGCCGGCGGATTCGGTTTTTATCTCCATCGGCGATGCGCCCGACCTCGAATTTCTCACCCAGGAGATCGCTTTGGATCGCGGTTTTATTAAGGTGGATGACCACTACCAAACCTCGCACCCCAAGGTTTTTGCCATTGGTGATGCCGTGCGGCCCGGTCTGCTTACCGACGCCATTGGTGCCGGCCGACGGACTGCCGAAGCCATCGATGCCATTGCCTCGGGCAAACGGCCGGCCGCGAATCCCAAGACCATTATCGATATCAACCGGGTGAACCTGGAGTATTACGATCCGCGTATCGTCGCCTACGAGGATTTGGACCATTGCGGCAGCCAGTGTGCCTCTTGCGGTCAGTGCCGCGATTGTGGCATCTGTGTGGCCATGTGTCCGGAATCGGCCATCAGCCGGCAGGAAACAGCTGATGGCAAGTTTGAATATGCAGTGGATGCGGACCGTTGTATCGGTTGTGGTTTCTGTGCCGGGGCGTGCCCTTGCGGCATCTGGGACATGATACCCAATGTGCCCCTGGATTAAAGGGCAGCATCTGTTGAAGCCCACAGCCTGATTGGAGCGTACGGTTGCACACCGTGCGCTCTTTGTGTGTATATAGAACAATTGCTGGGGGCATATACAGGAATTGGAAGGTGGCGTTGGTAGGGGGTAACAACAGCGGGTTTTAAGTGTTAAGTTTTAAGGTTTAAGTGAAGGATTGGAATCGATTTTATAATTTAAGCAGCAAAAAAAGCCTGAGTGCATGCTTCTATTCTTTTATCGTTTTTTTATAATCGATAGAATTCATTCCCTTAAAACTTAAAACTCTTTTCTTAAGTATTTTAACCAAATGACTTGGACCCAAAAAGTATGAATTATATATACCCATACTTGTTTAAATTTAATGAGTAGGGTATGGGTGCAGATTAAAACACGATAGGTATCTAAGAAAGCGGCCGACGTGTGCGGCCTTTTTTGTAGCAGCATGGATTGCGACCCAAATTGAATGCAAAGACGATAAAAGCCCTGTTGGCCCTCGAGGATGGTCGTACCTTTGGGTGCCGTTCGTTTACCGGCCCCGGCGAAGTGGGTGGTGAAGTGGTATTCAACACCAGTATGAGCGGCTATCAAGAGGTGCTCACCGATCCTTCCTACAGCGGTCAACTGGTGACCATGACCTATCCCCTGATTGGAAATTACGGCGTTAATTTTGAGGATGTCGAATCGAGCCGGGTTCAAGTGGCGGCTTTTATCGTTCGTGAGTACCAGCCGATTCCCAGCAATTATCGCTCCACCGGTAGCCTTGCCGAATATTTGCAGCGTAACTGCATCCTGGGTGTCGATGCCATCGATACGCGGGCCCTGACACGCCATATCCGCAATGCAGGCGCCATGCGGGCGGTGCTTTCCACCCAAGAGCTGGACCCCCAAACCTTGGTGCGCAAAGCCCAATCCCAGCCCAGTATGGCCGGACTGGATTTGGCCAAAACCGTTACCGCCGGCAGCGCTTACCGCTGGCGCAACGATAGACCTGATCCCATCAGCGGGAAGTTGGACCCCGGCGTTTGGTTGCACCGCGACACCCAACCTTCGGTGGTCGCCATTGATTTTGGCATTAAATACAACATTTTGAGGTGCTTGACGGCTCACGACCTGGAAGTGGTGGTTGTGCCGGCGTTTACGGATGCCCGGACCATCAAGCAGATGGAACCCAGCGGCATTTTTCTTTCCAACGGTCCTGGGGATCCCGAACCGGTCTCTTACGGTATCGAGACCGCCAAGTCCTTGCTGGGTTATCGTCCGATGTTTGGTATCTGCCTGGGGCACCAGATTTTGGGGCTGGCCCTGGGCGCCAAAACCTATAAGCTCAAATTTGGCCATCGCGGCGCCAACCAGCCCGTGAAGCATCTGACCACCGGCAAAGTCGAGATCACCTCCCAAAACCATGGTTTTGCCGTGGACGCCGATACCCTGGACCGGAGCAAAATCGAGATTACCCATATTAATCTCAATGACGATACCCTTGAAGGATTCCGCCACAAAGAGATCCCTTTGCTGGCCGTCCAATACCACCCCGAAGCATCACCGGGTCCGCATGATGCAAGGTATTTATTTGACGAGTTCAGAAAAATGATGGCTGAGGCGACCTGATTGGACGGTGGGGGAGGACCTGAGGGTCAGTTTAAAGTTTAAAGATTAAAGTTTAGAGGTGTGGATGGGGCCGATTGTAAAGGGCCAGTGCGAACTCGGATGATGGATTTAAAAACTCAAAATAAGGCAGAATACATTTACTTAAATCTTTAAACTTAAATCTTTAAACTTGCTAATAAAGCCATGACAGGCTGCATTTCGAAATTGTTAGATAAGAAATGATGACTCAATAAACACTATGCCCAAACGCACCGACATACATAAGATCATGATCATCGGCGCCGGGCCTATTATTATCGGTCAGGCGTGCGAGTTCGATTACTCCGGCACCCAGGCGTGCAAAGCCCTCAAAGAAGAAGGCTATCATGTGATCCTGGTCAATTCCAATCCAGCCACGATCATGACCGATCCGGAAACGGCGGATCGCACCTATATCGAGCCGGTCACCCCGGAAGTCGTGGCCAAAATCATTGAAAAAGAGCGCCCGGATGCCCTCTTGCCCACGTTGGGCGGCCAGACCGGTTTGAACACAGCGGTTAAAGTGGCCGAGATGGGCGTGTTGGATCAGTATGGCGTGGAACTCATCGGCGCCAGCCTGGGCGCCATTCAAAAGGCCGAAGCCCGCGATCAGTTTAGGGCCGCTATGGAAAAGATCGGGCTCAAACTACCCCAGAGCGGGTTTGCCCACACTATGGATGAGGCCCGAATCATCGCCGCCGAGATAGGCTACCCTTTGATCATTCGGCCCAGTTTTACCCTGGGCGGCACCGGCGGCGGTGTGGTCTACAATCATGAAGAGCTGGAAGTGGTGGCCAAATCCGGTTTGGATGCCAGTTTGACCAGCCAGGTGATGATTGAACAATCCGTACTGGGCTGGAAAGAGTATGAACTGGAAGTGATGCGCGATCACAATGACAACGTGGTGATCATCTGCTCCATCGAGAACATGGACCCCATGGGGGTGCACACCGGTGACAGTGTCACCGTCGCACCGGCCCAAACCCTTAGCGACATGGAATACCAGGCGATGCGCAATGCATCGCTGGATATCATGCGCGAGATCGGGGTGGATACCGGCGGCTCCAATGTTCAATTCGCCATCCATCCGCACAACGGCGAGATGATCGTTGTGGAGATGAATCCCCGGGTATCGCGCTCCAGCGCCCTGGCCTCCAAGGCCACCGGCTTTCCCATCGCTAAAATTGCCGCCAAGTTGGCCGTGGGCTATACTTTGGATGAAATTGCCAACGACATCACCGGTGAGACTTTGGCCTCGTTTGAGCCCACCCTGGACTATTGCGTGGTCAAAATACCGCGCTGGACCTTTGAGAAATTCCCGGAAACCCCTGATCTGCTCACGACTTCGATGAAATCGGTGGGTGAGACCATGGCCATTGGGCGCACCTTTAAAGAAGCGTTCCAAAAAGGGTTGCGGGGCCTTGAGATCGGCCGCCATGGTTTTGGTGCGGACGGCAAAGGACGCCCCGATCAGGATGGGATTTTTCCCACCGACGCCGAGATCGAACAGAATCTGAGCACCCCCAATTCTCAACGCATTTTCTACTTGCGGTATGCCATGCTGGCCGGCATGAGCATTGACACCATTTACCAACTCACCGGCATCGATCGCTGGTTTTTATATCAGCTGCAACAAATTCTAACCATGGAAAATGAACTGCGTCAGGATGCGGGCAGTTGCGGTGTGGACGGTGTGTTGGACAACCTGCCCCATGACCGGCTCTGGCAAGCCAAATCCTGGGGATTTTCCGATGTGCAGCTGGCCCACTTGTTGGGATTGGACGAAGACCTGATCGCCCGGCACCGCAAAACAAACGGCATTCGCCCGGCCTATAAATTGGTGGATACCTGTGCGGCTGAATTTCGAGCCGCCACACCTTATTACTACTCGACCTATGAGCAGGAGTGCGAAGCGCGGGTTTCCAATCAAAAAAAGGTGATGATTTTAGGCGGCGGCCCCAACCGGATCGGCCAAGGCATTGAGTTTGATTACTGCTGTGTGCACGCCTCTTTTGCTTTAGCCGACATGTCGGTGGAGAGCATTATGGTCAATTCCAATCCCGAAACCGTCTCCACCGATTACGATACTTCGGACAAACTCTATTTTGAACCCTTGACCAAAGAGGATGTGCTGCACATTGTTGAAAAGGAGCAGCCTTACGGTGTTATCGTTCAATTTGGCGGTCAGACCCCTTTGAATCTGGCCACACCCTTGGCCTCCGCCGGTGTACCTATTTTAGGCACCGATCCAAAGAGCATCGACCGGGCGGAAGACCGCGAGCAGTTTCAGGCCATGCTCAACAAGCTGGGCTTGGTCCAGCCGGCCAATGGCATTGCCATGCAGATTGACGAAGCGAGCCAGGTGGCTGCGGACATCGGCTACCCGGTCATTGTACGGCCCTCGTTTGTACTGGGCGGCCGGGCCATGAAGATTGTCTATAACCAAAAGGAGCTGGAAAATTTTACCCACTTGGCCATTTTGGCCTCACCGGGTAATCCGGTGCTTATCGATAAGTTTCTCGAAAATGCCGTCGAAGTGGATGTGGATGCCATCTGTGACGGACAAATCACCGTCATCGGCGGCATCATGGAACACATCGAGGCCGCCGGGGTACATTCGGGAGACTCCGCCTGCGTGCTGCCGCCCTATAGCATTCATCAGGACTTGATTGCCGAAATCACCACAGCCACCAAAGCCATGGCCAAGGAATTGAACGTCATCGGCCTGATGAATGTGCAATATGCCATCAAAAACAAGCGGCTCTATGTCATTGAAGTGAATCCGCGCGCATCGCGAACGGTACCCTTCGTGAGCAAAGCCACGGGTGTGCCGTTGGCCAAGCTTGCCACTAAAATCATGCTGGGCCACACTCTGGCCGAACTGGGATTTATCAATGAGGTGATCCCCTCTCATCTTTCCGTCAAAGAGGCGGTGCTACCCTTCGACCGTTTTCCCGATGTAGATACCCTGCTGGGGCCGGAGATGAAATCCACCGGTGAGGTGATGGGGATAGGCACCGATTTTGGATCGGCTTATGCCAAAGCTCAGTTGGGCGCCGGTCAGAAACTGCCGGTTGCCGGAACCGTTTTCATCAGTGTGATGGACACCGACAAAGCGGCTGTGGTGCCGGTGGCCCGAGAGTTTGGAAATCAGGGGTTTAACATATTGGCGACCGGTGGCACGTTCTCCTATTTAAAGGACAATGGTATTGCCGCCCGGCATGTCAATAAATTGGAGCAGGGGCGTCCCCATGTGGAAGATGCCATTAAAAATGGCGAGGTCCATCTGGTGATCAATACCGGCACCGGCGGCGGCTCCCGCAACGACGGATATATCATACGGCGTGCCGCGCTTAAATTCGGCATTCCCTATGTGACCACCATCGCCGGTGCGCTGGCGGTGAGCAAAGCCGTGGCGGCGCTTAAATCCCGGGCGTTGACGGTTTGTCCATTGCAGGATTATCACCAGGCTGATGTTGGACCTGGCGCAAAGGATCAGGCTGTCGGTTGAAACGCAACCTTCCTGGGGGACGTGACTGCCGGGCCGATCCGTCGATAGACTTTGCATGTCGAGGAGTAAATGATCCATGAACGATCCTAACCCAAGCAATACCGAAGAAATGGCCTTGAACGATCACCCTCGCGAATCTTGTGGTATTTTTGGTGTGTATGGGCACCCGGAAGCTTCTAAGTTGTGCTATTTCGGCCTCTATGCCTTGCAACATCGGGGGCAGGAGAGTGCCGGCATTGCAGCTGCCCAGGACAATATGGTCTACAATTACAAATCCATGGGGTTGGTTTCGGATGTGTTCAGCATGCAGCAGCTTGAAGAACTCAAGGGCAGTTCCGGCATCGGCCATGTGCGCTACTCCACCACCGGCAGTTCGGTGCTGACCAATGCCCAGCCTTTTGTGGTGCGCCACCATAATAAATCTTATGCCGTAGGGCACAACGGCAACCTGGTCAATGCCCATCAACTGAAAAGCGAGTTGGAGGATACCGGCTCCATATTTCAATCCACCATGGACAGCGAAGTCTTCCTGCATCTGTTTGTGCGCAACTTGAAGCAGCTGGGTTTTGAAAAAGCGCTGTTGGAAGCCACCGAGCGGATCAAGGGGGCCTTTTCCATGGTGATGCTCACCAATCGCGGCGAAGTGATCGGCATCCGTGATCCCAATGGATTCCGTCCCCTATGTTTGGGTAAACTCAATGGCCATTGGGTACTGGCCTCGGAAACCTGCGCCCTGGATCTGGTCCAGGCGGAATTCGTGCGCGAAATCGAACCGGGCGAAATTATCATCATCGATGAAAAAGGCCCGCGCAGCCTCTATCTGCCCAAAGCCGGGCGCCAATCTTTTTGCATCTTCGAATTTATCTATTTCGCCCGTCCGGACAGTACCTTTATGGGACGCAATGTCTATCAGACCCGCAAAGCCCACGGCCGGCGCCTGGCCAAAGAGGCGCCGGTGCCGGCGGATTTGGTGATGCCCTTTCCGGATTCGGGATCCTATGCAGCTTTGGGCTACTCGGAAGTTTCAGGCATCCCTTTTGAGATGGGTATGATCCGCAACCACTATGTGGGACGAACGTTCATCCAGCCCACCCAGAGCATGCGCGATTTTGCCGTGCGGGTAAAATTGAACCCCATTAAAGAGATGCTCAAGGGCAAAGATATTATTATTATTGAAGATTCCATTATTCGTGGCACCACAGCCAAAACCCGTGTGCGCGCTTTGCGTGAACTGGGAGTCAAACGCGTGCATTTGCGCGTGGCCGGCCCCCCACACCGGCATCCATGCCACTATGGTATCGATTTTTCCACTGTTGGCGAACTGATCGCCGCACGCATGTCGGTCAAAGAGTTGGGGGAATTTTTAGGACTGGATTCACTTCACTATTTGAGCCTGGACGGGTTGCTCAACTCGACCGGCGTTAAAGAGCCGCAAAACCTTTTTTGCAAGGCCTGTTTTGACGGCTGTTATCCAGTGGATTTTGATCAGCAGCTGTCCAAGCATTGTCTGGAAAACGGCGGAGAATAGACCGGCCGGAAGCGCAAAATCAGACACTGGCTTGGCATGGGTGTTAATCTGAATCTAATTTGCACTTGCCTTTTACGGTGACCGACGCTTAAAATAAATAGGTTGTACCGGATTGGCGCTGCACGGGAGGTCTGCCATGATCGAGTCCAAATATTTAAAAGAGAATATCGAAAACATTCAGCGCTTGATGAGTATCCAGGCGCTCAAGCATTTTGAAACCCGAAATCTGGGCAAATTGCTGCGGTTGAGCAAAATTCGCCAATACAAAGATGGTGAGCTGATCATTCAGGAAGGGGATCTGGATCCGTGGCTCTATTTTCTACTTTCCGGTAGCATTCGCGTTTCCAAGGGCGGTGAAGACATCGGTGTCATCAGCCGTAAAGGCGAGATCTTTGGCGAAATGCGTATCATCGATGACCAGAGCCGGTCCGCATCGGTCTATGCCGTGGGCGATACAGTGGCACTTGCGGTGGATACTTCGGCGGGCAATCGACTCAGCACCTCGGCAGAAAAGGATGATCGCCTGGATTTTCTTTTGCTGCTCTATCGTATATTTGCCGAATACATCACCGTTCGCTTGCGTCTGACCAACGAAGAGTTGGTCAAAGCCAAACGCAACGCCAAGTCGCAAGATCAGCCGGCCCGCAGCGCCAAGCCCAGCCCCAAGCGCCATATTGAAAACTTCTGATGTCCAAAACCGTTGCATTTTCCAAAGATACCTCCAACGTTTTTTTTCATATCCTGACCCAGTGCAACCTGCGATGCCGCCATTGTTACATCAACCCATCCCAGCACGGTTCCAACCAGCTTTCTCTGACGCAAATTCAACAATGGCTTGAAACGCTTATCCAACGCAGCCCCAAGGCCAATCTGATTTTTTTAGGCGGAGAGCCTACCCTGCATCCGGATTTGGCCACAGCCGTGCGATCCGCCCGCAAACTGGGTTATGCTTCCATCACCATCGATACCAATGGTTATCTGTTTCATGATATTCTGGAAAAAATCACTCCTGCAGAGGTGGATTTTTTCAGTTTCAGTCTGGACGGCCCCACGGCTCAAATCAATGATGCCAACCGGGGGCAGGGCTGTTTTGAGGCATGCACCGCAGGCTTGCGCCGGGCCAAGTCCAAAGGATTCAAGATTAGTCTGATTTATACGGTCAGCCATCAAAATCTTATGCACCTGGAAGCCATGGTGCCTTTGCTGCAAAACTGGGGTGTCGATCATTTTTTTATCCAAGTGATTGGACTCAGAGGCCACTCTGCGGCCGTGTCTCCGCTGGAACCCCCCTTGCAGCCGACCCGCCGGCAGTGGCTGCAAACGATACCTGCCGTTGCCGAAGCGGTGGCCGGTCTGGGGATTGCGGTCAGCTATCCCAAGGTCTACCTGGATGCTGAAGAGACGTTTGCATGCGCCGGCATAGTGGCCGACAACTATTTTGTCTTTCCCAACGGCCGTGTCTACCGCTGCCCCTTGTGCGAGGATTTTCCGTTGCACAGCCTGGACTTTGCGGACGGCGAATTGATTGACACCGGCCCCATCAACGAGTCCGATCTTTTTCAACTCACCATAGCCGAGGGATGCGTGATGAACAAATTGGTGCAGCCCGGCAATATCGTCTACGACGGAAATGGTGTCCCTGCTTATCAAATCGCCTGCTGTTTGCTCAAAAAAACCCTATAGACGAATTTTGCATTGGGTGGGTGTGCGCGAAGGTTTTAGGGCCAGGCGGGAACCACAGCCGGCAAGGAGCCCATTGCCGCCAAGGCCCCTTCGCCGTGTGCTGTCGGTCAAGAAATTACAGACGCATCAGTTTTTCCGCCTGTTTGAAATTCTCGTCGATCTGTTTCTTCAGGTTTTTACGGTTGTTTTTAAATACTTCCACCCATGGTTCCAGGGCCTTGCTGTTTTCACCCGAGGCCAGACCGGACTGATTCATGAGGGTCTCGGTTGCCGAAACGGCTTGATCCTGCATCTGGGATACAGCATCGAACCAGCTGGTGAAGGTGTTTTTTTGAAAATCCATCACTTGTTTGGTAATGTCATTGGTATTGGCGGCCATTTTTATTCCTCCTTGTGGTTACCTGTATTTGTGGCAATGCACCATTGGTGCTAAATAATGTAGACCAATATATTGATACTTTTATGTTGATTGTCAATAAAAAATTGTGCAACGCACAAAATTGTTCAGGTTTGAGGCAGGTAAAACAGACGGCCTTGATAGTTTTTAAATACCCATCGGCCGCTTCTGGAGGAAAGCTTCGATTCGGGCAGCAGTTCGATCTTGCCGCCGCCACCGGGCAGGTCCACCATGAAATGGGGCATGCCCATGCCCGAAAGCGCGCCACGCAGGCCTCGGACCAGGGCCAGACTCCTCTCCAAAGGCACTTGAAAATGGTTTGTCCCCGGTACGCGGTCGAGTTGGTGCAGGTAGTAGGGCCGCACGCGAATGGCCAGGAGCTTTTCAAAAAGGGAGATGAGCCGGCCGGCCTCATCATTGATGCCCTGGAGCAGCACGGTTTGGCTGCCCAAAGGGATTCCGGCGTCGGCCAGCCGTGTGCAGGCCTGTTCGACAGGGGGGCTGATCTCCCGGGGGTGGTTAAAATGAATATTGATGTACAGCGGCCGGTATGACGACAGCAGTTGGGCCAATTCCGGTGTGATGCGATGGGGCCAAACACTGGGGATGCGCGTATGCAAGCGTAGTGTGCGAACATGCGCTATCTTGCCAAGAGTGCCCAGCAGTTGTTCTAAGGTGGCATCTTCCAGCATCAAGGGATCACCCCCCGAAAGAATCACTTCATTGATTTCACGGTGCGCCTGGATGTAATCCACGCCGGCGGCAAAATCGGCGGCTTTGCCGGGATGCGAACGTCCCACCCGGCGTTTTCGCATGCAAAAGCGGCAATGCACGGCACAGCGATCGGCCACCAGAAAAAGGGCCCGTTGCGGATAGCGATGGATGATCAACGGTGCCGGGCTTTGGGACTCTTCCGCCAGTGGGTCATTGTTCGTGCAAAGGTCTTCTACTTCTTGGGGATCGGGAATCACCTGCCGGGCCAGGGCATCATGTGGATGTTCAATCAAATCAAGAAAATACGGCGTAATGCGCATGGGAAATCGATCGGCTGCAGGTGCCAAAGCAACTGGATTTGCGCAGAGATGGCCGGGTAAATCACGAGGCGCAGCGATAACTGATGTGCGTTTATACATTGAACCGGAAGTTGATAATATCGCCATTGTGGACTTCGTAGGTTTTGCCCTCCAGGCGAACCGTGCCCTGCTTGCGGGCGGCCGCATGGCTGCCGGCGAGTATGAGATCATCGTAGGCCAGCACCTCGGCACGAATGAAACCTTTTTGGATATCGCTGTGAATCACACCCGCCGCTTCCTGAGCGACTGTGTTGCGGTGAATGGTCCATGCGCGGACCTCATCTTCACCCACCGTGAAAAAGGAGATGAGTCCCAGAAGTTCGTAGGAGCGGGCAATGACACGGTCCATGGCCGACGTGGTGATGCCGAAATCTTCTAAAAAGGCGACGGCTTCTTCGATCTCCATCTGCGAGAGCTCTTGTTCGAGTTTGCCGCGCACCACCAGGCCGTTTTCAGCGGGCAGCCAATCGGGGGCGGTGTCATCATCCTCACCATTGTTGGCCAGCACCAGCATGGGTTTGCCGGATAAAAAGGCATAGCCCCTGAGGGCATGGGCATTGGCCAGTTCAGGCATATCCCGCAGCGGCTTTTCCTGACTCAGGCGGTCATGGCATTGTTGCAGCAGGCTGATCTCTATCGGGTTGGGCTTTTTGCCGCGCTTTTGATCAAGTTCAAGGCGCTCCAGGCGTTTTTCCACCACCACCAGATCGGAAAATACCAGTTCATCATCAATGGTTTGCAAATCGGCCTGGGGCGTCGGATCGCTGCCGTAGCTGGTGAAGTTGCGCACCACATGAATCAGGGCATCGCAATCCCGTGCCTGGGTCCAGATGCTCTGTTCTTTGGCTGCCTCTTTCACTTGTTCGGCGGGTGCCGGCAGCATGTACTCAACCTGGGCATAGATGGTTTTGCGAGGATTGTACATGCCCGAGAGGGAATCCACACGTGAATCGGGAACCCATACCGTACCCAGACGGCTCTCTTTACGCTGATGGGATTCCACCACCGTTTTGGTCAACGCCTCAAAAACAGTCGTTTTACCCGCCTGCGGGCGGCCAATAATACCTAGTTTCATAAGTAATTTAGTCTCCTGGTGCCGGATTTCATACCGAAAGCATGTGCAAGTGATGGCAAGTATTAAGTTTTAGGTTTTAAGGTTTAGGTTAAGGATGGTAATCGATTCAGAAAAATTCCTTGCGGCAATATCCGTTTAGCCAACCGCCAACAGATATGTAAAACCAAAATGGTGCAAAGCACACCCAAAAAATATTATCGGCAGAATACCACAACTTAAACCCTAAACCCTAAACCCTAATTCCTAAATGATAACTGTCAGGACATCGATGACCCAAAAATGTCAAGACATCGATTACCTTAACGGTTGTTTGTGTCAGGACATCGATTACCCTGTCACCTATATATCAGTTTTGGTACCCTCTTTTATATACAAATTTGATGGGAGGG
>JBNKKB010000014.1:0-59489 GCA_050291605.1 Desulfobacteraceae bacterium | reverse complement strand
TTTGGCCATGAATAATCTCCTTTGTTATTGATATTGTAGAGATTATTCATAACAATTACATGGTGTTATGTCTAGTGCTATTTTTGCTTTAAATATTAACGATTTACGGGTGGCCGGGCGGCCTAAAAACTCCCCGACCCCTCAATTAACTATCAAAAATTATCCAAGGTTTTTTTGTGGTCAAATATAGTAATGAGTTCAATAAGAGGAAATATACTTACATATGTGTGGTATTGTAGGCATCTATTCAAAGCGCCCCATCGATAATCAAAATCTTCTGTTGAGAATGCGCGACACTATGATCCACCGGGGTCCCGATGACGCAGGAGTATGGTGGTCTCCTGACAGGCGATTAGGATTTGCCCATCGACGATTAGCTATTATCGATCTTTCGATAGGCGGGCACCAACCAATGGCATACGACTCGGGGCAGTATGTAATAACATTTAATGGCGAAATATATAATTATTGTAATCTTGCCAAAGAATTGAAAGAATCAGGATATGTTTTCCGATCGAAAAGCGATACAGAAGTATTGCTTGCGGCTTATAAAGAATGGGGCAATGAGTGCCTGTCACATTTAACAGGTCCCTTTGCATTTGCAATCTATAATGGCAATACTCAGGAACTATTTCTTGCGAGAGATAGAGCTGGTGAGAAGCCCTTGTTTTACAATTATACAAACGAACGTTTCGTTTTTGCTTCTGAGCTCAAGGCTTTATTGGCTGATCCACATTTCCCACGCGAATTAAATTTAGATGAACTGGACCACTATTTAACCTATGGTTATACTTCTACCGATAGTACAATCTTAAAAAGCACTTATAAACTTTCACCAGGGCATGCTATGGTTTTTAGTTTAAAGAACAGGAAAACCAAATTATGGCGTTACTGGAGTATTCCAAAAAGTATACCAAATCCAAATGTATCAGCTGAAGATCTTGTTCGGCAAATAGAGTCAATATTGTCTAGCGCAATTTCCAGACAATTAATATCCGATGTTCCAATCGGCATACTTCTAAGCGGTGGTCTTGATTCATCTCTTATTACCGCAATTGCAGCAAACGTATCCGATAAAAAGATCCGAACTTTCACAGTGTCATTTCCAGGGCATGGGTCTTTTGATGAAGGTCCATATGCTCGAATAGTAGCAGACTATTTTGGAACTGATCATACAGAATTAATAGCTGAACCTGCTTCTGTTAAGCTTTTACCCGAATTGGCCAAACAATTCGATGAACCATTGGCCGATCATTCCATTGTTCCGACATCTATTTTGTCAAACCTTGCCAAAAGATTAGTTACCGTAGCGTTGGGTGGAGATGGAGGTGATGAGCTATTTGGAGGGTATCCGCATTATAATTACTTACTAAAACTTGAACAACTGAAAAAAGTAATACCCACTGGATTTAGGAAATTAGGCTCCTCCTTCGCTTCTCGTTTTTTGCCTGTTGGAACAAAAGGACGAAATCATATAATCGGCTTTCATGGAAACGCTTCCTCAAGCTTTAGTGCGATTAATGTTTATTTTGATAAAAATACACGCAGGAAACTTCTTTCACCACTATATCATGCGGGTTATAAGCTGTCCCTTTTATCAGAATTAAAAAAAGCTGAACACTTCGATAAGTCAAAAAATATTTTACAAAATGCAACAAGAGCAGATTTCCAAACAATGCTAGTAGATGGCTATCTAGTCAAATCAGATAGATCAAGCATGCTTCATTCGTTGGAACTACGTGCTCCGTTTTTAGATCACACATTAATTGAATTTGCATATGGAAGAGTACCGAATGAACTGAGGGCAACCTCGAAATACAGAAAGATTCTTCTTCAAAAGCTCGCAACACGTCTTTTGCCACCGACCTTGGATATTAAAAGAAAACAAGGTTTTACACTACCACTTGCTTCCTGGTACAGAGGTGAATGGGGTTCTTTTTTCAATGAAGTATTGAACGAGGCAGATCCTTTCATATTTAACAAACAGGTAATTAAGCGCCTGATTAATAGTCAACGATTTGGACTCGCTAATGCAAATCGTCTATTTGCGCTGACAATGTTTGAATTGTGGCGAAGGGAATATCATGTATCATTACCAAATTAGTCAAATCATTAACAGTCGTTAATGTAAAAGCGTATTATCAATCCATGAGACTCGCAATTGTCAACATAACAGCCGGTGGTTTAAGCGGAGGGTATAAAAGGTATCTTCAGAATATGCTTCCACGTCTGGTTAACTACGAAAACTTAGAGTCACTTCTATGTATTGTTCCAGATAAGATCGATATTTCCTCATGGTTTAATAACCTGCCCAATATTAAGTATGGCTACTATGATAATCTATCCTTGAGCATCCTGCTAAATATGCCTGACAAAAAGATGAAAAAGTGCCTTAAGGAATTTTCACCAGATCTGATTTTTATACCTACTGACCGTTATATCTGGTTCAATGGGATACCAGTGGTTAATATGTTAAGAAATATGGAGCCGCATCTCCCTTTTTTAAAAGGCGACCCACCGCATGAGATCTTAAAGAAGTACATCCAGCAGAAACTTTCATTAATTTCCGTGAGAAAAGCAGATCAAACTATCGCAGTTTCCCAATTTGTAAAAAACCAACTTATCACTAATTTCAAAATATCTGTTAACAAGGTTACTAAAGTTTACCATGGAGCTGCTCTGTTTCCTATAGCAAACCCAATAAAACCCACTTCGGTTCCGATAGGCTGGGAAAATGATTTTATCTTTACCTGTGGATCGATTAGGCCTGCTCGAGGACTTGAAGATGCATTAGAGGCCATATATGAACTGAAGAATCAAAATATTAATATTCGTCTAGTCATTGCAGGAGAGACAGTTCCGGGAATGAAAAAGTATCGCAATAGGCTAGAGCAGTTTATCAAATTCAAGGATTTATCGGACAATATCTGTTGGGCTGGAGTTCTCAATGATGAACAATTGTGTTGGTGTTTTCACAAATGTCGCATTTTTATTATGACGAGCCGTATTGAAGCCTGTCCTAATATAGCGATTGAAGCAATATCCAATCAAGCTTTAGCGATAGCTGCTGATAATCCTCCATTACCGGAGTTCTTTTCTCGCTGTTCCACATACTATCAACCTGGAAATGGCAAATCGCTGGCAAATGCAATATTGGACAGGCTTTCATTGGATAAAGATGACCGAAAGACACTTTCATTATGCTCCCGAAAGAGAAGCACTATGTTCTCATGGGACATGACTGCCGATCAAACAATGGGTGTCTTCTTGAAAGCATTGAATGAACATAAAATCAATCACGGGCAAGTGTCAGCATGAGGGTACTGCTTATTAGCCACCCTTACAAACATCGGCAAAAACCTGATTTTCCACCTATCGGAATTGCTTATCTAGGTGCTGTTGTTAGCGCTCAAGGACATGATGTACTTCTAATAGATGGTGGCTTAAGAAGTGTCAAGGATATCCTGGCGAAATCAAAACAATTTGACCCGGATATTGTCGGAGTCACTTGCTGGACTGTCAATAGGACAATTGCATGGAACTTATGCATAGTACTTAAAAAAAAACTTTCTAATGTATTTCTAATAGTGGGAGGTCCTCATGCCAGCTTTTATCCTGAGCACATTTTTGTCAAAACTCCCGCGGATGCGGTGATCATCGGGGAAGGTGAAGAAACAATATGCGAGCTTCTGAGTACTATGGAAAAAGGTGGTGATCTATCAACAGTAAAGGGACTTGCTTTAAAGCAAGAAAATGGAACTATCACGTTTACAGCAAAGCGGCCGTTTATTGAACAGCTTGACTCGCTACCTTTTCCTTACTACTTGGGATTTGATAATTTCAGTTTTGTAAAATATTCCGGATTAGCGGTTCTGCGCAAACCAACTGCACCAATCATCACATCTCGAGGTTGCGTGTTCGATTGTACCTATTGCGGATCAGTTAATTTCTGGGGACTAAAGTGGCGCTCACGCTCAGCTGAAAATGTCGTTGCTGAAATAAATCATCTTGTTAAGGATATGGGTGCTCGTTCAATCTATATTTTTGATGATAATTTCCCAGTCAGCAAAAAGCGAGCAATGGAAATATGCCAGAGAATTATTGACAGTAAACTTGATATTCAGTGGGCGTGTTGCAGTCATGTAAAGATGATTAACAAAGAACTTTTAGATATTATGCGACAGAGCGGGTGTGTAAGCATTGATTTTGGTATGGAAAGCGGTAGCGATGTTATTCTTAAAAATATCAATAAAAATCAAAATCGTAAAGATATCGAAACAGCATTTAAACTTGCACACAAAGCCGGTATAAAACCAAGGGCCTACCTTATAGTGGGCAGCAAGGGTGAAACGACCAGTACGATTGATGAAACAGTTGAATTAACTGGAAAAATCGAGCCTCATGCATCAATAGGTGCAACCCTATTTTGGCTGCTTCCCGGCACGCAATCTTTTTTAGAAGCCAGAACGAACGGTTTCATTGATGACGACTACTGGCTCAAGTTTGACGACGTTCCCATCAATCTACAAGAACATACACATCGCGAACTAGTTTGGCTTCGTAAAAGATTAATGTGGGGTGTGGCAAAACAAAAGGGTGGTATTGTTCCAATGATTAGTTTTTATTTAAAGACCATCTATTATAAATACCCATTTCTTTCGAGACTGCGTTCACTCATCCCTGACAGACTAAAATGATATATTACACCTTCCAACCGCACTTCATTTCGAGCTTAAGGAAGACCAATGATCATTCTTGGGATTAACGCATATCATGCCGATTCATCAGCATGTATTGTTGTTAATGGAAAGCTAATTGCTGCAGCTGAAGAAGAGCGTTTCAGTCGAATTAAACATTGGGCAGGCTTTCCTGTAGAGGCAATCAAATTTTGCCTAACTATGGCCAACATAAAACTGGTAGATGTTGATTATATTGCTGTAAACCGAAATCCGAATGCCAATCTGTTACGCAAAATATATTACGTGGTGTCAAATCGTCCAAGCCTAAATGTAATATGTAATAGATTATTTCATGCTGAAAGAATACATGATATCAAACGACATTTCTGTTCAGTCTTTGGAATTAAGACAACCGAATTAAAAACCAAATTTCATTATATTGAGCATCATAGAACACATTTATCAAGTTCATTTTTTATTTCACCATTTAAATCAGCAGCAGTAGTTTCAGTTGACGCATTTGGTGACTTCGTCAGTACTATGTGGGGGGAAGGAACCAATAATACAATCAAGATTCATGATAAGGTTAGCTTTCCCCATTCACTTGGTATTTTTTATCTTGCATTGACCCAATATCTCGGATTCAATCACTATGGCGATGAGTATAAAATAATGGGGCTGGCGCCTTATGGCAAGGCATCGAAAATGGATGCAATGCGACGTATTGTCAGGCTTAAGCCTGAAGGACATTTTGAACTTGATTTAAATTACTTTAATCATCATTCAAAAGGCGTTTCGATGATTTGGGATGGCAGTGCACCCCGCATAGGAATATTATATTCTCAAGGCCTCGAAAGATTGCTTGGACCTCCAAGAGATCCAAAGGCTCAAATTGACCAGCGCCACGTCGACATTGCAGCCTCACTTCAACAAATGTATGAAGACGCGTTTTTTCATATTATTAATGAGGCTTATAGAAAAACTGGAAATCCAGCTTTATGCCTTGCCGGTGGGTGCGCCATGAATTCGGTTGCCAATGGAAAAATTTTTGACCGGAGTCCCTTTCGCGATTTATATATTCAAGCAGCCGCCGGTGACGGCGGTGGCGCTATTGGCGCGGCTTTTTATCTATGGCATCATATTCTTAAGAATGACAGATCGTTTGTTATGAAACACGCATATGTCGGCCCCAGATTTTCTAACGAGTCTATCGCATCCCTGCTGCAAGAAAAAAAACCTGAAATAACCGCACAAGGATGCAGTATAACTGAATATAGTGATGATGATATCTTCTACAGCTTTATCGCCAAACAAATCGCAGATGGAAAAGTCGTGGGATGGTTCCAAGGTAGAATGGAGTGGGGACCGCGCGCACTTGGCAATAGATCCATTCTATGTGATCCCCGAAGATCAGATATAAAAGATATACTCAACAGAAAAATAAAACGACGAGAATCCTTCAGGCCGTTCGCACCATCTATCATTAGAGAGTCCGTTGCTGATTGGTTTGAAACGGATTATGACGTACCGTTTATGCTTCAAGTGTTCCAGATAAGACCCGAAAAGCAAAATCTGATTCCTGCCGTTACCCATGTGAACGGCTCCGGCAGGCTTCAGACGGTCACGCAGTCGCAAAATCCAAGATACTATAAACTTATCAAAACGTTCGAGAGCATAGCAGGCATTCCAATTGTGCTAAACACCTCATTTAATGAAAATGAACCGGTGGTCTGCAAGCCGAAAGAAGCGTTGGATTGCTTTCTCAGGACCAACATGGACGTCGTAGTCATTGGCAACTGGATTATCGAGAGATAAGTTTTAGGATAATATATTAATTAAAAAATTATAATTCGAAACCGATGCCAGAATTGACATTACTCGATACATATCAATAAATGTAGTTTAAAACCTGGTCTTATTCTTCACAGCGAGCTTGCCGATAATTATTATCATGGAGGGAGTTTCTTGTATTTAATTTACTATCAGTGTAGCAACGATTTAAGAGCCAACGTTAAACCGATTCGTTCTTGTGTTCCAGTTGCAGGGGTGTATCCAATTGGTTGATTTCACAATTATAACCCCTGTGCGAAATGCAGCAACTACGATTCGCGACTGTGTAAATAGTGTGCGCAATCAAAAGAACTCGCAGGCACAACATATCATTGTGGATGGAGAATCTACTGATGAAACGATGAATATCATTAAATCCGAATATGCCGATTGCACTGAGATCTTGTCAGAGCCGGATGACGGGGTCTACGATGCTATGAACAAAGGTCTGCAAATGGCCCATGGCGAAGTTATCGGTATTCTAAATTCGGATGATTTCTATGCATCCAACGACGTTCTGGAGACTGTCGCCAAAGTGTTTGATCATTCGGGCGTGGAATCATGCTACGGTGATCTAGTTTATGTTGATCGACATCAACCACGCAAAATTGTCAGGTACTGGCAATCTGGTGAATACTCACCGAATCTTTTTTACAATGGTTGGATGCCACCACATCCAACATTTTTTGCACGCCGTAAAGTGTATGCAAAATATGGTAATTTCAACCTATCTCTTGGAGTTGCCGCCGATTATGAGATCATGCTACGTTTTTTACTAAAACATAGCATATCTTCAACCTATATTCCTGCAATCCTTGTTTGTATGCGTACTGGGGGGGCAAGTTCTAAATCGTTCTTGCATAGGATACACAGCAATATGATGAATCGAAAGGCATGGCGTATTAATCATCTAACACCGCGTTTTTGGACGAATTGGATGAAACCTCTGCATAAATTGCCCCAATATGTCAGACGACCAGCTATTATCAAGAAATGATGCTTAATAAACGACAAGAACGCACTGTAGATACAGTACGTTAGTTAAAATCTCTTAAGTATTGATTAATCTCTAAATGAAGAGAATTTTTCTCATACAACCTGCATTTTTTAGCTTTCTTGGTATTTATTCGAGATATTTTCCATACCATCTCGTTAGTATTGGTACATATTTAAAAACAGCCGGTCATGAGGTTAAGATTTTTGAAGGCGATAGCTATGTTGCGGATACTAGTCTTGATTTTTCTGAACAGGAAATAAAATACAAAAATTACCTCCGTGAATTGAATATTAAAAAACACCCTTATTGGGAATCACTGAAAAATGAACTTGCGAAATTCAATCCAGATTACATCGGTATAACATTTTGGACAACCTTTATCGCCTCTTCTATTAAAACTGCAGAATTGTGTCGCAGGCATTGCCCTTCCGCGATGATATTAGCCGGAGGACCGCATGTCACCCTCATGCCAGATGATATTAAACAGCTACAAACAATTGATGTTGGAGTAGTTGGAGAAGGTGAACAAACATTTCTAGAAATCGTAAATGGAAATTCCTTAGATGAGATTGAAGGTATTTTCTATCGCAGCTCGGGGGGTATACAAGATAACTCTATACGTCCGTTCATCATCAATCTTGACTCTTTAGGGATTCCAGACAGGTCGTTGCTTGTAAACAAAAAGAGATACAGCACTGAAGATTTTGGCTTGATTATGACATCACGAGGTTGCCCCTATAGTTGTGCTTATTGTGCGACCTCCATTTGGAAAAGAAGCGTCAGATACCGGAGTATAGACTCAATTATCGCTGAGATTTCCCATGTAAAGAATGAATATGGAACAATTTATTTTACGATCAAAGACGACAGCTTTACTGTAAAAAAAGATAGAGTCATGGAATTTTGTAGAAAACTGAAAGAAAAAAAACTAAATATTTTTTGGGAATGCAATGCAAACCTTATCAATATCGATAAAGATTTATTAATAGAAATGAAAAAGGCTGGTTGTATTGCAATAAAAATAGGCATTGAGACCGGCTCTAATAAAATACACAAAATAATCAATAAAAAACTGACGAACGGAATTATTGAAAAACAATGGGAAATCATACGCAGTGTCGATATTCACGTTACATGCTATTTTATGATGGGTGTACCGGGTGAAACTGAAAATGATATTTACCAGACAATCCAATTTGCAAGAAAGATGGCACCAGATTACATCAGCTACAGCATATATGAAATATTCCCTGGAACACGATTACATAAAAAAGGAGTTAAAGAGAATACAGCTAAGCCAACGATGTCAATCGATGAATACTTTAATACAGAGCCACATAATTATTATTTTGCAAACGGTAAGCGTCATTTGCCAGGAATGAGTGCAGCAAAGTTTGCTGCACTGGAATGCAAATTCAGGTCTTCATTTCGGAAGTACAATCGTTCTCCAAAATGTATTATTGCAAGAATTAGGTCACGCCTGCCACTCTATAAAGCTAAACCCTATTATCTAATAGCAGATCTGAAAGGCTTCTTAGCATGGGTGTAACTCTCAGTTTTAATCTGTTGTTTCTCTGATGTGTTGTGAAACTCTGCCGTATCCCAAAACTGGCTGAACGGAACCAAACAAAAATGGCTTATGGTTGTTAAACCATAAGCCATTTCTGTTTTATCAATCAGCCACTTATAGTTCATATGCTTTGTATGGTGAGTGCCTGATGAGCTGAATATGATGAAATTGTTAATTGATTGCTGATTTGGCCAACACGCTGCTTTCCTCCAACTGCTCTTTTATTTGTTTTTCGGCGCCTTTGAGCATGAAATAGCGTCCCTTCATGCTTTTGTGCAGCAGTTTAAACAGCTCAATGATCAGTGTATCCCGTTCATTATATAAATTTTTCAAGCTGCTGATTTCCTGGAGAAGCAGCTTGATCTTTTCATCCTGGTTTTGCAGCCGTTCTTCAAGGCGCAGGAATCTCTCGTTGGAATATAACTCCTCAACCCTCGACTGCAATATGCGGTTATCCGGCACATCGTTCGACGATGCTTTCACCTTTTTAGGTTCGCTGTCTTCCAGGAACAAGCCGCCGGCGGCCCTTTCCCGCACCACGTCGTCAACGATATTTTTATTAATGAAATCTTTGTTGTCGGCAAAGGCGTAAACCAGTGATGCATCGCAGAGGATATTGATCATGCGAGGTATGCCCTTTGACACTTCAGCGATCTCATCGATGGCGCCATCGGTAAAAATGTTGGCGCGCTTGGCGCCGGCCACCTTGAGTCGGTATTGAATATATCCTTTAACCTCTCGCGGGCTCAAGGCATCGATATGACTGTGTACCGTGACACGCTGTACAAACTGTTCCAGTCTTTTTTTCTTAAGTTTGTATTTTAGCTCTGGTTGCCCAACCAGAATGATTTGAATCAGGTGATCTTTTTCCGACTCAAGATTGGAAAGCATGCGCAACTCTTCCAATGTCTTGGTGGGCAGGTTCTGGGCTTCATCGATGATCAAAATCACCCGTTTACCTTTTGCGTAGTTTTCCACCAGGAATTCATGGATTTTTTCGACCATGCTCTCTTTGTCATTGGTATCGATATCAAGTTCGAATTCACGGCACGTCTTTCTCAGGAATTGAACCGGCGTGACAAAGGTCTGGTTGATCAGGCCAACCTGGTATTCCTCTGGAATCTCATTTAAAAACAGGTTCAAGAGCGTTGTTTTGCCAGATCCGATCTCTCCGGTCATGACCACGAAGCCCTTGCTCTCCATGACGGCGTATTCAAGATGCGTATGGGCGTTTTCATGCCCTTCGCTCATGTAAAGGTATGCAGGATCCGGGTTCAGATTGAAAGGATTTTCCTTTAGTCCGAAATGTGACTCATACATAGAACCACTCGCTTTATTATGGTTTCTTTTATTTGTTGAGAAATGCTGCAACAGCCGTCAAATGAAAATTCCGTCTGTGATCGAGATATTTCGTTTTTGTCGCGCCTTACATGAACAGCTGCATTCCTATGACCGAATCCCTCAATGCAAAGTTCGGTTTACTTATTTTCGAGCGATTGGATATTGATTTTTGCTATCTCAGCCAGAGATTTTCCCTTGAAGTTTGAATCCGTGCTACTTTTTGCAGTAAGTTGCGAGTTCATGTCAATAACTTTTTGGTACATCTGCTTTGCTTTCTCGATTCGTCCCGTGTTTTGATAAACCACTCCCAGATTGAGCAGTGCATATGGGTTATCGGGGTTAACTGATAACGCCAGGTCAAAAAAAGCCTCTGCCTGGCCATAGTTTTCCCTCATTAATTCTGAATAACCCTCATTTGTCAATGTCATATCATATGGTTGAGACGAACTCCCTGCACCAGCACATCCAATAACAAAAAAAGCCAATATGACGTTTATTAAAAATCTCATGAAGCGTTCCCTTTTTACGGCACAACCAAAATCATAACAAACCAATAATCTATGATAATTCAACGTTGTAGCATCCGCAATGCAATCAGTCGCTTATTTGAGTCTGCACGAACAAATACCGACCTTTTTTAACATTTCAGGCGCTCCATAGAGTCAAAGCAATTTTCATGCCTTCCTTATTAGACTTATAACATATTGTTATTTTTATATATCATCCTCACTTTCAATTATATTGTCCAATATATGTAACATTATACCATTTAATTATGCAAATCAATTCACATTAATTGCAAAACAGGCTTAATCCAGTATCTTTCGTGACATTATTTGCATCGATCAATGCGATGTTTAGACTCAAATCAAAACCGGGGGCATACAGCCCCCGTTGTTTCTGTGACCAGGCAATATCCAGTTCCTGTTTGCCTTTATTTATGGTCGATACTCAATAAAGGTTTGAAGTAGACTATGCTGACTGCTTAATCAAATAGAGCTGGAAGCTTGCCCCTTTATACTTAAGTTCCAAACTATTTGGCAAAGGGTTAACATCATTGTCATTCGTATATAAAACAAGTAGATAATCAAATTTATCTTTCCACTGCTTCCAGTATTGCCCTCCCCTGTTTAATTGACCCTCAGGATTTTCATCAGCTTCAACAATATCGTTAACGTAAAAATAGAAAGGTTTATTGTTTATTTTTTCATATTCTTTTTTGACTGTAAGAATTTGGTGCCCTTTTTTTGTAAATATACTTGGAGAAAAAACAGACCGATCGATTACGGCAATACAATTTGTATAGTTGATAGGCAGAGCATTTATATAAGGATATTTTGGATATCTTGCCCATATTGTCAAAAGAGTACTGCCTGGCTCGATATGTGTGAAGGATTGCCTGAACTCGGCATAATCACGATCAAATCTAGTCCACATTTTACCAACACCAATAAATCTTATGGCAACCAAGACAACAACAGCTGCAATAAATATTGCCCGGTATGATGTTTTGGGCAATTTCCAGTATGAAAAAGCTATTGAGAGAAAGACAATGGCAATCGGGAAACGAAAATCAGCATCGCCGGAACCAAATATAATGTTAGGCATTACAATAAAAATTATTGTGCCGGTGACTAATAGAATTTTGCCTACAGGATGGAATCGCAATAATCCTTTTCCCAAGGACCACAGTGAAACACCTACTATTATGGCACCAATTAATCGATCGAGATGAATATTATAAAGTTCAATAATCCACTCAATTGCCTGGAATTTTGTACGAAACGGTTTCCAAAAGATTTCGTGACCTATTCCACCAGTTGGACTGAAAAGCATAAGGAAAATAATAACTATAAAAGGCAACGCAAATACTAATGTATCAGTCAATAAAGCTCGGGGATTTTTTTCTTTCTTTTCTCTAAGCCTCCACAATTCATAGCAAAGAATTGCTAAGCCATACAAGCCGACACCATATAAGTGGCAAATAAATAACAATATAACAAATACAAAAGAAACTGAAATTCGGAGTACTGGATTATGCTCACGCAGACCGATCCAGATGGCAATGGCCCAAAAAGCAATACCCATCCCTAAAAGATAGTTTAAAAGTCCTATAAGAAGCGAATGATTAAACAGGAATAAAAAGGCAACCAGCGGTGCAAGACTAAATTCCCTATAAATGCTATAATGTATGGCATAAATTCCGGTGGTTAGTAATAAAATTATCAAAATTATAAATATTTTACCTGATAAAAACACACCAAAAAACTTAGTGAGAAAAGGTACCAGTAAATCCATCCCGATGTCCGGAACTAGATCCCACTTTAAGTCGTAAATCTTTGTTAAATGAATGTTCTGTTCGGCAGACGTAATAATGTGCATCCTCGCCAAATGATTTAAATAATCTCCGAGAGCTGGTATTTCTACCACAAATAAAGGAACAAGGGCAGCAGATAGCAAGATAAAAAATAACGTGAAATCTATCTTTTCATTATCCGATTTGAACATTTTTTAGCTAATCCTTTTCTTTTTTTGCATTAGCTTAATATAAAGTTATTTATCTTATCTCTTTTCAACTATCCTTTTTATGATTGACAATATTTTCTATTATAAAAAGTGGTCGCCTTTTCGACTCGAGATAAAGCCGACCTAAATATTCACCGAATATTCCTATTACAAAAAGCTGTGCGCTACCTAATATCATAGATGTAATAATTACACTAGTCCATCCGGGAACCGTATGACCGAAAAACCAGCTTATCATTGCATAGATAAAGCCGGCAAACCCCAAGAAACCGAAAAACACTCCAAAAGATGAGGCTAATTTTAACGGTCTTATTGAAAAACTTGTAATTGCATCAAATGCAAACCTTATCATTTTTCTCATAGGATATTTTGTTTGTCCAGCATAGCGCTTGTCTCTTTCATAATGCAATGGAACGTGTTTAAATCCTGTCCAGCTCACCATCCCACGAATAAATCTCTGTTGCTCAGGCATTCCGTTTAATATTTCTAAGACACGCCTGCTGATTAATCTAAAATCACCTGTATCATTAGGAATTTCGAAATCAGCTAATAAGTTTAGAAGGCGATAGAATATTGCGGCAGTAATTTTTTTTATCCATGTTTCACCTTCTCTCTTTATTCGCTTGCCATAAACGACATCTGCTCCTTCGCCCATCAAACGCATCATTTCCGGAAGCAGTTCTGGAGGGTCTTGCAGATCGGCATCTAATATAAATATGCAGTCTCCACTACAAAAGCTGAGTCCAGCTGATAATGCAAGTTGATGGCCATGGTTACGTGATAGCTTGATACCGACAACATTCGGATCATTGCTGGCAAGCTCAGAAATCAACTGCCATGTGCGGTCTTTGGATCCGTCATTTACCAGAATTAATTCATATTTTTCGTTTAAATTCTTACATACGTCGGACACACGTTGATAAAGTACATTAATGACTTCTTCTTCATTATAGCATGGAACTACAATAGACAAATCCATCAATGTCACCTTTAATCGTGGTATCTCTGCACGTTCAATTGATTAGAATTTATAGAATATCATGCAAGGTTATCTTGAAAAAAAAGTTTTTCTAAAACCCATATTAATCATAATTTTTTCTAATTTGTTCCTTTGCTTTATTGAATACGGTTCCCAACACAGTTTTTCCCTCTAATAATTTGTTTATTTTTTTAATTTCTTCAGGTGTTGTTCTTTCAGCTTCGATCACGAGCAAAATGCCGTCAACTAGGTGTGTAAATACAAGAGGATCTGTGTATGGCAAAAGCGCAGGACAATCAAAAATGCAAATTCGATTGGATCCGTAGCGGCTTTTTATTTCATTAATAAATTTTTCCATTCTCTGCGATCCCAACATCTCAGCTGAGTTTTCAATAGGCTTTCCAGCAGGCAGTATTGTCAGTTTTTCAATACTTGGATTTATTAATAAATCTTCGATCTCTGATTTGCCCAATAGGTAATCCGCCAATCCTTTATCTGTTTTAATTCCCCAAAAATCATATGAAAAATCAAAATGATGCTTCCATGGATTTCGCAGATCTGTATCGACGATCAATACAGTACGATCCAATTGCTGAGAAATACTAATTCCCAGATTTATGGCTGTAAACGTTTTCCCCTCGCCTGGATGTGCGCTTGTCACCATAATTGTATTTCCGCCAATTTTATCGAGTTTGGACAATATCTGTGTCCGAAGAATGTCCACTTGATTCGTTAGTACATTATCTTTAAAAATAGAAAGAATTTTATTTTTTCGCAAATGATCTCTATTAATTCTTTCTACTCTCGTTTTTGAATAGGTTACATGTATCTCTTTTTGCTTCTCTTTTGTTTTTTTTAGTTCATCTATTTTATTAACGCTCAGTTTTTGAACTTCAGGAGATTTACTTTTTAACGAAAAGTCACTTCTATCTTCTTTTGCCCTATTTAATGCTTTTTTTAATTTACTCATTTTGACCCATATTCTTTAATTCATTGCTGTTTATCAAATATAATATTCAAGGATTCAATATGACCTTGCTATTTTTAATTAAACACTAAATTAATAAAGATGAGAAATATAACCGTTAAACCGGCAGTCCCAAAAGCAAATAAGGCCATTTTTCTTCGTCTTAAATTACGTTCCTCATTCGTTTCAACCAGCTCAAATGACGCCAGTACGGGCAATCCGCTTAACCGGCTAAGCTCATCTTCATTTTTAAATGAATCATCAAATCTTTCTTGGATAGCAGCCGACCCAATTGATAGACCCGAACCAATAACAATTCCAAGTAATATTATAGCGATCCTATTCGGTTTCGATGGTGATGACGGCAAGTATGCCGGTTCCAGTATGGTAAATTTCTCACCCATTTGCTGTTCTTCCATCTGCTGAGCAACCTTAGCTGTTGTGAGCTTATTTAATATTTCATTGTAGCTCGATTTTGCATTGTTTAAATTTAATGTGAGTTCGTTATATTCTTTGGCAACTAATGGAGCAGCGCCTATTTTTTTTCGCAAATCGGCAAGACTCTCGTTTATACTTTCCTCTTCTTTCTTAAGGCTCTTAATTTCAGCATCTGCTGCAACTATCTGTGTCAATATATTTATGTAAGCAGGATTATCCGGCATTTCTTCTGAAGTTTCCAACATTGTTTTTTCTGTGAGCAAGTTATCAACTTGCTTAGACAGTATTGCTATCTCTTTTTTCAGATTAACTATGTCAGGGTGTTTCGGGCTTAGACGGCCTTGAAGTTCAGATAATTTTGCCTTCTTATCACGAAGCATCTTGATCTTTTCCACCGATTCATCATGTTGTCCAACTTGATTTTCCAGTTTTGCAATTTCCGCCTTTAATTTGCGAATATCCGGATGCTTATCCGATAGCCTGGCTTGCATGCGAACCAAGTCCAACTGAAGTCCTTTTAGTCGTTCCTTAGGATTTAAGGCGACCTTGCCCTGTTCGGTCGTTACCGGGTTTAAGGGCTCGATATTAGCCAGTTGCCCTTTTAGATAGATTTTACGGTCCTCTAATGTTCGAATTCTTGCGACGATCCGTTCGGTTTCCATCTCTAATCTTGAAATATTTTGCATATTAAAAGGCGTATTTTCCGGAAGCTCTCCAATATGCTTGCTCTTAAACTCGCCGACCCTATCTTCATGAAGAGCAACTTGTTCTTTTAAATTCTCTAGCTCCCGTTTTAAAAAATCGGTAGTTACGGATACCTGTTTTTCACGTGCCTTGAGTTCTTCTTTTAAATATAGTTTTGATAATGCATCCGTTACTTTCTTGACAGCTACCGGATCCGTACCTTCATAGGAAAGGTTAAATGCGACCGTTGCAGATCGTTTTCCCTCTTTAGTGCTGATGGACTCAATGGCGATCGCCTTCCTCATATTTCCAACAGCTTGAACGATTTTGCCTGAATTTACCAGCTCTTGATACAGATTAAACTCCTGGATAATGTCGTTTAATTGAGAATATTTCATGATCTGGCGCGTAATCATCTGCAAACGCTCTTCAGCGTATGATGTGATCGTCGATTTTACGTAATCTTGAGGTATTTGTTGTTCCTCAATAAGTATCATCGCCGATGATATGTAGATAGATGGAAGCACCATGGCGATCACTACAAATATAAAAACGAAGATAAAAAAAACAGAAAGGCCTATTTTATAACGGCGCCTAATCAATCCGCGGATATCTTTAATGCTGAAAATGGTATCCATATGTCGAACCTTTATCGAAAATAATTATTACAAGCCATCTAAAAAAGTCTTTTAGCCTGATATCTTTTATCAAAGGCCAAATTGTAAATCATTTCTAAAACTTGTTGGGAAACCTTAGCGTCAGCGTCAGTTCAACCTGGTTCCGGCTCACTGTCTCATCTTCCTCACTGTTGTCACGTCCTTTAGAGTGAAGGTAACTCAACCCCAATGAGTGCCTCTCCGTGAGATAATAATCGAAACGCGGTCTGACATCAAAATAACTGGTTTTCTGGTCAACCCCTTCGAGTTTGGATTTTGTCACGTAATAGTTTCCAGATATATTCAGTCTCAAGAGATAACTCAGTTTGTAGCCAACTTGAACGTACAAGTGGTCCACTTCCACTAAATCATCGTTGGCATCGTACATACTTTTCCGGCTATAGCCTAAACGATAGCTGGAAATTTCTTTTTCAATTTCGTAATTGATATCGGCATTCAAGCCCGAGGTATCGGTTTTTTCTGAATCAAGTCTCGACTCTTCGGTATAATAACCGCCAATGATGAAATTAAATGTCCCTATTTCACTGGATCGATGTGTCCAACCGACATTTAAGGAATAACTATCGCTTTCTGTGGTTTCCGAATCGCTTGAATCATAGCCCGGATTGACTTTAAAGGCATCGCGACCTTGGTTTAACAATTGCTCATAATACACCCCAACAACATGAGTCTTACGGTCTTCACGATAATCTTCTTCGTAATCGGTTTGATAAAACTTATAGGTCATACCCACTGTCGAAAGCTGGGTAATTTTTGATCGAAATCCAACACCAGCAACATACCTATTCCTGTTTTCAGTATTAAAAACGCGCCCTGTCTCTTCGAGTTCCGAATCCAGTAAGGTGTCTTTAATATATTCAAACTGCGAAGAAAAATTAAGCCGTTCACTGATACGCGTATCACTATCAAAAGAGTAGTCTTGCTTGATCGTATTCAACTCTGTTTGATCCAAATAGTTTAAAAACTGGACATCTGCGCCAATATTCAGCTTGGTTTGCTCAGTCTGATAGTCTAAATTCAGTTCCGGTCTGACGATCGATGAATAATCATCGATAGGCTCGGTTCTGGAAAATAGCACATTGTCATCATAACGACCGGCAAGCGACAGGTTCGTATTAAGCGTTAAATCTCTGCCCTCCGAATCCAATGGCAGCAATAGAAGCACGCAGGACAATAATATCCAAATTCCGATTCCACTCGATTTCATATCATCAACCTTTCCTACAGAAATTGGTTGGTGCGACATGCCACGATTTCTAATAAATCAGTTATACGCCATGCCCTTCATATCTATTTCATCATAGTCGGAACTATGGCACAATGATCACATCGCCTCTTTGAAGAACGATGTTTTGTTCAAGATTATTGCCTTTTAAAACCTGGCTGTAATTGAATGGAATCTTAATTGTAATATTTTTCTTGCGCCGGAGAATATGGATCTTGTCTTCAGACGCAAAGGGATTCAACCCCCCAGCCATGGACAATATCTGCATAACAGTCGTATCTAGTGTGATGCCGTATGGTCCTGGTTTATTAACTTTGCCAATAACATATGCGTTTAAACTTCTAATCTCTTTGAGTATTACGGTTACCGTTGCATCTGGAATATAGGCAGTTAGCAGTTTAGATACTCTTTTTCTCAGGGTATCCACTGTCATGAACTCAGTTTGTATATCTCCAATCAACGGGAAAGAAATGACCCCATCAGGCGGCACCACAAGTTCACGGCTCAAGCTTTCATCCTTCCAGACTGAAATCTCGACCACATCCCCCGGGCCGATAGTATATTGGAGATCAAGCGCCTTTGCACTATTTGCAAATATGGAAATTACCATGAATATTGCCAGACAGCAAATGGATAGCTTGTTCATAAACCACACTCCTTAAACTGCTTTCGAAAATAGTGTCATTATAGCACTTAAATGATTGTTCGGTAATATCAAGCCGACATTGTTACTTTTATTAATGCAATCACCGAGTTGTTTCAATACCAAAGTTCCCATCAACGCTTTTGTTTGCTCAAACATTATGAGTCCTTTTTGCATCCGTTGCATATTCGTGTCGAAAGGATGTGCATTTATCTAAGTGACTGTAAGCCCAATGATTAATATGGTTGACATGAAACCGACGCAGCATCCTTGAATGCCGTGACGTACGTGCCTCATATCGAGCCTTGCAGGCAATCCGCGCATCAAACTCTCGGATTATTATCGCAATTTGAATCGAGGAAAATTTCTATAGAAGACGGTTGTCTATTTGTACATATGTTGTTCGGTTAAGATTCAATCAGAGTCTTCCTTCTCACAATATACGGACAAGGCGATCTAAAATAGATCTACTTTCCCTTTAATGGCTTGCTTTGGACTTAATTAATATCATCATGACCAGCGACGCCCCCAGTATCAAAAAGGAGGTCTTGGATATTGGATTTTTAGTCTCCGTACCGGAATCCGTACCGTTGCTTGTGCCAGCAAAGTGGCCGCTGATGTTCGTATTGGAGGCATATGCCACTGAAATGTTATCCTTATCAATCAGATTATCTTGGCTGAAGTTTAAGAAACCCATTGAATTGAAAAGGAAAACCACTGCAAAAACGAATATAATCGTAGCCTTTTTCATAATCATCACTTCCAGATAACGTTGTATTGTCAATACGCTTGCTCTTGTTGAAACCTGTAGCAGCAAGAGATATGCCAATACATCAATCCATTAATTTTTATATTATTACAGTTAGTTAAGTGATGACCAAAATCTGAAAGGATTCCGATTAAGAATTTTTTTTCTCAATTAATTGTAAAGCCGGCTACACAATGTAACCTTCTATATCGCCCCCTTTCTCTTCAACACAACGACACAGGTTTTAGCCAAAATCTTTAAATCATCAGAGAATCGCCAATTGTCAAGGTATTGGCAATCCAGTTCGACAACTTTTTCAAACTCCCTTATTTCATTGCGGCCGGAAATCTGCCACAATCCTGTAATACCCGGTTTTGCAGATATTCTGCGTAAATGTTGCGGCATATACATTTGAACTTCGTCAATCGTCGGCGGTCTCGTGCCGACCATACTCATTTCTCCCTTTAACACATTTAGAAATTGGGGGAATTCATCTATTGAAAACTTGCGCAACCACTTTCCGACTTTTGTAATTCGAGGATCGTTTTCAAGTTTGAATAATGCACCATTCATTTGGTTTTTTTCACGAAGCTCTTGTTTGCGTTGTTCTGCATCTTTGTACATTGACCTGAACTTAAAAAGATTAAAAATTCGGCCGTTTTGGCCAACTCTTTTCTGTTTAAAAATTACCGGTCCTTCAGAATCCATTTTAATTGCAATGGCGACTATTGGATAAATGAGCAAAAAGATTAATAAGCCAACCAGTCCGCCAATAAGGTCGATAATCCTTTTATATAGCAGACCTGAAGCGTTAAAATTATCTGTCTTCATAGTAATAAACGGTACATTTTGACAATGCTCGAAGGAAACAGATGCCGCATCCTGGCTCCAAAGTGCTGGCAAAATTCTTATCTGAATTCCCATTTGTCGGCAAATTAGCAGATAAGGTGATAAATCAAAGGTTTTTTCTCCTCCAAAGGCGAAAACCACTTCATCGATTTCCAAACGTCGCAAAATATCCGGCAATTTATCAACGGATCCTAAGCAACCAAATTCATCGGCACACGATTCAGGATTTGGTGAAAGACGGCCAACAACCTTATGCCCCCAACTCAGTTGTTTCTCAAATACGTCAGCGACGATTTTGGCCCTGTCAGAGGTACCGACAATTAGGATATAATGCAGATTGAACCCGTTTTTAGATTTATAGCGAAAGTAATAATATATAATCAGTCTTATCAAAATGAGATAGAAATATGAAAAACCTGCAAACATTAACAGAAAAGAACGGGAATAATGAATTTGTTTTAGTAAAAAAACCGCAGTAGAAAGAACAGCGAAATTCACAATGATTGCATTGAAGACAGGCCATAGAAGTGAAAAAAACGAAAATGGCTTTTTATCCCCATATAGATTTAATCGAGCCATCGCATAATTGTTTACAACCATAACGAGCAAGATGGAAGTTACAAAAATTTCAGATGGCATTAAAAACCGGCCGTTCATCATGTACCATTTTAAGTAGTAGGCACTATAACCGGCTAAAATAATGCAAAATGCATCTAAGGCCATTACGAAAGTATTGATTATTCTTGCTTGCTGTTGTAGCATGATCGATTAAGTAGTATTTTTGAGATGATGTTTCATCTGGTTCATCAGAGCGGTTTTATTATTATATTTTCGTTTCTCATTCTCATGGATTATTCTTGCATTAATCCCACAAGCGCTTGGATAAACCTAAAAATAATTATACCATTATGGTGACATTATTCATATGACAAATTACACTAAAATATCTTAATTAGTGTGACTCCACGCAGTTTCGATGATGTTTTTTGTGTCCAAAATGTGGGGCTTTGTCGATGCACCATATAATATAGACTCCAGGTTGTCTAATCCGCAGACATATTCGATCGCTTCTTTTGGAGGAATTGCGCCGGCAGCTAGTACTTGCATCGCAATTCCTCTAAACTTTTTTTCTCTGAATACCGATTCATACTGTTCTTTTCCGCCACACATTCGAAAATCAATTTTATTTATTGAACTGCAAACAATCGGATTTACTACTCCGGCTTCATCCAACTTATCCAACAGCATTGGCAAGTTCATTGTAATATAGCCAGGTTCGGCGTTATATTTTTCCTTGATATAGTCATGAAATGCTTTTAAAATATCTTTCATTTGGAGTCCAAGCAATAAATCCGTTACAATATTCTGCAAAAAGATTACTTCTGTATTTAACCCTCTAAACATTTTCATCTCTGCATCAATCAACAGTTTCATCAAACTGATATAGTCCTTAGTGGTTGCAGCTAAGCCACCTTTTGCAATCGTTCCAACAAATCCGCCCGGAATAAACTTTTTCAGCGCACCAATGGCACCTAGCTCGGTTACAGCATTCACGTATTTATGGGCATAGGGCATACAGGGGTATATCTTAAAGCCCTCATACTTATCCGGGTCTTTACGAATATGATCACAAATCTCTGAAATTCGATCATGAGTTGTACACATAAAGGTTCTGATACCAATAGAGTACACATAATCTAGTATGTCAATTATGGCGCTTGTTTCTTTAAAGCGCATTGCTTGCGCCCTCGCTTTTTCCTCTGACAAATGATTGACTGCGAAAAACTGGTTATCCCCAAATATAACTTTATCCATCAGGTTCCATCCTTTAATTCATATCCTCAAATAATAGTTCAATCACACTATCTGTACTCAGGGCACTCTTAAATGAGTTTATGTTATCTTTTCTACCTTCTTTTATGCATGTAAGAAAGTAATCAAGTTGTGATGAATATTCTTCACCTCTTAAATAATACCAGACAGGATTGGTCGTATCCGTTATGTATTGGATATTCCAACCTGGTCTCAAGCCGTCAACGCTCTCTTTGCCTTTCAAGTATAATTTGCATTCTTGCGCATCACAAATAATTTTCCCTTTTTTGCCCATTAGCGTTATTTGGGTTGACATTTTACGATAGGTCTCGTCGCTCCAATTTACTGAAAGTTGACCACTAATATTTTTTTCGAAAAAAAGTGTCGAATAGACTGCATCATCGACGCCATTTGAATAAATCTTTTTCATTACAGTACCGGCAACTCGTTCCGGTTTGCCAACCATGAACTCCATAAGATTGATAACATGAGAGGCATAATCATACAGGCATCCTCCGCCTTCTTTTTTATCAGATCGCCACGTAAGACCTTTTGCTTGAAGCACAACAGGACCATAGGCCTCACCGGTGACATGGTATATTTCTCCGATCACATTTTTTTCAATTAATCTTTTTGCCTTCCTGAATGTCCCGATAAATCGATTATGATAGCCAACCTGATTTACCATAGAGTGCATTTCAGCGGCTTCCACCATGGCCTGTCCCTCTTCCTGGCTAAGAGAAAAGGGTTTTTCACAGAACACATGTATATGGCGTTCTAAAGCATAATTTACAATCGGTGCATGCAGTTTTGTGGGTGTCGCAACAATGAGTGCATCCAAGGATTGTTCATTTATCATTTTTTTATAATTCTTGTAACAGGCCACATCGGTATATTTCTTGAACACCGACAACATTAAATTTGACGTGTCGCAAACTGAAACCAATTTCGCTTCTGGATGCGCGTTTGCAATGGCGCAATGGGAAATACCCATTTTTCCAAGTCCTACAACTCCAATCCTAATCATTTTTAATCCTCATGAGCAGTAAATTATTCTTGCTTTAGTATTTGATAAGTCAAAAAATACTATTTAGCAGGATTTCATCCTTTTCTTATTCTTAACTCCACCGAATATTGATTCAAACATAAAAATAAATGACCAGACGTATCTTCGAATTCGTTGTTTAGGCTGAATTATTGTTCGATACAGCCATTCCATCCCAATCTTTTGCAGGAATTCCGGCGCCCAGGGAACGGCACCGCTATGATAATCAAAGGCAGCGCCGACCCCGCACATCCACGGTGCATGCACCTTTTGCAAGTGGTCCGCAATCCACTTTTCCTGTTTGAGAAGACCAAGCCCAACCCAGACAATATCCGGTTCCGCTTCATTAATCATTTGTATAACTTTTCTATCTTCGTCAGGCGTTAACGGTCGAAAAGGAGGACAATAAGTTCCTGCGGAAACAAGTTTGGGGTATTTTTTTTTCAACTCTTCAACCATTTTGTCTGCGACACCTTCTTTTCCACCATAAAAAAAATGGCGCCATCCTAACTCTTGCCCGAAATCACATGCCTCCAGCATGAGAATCGGGCCGTTCAATCTTGGGATGTCATGTCCCCAGAATTTTCCACCGATCACAGATCCGATTCCGTCACACAGCGAATAATTCGCCCCGTTGATATACTCCAGATGCTCTTTAATCCTCAACGCATGGTACATCGATTCTGTATTAGTTATGGAAATATAATTTCCTTTTGTACCGGAAATTATATTTTTACCCATATCCAGTAGTACGTTGCCAAATGTCGTGCAGGATACGGCAATGCCGGACATAAATACACGCTCATCGTTTGTCGCGCTGCTTTTCATTCTTACACCTATCTGAAATCCTATCCAATACGCGGTTCATTAGTCCAGTCATTACCAAGGCGGCACATGCATGCAAATTAGGTATTCAATTCAACGCGTGTTACCTGGCTTGGCCAACCAGTAATCATAACCTTTTTCTGAAAATTTAAAAGCCCCATTTTTGATCCGTGCCTCATGCTCCTCTATCTGAGCTCGACTGAATCTGTCACGAATTTTTCTTGCAGGATTTCCCCCTGCAATCGAATAGGCGGGCACGTCCGAAACGACCACAGATCCAGCAGCAACCAAGGATCCTTTTCCGATGTGAACTCCGGACAAGATAACCGCACCATAGCCGATCCACACATCCGATCCGATCACAACTGGCTTTCTTTGTTCGCTATCTATCGGGAATTTAGGATCCCCCGCCCAAGGCGCAAATCGTATCGGATATCCAACAGCGCGAAAGTCATGATCAATGCGTCCCACCATAGCCGCACGATTTGCGATTAGGACGAAATCCCCTATGTTGCAATTGCACTCAATATGTACATATTTTCCGATATATACATTATTTCCGATGCTCAGCTTATCCGGGGCCCAAAGGCGAGAGCCTTTGCCGATATGCAAACCAGCACCGTGGCTGAGAAACTTGCGCTTTCCCATAACCGCCATGCGAGTCTGCGCATGTCTTAGAAACGCCATTATCGAATCATACAGCATCGTCGGATATTTTCTCCATAATCGTTAATCCAATTCACGACACATCATTTTCGATGGCGTTCGCCGCCCTATCGACTCAAACATTGGCGGATACCATCCACGAACCGCTCAACCATATGCTCCATGGAAAAACTCGTGCCACTCTGATAGGCTGCATCCGATAATCGTTTATATAAATCAGAATCACTCAGTATTTTTATCACTGCCGTTGAATAATCATGCAGAGTGAAATTCGTTAGGTATCCATTTCTGGCATGGTCGATATACGAGATCTCAGGACCATGCAATGCGCTATTTGTCGAAACCATCGGGAGTCCTGCACTGAATGCATCCAAGATGTTCAGTCCAAGTGCCCCTGGATTCAGGATGACTCTTGCAATTTTATAATAATTCGCTTTTTCCTGACCTTTCCGGGCACCAACCCAACTCACCCATGGTCGCGTACGGATATGTGTTTTCACTTCATCGGCTTGAGGGCCATCACCGATAAGGATTAGTTTAAACGCAGGTATCTTTTCTTTAATGATATCTGATGCTTTCATTAAAAAACCAAGATGCTTTTCCGGATAGAGCGATCCACAAAAAAGTGCAATCTGAGATGAATCCTCCAGTCTGCATTCTGCTTTTATCTCATTTATTGTCTCAGTGGATACATTGGCCAGCTCTCTTTTAAACTGACGCATATCAATCGAATTGTTCAGGCATGTAATCCGATCATCCGGAAACCCGCTTTGCTTCAAAATATTCACTGTCATTTCAGTGTATGCAAACCACCAATCGACCTTGCAGAGAAAAAACCGTTTCCATCTTTCTCTTAACCCTGACGGAGATAAGCTTTGAAAGTTTACACCGTGGCCCCAATAGGCAACTTTCTTATTATTCAACTTGGCTCCCAGAATAATAGGATAATTTGATACGATTTTATTCTCCTGCATGACAACAATCAGATCAGAATCTCTCAAACCGCGAGGAAAAGGTTGCCAGAGAATATCCTTTCCGCCGATATTGACGAATTTGTTATGAACGCGATATGCCCAAGGCAGATACCCTTCGTCCTTTTTTTGTTTTTCCTTTTGCGGAGCCTGCCCATGTACCAGATTGAGCGTTATTCCCAAATCCTTGCAGTGTTCCTTTAACTTCTCAAACAAAGGGACTCGATAATGAAGCAATCTGTGTTGCAGGATCGTTACTTTAGGTGAGTGCACTGAGCCATCCCGTTCATTGGTTGATGGTGTTTACAATTGGTAAAGACGAGGTTGGCAGAATCTGACTATGATGCAGATTGCAGGTACCCCATATTCCGGAGATTACATTCGATAAGAAAATATGCAATAAAATCCAGGTGTCAATGCATCGTTAAGCATATCGCTGCCGACCAGTCACCTGGATAATGGATATCCCAGTGGAACGCAAATTGTTCACACGGAAATCAAAATACCTTATGACCGGTTCATTAACAATTTTACATAAGGCCAGCAAAAGTGGATTGGCCATAAAATACCGCCATGCCGAACACAAATGTGAAGCCAGGATCGCCATGGCAACCCCTTGGGGGCAAAAATCAATTGAAGCCTCTTTTTCAACGAGACCTGTCTGTCTTTGTACGACCCGACATTACTGTTGCGCGGGCAGTTCCCAATAAACGAAGGTGTTTGTACGATTCGGATATCAAGCTTGCGGGCTCTCATTGAATAATCCGTGTCTCCCATGCCGTGCTCAAAGCGGGGATCCAGGTTCCCAACCCGGCGCGCCACACCATCGGGTATCCAGACCACATTCCCGTTAATGACATCTACCGATTCAACCTGGCCTGTTGGTTCAACCATGATATAGCGGAACGGCTTTAAAAACGGGGCGATGCGTCGACCACCGCCGTAGCTGATTTGGCCGGATACAGGGTCCTTGATCGCACCAACCACGATCGCTTCATTTTCCGGCATGCAGGCAAGCGTAGACTGCAATACTTGAAGGGCCTCTGGTTCCAACATGGTATCGTCATTGAGCCATAAATAGCCATCGAAGCCTTTTTCAAGAGCGTACCCGAAAGCTTCATACATGCTACGATTCCAGTAATAGTTGCCGTCACCTTTAAGTACGACGGCATGCGGCTCCATTTTCAGGACCGCCCCACCGGTACCGTCGGATGAACCATCATCGAACAGTATGAGCCGATATTCGACCTTTGCACACTTGGCGGCTACTCGCAGCCGACGGATGCATTCAAGAGTTTTGTCTCTTCGATTACAACAAGCGACCAGGACCGCTATCTGCATGTTATTATATTGATATCCAACAAAAGGTTTACGGATCTGTCCGTTATGGCCAGCCCGAGCGGGCCAGCCATAACGTTCTTAATCCGTATTGGAAATGAGATGATAGATTACAGCCAGGTATGAATTGTTGGCAATAAACCTCTGATCAATTTAATCCGACGATCTTCAAAAGCGGGGGCAGAAGTTGTTGATCCGCTGCGCCGGCTTCGAAAGCACCGATATCCGGACCGCCCCCAACATAAGGAAGTCCGACATTCAATCCTGCATCCACGGCCGCCGATTGATCCATATTGTCCAGAGGAATTTGATATCCATTATAGGTCCCGGAAGGACCTGCAATCATAGGATCGCCGATAATCGTACTCACATCGTTGGCCGATCCTCCGTTCCAGTCGTTGAATCCGTTCCGCCAAAACAGATTTCTTTCAATCTGAAGATTTTGCACTGTGCCCTGGGTGGTGCCGCTGTAGCTCGGATTGTTCAGGACCATATTGTTCGCTACGACGACATCCCGCAAAATAGCATCACCTTGCGCGCCATCCTGCTGTTGGACCATGATTCCAGCGAATACACCGCTTCTGATACCATCAATGGTATTGTTGATGATCTGGATCCCGTGTATTAGATTGACGCTGCTTGTGTATTTCTGGCCATGCACGAAAGCAACTATACCACAGCCGGCGGTATTGTGAATGACGTTATTTCTCACTATGATATTTCTGGCTATATAACCGAGGGGACCGCCGCCTTCGCTTCCAACGTCGATGCCGTATAGCGGGCCGTTGCTGATAAAATTCTCGTAAACAGAGCCTTCCGACTGGTACATGAACTCGATTCCGATACCCCTGTCCACCTTACGTTCGTATTCGATCTTGTTGCGGTAAACATGGGTTTCCTTGCCTACCGAGAGCGAAAATGAGGCGTTCACCACGTTGTTGTAAAATTCACAACCGCTTCGCATGTTCCAGAGCTCAATGATATAGGAAGCCCGGTCAGACAGCAAATCCATCCGCAAGGTATTGTTGTAAACATCCACATTCCAAAGGAACGCAGAAGTTGCAAAGATACATTCCGTCTCAATGCCGCCAGTATCAACGTTATTATGGTGGATGGATGAGTCCTTGAGGTTATAAATGCTTATGGACGGATATATGTCGTCTTTTGTTATTCGGTAGCCGCATCTGATGATAGTATTGTTGTCCAGTTCAAAGCCTTCAACAGGATTGCTCGGCCATAATTCGTCCATGTTTGCATCATTGCCCGGTTCCTGGGCATCGGCGGGCATATAATCCCACCACTTGTTTGTGCGCGCAATTTGGGTGGATTCGGCCAGCACCCCGTAGCTGCCATTTGCGCCCGTAAAATCATGAATGTAATTATGATGGATCCTGACATTGTTCCGATTCTGGACCGAGATACCGACCCTGGCGCTATATGAACCATTTACGCCGGCAATTTCCAGGTACGAGATCGATTGCCCGCCTTGAGAGCCCGGTTGTGCGGAAGAAAGCAATATAAACGGCTTATAAGAACTCAATGACAATTTGGGCTGCAGGCGTACTTTGCTACTGTTTGCAGATGTGGATTTCAGGTTAACGCCTGGAGGGACGACTAGCTGGTTTTCGGAATAGGTGCCGTCATTGATCGAAATAGTATTGCCATAAGCAACCTTGCCAAGTGCGTAAGCGACCGTCCGCCATGGGGCGCTCGAACTGCCATTACCGCTACTGTCAGATCCGCCTGTATCCACATAATAGGTCGCTGCGGTCGCTGCGTAAACCGACGTCGCCAGTAAAAGTGAAAATATCGTAATCAATATACTTGATTTAAATGTTTGATAGCTAATGGTCACAACTAGTTACCTCCTGATTAAAAAAATTCCATCTAATGCGGGTATTTCCTAAGCAAATAGCATACCACCTAGCAAGTGACCACGTTAACAAGGTATGATATTTTATTAACTGATTTTAATTGTTAGTAATAACTGACTGTGGAACTTTTGCGAACCTGCCTAATGTCTGAGCCTAGTGTGCAAATAGATAACACACATGTGCACATATGTCAAAATTTTGCCTGTACAATTTCTATTTCAGATTCAAGGCCATCTCCATCATCAGCTATCAGGCTCCGATATTATATTTTTTTTATAAATTTCGCTGGGTTACCAGCCCAAATTTCGTTGGGTGGTATACTTTTGGTAACGACTGAACCCGCTCCAATGACTGAGTTTTTCCCGATGATGACCCCTTTGAGGATAATACTGTGCGCACCGACAAAAACATTATCCTCGATATGAACCGGCGCTTTCCTGACACCCGGATCTTTTGGAAACTGCAACCGTTCTTCAATCTTTACAGAATGAAAATCCGTATCATAGATTATGACATTACCTCCCAAACGGACGTTGTCGCCGATCCGAATGTCAAGACTCGCGACGATTGCACTTGAGGTCATCCCCACATTATTTCCGATGACAAGCTTTGCATTGTCCAAAACATTCAACAAGCACCGTCGGTCTCTTCCGATGAAATTATTTTTCTTGCCATCGATCATGATCAAGCCGTCGCCGATTCTTAGTTCACTGTTCTTTCCGATTAAAATGATCGGAAGTCCATCCGATCGAATATTTTTGCCGATACTGATCTTCGGATTTTTCATCATGATCCGAAATCGAATCCGGTCTAAAAACAATCCAATTCGGCGAACTATTTTCCCGGAAAAATGTACAAAATAAAACAGCAGTGTCATATCTCGCGTCTCTTGATCACATCCTGATAAATCGCCAAGGTCCTGTCGATGATCTCTTGGCGATTATGTCTGGTTTCCGCTATGGCCCTGCTTTTTTCAGATATCTTGCGATAAAGCTTTTCATCATTGGTGAGTTGAACAACCTTATCGGCAATACCTCTATAATCGTATCGTTCGACCAGCATTCCGGTCTCATGGTCTTCGATCAAAGAGGGCACACCGCCTACATCCGCAGCAATTACAGGCAATCCGGATACCTGAGCCTCACAAATACTGTTCGGGCTGTTATCCATATAAGAGGGATGAATCAAACATAGCGAATCTTTGAATAATTCAACAAGCTGTTCACTGGCCTGATAACCAAGAAATTCCATGTCTCCGATATCGATATGCAGGTTTTCTCTTTTGATCAATTTCACAACATCTTGCTTGTTATACAAACCGCAAACTCTCAGCCGAAAATCATATCCTTCTCGCCGGAGCATTTCGAAACACTTTAAGGTTTCCTTGAAACCCTTAAACTGGTTTGAACCTCCTAAAAAAAGCAGGTTTTTTGAACGATAATCATTATGAGACCCAAAAAACTCAGGTCTGAGCAATTCCCAATTTTGATAAATCTTGGCACCTGAGTTATGTGTCCTGACGAATCCATTATCAAGATACGTGCGGCAAATAAAATTCCTGCCTTTCCGAACTGCCGTTTTTTCATATAGGGATTTTAAAAACCAACTGGCGTAGATTGCGCTGAGCTTTTTAGGGTAGTACGCCCTGCACCGATCTATAACACCTTGAATCGATATCACGTACGGAACGTTCAGTCGATTAGCCACCTCATCATATTGACTTTCTGTGCCGTGAACATGAATGACATCGAATGAAAATCCGCTATTTTTAATTTCATTCAATAGCCGGGAAATTCTGATCCGATAAAACGTCAGCAAGTCGTATCGTAACCTCGGACTTGGACAGAATATATACTTTACACCGTTCTTTGTTATTTTTTCTGCTTTTCGAATACTTTTCGAACTGCTAGCAATAACCAAGTTTACTTTTTGTGAAATTTCTTTCTCAAGCTCAGTAATCCAGGGGGCTGGGTGACTCTCACCCAGGTCAATTTCTTGAACTTTCTCATATGGATAGGCAGCAAGCCATAGGACATTTTGCACCTAAATACCCCCTCTATTGCATTATTTGTGAACCTGGTTGACTGGTAGGCGCTATGTTAGCTTCATTTTGCTCTTTATTTACGGTAAATAGCACTGCTGCCCCGCAAGTAGCCCAAAAGATATCTCCTTCAAAAAAGAAATTTGTGTTCATGAGTGAGAATACCATGAAATATACAATGAAACTGAATAAAAATGTACCAATATTTCGATACTCCTCATTTAGTTTTGATATCATATAGCATCTTTTCAAAATAAGTACGATTATTGATAAGATGAGAAAAGTGCCTATGATTCCAGTATTGGATAAATAGCGCATTAAAAAATTATGAGGATGAATCACATTAAATCCAGCCCCTAAGTGTCCACTGCCCTGGAATAGCTCTCTGTTGAGTTCTTGATACGAAAAAATACGTTCTAACTCTTCATGATAATATCCAATTCCGGCAATAGGCTTTTTCTTGAACGCACGCCAGTTGTCTTCAATTGACACAACTCTTGCAATAGTGGTTGGATTTTCTTTGCTGAATGTATCTTCGCTGCGCTGCAGAGCATCATCATAAAAGCTGTGCCCTGTAACAATCTCTAAACCGATAAGAGCAATGACTATGGCAAAGCTAGAAATATAGACTGATAATAGAAATTTGCTTAGCTTTTTGGATAAAGAATAGGTAAAAATCAATCCCATGGCAATAGCCAATAAAGCAGACCGGTGTCCTGCTAAAATAATTGAAACAATAGGTATCACAGATACCAGATAATATTTAACTTCGTTTTTCCATACAAGAAGGATATACATTCCTAAGGCAGCAATTGACAAACCGCCACTGCCCAATCGAACTGTTCCACTGCTTGTATAATCGAGTTGATAAGATTCTAAGGAAAGAAAAATAAAAAGCTGCCAAATTGGATACAAAAGAGCGAGAATTACAACATAGATCAGCAAATTTCTAATTTGGTTTTTTCCTCTGAGAAACAGGATTGGAAAAAAGAAATAAAGATGATCGGCAAATGTCAAGTATCTCCTAATTGAACTATCTAGCGGGACACCTTTTGAAACTGCAAAAACAATGAACAGCAAATGCATGCACATGTATGCAGCTATGAACCATAATATTGTTCGAGTACTTTCTTCCAGATCTAATATCTTTTCATTCTTAATTGATCGAATAAACACTGTAGCAGTGGCATAGCAACAGTAAATTAATAAAAGCAGGTCTTTAGCAAACACATTGACTGGGCCAACGCTAACTGGTCGCTCAGAAAGAAACGGTATAAATCTCAAGAGCAACAGCAAATATATGATTACCTGCGGTTTCAGGAATATTGTCGTAAATCCGACTATACCTATAACTACATACAGAACTGTATCGTACCCGATTACCAAATAAATTCTCCCCAAACAGAGTGATGATGCCAAGCGATTTTTGGTATCAGTATCAATTTAAGAATATGAAAATCATTTTTAATTAATTTATTTTTTAGATATTTTTTGGTAGAGCCTTTTTACAGGGTCATATAATCCTATATTGTTAAGACCGTTTAATATACGCGATTTTATTGAAGGAGGATTAACAGGTTGCATCATGGTTTCAGGCCAAAGGGCATCAATAATCATCTCATATAAAACATATTTTGGAGAGCATCTGAATTTTTTATCTACACCAATCATCAATTCGATCAACTCACGATGGTTGAACGGCGTATATACTTCTTGCACAATGTCCCACTCCAGCTGGCTTTGTGCCTGCCAACTGCCCATGCGGTGTTCCCAATAAAAAAGATCTAAAATATCGATGTCCGCATGAGCAGCAACATTTATCGCCTCTGAAAACCAGATTTCAATTTGTTTTTTAACAAATGGAATCTCAGACCACCCTTTTTCCAGGTCAACGATTTGGTCAAACTTTTTAATTGGTTGGTGATTGCCGTATTTGTAATAAAAGCATCTTAGAATCTCAGAACAATTTCCTTTTACACTGATCCTGTTTGCCGGGTATCTTTTAATAACCCCATTGGCTATCTTTCCCCAATCGTTGAAATGAGAAGGAGAGCTATTTTGTTCGTAAATCTTTCTGAATTCGAGATCGACTTTTTGATGACAATCGATAAGATGATGATCGAGATTTAAATTATTAGCCAATTCTTTCGGGATTTTGATATCGTTTGAAGAATGATCCATTCCCCGATAAATTAATGTATAACAGAAAAGTTTTTGAGCTATATCCTTGCATGCGCCTAATACAATTCTTGTATCGAGTCCTGCTGTAACTGTCAGCGCTAATTTATATCTTTTTTCCGCCGCCTTCATCAAATTTCTAAGTAGATTAGATGAATCAACGATCACATCATCGAGATTCCTTCGCGGTAGCTTTTCATTCGGCCAATATCTAATTTGCCTGCAACTAGAGCAGGTTAGATAATGATTTGGAATCAGGTGATTTACATCTTCATAAAGTGAAATTCCGCTTGGCAGCCAGTGTTCTATGTTATCCCTCACGTATTTGGATTGCAGATAGGTTTTCAGGCGGTTTCCACCGTTAATCGGAATAACCTGATTCAGAATAAGTGGTTGGGATCCCGCCACAATCATGCCTTTGTAATCTGTGTAGTATACTGTACGAAGGCCGCAAGGATCATGATATATATTGATATCTGATACCTTTTTGATTATCAGCACGTAGCGTCCCGTCATAAAATTGAGCAGCTTGTGTAACTGTTGAGGTTCTTCGATCAGGTTAACAATTTGATTGAGTATATCTGAATTTGATTTTGAAAACGAATGCGGATCCAACATGTAGCCAAGAAGTGCAACCTGAACATGTTTTTCGGATGATGAGTGAAACGTCAACTCTAAATCAGGATGTGCATACAGATAATGGTCGCCGATCTGAACGCTGGGCCAATGGCTCAACACGTTGCACGCTATCGGTGTAAACAAAAACTGTCTGCGAAACAATAGCTGGTTTTCGTTCATTCTATATTTCAAGCCTTCTATGTCAGTCATTCGATTTCCAAACTCTGATTACCAATAAATTTTTATTATTTTTTAATATTTCTATCAGTTATAAACAGGCACCACAATCTTAACCGGTCATTACTGATCAAATCAAGTAAATGAAGATGCTAAAGTTTTATTTGAAAAAGTAAATTTCTTCCTAAAAATCCAGAATTTACCACTGACATAATCTCAAGAAGATTTTTCCAACACAAAAGCTTTGAGCGTCCAATAGATTTTTTTTACCCATTGAGGTACAAACAAATGTAATAAAAATGATCTGAAATCTTTCAATTGTTTTTTTTCGAAATACCTGATACTCATTAATCTAAGCATTTCGAGAGCACTTCTTTTCGCTCCTTCTTTAGATAACTTCTTGGCATTATTAATTAAAAACGCGTTTACGCAATGCAAAGCGTTTTCTTTATTATTATTCGTAAATGGATATTTATGTACATAATCCTTGATCATTAAAGCAAACTGAACGGCATCATGATAGTAATTTAATGACGACCGATTTACACTTGTTACGGCGTCATCAACATGATGATAAAAGGATAACGGTGTATTTATATAGCCAAATTCACCTATAAACGACAACTTAACCCATGCAGCCCAGTCTTCGAACAGTTCAACATCCTCTGGAAAACCATTTACTTCCCAAAATTTATTTCTATTCACAACTGTACTTGAACTATTATTTGGGGTTCTATCCTTTTGAAACAATTTAAAATAATCATATATGCCACTTTGTATTGATAGATCAAAAGCTATATTTGAACGTGACCCAATATAGTAGTTGGTCCCAACTATAGACAGGTCATTATTTTTATGATCATTTATAAATAGAGCAACTTGCTCAAGAAAACCTGAATCATACTCATCATCCGCGTCTAGAAAACCAACCCAATCAGCATTCGCATATTGAACTCCATTGTTTCTTGCATTAGATGCACCGGCGTTTTCCTGGGAAAAAAGGTGAATTCTTTGATCTGCTATCGATTTAACAATATTTTTACTGCCGTCAATTGAGCCATCATCAATTATTATAATCTCAAAGTTTTGATATGACTGTTTTAAAACAGATTGAATTGCTCTTAAAATGTATTTTTCTTTGTTATAGAGAGGGATTACAACTGAGATAAGCACTGCCCTGTCCTAAAAATAAATGAGTAAAAATAAACAGATTCATAACCGAAAATTATTCAAGACCGAATCAAATACGATTTTCCCATGATTCACCATGAACTCCATTTTCAATCGATTATGTTGTAAAAGTCCTTTCTATCGGCTATCAGAAAGCATCCTTTTCGCTCATCTTTTGAAGTAATTTTAACATAATATAGTAAGCAGTTGCCTTAAAAAGACGACCTTGCTTTTTCAATAACCGATAACCAAATTGCAGATATTTAATTCTTGCCATTCGAATCTTTTTATTTTCAATGCAGTTTTTCTTCATCCATTCTATAAGATATTCATATGAGGTAAATCTGGATTGTAAAAAATCGTTGCCAGGCCTGGTTATGACATTTTCCATATGCAGAAGCCGGGATGAAACCGACCTTTGCGTTTCACCTGCTGCCAAGTTGAATTTTAGCGCCAGCTTGAAATGAAAAACTGTATCCTCGTGTAATCTTAGCTCTGGATACATTCCGACTTCAAAGAAGCATTCCTTTTTCATCAACAATCCATTAGGATGTATGTAACCGTATTTTCCTGATATCAATACCTCATAAAGCTTTTCCGGCGGTACGGCCTTTTGCACCATCGCGACCTCATCTTCATGGGTTTCAAAATAGCGCCTTCGTGCCTCCTCATTTTCAAATGTGCAATCTACCGGTTCATAAACCCCATCCAAGCTCTGATTATCGAATAATATTTGAACTGCTTTTTCAAATCTGTTTTCCAAGTAGATATCATCAGCATCAAGAAATGCAATATAATCATATTTTGATTTTAGGACCCCTAAGTTTCTGCTAGCCCCAGGGCCTTTATTGATACCATCCTCATGTTGATACAATAGTACATTTTTATGCATATTTGCCAGTTTTATACAAACGTCAAGTGCATTATCGGGAGAATTATCTTCTACCAGTATTACTTCTCCGCATTCTTTTTGGATTAGAGCCGATTCAACAGCTCGTTCTACATATCTTTCTGCATTGTATACAGGAATGATAACAGATATTTTCATTTAAACACCTGGAGATATTAATTTCTTGACCATTTATCCTTAAATCGGGTAATTTCGTCTTCTGAATAGAAATGTGTTGCCATTTTTGATGAATACATCTTGTTGATATAACTCTCCGGAAGTTTAATCTTATTTTTCATTTTTTCATATACACCAGCATATTTCTTTTTGCTTGAGACATTTTCATTTAATAATTCGAAATGCTCAACGCCTAAGAACTGCTTCATCGCATCAGAACAGCACTCATTCAAGCTTTCAAGACGTATAACCAGTATTCTGAATCTTTCATTTTCATAAATCTTGAATCCTTTTTCATATGGAAATGGATTCGAAAAAACATCAATATTGGTAAATTGTTTAAGCTCATCATCGAACCACACCAATGGATCGTCATGACGAAAATTTTTTATAAAAAAATCTGTCATTACAGAAACTAATTCATCTTGACTTAACACTTTCTCTTTTTTTGAATATTCGAATTCAGGATAGGAAACGTCGACATTTTGGAAAAATTGGGAAATATTCTTTGCGATGGGCTCACGAACCAATGAAATCACATTCAAACGAATTCCATTAGTCTTTGCTTTCTTTAATAATTTTCTGCAAAAAATGCTGGATAGAATATGATCCTGCAAAGGTAATGACTTTTTCCTGCAGAGTTCGACCATGTAATCAATTCCATTCATATAATGCAGGTGATATGGGTGAACATCCGGTTTTATGGCATCAATCGATCTTCTTAATGTGGAAGAGCCCACTTTGCCCATCTGATATATCAGAAGAGGTTCTTTTTTCCTTAATGGCGATTGAGAAAATTTGTAAATCTGCCAGCGATAAAGCAAACTCATATTTGTTGCTTTAAGAATTTTTACTATTATTTTATTTAAGGGTATTATCATAACCTGTACAGCGTTTGCATCGTTAAAAAGGTTTTTGTGAATACGGAAAACAATCCAATACGCGATCGTTTTCGACACGCTCTTCTTTGATTCTTATCAGCCGCGGATTGTATCGAATTATTTTATAAAGCATAGACGCGATGCTTGATACTGCCTTTCAGTCGCCCCATATGCCAACCGCACATCCAAAGCCAGCGAGCATATGATGCTTTATCTCGAACACGAAATAGATTCTTGACCAAACCAATCCAATTTCTTAATATACCAATGTTAAATGGCAACTTCGGCATACCCTGAGAGCGATATCTTTTATATAGGATGACATTGTATTCCGCATAATTTAATGCCTGACGATATATTCCCGAAAATGTCTTACGATAACGATAGTGAACGATTGCATCCGGCACATATTTAATCGGTTTTCCGGCTATCTGAACACGCCATATAAAGTCTGTATCGTGAAGATACGGTAAGCTTTCATCAAATCCTCCAATAGTATCGAAATGCTTACGTTTAACGCCAAAATTGCACCCAGCCGCATGGGGCAGAAAAGGGGGATACGTGTACTCCTGAAGTCCTTGTTGTTGAGGGCATTGCCGAGATTCCTGAAGCCATTTCTCATTTAGTTTTTTAGCGTCTAAGCGACCGGCTACGAGATCATTTTGCAAAAGAGCGTTACCCATGGCCTCGACCCATCCGGGTCCAATCTCATCATCGGCATCACAAAATACCAGCATATCACCTCTAGCGGCCTGAACGCCAATATTGAGGGCGTGAGGTTGTCCCTGCCTATCAAATGCGTCAACGATCCGAAGATTTGGTAGCTGCTCCTGGAATTTTTTGACAATAGCCCGTGTATTATCAGTAGAACGATTATCAACAACGATAATTTCCCAAGGTTTTGACCAGTGTTGGTTTACAAATGCTTTAAGCTGGACCCCGATGGTTTTCTCACCATTGTAGCACGGAATAATTATACTTAACATTCTCTTATACTCTCTCTGCGTTAGTTCATAACATGCCTTCTAGACTCGACTAAGTCGAAAAGACGCTGATACGCGCGTTTTCCCATTTCGATCTGCTTTTCAGCGGCAAGCAGTAGTTGCGGTCTGACTTTGTTTGCCGAATTCCATGCGCTATCGATTTCCAACGCGAGTTTTTCTTGCAGCTCCTTATCATCTAGATAAACAATATGACATCCTGTGCCGAATTGGTCTGACAAGCCCTTGAATTTATATTCATAATATTTTGATTTGACTAAAGCCACTACCGGTATGCCTTGAGATAACGCAAAGACTCCGGCATGATAGCTGCCTGTGATCACTAGACGGCAATTGCCTGTTTGCTCAATAATAAAATCCGGCTCACGATTATCTTGCCAATTATTTGAGATATTTCGATAACCTTCTAAAAGCAGTTGAATTGTCCTTACATCCGAGTCTAAATCATGGAAGGCGATGGGCAGGGGGATCAAGCGCGTGCCATGCCGCGTGGCCGCGGCATGTATGGCCTTTCTGATGATGCTGAGTATTTCTTCCATACGATCACCCACTTCTGAATATTTTGCCAATCGGAGATTAATCCCGATTCCGTTTCCAGCTTTAAGCGGATTCGATTTATAGGCTAATTCTATGGCATCATCGCCCGTGACCATCACTCTCGACATCGGAACGTTCAGAGAGTTGAGATATCGTTTGCTAATCTGACCTTCTCGCAATGAAATAAGAGATGCGTGAGTCAGAACATCCTGTGCCAGGCTTTTCAATTCAGGATCATGGAGCGGTCCGATGCCCTGACCCATCATGAAAATTGGTTTTCCCAGCAGGATAGATAGCTTTAAGCTATCCAAAATCAACTTTAGATGATACGGGAATATATCGTTAACATAACCCCCACCAGTTGCAATGACCAAATCTGCACTGAACAGTATGTTTAAGAAGGCAGATATGCTTCCGTCGGTATCGATATTCAGAAACTTTCTTTGTATTTGAAGCCATCGATATGTTGCTTTCGGATAAGCATACCTGACTTTCCAATCGATCTTCGATAACGATCGAGCAAAAGTTGACGGTGCAAATCGATAAAAAGGGCGAAATAACATTCTCTTTGTTTCGAACCAATTGCGATGTCCATCCACACCTATTGGTACAACACCGGGAAAATACCGCGCAGCAAGATCCGGAGCTTCTGTTAGCACATAAATCGTTGATTCAGGCCATAACGTTTGCAACCGTCGGACTGCGCCCTGCAGCATTGCAGCATCGCCCATGTTTTGATGGTGGTAGCTACTGTTCTCAAGAAGAATTTTCATATATTATTAAATATTTTTTTCTAGTATTCCGTCTCTAACGCATCTATGGATATCCAACCACAAGAATGCTGCCCTTCAGGACAAACAACCTTTATGACTATTTCATGGCTCCCATTTTTAAGCCCTGTTTTGCTAAAAACGATCTTTCCATTTTCTTCTTTAGTCGTATTTGTTTTTTGCGATACGCTGCCAACCTTTACTCCGTCAATAAAGACATCCGCATTCCCATGCTCGCTGGATATCGTCCCGATCCAGTTAATTCCTGTGCCTACAAAATATAGTTTTGCAGAATTCCCCTCGATATTTGAGAATGTTTCTGACAGAGCACTATACTTTGCATCCTCTTTCTTATTCCAGTCTCCTATATATCGTATCTCTTCCCTTAAGTCCTCAAACCTCAGTGGACGTTCAAGTCTCTGCCACGTGTTTCCAGCATCTTTTGAGCGGAATAATTCAAAGGAAGTAGCGCAATACATTGTAGAATCCATTTGAAAATTAGTAGAATATTTAAAATACTTTGCCTGATAATTGTGTTCAATTAGTTGCGTAGCAAATAATCTAAACGTGTTGCCTTTGTCTGACGAAATCCACAAACCGCTTCCCCTTATCCCTGCTATGATGGTTCCGTCCTCGGCATATCGGGGTGAAATGGATACACATTTGACGGGACCGCTCATACGACTGGTGTTGATCTGTCGCCAATTGACACCTCCGTCTGCGGACAGGTATAATCCTGATCGGTTTCCCATTACAATGGTTTTGTCGTTTTCGTAATTTTGCGAAATCGATAAAAATATCTCCCCCGATGAATTCAGACCGGAACTGACCTTCTTCCATGAATTTCCTTTATTTATCGACTTAAATACACCCTTATCGTAGATACCGACAAAAAGTGTCCCATCATTTTTGTAATTTGGTGACAAGCACAATGCAGTGATTAATCCATTCTCGGCTTCCCATAGCACCTCGTTGCTACGTCCGTGATTTTTCGATAAATATAATCCGCTGCCACGAGTTCCGAAATAAACAAGTCCTTTCTTGTCTATTTTATGCGAAGGTGTAATAAAAGTAGGAAACAGAGCGTCAGAGCGACGGTAGGGGAAAATCGAATTTACCCTATCTGAATCCATACCCAATTTTTTGAGATATCGCTTGATCTTATCTTTTATCCGTGTACGAAGGCTTCGAGTAACGGGAATTCTGAGCCAAGCGTTGTTTTTTCTATTATAAACCAAGAAATTTCCTTCGGATCCTGAAAAGATAAATCCATCCTGATCATATGCCGGTGAAAATGCTATATCGTTGAGACGGGTCCAAGCCAAACCATTGTTGATAACCGTCCATTTTCCGTCACTGCTGCTGTATAGGTATGCTCCTCCACCGTAAGTGGCTAAAGCCACATCATTTGTCCCATTGCTATTTTTCTCAAATAGCGACAACCCTGTGATAATTCCCGGACTCAATGTATCGATTTGCCACCATTTTTTTCCACGATCAACTGTTTTAAAGAGGCCATCATAACCACCAAGGAAGATAGTATCACCGGATGCGCAAATCCCTTTAAAATTGGCAGAATTAAATGCAGGATCCTTAGCTTGAATATCTGTGGTCAGTCCTTTACTTCTCTTTTCCCATCTGCCTTCCTTCTGGTTGAAACTATAAAACCCTTTGTCGGAAGAGGCATAAAGGTTCAATATACTATCTTTAGTCTGGGCATCAAGGGAGGTAATTTCTTCTTTATTCAATCCTAAGTTTGTTTGCTGAAACTTGTCGTCTGTCATATCAACTTTAAATATACCGCATTGCTCAGTACCGATAAAAACAGCCCTATTTTTGTTATTGGATTTCGATGCAGCAAGACTTGTAATCGCTCCGCAATCATCATGCTTGAATATCGGTCGCCAGGACAGTCCAAGATCTTCAGATTCGAAAAGACGCCCATCAACTGTACCAACTAAAAGGGATTCCCGGTCTGAATCGGAAAGAAATATCGAACAAATTATTTTTTGACCAATATTCGCAGATTGATGCCATGTATCGCCTTTATCTGTGGAAATGAATAAAAGTCCTTTTTCACTTATAGCAATCAGCGTATTTGAAAGTGAATAACCAGGTGACATTTTAACCGAATTAATATTCAAGGATAATAATCCTGAATTAACCTTTTTCCATGAACTGCCGCTGTCATAGGATCGATATATGCCATTACCGCTGCTTGCAACAAATACTGTTTTATCTTCGTTAAATGTTGGCGACACAGCCAATGATGTTAATTGTTCTTTGTAGTCCAATCCATTGATAAGCTTCTTCCAACTTCCACCTCCATCGTTTGATATCATGAGTGTGTTCGAGACGACGAGAAAGATGGTCTGGTCAGTCGCAAAGGCTGGAGAAATAGCCAACGCCCTTATGAGATCATGGGGAGAATGGGCCAATGCCTGATTGCTAACAGCTGCGACAAGCAAAAGCACCAAAGCAAATCGCCTTGATAAAGGGCCAATCATATTTTTAACCTCGCTTTCAAAAGATAGTAACAATGATTATGGTATAATTTCAAATGCATCAATAGCGACCCAACCACGATCAGGTATTTCTCGGCTGACTTCTATGCTTATCTCATGAAGGCCTTCATCCAGATTTTCAGATGTAAATACATATTCTGGGGTCATAGAGGGGTTTTCTGTCAATGAGATCTCTTTGATCTTCTGCCCATCAATGTAAACATCGGCGTATCCTGATTCCGGGCTTTTATCGCTGATCCAACGTATTTTAGATCCGAAAAATCTTAAAGTCGCCTTATTACCTCGAGTTTTCGATCTTGTGATTGTCGAGTCGCTGTATTGCCCGCCGTTTACTAATTCCCAGTCCCCTTCGTAGCGAATCACGTCCCATACATCTTCATAACGCACCGGGCGTTCAATTAACTGCCATGAAAAGCCGCCATCAGAACTTCGATAGACATTATCATTTGAAACGCCATATAGTGTATTATCTTTGGCATAACCGGAAGAAAAGCGTATTTGTTTCAATTGTTCATTTTTTTGAATTAGCTCTGTACCTACGGCTGTAAAAATATTTCCACCATCTGCACTTTTATAAATGCCACCACCTTGAATTGTCAGTATTACCGTGCTGTCGCTTTTGAAATTCGGTGATATCGCTATACTCAATACAGCACCATGATCTGGCAAACCATTATTTTTCCGATGTTCCCATTTTTCACCACTGTCAGTGCTGATAAAAAGACCATCTCCGGTACCGGCCATCAGCAAATGATCAAGGGGATACTCCGGTGATATGGCAAGCTTGATTTCACCTGATGCTTCAAGGCCATTATTGGTCTGGATGAATGTGTCTCCCCCATCCTTGCTGCGATATATCCCTTCCCCTTTTATACCGATAAAAATTGTTTTATCTTTGGAGAATGCGGGAGATATAGCCATTGAGGTCGTCAATTTTAAATCTGTATCGAAAATAACGGAACATGATTCTCCCCAATCTGTCGATAAACATAAGCCGACACCTTGGGTACCGAAAAAAACGGTACCATCCTTGTCATATCCAGGCGAAAGAGCGGCATAAGTTGACCAGCCTGGAATGAGAGGGAAGAAGCCAACAATCTTAAGTCTGAGATCACTGGAAACTCCAGCCTTACGCATGTAGCGGTTAAGCTTTTTGCGAACCCTCATCATTATCGGCTCTTTAACATTCACTCTGGTCCAGTTTTTTCCGCTGTCCGACGATTTGATTAATTCGTGCTCTGTTGCAGCAAATATTGTATGGTCTTTGTCATATGCCGGTGAAAACACAACATCACTTATACCGCTGTCCGTTCTTCTTCCCGGAGTGCCTGCCAGGGTCAGACTTTTTGCCTCATCGACCCAATCCGTTTCCCGAATATTCGGGATAAGACAGGCGCCGCCCGCATAAGCCAGGAATCCGCTTTGTCGTTTTTCTTTTCCAATGGGTGGCGATAGAGAGAATACTGAAATATTTCTAAGAGGCCAAATTTCGAATTGCCGCCAATTTTGACCATCGTTCTTCGACACAAACAGACCGTCAAAAGCACCCAACAGCAAATAGTCGCCTTGTTGCGTGATCACTGAAAAATGCGGCTGCAAAAAGTCGGGAGCATCTGCCTGCGGGTCGGTAGACAAACCTTGATCATACTTGGTCCATTGAGATCCGCCGGACTCCGACTTGAAAATGGCTTCATACCATGTGGTGGCCCATAATTTTATTTTCTCGTCGTCATCGGTTTTTACTGCAAGTGCGGTGATATGTTCATCGCCAATACCTGTATTGGCTTGCTTAAAAGAAACTCCGCTATCTGCTGATGTGAGTACACCGCTTTTTTCGGTTCCAACCCATAAGGTATTGTCCTTTTGGAATAACGGTGACACAGCAATGGCGGTGATGGCCCCGCATCCAGGAAGCGGCTGCACTTCATTCCAACCACCCTCCTGGCTGAATCGATGTAAAAAACCTTTTTGATCACCGACTATTATATCTATTTTTGACGGCCGTGGGAAAAAAGACAAATCGGTAATTTTCGCCTGGCTCTCATAGAATAGCTCCCAATGACCACCCGAATCTCGTGAGATGAAGATCTTACCTTCACCATCAGCCGCTACGATGATATTGTCTGTTGCAAAATGAGGTGATACCCACATTCGTTGTATATTTATGCCATCGATTCCCTTGTTAATCTTTGTCCAGCCATTGCCTCTATCTACTGATTTAAATATCCCGTCAGTACCGGAACCAACAAATACCGTCCCATCAGCTTGAAAAGCTGGAGATACTGCAACGTCTGTGAATCGCTGGACATAATCCAAGCCCTTATTCAACCAATTCCATGTCGCTCCGAAGTTGGTTGTACGTTTTAACACCATACTATTATGCATTATAATAAATGCAGTACCGTCCTTGCTGAATTCCGGCGAGATGCCGATGCTTCTGATATCGTCATGGGGGCGATGCGCCTCTGTACGGAGTGGTGTGAAAACGACACATACACAAAAGAATACTGCTATCCATGAAAATTTGAAATAAATTCTAATCATTTTAAGTCACCAAAGAAATAGCTTTTTAAAAAATGCAATTCGCACTGCATTAAGAATGACTGTAGCTTATAATTCTATTTTCGGAAAATGATTTGGCACCTTAGAGGGTGCGAGTACCCTCATATGGTGTTGGCAGGATAAGCGACCGTTTTTCTAAGATAAACCATCCTCTTTTGAAACATGCATATATTGTTGGTTTAAACGATTTCGCTCACTTCTATCTATCTTGTATATGCTTTACTACTGCCCATCTCAATGACCCAAGGTCTGAAAGAGCTGAACCGCTCTCAATGGAGTCAACAAAATCACGCTTTTCTAGCAGCAAACGAATGTCTTGCTCCCGATTAGTACTCAAAAGTACGTTTATATCGGCAATGACACCTTTTTCAATCGGCGCCATCTCGACAATTGTGAATACAGCACCTTGGTAATGATTTCGTAAATATCCTGGATATTCGGTGTTCTGTTCCAATAGCGCTTTATTTATTTCGTACATCTCCCCTGCAAAAATGCTTTTTAAAGCACCGGTATCGCCTGACTTCAGCGCATCGAACATCGCATTTAGCACTTGCATAATCTCCTGCTCATCAATCGCGTTGACGCCAGGCCAGCTAGCCTGCGCGGCAATCGTCACACAAAGACCGCCCAATAAAATCATCCCCAATATCAGGATTGATATATTTTTTTTCTTTTTACGCTTCACAAATGCTCTCCATTCAATTTGTAATAGCCACTTTCCATTCATCGGCTGTTGTATCGTATCCGCTTCCCAGCATGTGGAAGTTATCGGAATACTCCAGTTCATACCTGTGCTGGCCGCCTGTAACTATTTCATTGAATTTTGTCCACAGATCAGGAGAGATTGTAATATTGTTCGCTGGAGTACCAACCAGTTCATCAACAACAAGATTGTATTCGATTACATAGTCGCCCCTTGATCCTACGGGAGGATTTTCAGGGTCGGAATATTGAGTTCCTGATGCGGTATCTCCCAACACTATTGGTATTTTGGCCAGGCATACTTCTCGGCCGGCCAGATTAATTGCATCGATCATTTGCTGAAGATTGTGTTTATAACTTCCTGTATAGCCGGCATCACCAGGATTGAGCCCCAATCCGCTTGGCACGGGAGGAAATGCGCCGGCATCATTGATACCGTATTGCAGGAGAAAACGTTGAGCATCAGGATGCTTTGCCAGCAGGCTGTTAACTATGGATACCCCTCCTGCCGAACGCGCACCGGATACGCCTTCATTGACCACAGTGTGGGGAATGCCATTGTAAAATGCGGTCAGCAGATCGTTTAATTTGGGTGGATAACCACCCCCACCGTTGCGAAAATCAAGGGAAATATCAATTAAATCATCATCACCGATGCCGTCCGTTGTACTGTCACCCATGGCCACTAAATAATTACCTACGCCCACGCTTTCGACAAAATCATTACCGTTGGCCCCCCCGATGGGAGTTTGTGAACTATCAGCCGTAAGATACGCATCAATGCGATGCTCCATTTCGCTGGGAAGCGGTACTACGAAACTCGCGTTAAATGGTGGCGTATTATCCCAGCTTTGCTGCTCACCAGATGAGCCCTCATCCAATACAAACAGCACGCCATATGATGTCGCACTCTGGGTCTGTACAGCCGCCGAAACCTGTATATTGTCCGATGTTTGGATATGATAATCTTGAGGCGTTTGAATGTAAACACATGGATCTGCCTGACAAATATTTTCAAATTTGATCGCATCGGCGACGATATATCCGTTCATTGTCGGCAGTTCGAATAGAACGACTTCTTGATTGCCGTTTTGGAGATAAAAGCTTCCCAAAAAATTAAACTGCCCGCCGTCAATCCTTTGATTCGCCCAATAGGATCGGATGTCGGTACCATTGTCGAAAATGGTGTATTTTGCGTTGGTTGCGCGATTCGCATGTTCCGTCCATTGAGCGAAGATATCATACTTGCCTTCCGGCAGGGTCGCAGCCCAAGTAGCTGTGTTGGCACCGACGGAGTTGTTGATATATCGGTAATCGCTCCCGTAAAAACCAGGCACCGATGATGATGCCCCCCAGCTGCCCACAGTGGAAAACCCGGCATCGGTGTTGTCGATGATGGTCGGGCCGGATGACGGATTCTGAACGTTGACATTCACCGTGGCCGGCGTCGGGTCTGCCAGACCCAGATCATCGGTGACGGTAAACGTCACCGTAAAGCTGCCTACGTTGTTGAATTGAATGAGGCCGGGATCTTCCACCAGCGCATCGGCAATGGCTGGATCGCCAAAATCCCACAGATAGCTCAACGGCAGATTGTTGTCCGGATCGCTGCCCGTGCCCGTAAAATCGACCGAATCGCCGATATTGATGGTCACACCCGACGACGGCGTGTCGATGACCCCGTTTGGAGCAATATTGCCGCCGGATCCCAAAAACACAAGCTGCATCGCATCGGCGATGACAATGCCGTCGGCATTGTTGGTCAGCACTACCTCCAGCGTGCCGGCACTGACCGTGTAGCCGGTGTCAAAGGCATTGAACTGGCCGCCGTTCACACGCTGGTCGAAAACCTGCGTGCCGATCTCGATACCGTTGTTGCGTACGCTGTAAGTGGCGTTGGAGGCGCGGTTGTCGAAAGCCGCCCACTGGGCCGAAAGCTCGTATTGACCATCTGCCACGGAAAACGACCACGACGCCTGATTTGTCCCGCTGCCGCTGCTGGTCCACAGATAATTGCTCCCGTAAAAACCGGACACCGATGATGATGCCCCCCAGCTGCCCACAGTGGAAAACCCAACATCGGTGTTGTCGATAATTTCCGCATGGCCAAGGGAGGAGAAGAGGAGGATGAGAAAAAAAACGCTGATTGCCTGTAGAATTCGTACCATTTTAGAATTCACGATCTGGATCTAGAGATTATTATTTGATCAAATTCAAGATATCAAAATTGTCTATGGCTATCTTTTGATATCTATGGAACAAATTAGATATGTATAATTAAGTGTCAATGGCTGCGATGAATTCTATATTACATGCAAAATTCGTGCAAAAAAGACTCTTATTTTCCTTCCCCTCTTTCCATCAGCATAACCTATTGGTTTGTATTATATATATATATTTTGTCGGCCAAATCAGACGGCTGAACCCGTTAGTTTCATAACATTTATAATATGCAATAATGAAACTAAATACACACTAATTGTTACCTAAATTCCACATTATAGCTAATTGGCAATGATGCTCATCTGTAAAATCAGAGGCGATGGGACGACAGATTTGAAGGAATCGATGTGCGAGGAACATTATCGATCAAAAGCTCTCCTTGCCTGCGTGCTCCCATTCATGCTTTACCAAGCACGACGAATAGCGAACCTGAGGAGTTCTTCCCGTAGGAAAAAAGCTTGAACTTTCAACCTCAAAACTAAATGCATTGGGTATATGGTCGGCCATTCCAATTCCTTTATGGATCATAGCCACTGCCACTCGGTATCGCCCAATAGGCAATGGCAAACTGGGTAGATGGCATTTTATAATTCCTATATCTTCCAATTTCCCAATCTGGTAACCGCGTATCTCCATATCAAAGTTAGCAGCTGCAACACCAAGATCATTGTAGATGGTCATGGTGACGAATCCCTTTGGAATATGCTTTTTGTTGATGTAGGAGAATTCAAAAGTGACGGGATCTCCGCTGATTAAGCGATCTGATGCATTTCCCTCTTTATCGATGGCCCTTGCTCCGGTAAACTTTATAACACCGGTTCCACTTCTTTCAGGGTTTATTTCGAATGGATTTGATGTAGGATTCCCCAAGTCGTCAAGATATGTTCTGACCGCTTCCTCAACGGGTGCGTCCTTCACGATGCATCCCTCTCTTATTATAATACCCCTCGTGCATAACGCACGCACAGCAGAGAGGTTATGGCTGACGAACAATACGGTTCTTCCTTGACCGGCGACATCTCTCATTTTCCCGATACACTTGCTTTGAAAAGCAGCATCACCAACCGCCAAGACCTCGTCAATTATCAGGATTTCAGGCTCCAAGTGAGCGGCTACTGCAAACCCCACCCTTATCTTCATTCCACTGGAATATCGTTTGACCGGTGTGTCAATAAATTTTTCAACACCTGAAAAATCAACTATTTCATCCAGTTTCCTGTCTATTTCTTTCTTTCGCATCCCTAAAATGGCACCGTTTAGATAGATATTTTCTCTCCCTGTAAGCTCTAAATGAAAGCCGGTCCCAACTTCCAGAAGACAACCGATTCTTCCGTTGATCTCGGCCGTCCCCATGGTTGGACTGGTAATCCGAGAAAAAACTTTTAACAGCGTCGACTTCCCGGCTCCGTTGCTTCCAATAATTCCGACAACTTCTCCCTTCTCAACATTGAAAGAAACATCTTTTAGGGCCCAAATAATATCGGATGGGACGTTGTCGCCATTTTTAATTTCATTTTCATTGAACCGATATAAAGAACGATATTTCTTTAAATTATCTACCGGACTTTTTAAGAAGTCAACCATGGCAGATCCGATGGTGTCATGTACTTTTCCCTTTAATCCGATACGATACAGTTTGCTTATCCCGTTTGCTGTTATAGCGTAATTGTTATTTGGCATAGATGGTTATTCCTATAAAAATGCTTATGTTGTTGTAATCCTAAATGATACAAACAAACAGCTGATCACCGAGGTAAACAATTAAATGGTGTCAAATGTTGATTTGCACTAAATCACATCGACGAATACATGCTCCATACGATGAAAGTACAGCGCGGCAACAATGAAAAATATAAGTGAAGAGCCGAAACTCATTGCGAGATAATACCATGGCACATCGATTCCGAGAAGTGTGAAGCGAAAGCCCTCGATAACACCAACAATAGGATTTAAAGAATAAATCAGCCGATAAGGTTCAGGAATATTAGTAGCTGAATATACAATCGGTGCAGAGTAGATAAACATCCTAAGCAAGAATTGCATGGCGATCTTAACATCTCTAAATCTTATAGCCAACGCCGATAAGAAAATTCCAAATGCGGCCGGCACCATAAACATCTGTATTAGAAATATCGGCAAAAGTAAAATATTTATACTCGGCAAAATTTTATAATATATCATAATTCCGATGAGAAGAATGAGCGAAATTCCAAAATCAATCAGTCTTGAAAAGATAGGAGTGATCGGGAACAAGATTCTTGGGAAATAGACTTTTCCGAGCAGGGCCTGGTTGTCGACCAGACTCAGGCTGGATTGCCCCATCGTCTGCGATATAAAGGTCCACGGAATTATCGCGACGGTTGAAAAAAGAATATAGGGGATGCCGTCTGTGAAAACATTGGCAACCCTTCCAAAAACGATTGTGAAAATAACGATTTGTATCGCTGGAACAAGCAGCGCCCAGAAAAAGCCAAGAATTGTTTGAGCATAGAGAACTTTAATGTTACGCCATGTCAGAAAAAAGAAAAGGTCTCTATACTGTCTAAGTTCTTTGAAATCGAATAGACGCCATCTGGATTTTGGCATGATTATTATTTTTTGCTGATCCACAACGTTTGTGTCCCCTGCGCTCATGATGAAATCATTTTGTTTTGTTTCAGTGTCCAATTTTCTAACTTCCTATTTTACTGTTGGATATTATCTGCAGCCCAAGCTTAAAAGATAACTATAGACAACATCTGCAACCATTTGTCTTCCGCTGCCATTCAAATGAATGGTATCCGGTTCGAGGTCCTTGCCGATAGTCAGAATGGAATGGGTATCGATCAGGGACAAATGGCGATCAGTGCATAACTCTCGGATTCTCTTGCAGACCTTGGCGACTCTTTTTTCAGCGCCATAAAAATCATCCTCCAGGGCGCTGCCGATGGGCGGCGGCAATAAAAGTACAAGATTAATCCCTTTTTGATGATTGTAAAACAGATCGATAATCATGTTCATATTGAACATGATATCGGACGATCGTGCCGGCCCGTACCGATTTTTGACATCATTTGTTCCGAGCATAACAAAAACATGGTCGAGCTCGCCGTGAACGCTTAGCCTCCGATTCAAATAGAAGCATGAGTTTAATTCGTTTGCATCGAAACCGGTTGTTCGTCCTTCCGCGCTATCGTTAATAATTTGAAATTTGCCTTTGGTTTTTCTTGCCAAAATTGCAGGCCAGCAATGTCGCCTGTCCGGCCGCAATGAGTTTGAATCCCCCCAAATAAGCACGCGTTTTGACGATCTGTATAAAACCTTGCGTAAAATCTCATGAACGACTGTCATGAGTTTAGCGTTCAAACGTTGGGCTGTTTCTGACTTGTTCCCTGTAGTGGAGGATTGAACCTAAGAATTTTCTCGCATAGACTGGCCACTTTTTCCTTATCACCGGGAAAATTCTCTTTTTGACACTCCAGGGAGCCTCTCTCCATATATTTTTGATATCTTTCCAAAGAAAATGGACAAGATGGGCAGCAACGTATCTGGTAATTTCATCGGCATAATAATCCGATGCACGTCTCATCTCATCTACTGTAAACGATATGCCATCGTACTTTCCAATTTCTTTATAGCCGAATCTTAAGTAATCAATGATATTAAGCCCGTGAAAAAAAGCATACGATGCTCCACTATGCTTATTGACACTTGTCCAGCTCAGCACTTGATGAACAAATCCCAAATTATATTTATAGAGGATTCGAAATGCAAGTTCAGTGTCAGCGTGTAAATAACTGCTATCGAATCCGCCTAATTCATCGAGTACTGCCCTTTTGTACAAGACAGTATTCGGAGAGTCAAGACATACGTGTATTTTCCTCAGAATATGCTGTTTCAGCATATCTTTTCCTTCTGCTATCTCCTGCTCCATAGGAAGGCCTGTATTCGCTACCTGGTGGCCCTTCAAATGGTAGGCCGACACGAAGCCGATACTTGGATCCTTCTCCCCGGTCTTGACCATTTCTTCAACGCAATGAGGGAACAGAATATCGTCGGTAAAAGCATATTTTATCCACTGTGCTTCCGGCGAAATATATTTCAGGATTTCATTCCAATTATCGATAATATTTAATGTCTCAGAATTACTGAAAACTTTGATCCTATCGTCTTTATCGGCAAATTCCTCGATAATCTCGGCAGTGCCGTCTGTCGAGGCATTATTTAATATGACATATTCGAATTTCGTATGCGTCTGTTTTAAAACAGCCTGAATACACGCCCTTAAATATCTTTCCCCATTGTACACAGGGGTAACAATACTGACTATACCGTCCGCCACTCCATACTCCTTCTGGCTATTCTCTCATTTTTATTACCCTGGCCGGTACTCCTGCTGCTATTGCATAGTCTGGGATATTATCTCTAACCACAGATCCTGCACCAATTACGGCCCCCTCCCCAATCGTTACACCGTCAAGCACTATTGCTCCGTATCCCAACCATGCTTCATCTTTAATCATTATTCCTCCACTACTTATGAGTGGCTGTTCCATCATCGATTTTTTCCGAGCGATGCCGTGGTTGTATGGATAAAAGGCACATTTAGGCGCTATTTGAACATTTTTCCCAACAGTGATATTTCCAGCATAGGCAGAAAATTGGCAATCGGGTTGAACGTGAGTTCCATCGTCTATATAAATTGTGCCGCCTTCCCCGGTCTCTAAGCGTGTGCCGTCATTTAAATATACGCCATTGCCCAATATAATATTTCCACCATTTATTTGCCTGAATAATGTGACTCTATTGCCAATATATACAAATCTACCTCGATTGAAACCGTTTTTGCATATGACTGCATCAGGTGCTGTGAATCCATGTGGATAAAGGGTCGCTAGTGGATATTGATGCCTAAAGGAATCAACCGGAATCAAGGCCAATTTTGTTGCAATGCGTCCGTAGGCCCTAGCATTTCCAAATTTCATCCAAAAGGCAATCCATTCTTTTTTTAAAATATGTCGCATCTGTGATTCTAAAGATCGAAAGCTATTTCAGGTCTATTTTAATAATGTACTTTCGTCAGATATCCTTAAATCTGGTGTATGATTGACTCAAAGCACAAAAGACTTTGATAAAATAAAATTTCAAACCTCAAAACTGCATGATGCTAAAGATAGTCAATTGAAACCCAGAAGAAAATTAGATGTTTTTTCTCCCATTATTTTTTTTGAGATGATATACAAGATAATACACACCCCTAAAGTTGATACAACGACAACCATTTGAAACATTGGCTGGAAGGAAAACATCAATGTTATCTGGCTTGCCCAGTCTGAAATTGTTTTCCTGAACAACTCATGCATTAAAAATATACCAAATGACCATTTGCCGATTATTACAATTAATTTTGGATAATTTGTTATTTTTGATTTGATATGCACCAGGAAGTTGATCACACAAATCGAATAAATCACCCATGTAATCTTTACCCCACTAGCCGGCAGTTTTAAATGAATTTCAAATAGATAATTCTCGGCAACATATAAAACGATTGCAATGAGCAATAAAAATATTGATTGTTTAAGATCAGTTATCTTATCAAGATAGAATATTTTTTTATCTTTTCGAAAGCAAATACCGTAGAAGTAAAATACTATCCATGTAGTAAAAGGCAAAAGTGGTATCCACCATTTTATCTTGAATCCTAAATATAGCTGCAGGTAAAAAAAAGCTGTGCTGCTCATTAATGAAAGTAACAGGATTCCCAACGGACCATGCTTAATCCTGCTGATAACTTGTAACAGCGGTGTCAGAATAATGAGTTGAACTAGCGGAATAATAAAGTAGTATGGGCCCATCGCTCTGCCCAGCAATAAACAGTAAATAAAATTTTTAACGCTAAAGTTACTGTGAATGACCAGTACAACCAGAGCAGTCCAAAAAATATATGGCACCAATATCCTTTTTAAACGTTTCTCGATATAACTCTTATACTTATCTATCTTATCGATGGGTTCGTTTGCGCTAAAATAGCCGGCCACAAAAAAAAATGCCGGAACGGCAAACGCACATAATGATGATGCAATCCACGTAAAATAATAGTTAAATGATCCAATTTCAACTTTATCCATGCCCGCTGTAGCATTGGTACTGTGAATAAAGACCACGGCAATAATGGATATACCTTTTAGGAAGTCGTAATGGGATTCTCTATTCTTCATGATTATCAAAGGATTTCGACGTGCTGAGTATGCCTCCGGTTTAAATGTCGCCTCCGCCGCGATCTTGAACCAAAATCCTTTTTTTGATATGGCTTGTAAATACTTAAGCTTCTAATGTAAAATGAGTTGCTCTGGCAAGATCTCCTGGAGTACCGATATCCAGATAATCTCCGTTCTCAAAAACCACCTTATCCATTTTGACTTTATCCTGGATGGCGGCATTGATCACATCGCCTACAAATATTTCTTTTGACTTAGCCGCGGAATGAGAAATACTACCGGATGTGGCATCGGTATTTTTATTTTCTATATATCGGTTCATAAATTGGGAAAATACGGGTGTCCACACGGCAATTATCCAGGTGTAGGCCAGCGTGCTTCGTGTCGGCTTAATATCGATACGGCTGATCCTGCCGGATTCGTCCAGCGCTACCATATCCATTTTTGAGGGCTCACGCGCGTTGAAAAGCCCCAAAACCAGGTCCACCTGTTTTCGGTTCAGATGTTCCAGCAAATCGATGAAAACAGTTTGCGGTTTTACGACAATATCCGGAAATCCGAAAACAATAATATGATCCTTGATAAATTCGTAGGCGGCATCCAGCGTATACGGTACGCCATCGTTCAACGGCGTCAGCACATATGCCAGTTTTATATCCACTATCCGACCGTCATCGAAATAGCCTGCAATATCCCACTTTTCCTTTCGCAGAACGATGCAGGCCTTGCGAACACCGGCTATTCGCATATTCTCCAACAGGTAGTGGCCGGCAACTTTCAGTCTCGGCTGCGCTATTTGATGATTAAATCCTACGGGCAGAATCTCTTTACTGCAAGGTAAAGGTGATATCCTGTCTGCAGACCCGGCGGCAGGGACAAGGCCGATAAGCTGTCTGTTGTTTTTCATCGACTATTGGAAAAAGTGCGAATTCTGCTCAACTCTCAGTTCATCGCACAGACGCCCTTCGGGCACCACGACGTCGCTATAGGTAAGCACCTGGTCCTTTTTAATATCCTGTTTCAGTCGGCAACCTTCGGCTAATCCAATTGGCAAAAGGTTCTGACTCTGAACAACATCCGAATTCTCACATAATCCATACGTCATATAGTATCCAAGACCATCAATCACCTGACCGGCTTTAAGATCTATTTTCGCGGCAGCGACAACATCCACACAAGGAGCGCCAAGGGGCACAATCGCTGCATCACCAAACATTATGGCCCGGGCGGCAGTAAGGGGAACCTCGAAATGGCAGAGGTGGTATGGGGTATAAAAGCAATACAATGGGCCGCTGCCAAGTTTATACAGGTTCAGATAATGCTGTTGGGTTGGATGATCGTGGGTTCCCAGGACAAAAACACCAGGCGCCGGTTCAGCTCCAACGACGTAATCCACAATACCAGGTCCTTCAACCAGAGCCTCTAAAGGGTACTCGCTGACCATCTCTTTAATAGGTGTGCCCGTGGGAACCGTCGGACCAAACATGCCTCGCTTCGCAACTCGCATACCCGTGGCATTGGCCACGATGGCTTGCTCGAACGAAATCTTGGTTCCGTCGGCAAATGAAGTCACCATCGCCGGGTTCTGCCCCCACTTTTTGGCAAATCCTTCCTGGGTGGTTGGATTTCGGTACGGATCATGAAGACCTTTGATATTGCCACACAAAACCGGTTTGACACCAATCGATTTTACAAACCGATACAGATTCATTGTGACGCCCGGCTGATCACCATCCGCGCCGGTGAAGATAACTCCGGCCCTGTCGGCATGCACTTTCAAAATAGGTCCGACCGTGCCGTCCAGTTCAGCATTCATGGTAACGACATGCTTACCGCTATCAATTGCCTTCATCGCAACTTGAGCACCGAATTCCACAACACCCGTTACTTCGATGACGGCATCGATACCATCGGCCTGACATAATAACATCGCATCTTCAGTAACCGCATAGCGTTGTTGAAGAATTGCTTGTTCCAGCTGTGAAACCGTCTCAACGACCTCCACCTTCTCAACACCTGCTTCAGAGAAAGCCCGTTTAGCGCCTTCAAGGCGGCGATTGGAGATCGCTACCAATTCCATCCCTTTGACAAAATTGAGAATCTGAAGCGCCACACCCCTTCCCATAAATCCTGCGCCGATCATGGCGACACGAATCGGGTTGTTTTCACTCTGCCGTTTTTCCAAAGCTTTATCTACGATAATCATATATTAAATCTCCGGTCCGGTGAAATCCGGCCAATTGTTATCCTTGTCTGAAATAACCCGAACCTCTACCGGCCAGTCGATGTTAAACGCCGTGTCGTTCCAGCGTAAGCCGCGCTCAGCTCCAGGTGTATAAAACTGAGACACATTGTAGGTGACCTCGGTATTGTCTTCCAATGTTTGAAAACCATGAGCAAAACTCTCAGGCACATAAAGCATTTTATAGTTATCGGCAGTCAACTCCACGCCGAACCATCTCATGTAAGTGGGTGAATCCTTGCGCAGGTCGATAATCACGTCGTATATCCTTCCGCGCGTGCATCGCACTGTCTTGGCTTCTCCATATGGAGCGATCTGATAGTGCATGCCCCGTAAGGTTCCTTTCCTGGTATTGAAAGAAACATTGGCCTGGTGCACCACCGGTGTCAGACCATGTGCGGCAAATTCCTTTTCGCACCAGGCACGGGCAAAAAATCCGCGATTATCCTCCAGTTTTTCTATCTCTATGGTACAGGCACCCTGTAATTCAGTTTCATTAAAAATCATCTGCGCCTCCAGGCACTGAAAGTGGTTCTAATTCGTTTTTTTTCTTACACCCATTCCAGGTTTTCAGTCAGAAACCCTTTTGCCCTCAGTTGATTGAGCATGTTAAGCCGCATATAATTTGACTCCCGGAAGTTTGCATCTGCAAATCCCATGGCTTCCAGACCATCTCGCAACTCCTCTATCGTTTTCTTCAAGTCGTATTGAGGCTGGTGTTTAGGTGCTAATTTCTTATAATAGTCGAAGTTTACCCTATACGAGCGCTTGTCCGGTGCTGCATTTTTATTGATCGAAACGTCGACATCCGGAATCACCTCTGCTACGGCGTATGCGAGATCCTTGACCTGGTAATTCCATTCATTGCTTCCGACATTCACAGCCAGAAAATTTCCTCCATCTGTTGCTGATCTGCTGATGGCCCATTCGATGGCGCGTGTCATGTCTTTTACGTTGATCAACGGCCGCCAAGGTGTTCCATCACTTAAAATCGTAATCTGTTTTGACGCAATGGCTCCCGCCACAAAATCATTGAGCACCAAATCCAGCCTGAGTCTGGGACTCATCCCGCAGGCCGTTGAGAATCTTAAGCTGGTAACCTTGAAACCGTCGCCGGCAATTTTCTCAATATCTCTTTCTGTAGACACTTTGGATCGGGCATAGGCCGTCAGAGGATTTAACTGTGACGCTTCTGTTCTTGCGCTATCGTCGGCCGCTCCATACATACTGCAACTAGAAGCAAAGACAAAGGCTTTTACACCCATTTCTTTTGCCATTGCGGCCAGATTGGCACTGGCCTGGTAGTTGATATCCATGGTTACATTTTCATAAGTCTTGCCCATTGGATCATTGGATATAGCGGAAAGATGAACAACCGCATCGACATCTTCTAGTACGTGCTGATTTATTTTTCTGACGTCACCAAAATATTGAATGTCGACCTTGCATTCCGGCAGGGTGTCGCTATTGGTCAAACAATTGGCAAAATACCCCATATCCAGGCCAAGGAGGGTTGCACCGGGCATGACATTTCTTAGATGAGTGACCAAACAAGGTCCGATATAACCCATGTTACCTGTAATCAGTATCTTCACAGCAGTCAATCTCCTTTCATTTGTACTACTGTATCAATGGGTCCACAACATGACAGGAAAATGGGGCTGAGCAAGTGAAGCCTGGCGATACAGCATTGAAAATATTTTCTATTTACCACACCTTCCATGGAGCCTCATTCTTTTTCCACATCTCTTCCAAGGTATTTTTATCTCTTAACGTATCCATGGGATGCCAGAATCCTTGATGTCTGTATGCAGCCAATTCACCATCTTGAGCCAGCTTTTCCAGCGGTTCGCGTTCCCAGATCGTAGAATCGCTTTCAATGTAATCCATGATACCGGGTTCTAAAACGAAAAAGCCGCCATTGATCCAGGCGCCGTCACCTTGGGGTTTTTCCTTAAAGGCCGAAATCTTTCTTTGGTTCTGTTCCAACCTGAATGCTCCAAATCGCCCCGGTGACTGCACAGCAGTCAACGTGGCCAGTGAGTTTTGATTCCGATGGAAGTCAATTAATTCACTTATATTCAAGTCGCTGACACCATCTCCATAGGTGAGACAAAACGTTTCATTACCAATATATTTTCTCACGCGTTTGATTCTTCCACCAGTCATCGAGTTTTCACCGGTGTCGATGAGTGTCACGACCCATGGTTCCGTTCCGTTTTGGTGAATTTGCATATTATTCTGACGTAAATCGAATGTCACATCGGACACTTTGAGCGAATAATTCGCAAAGTATTCCTTTATGTAATACCCTTTATACCCCAAGCATATGATGAAGTCGTTGATGCCATGAGCGGAATAGATTTTCATAATGTGCCATAGAATTGGCTTTTCTCCAATTTCCACCATTGGTTTTGGCTTCACCGTCGTTTCCTCGGAGAGGCGGGTACCGTATCCTCCGGCAAGAATTACCGCTTTCATAACCTTCTTTCTCCTTTGGTATGGTATAAGGGAGCAGGGCCTCAAAGCAACCTGTACTGTATCAGATCGCTTAATTTGCTATATGATCAAACCCATACCGGCAGTCGATTGGAATTTGGGATTTAAATCTCTTTGATGGGAATGGGAAGCACGGTCCGGATGTCTCCGGCACCGTGCTTCTTGTTCAGTTCATATTATGGTTTGATGGTATGCCGCCGATTTAGAAGTTCAGCGATCCGATGAAGCAACCGCTGCTGCCGCCACCACCACCGCTGCTGGGAGCCGCCGCCGAAACGGTAATGGTGATTGCCTCGTCGTCAGTACCACCATCGCCGTCCGAAACGGTTAGGGTAAAGCTGACATCGCCTACCGAGGCCGCATCTGGGGTCCAGGTGACCTCTCCTGTTGTGCTATCGACGGCCATACCACTGGGCGCACCGCTTAGGCTCCAGGTTAAGGCTGCGCTGTCAACATCCGTAGCATCGGCGTCGTACGTAAATTCAGTGCCCACGGTCGCAGTAGTGGGAGAAGTTGTCGTAATGACCGGCAGGTCGTTGACGGCCGCAACAGTGATGGTAAAGGTTTGCGTATCGGTGGCGCCATACTGGTCTGTCACCTGAATCGTGACAGATCCTGACGCTACGCCTTCACCCGGTGTCCAGGTTACCAGCCCTGATGAACTATTGATGGTCATGCCGGCGGGATTCTGCGTAAGAGACCACGTCAACGTATGCCCTTCGGGATCCGTTGCATCAGCATCGTAGGTGTAGCTCACATCCTCGGTGGCAGCGGTAACTGCAGTCGTGCTAATGGACGGGGACCCATTGCAGAGGTGTTGACCTGACAATGCATTGAAATGTTGACGGATCATCGTCTCCGACAACGCTGTACTGCCGTAAACGGCTACCTCATCCAGGGATCCTGCATAGTACATGGATCCTCCAAATCTTCCTAAAGTCGCATCCGCTGTGGCTGCAAAGCTGCCGTCGGTATTTGTGTCTTCAAGGCGAAGCGCATCAAGCTCACCGTCAACATAAATCATCATCTTGCCGGCGTCACGAACAAAAACAACGTGATGCCAAGCACCGTCCACGACGGTTGTGGTTCCTGCCAGCGGGGTGGCGGAATAAGGTCCGTCTGCATCCCACATATGGGAGCTGACCGTACCGGTGGTATTGACGCCCACCCACCAGGCCACATCGGTCAAACCGGCGTAACGGCCGATCATCGCCTGGTCGCCTGCAAGAGGAAGGGTGCCGTCATGTTTCATCCACATTTCAATGGAAAAACTGACTCCGGCTGCAAAATCGAATACATCGTCACTGGGATCGCTAAAAACAACCGAATCGTTGACGCCGTCAAACGTGAAGGCATTTCCTATCTGGCCGCTAACACCTGCTGTGGGGCAATTGGTGCAGGCGCCATCGGCAG
>JBNKKB010000013.1:0-8133 GCA_050291605.1 Desulfobacteraceae bacterium | reverse complement strand
GACATTCCTCTCCCCCTCAGGGGGAGAGGTCAGGTGAGGGGGTGGTCTTTGGCAAGGTCCACCCTCACCCTAACCCTCTCCCTCAAGGGAGAGGGAACCCGTTCGAACAAACCGTCAACTTGATCTTTATGGATAAGCGCCAAAACATAAAAACAAAGGCGTCCCCACACTTTCTTGTGCGACCGTTCCAAATCAATCGGTCAGCGGCCATCATGCAATCACTGAACAAGGTCCGACATGTTCTGTTTTTCCTTGTGCCCAAACAGTCTTGATTTAAGCAGGGTTTGCATCAGTTGATTGTTGTAGAATGATTTTTCCTTAAGCCCTGCATAGGAGGCCGGGTAATAAAGCAGAGTAATTTCGGCTTTTACATCCTCGCCATTCTGGTCTGTTGTAAACCCTTCAAGGACAAGGGAATAGCGCTGACCTGCATCCAGGTAGGTGTGGTCTACCAAAGGAAAATCAAAATACTCAAGCCAGAAGCTCGCCGTGTCTTTCTGCGGATCGTCTTTCTTTCGCTCTTCACACCCCACCTTTTCCGGGCAGGTCAGGACTTCAACGTAAATCTGTCTCCATCGTGGATAGAGATACCGGACCATGATTTTAAAGTAGCGGGTGGTGCTTGCGTCCTCCTGTCCATTTGCGGTTTTGAAAGCCAATGTCCCCTCTGCGGAAACACCTTCAACCGCAACATCCTGCTCATCGATCCTGCATGTGCCCTCTTTCTTTGGCAGCCAGTCCATGGGGCTGTATTCGGTGCAAATCTTGTCAGCGGGTTGCGACAGAAGCGGGATTTCCAGTTTCATTTTGCCTGCGACTTCCTCCAAAATTTCTCTCTGTTTTCGGGTGACCCGCTTTGCTGTCTGAACGAGCTGTTCCAGTTCCATATCATAAGATTTAAGCAATCGACGAAATTTACTTATCGCCTTATCGATGCTCTTGTGATCCGCAGCATCTTCCATCATTTTAAAATCGATTTCTAAATTCTCGTTTGTCAGCTGCTGTGCCTGGCCGCAAACCGCCATTGCCGCGGCAAGGTCCTCGCTGCGCTCAGCGGAACTCAGCTTCTTTAAACATCGGTTGATAGATACCATTGGACGGATGATTTCCATCAGCAGGTGCTTGAACAGCGGCTTCATGTCCAGCGACTCATGAAAATTCCTGGATATCAGTTCCAGGTTCAACTGCATTTTCCTGATCTTCTGCAGGGTTGCTTGTTTACCAGCAGCTTTTTCATCTTCCTGCACCAGGAAGGACTTGAGGATATGACCGAACATATCTTTGCGGAGCGTGTTTTCAGAAGCTTCTTTGTTGCTGAGCAACTGGGTGTAGAGCCTCAGGTCGCTATCTATTCGCTGCTTTTCCTGGAGGTAATTATTTCCCAGAATGCCAAAGGTTGCAACAAGTCCAGCCGCAACAATGGTGCCCAGGAACTTGAAAAGAATTTCAGCCTTGTCCCATCCATCTTTTGAGTGATTCGAAGCCGGTGTGCTCTTGCCTGGAGAATTGCGGCCCTTCTCATGATCCTTCACCATCGATTCCTCCCGTGTTGCTTTGCAAGATTGGAACAAGAACAAAAATGGCCATTTTGGCCCGCCATCTTATTTGGGGCTCACTCTAAAACAGACACCACGGATTACAAATATCTTTCGAGTATCGCACGAGAATGGATTGATCAGTTCATACGACAGCATACCATTACCAGTAAAAATGTCAATTTTTTGCATTTATGGAAGTCGGGAGGAACTCGGCTGCTAAACCTTGAACAGTGTATACAGCACGCGCAAAGAACGTCAAATTCTCTGGGAAAAACGATGAATTGCGTTAATAGCAGACCTGACTTTATTTCATCGATGCACCTAAACCCGCTTGTACCACTTCCATAGAAACTGAACTCCAACGCAGATGATTGGCGCAACTGCTATAAAAAAAATCAATTCGAGAAAAGTGGTTGGTCGATCAGCTTCTCCTTCAATAAAAGGAATAGCTAATTTTACACTCATCAAGACCCCAATCATCATTGCAATGATACCGACTATCAGATGCTTTTTCTCTCGCGAGCTCGCTGCAGGGACCGCAAGAGATTCATTCAATCGGTCAGGTTGTGACATGCTTGATTCAGATGGCTTAAAATAGCCCCCCGGCAATGCACGTTTGACCTCAACGCGGCATTTCGGGCATGTTCCGTATCCTGGTGAGCTTGTCAGAGGCAGCTTCGTGTAACATCCATCGCAGTACATCAACCCACACTCCGGGCAGATATAAAAGTCATTTAAACCTAATAAATGCAGAGAATCCTGACTTGCAGGCTTTCCACACAAATCGCACTTGCCTTTTAGAATGAGTTCCCGGGTAATTTTCGAAACCACCGTTCTATAATCGTAGATAATCTCAGCGTCGTGGCAGTATGGACTACTCAAATACCCATGTATCTCTTCTTCTATTTGGCACAGCCCGAAATCTGTAAACTGATTTGACGTTTCAGAATTCTTGTATCGAATAACAACGATACATCCATTTTCCTCAGCAACGGCTTCAGCAATCTCCGTATCCGATTTACCCGGATATTTATCTCGATCAATACTGATTGATGACAAGCTTCATCTCCTATCGTCCGCTTGAAGATTGTAAAAAATGAATCACTGAATTCATGGGCCACCCAAACCAAACCTACAAGCGCAAACGAGCCCCCTCAGCTATTCATCTTTTTTCACATATGCCTTCCATGATTGGTCGTTGATCAACAAGTCCTTGATGACCGCTTTTCCTTTTTGATCAATAGCGACCAGGATTTTCCCTTTTCCGTTTCTAACGACACCATCCAAGGTATATCCATGTGCTTCAGGAATATAGAAACGCTCTATTCCGGCTAAAAAACGTCCTCCATGACATCGCCCCTTTAAAACCGCTTTACATTTCTCCGATGGAAAGCGGGTCAAATAAGAGATTTCATGGTCATACAGCTCATCATCGAAGGATTCCTGATTCAAACACAAGTAGACCGGATCACGGTCCTCATCTTTGTCGCAGTTTTCTTCCTGATCAAGATCCAACCGATAGATTAGGTAATGTCCGGAAAGGATATCTCTGGGATCATACCCTTCAATGGGTATCGTCATTTCAATTCCGGTCATTATCTTTACGTGCTTATAGGCTGCCAACAAAACCAGACATCCAATAGGGAGCAACAAACTGAATACCAGTTTTTTATTCAGTTTCTTCATTTTACCAGGCCTCCTATCCATTGATCTATCCGCGTTCTCGACTTATACCACAGCGTTGTTGCTCCAAGGATAATGAACCCGGAAACGACCAGTCCAATCCCGGTGAAGGCGAGACTTTCCAGAACGTCAAAATAGACGATCAAAAAGCGGATCCCTGTCGTCAGCGTTGTAAGATGGAATAGCCGTTTTTGTCCTCTGATCGAGAAAAAAATGGCAAGCAGACACAAGGTGATGACGCTATAGACAGGCCCCAGAAATGGCCCGTAGTCCTCGAAATCATAGGCGCTTCCCGACCAAAACAATTTCGGCAAAAACCAAACACAGAGGGTGAACAGGCTGGCAGCAGCAATGACCCATTTTTCTTTTTTCCTGAAACCAGATGCGAAAGCTAAAAGAATATAAGCGATAGATGCAATGACAATCAGCGGTATGAGCTCGATCCACTCAATACCAAATATTTCATCTGCATCACATGTGAGAATGACATCCGTCATTGCGCCGGCATAAATAAACGAAAGAACACCCGCAATATAAAATACAGAACCAAATCGTTTCAAAGATGTGATCAATCGAAATAACAACCCTGAGACCAGACACAGAAAGGGTAGTGCCAAAAAAGGCACAATAACCATTGCATTATCAGACCACCATGAATCATCTGAAAAACACCAGACCAAGCAAAGTGTTATAAAGCCCGTCACCCAAAAATAGGACAGAAACATTTTTTTTCCTGAGGCGCAAATAGGAAATGTAATCACTGACCACATTATCAGCGCTTGATATAATTCTCCACCGGTATGATAGACTTGGGAAATTAATCCTATTGAGGCGATGCAGAGAAAAACAAAAAGTACGGCCTGCGTGTCAAACAAAAGGGGCTTATTATGCGTTTCCGCCGCCATGATACCGACGGCGATTCCAACCAGCACAAAAAGATCCACCAACAATTTGACTGATCCCGGAATATCTTCCCAATTAGAGGCGATGAGGGAAATAATGCCGATCCCGATGACACTGCCCCCTAAAATCACAAAACCATACAAGATCCATTGGGGGCGGATGATACTCGATCTTTTTTCCTCGAATTGTTGAATCTTGATTTTCTGCTCTTCTGAAATAAGATGGTTGTCGACCCACGCCTTCAGTCTGCGCTGTAATTTTCTCAAATTCATGCCTCCCAATTGCCGCTCTGCCGTAAATTTCACCACGATCGAGTCGCACTTTACCAATCCGAAAAGAGACTATTCGACCTCAATATTTTTCCTCTCTGTTAGTCCATGTCGCCGGTTGATTCACTCCCGGCTGGTTTGCAGGTTTCACAGCTTTTGCAACCACATTGATTTATGTGAACGGGAAGGTCGGGCCACAACTTTCTTAAAATATCATAACCCACTGATAAGTCAAGTTATTTATATTGCATGCGTTTCTTGCATTACCTATCGATGAGCACCCGTATGAGGTTTTCACTCCGCTTTCTGTAACGTTTCCCGTTTTCTTGAAACAAAGATTGAAATGGATACTCCTATTGAAATGGCAAGGGCATCAAATATACAGCGATACAACAAGTCTAATGCTGATACCCTGATAAATAGCAAGGTAAACAAATTATAGATGAGCCAGTTGATTCCAAAAATAAGCCCGCCAAAGATCATACATTCCTCCAAGCGAGATTCCGAATAATGCCCCTTTGAGATGCTTCGTACCATGGAGTGTTCTTTGAATTGCAAGGAACATCAATCCCATAATGCTGAACGCCACCGCAAGGCTGGCAAACGCTGCCGGAGGAAAATATCCGGATGTGATGATGATGCTCCTGGCCTTGGTGCTTAGAGTCATCAGCGGATCATGGTGTATTTGATGGAGAAGAACGGCTAAGACCGTGCCGGCAAAAATGCTGAGAAGGAACCTGACCCGCTGCATTTTCCTTTTTCTTGCTGTCATATCGACCTCCCCATTACAAATAAGGTTGGAGTCTGAAACTCCACCCGAATAGCCGTCTTTCTCTTATGCGTTTTGTTGGTTATGCAGTTGTAAGGAACGGGGTCAAACCAAATGCTTGTGAGCGGCAAATCCATATCGGATTAATAGCGGCTTCTATACAAATTCCACATATCCATAACAAAATCCCTATTGTAGTTGCTAATAAAAGTGCTTCCCCATACGGGATATCCAGCTCGCTCGCCGGGGACATCAAATCCGAAGGGGTCGGAATCACCGCTGGCAATTGAAATGAATCGATCCTGATAATCAAACAGGGCTTGGTGGTTCCAAATATCAACGGCTCCCATGATACGAACCGCAAGCACGAAACCACCCCAAGAGGTGGCTGTTGATGCCTCCCGGTAGACTGTTTGCCAATATTTATTGGAAGCTTGAGGAACATCACTATGCCGAATCCCCCATTCAGGCATCCCAATATCGCCATCATCGTAAGGATGAGCTTGCGCATCCCTTGAATCCGGGCTCCAGGTGGGCCCGTTGGTTATATCAATATCAAATTGCGTCACATAGAATGTCTGATCATCTTCATGAAAGTGAATATAATCGGGCGGTTCATTGCCCGGACCATAAGTTCCGGAGTATAGGTAATCGCCGGATTTTTGTCCTATGCTTTTCATCTCGTCATTATTCAACACAATACCGTCAAACAAGATGGGCCACTTCATCCCTGGATGGCATCCACCATTATTAATGAAATTATCTTTACCGCCATTCGTAACAATGGAATACAAATCAATGCCAAGCTGTACAAAACGGATCAACAGCAACTCCTTTGCTGAATCGCCAAAATCCAAATTCAGCATTAACGATCCGATACCGACGTCATTTGCTATCTCTCTGCCATATGTGGACATATTGCTTGCGGGATGAAGATAATTGCTCGTATATTCCTCCCTGTTGGCAATCCAGGGACGTTCAAATGCTCTTTCGACATCTGATAGCGATGGTGCCGAAGCGGGAGGATCAAGACGAGCGAGTTTTGAATAGTCCAACTCTGCAACATTATGCAGGCTCTGCGTAAAATCACAATAACCGGGTCTGAAACTTCCTTCAGGCGGTGTTGAGCTCAAACAAGTCAGAATTGCAATGGTGTCGATGTGTCCAAAGTTGTTTGAAGGCTCAGGCTCAGTACTGATGGAAGAAAACAAAAAATCCCCTGCTTCCAATAAAAGAGGCTGAGTAGAGGAAACGCCTAAAGCAACATTACTTGCATCCGAATACGGATAATTCCATAAACTGCTGTCATATCCCTGACTCGATCCACCATCGGAAGGCGGATTAAGCATGGAGCCATTAATGCTTCTGCCGCCTATTTGTGCTGGATAGGGCTCGATATTAATCACGTTTACAGGCCCCACTACCCAGTAATCGCCGTTTGCAAATTGCCCATAATCAGTTCCCAATGATAATTCACTATCAAAATACCAGGTGATGCCAAACTGGGAGATGGAACGGCTGCTGTGGTCATCAGTTCCGGTGTTCCCGCCGTTGTCTGTGGATTCGGAGTCATCGCTCCCTCCACACGCGGTAAACAACAAAAGCATTAAAATCAGAATGCAACAGCAGATCCGGCGAACGTGGCGGGATTCCAGATTCAGCATCATATTGGGCGGCTCCTCGTTTCGCTTGCTTTTTTGGTTTTAACCCGTATTTCTTTTAAGATCACAGGAGGTGGAACCGACACATTGTCTTTAGTGCCGTATTTATCTTCGTCTTGCTTGTAAATGAAATCAAGTCGATCACACAGGTGATCTTTCTTAAAATTTGATCTTTGCGGAAGCGTTTTCCCAGGTTGAAGCAGGTGGAAAACAGTTTTTGTTAAGCATCGGGCTGTCGTCCCATCATAGGCTTAATATCCTGTTTTATTGATATTCTCTATTTATGACAGATAGCTGCCAGATGTTCAATCACTTTTTATGTGATTTGTGCAACAGTCCGTCAAAGAGAAATGGGGTCAAACATTGAATTGGAGAACCCCACCCGAATAGCCATCTCTCTCTTATGCGTTTTGTTGGCTACGCAGTTGAACATTCTGTTTCCCTTTGAAGAATACCGTAGTGATGAGTTCAATCAGTAGTCCGTAGATCATACCCAGAACCACTGTCCAGACGAACACGCTGACCTTGCTGAATTCAGGATTGTCCGGAGCCATCAGACCACTGAAAGCCAACGGCACGCTGAACAGCATGCCCATGACAAGCCCATGTATGGACCAGTGGCCGAGAGCAATTGAACTGATGCCAATTACAAAACCAATAAGCGTGCGGCTGCTGATGATTTGTACACCCACCGGCCACGCTGGTGGAAGCGGACCACTAGAGGCCAGGCCAAAACATATGAAACCAAAAAACAGACCTGACAATGTGCCAATGATCAATCGTTTCAAGTTTTGCATGTTTTTCCTCCTTTTTTCCGCTAACATCTTGCTCACAACACAATGGGCGGCTTTTGTGCTCCTGTGCGGCAAATTATTCGGCACCCGTGTGAAAGTTTAGGACTCTGCTTCAGCAGCATTCAGTTTTACTACTTAACTGATTTCTTTATGTGAAGGCATCGAAATATTATAAACTTGTATATTTGGTGTCAAACCTTGAATTATGAATAAAACATATTAATTCACTATTCAAGGTTTGACCCCATTTCCTCTGAAAAATGTTAACCCTTATTCCTTTAAATCAATTTTTAAGTGTCGGGATTCGTGTATAAAAACCATCATGCCCGCGATTCAATACGCCTCCACATTTTTCTGGTTGTAAAACTGGTGAACTAATCTTCCTTCTTGATTCGAGAAGATCTGCAAGTATGTTAATATATAAAAAACTGCCGTCTCCATGAGGTAACTTTCTGAGATTATTTGCAATGACTTTTTCTTGCGATATTACATCTATATTTATTACGAAAGTTCCTA
>JBNKKB010000012.1:0-1526 GCA_050291605.1 Desulfobacteraceae bacterium | reverse complement strand
CCCCATCACCTCTCTCTTACTATATGGAAAAGTATTTCGACAAAGCGGGCGATCGGCTTGTGTGCAAAAAAGATGAATCTTGGCTTTATGAGCCCATGTGTCTAGTTGTAGCTTTGGTGGAGAAGTATGGCGGTGCTGTCTATGCTGAAATGGGTAGCGATTCAACCTATAGCCTTTCATTTACCTTGCCAATTTACCAGGAAGGCATCTAAAGGTGCCGGACCCAAACGGTTAACTCCAAATCAGCTTTCCAAAATAAACTAAACCCTTAAGTCGTTATGTGCGTTGGTAAAACGTTGATCGAGCGTGTTTGGTTGCTGCCCCCGATTGCGCTACAATGCACAGTTGAAATAACCGGAAAAATAGAACGCAGAGACACAAAGACGCAGCGTTGCCAGAATGAAATGTTCTGCGTCGGCAATTCAGGATTGCCTGTGTCTCTGCGTTTTTCAGGAAAATCTGTTTATGGGTTCAGAGCCAATCATAAGTTTCCAGAACGTAGACAAGCGGTTTGCCTTTACCAAAGAGAAGCCGCAGTCGGTGATGGAGACGTTTATCGCGCTGTTTTCGCGGCGCAAGGGGCCGAAGCAGCCGCCGGAATCGTTGTGGGCGGTGAAGGGTGTGAGCTTTGATGTGCTGCCGGGGCAATGTTTTGGCATTGTAGGGCGCAATGGCAGCGGCAAAAGTACCATCCTGAAGCTGATTGCCCGAATTTTGCGCCCGAACAACGGCCGTATTGTGATAAACGGCCGTGTCAGTGCTTTACTAGAGTTGGGAGCTGGTTTCCATCCTGATCTCACTGGTCGGGAAAACATCTTCCTCAATGCTGCCCTGCTTGGCTTCGATGAAGCCAGCACCCATGACTACTACGATCGCATCGTGGAATTTTCTGAACTAGACGAGTTTATCGACATGCCGGTAAGACATTACTCTTCCGGCATGTACATGCGCCTGGGTTTTAGCGTGGCTATCCATATGGAGCCAGATATTCTCATTGTGGATGAGATTTTGGCCGTGGGCGATCAGGCGTTTCAGTCCAAATGCATCGACGCCATTATGGCGATGAAAGACCGAGGCGTCACCATTCTTATCGTGAGCCATAACATCAATCTGGTACGAACGCTTTGTACCCATATTTTATGGATAGACAAGGGCTTACCGCAGGCATATGGACCGGTGGATGAAATTGCGGCAGAATATGTAGCGCATGCTTACCAGAAAAAAGGGCAGCCGATCACAGCGACGTTTACGCGGTCGGGCACTGGGGAGATTGAGATTACCAGCACACGTTTTTTGGATGCCCAAGGTGAACCGCAGGAAACGTTTGCCACCGGCGAGCCAATGACCATCGAAATTGGCTATCTGGCACACAAACCGATTCCTAATCCCGAATTTGGCCTGGCCATCTTCCGGCAGGACGGGGTGCAAGTGAATGGTCCTAACACAAAGGTGGCCGGCGTCGATTTAGGTATCATTGAAGGTGAAGGGGTGCTTCGATATGAGATTGAGCAACTGCCTCTTTTGCC
>JBNKKB010000011.1:0-2139 GCA_050291605.1 Desulfobacteraceae bacterium | reverse complement strand
TATAAGTGGTTTCGCAACCATCGAATGAATTTTACCGACCTCTGCGTGGCTCTTTTGGGCTGTATAAGGAAAATCGGCAATTTATCACTGTTTATCTTCTTGTAGGCGATGACTTTTTTGAGTCTCTCGTTGCGCCGATTGTTCTCGAGTTCGTTTATAATCCCTCGTTTTTCGAGGCATCCTTCAAATAGCAGCATTAGGTTATGCGCCAAACATACGAATTGGGCCTGCATTTTCTTTGCGGTATCCGATGTTGCCCATGCTTTTTTTTCAGAAAGTTTATTTTTCACCTGATCGAATATCTTTTCAATATCCCATCTGGTTTTGTAAAGATAAGCGATTAGACCGGGTGGTACCGTACTCAAGCTTGTAACAAAGTGATACATGTCACCAGAGAGAGGGCATTTATAAACGACTCGATGCATCGTTACGCCGGCCGAACAGCCGACAAGTTGATAGCTCTGAACGCCGGCATTAATCGGGTCTTTTTTATCGTAACCCATCTCGCCCATAATTATTAGATCCATGTTCTTTTTTTCTCTACTGATGAAATAGATGCCACCGAGGTGCTTCCATTTGAACCACTGAAAAAAATCAATACCCGCTCTATCCCAAACATATAACACTTTCCGTCCTTTTGGGGCTGACTGCCGCAGGGTTTCGATATCAAGACGTCTTAGGGCCCGTGTATCATGCTCTCTTTTTCGATTGCCGCTTGTATCTGCTAATGTTAAATGCTTCAATGCGTGAGTTCGTAAATCGACAGAATAAAAATGTTGCGTCGGATATTTTTTCTCGTTTTTTCTCACGTCATGGACAGCAGCTGCATGATAATGGCCATCCCCGGCATGAATGTCATATCCGTCAAGCTCTGCAAACTGGGCGAAAGGATCGGCCTGCCGTTTGTTTATCCTGATGTTTACATACAACGAGGTGCTTATGTCGCGGCAAAATTTTAACCGTCGTTTACTTTTAAGCGTTTCAAAGAAAAGGCTTCTCTTTAATTCAGATCTGCCGGAATCTGATAATTTTTGGAGAAAAGCCCTGCCGCTTGGCTCTTGGGATAGCATACGCAATAGTCCTGTCTCGATCCACTGCTGATCAGTCAAGGCATTGCATTTCCGTTTGTAGTTGCATTGTTCAATCAGGCCTATTATCGGCTGAGTCAACTTTCCGAATACTGTCTTTGGTGTAGGGGATTGAGTAATCATACAAAAAAAATTTCGGCCCCCTATTGAAAAGTCAAGCTCTAATTGACTTATTCTTAAATATTTTCGACTTTTAGTACCATATCAAACATAAAAGGACCCCTTGTTTTTACTCCTCTTGAAATGGCTCTCTCTCCTTCTTAACACACTAATATTGCAAAATTTATTCAAAATTTTGGACACCGTTGTGTGAAAGAATGAAGGTCTGACCCCGCTTTGTGAGTGACCCCGCTTTGTGAGGACCCCGATTTGTGAGGAACGCACAATTGTCAAGGCACGGGCTCTGGTATGCTATTGGTTTGCAACAGAGTTAAGTATATCATTTAAAAAAGGCAGGTAGACTGTTGAAAAGGAAAGGCTTACGTTGCTGGATCTTCTAAATGTGAAAATGTGAAGGGCGTCCCGCTGAATCGATGAAAATGTGAAGGGCGTCCCGCTGAATCCTCGTTTTATTACGTACAGCGGCAAGCCACCTTCGGTTATCCACACCCTTGACAATAGACTATGTTTGTTATTATCTGTGTGTGCCTTTAGAAAGCTCCAACATCTCAATTCTATTTACCTGACGGAATAAAGGCAACTCTATCCATTCTAAGATCAAAGAGCCATCTGCTGTTTGCGGAGATCCCTTGCGTGACCGTGGCAAGGTTTCAAACCTTTTGAAATGCTTTGCGATTACCGCATAATTTATGGAAGGGAGCATAGTGTGAGCTTTGCCGGAGATTTGAAAATAAAGCTGGAAAACAATCAGCGCACCATCTTTATTACCGATGCCGATGAACTGTTGGCTGTGTGGCAATATAAAAGGAAAAACACATTCAAGCGCAGCGTTGATTTTTCCAGGGTGCCCAAAGAGTGGCGCTGTTCGGCACCCCCCGGAGACAACAGCCAGTTGATGCCCTGCCATGTTTCGATTCAGCGTAAAGCAGGA
>JBNKKB010000010.1:0-20851 GCA_050291605.1 Desulfobacteraceae bacterium | reverse complement strand
TCAGAAGTGAAACCCGGGTGCGATCTTGGTAACAAGGTGTGCGGAGCAAGGGTGGAGCGAGAACGTAGGTTGTCTATTGAGCCCCGAAATATTGTAGAGTGGTGGTCAATAACCATCGCAGGATGGGAAAGCTGACGGTTTGGAGTTCACCGGAAAGCAGCAGTCTCGAACGCACCAATGGCAAGCGTTTGCGACACCACCGGGGTCTGAGAAGCCGACATGCGTTCAAAGGGGTAGCTCGGGAACTCGTGAGATCCGGCTTTGTCCTGACGCAGAGAACCCGGTCATAGGTACACCGGGAAAAAAAGTACCAGGGTCCAGAAGGTCATTTGTCGCACCAACCGGACAGTCCCATCAGGGAGACACGAAACCAGGCGGCAAAGCGTAACAGGTACCGGGGGCCGATAGCGAAAGCGAAGAAACCTGGGAAGCAAAGTCGGAAGTCTTAGCGGAACATAGTACCGAAGAACGCGCAACACAACGTTCGGGAAGGTGGGGAACGATCACCCTAAGGACCCACTGAAGGGAAGGTGAAGCCGGGTATGACGTTTTTCTGGAAGGAACTATGGGAGATACACCGAGATCACAAACCATATCAACGAAAACTCAGAAAATTGCAGCAAAGAACGCTTGCGAATTGAAACAGGCAACGCCTGATCCGGACTGCCCCCCGGTATTGGTGGGTGAGACTTCTTTAGTAAGGATCCGAATGCTGGCAGAGGGTGAACCGGACATGGTGTTCACATCACTGGTTCACAGGATTGATCTGTCCCTGCTTAGACAATCCTTTAAGAAAATCCACAAAAGCGACACTTCGGGTGTGGACGAGATGACGGCAAGTGAATACGCTGAAAGTCTTGATGAAAATCTCTATAAACTTTACAGACGGCTGAAAAGAGGACAGTACGTCGCCACACCTGTGAAGCGGATCTGGATCGATAAAGACGGGGGAGAAAAGCGGCCCATCGGCATACCTGCATTGGAAGATAAAATAGTGCAAAAAGCCGTGGCCGAGATATTGGCAGCTGTTTATGAGCCGATATTCTACGAATTTTCTCACGGGTTCAGGAAAGGATACAGCCAGCATGGTGCACTGAAACAATTAAGGGACCGGTGCATCGCACAGAAGGTCAACTGGATCGTAAGCGCAGATATTCGTGGATTGTTCGATAATATCGAGCATGGACAACTTCGCGATATTATCAAAAGAAGGGTTAACGACGGAGGCATACTTCGACTGATCGGCAAATGGTTAAACGTGGGTGTGATAGAGGGCGATACGCTCATACACCCGGAAAAAGGAACGCCACAGGGCGGAGTCATATCGCCAGTGCTCAGCAACATATTTTTGCACTACGTCCTTGATGAATGGTACGATACAGTGGTGGCACCCCGTATGAAAGGTGGGTGTTTCTTGATTCGATATGGCTAAAAAATGGGGTCAGTAAAAAATGGGGTCAAAAATGGGGTCTTCATTCTTGACAGATATTTCGCAGCTTTTTCGTATAATGTAAAGAATGAAGACCTGACTCTTAGGCTCTTTTTTAGGCTGTTCATAGCGCCTAGCGCTGCTGAAGCGCAACGTTGAGCTTAAAATTTATGAAGCAACTGGAAACTTATGGAGGATAAGCAAGTGAATATAAAAATCTACATGATTGTAGCATGTCTATTTCTTCTGATGGCCTTGGCATCTCAATCCATAGCGCAGGGGATCCACAAAAAGCTACGGCTGTTGCAAAAGCGGAATTGATTTCTTTTCTGAACAGAATTCCACCAGATGCTTTTGAGCAATTCGGTTTTTCAAAGGATGACGAACTTTCCCAGTGCTACTTAGGAAAACCCTATCAGCTCCACACCATTTCACCTTCCTCTTTGTCTAAATATCAACCGGGAGACAAACTCAATTCAATTACGGCCAAGACTAAGATGTGGTATTTTCCGGTTATGTTGGGAGATGAAGCAAAGGCTATTCTTGTAATCGATCAGGTTGATAATCGTTGGGAAGCAGTATCGCTTGGTTATGCCGGATTAGCTAGAAAATTGTTCGGAATGAGAAGGCAGTGGCCACGATCGAAAGGATACAATCCGCAATTGATCGCAGTCTTTCAGGCCCGGGAGTATCTATTTACTATCCCAGAGAAAGATTCCTACAATCTTACATCGCTTAAACCAAATAATTCGGGTAGAATACCTTCCAAAACAGAAAAAAATCATTTTAAACTGGATAAGCTTTCCAATGCCATCGAACGACTGAGGCCGCTGGTTCATAAAAACATTCAATCAAAATAGTTGGGGATAGTGAAATGAAAAAAATACTGCCTATAGAGCGAAACCTTTTGATCGCGCTGATGATCTTTTTAATGGTTCCATCTACTTCTATTTCCAATGTGTTGAATATACCTGAAAAAATACAGGAGAAGCAACAATGGTGTTGGGCGGCCTGTTCAGAAGCAGTATTGGACTATTACGGAACGGTTCGCACACAAACAGAGATTGCTGATTACGGAACATTAGGGGCCAATATTGAGAACTGGCTCTATGGATCTACCACTAATCCAACTAAAAGGGGTGTTGATAGAATACTCTATCATTTTAGAGGAATATCTAGCATGGGTAGCCCTACTGTTCTAGAGCAATCGACAGTTAAATATGAAATTGAAGCGGGCAGACCAATTGTCATAAGATGGGGTTGGGAAAGTGGTGGAGGACATCATATCGTGGCCCATGGGATTCGGGACAATAGGGTCTACTTGATGGATCCTTGGAATGGACCGACCATCAACCGTTATAACTGGGTGCTTGATGGGAGTAACCATACTTGGACGGACAGCCTTCAGATCTACACGAACCCCCCCTCTTAGTCCCCCGCAGGTGCCTGCAAACCTAACTATTGAAAATAACACCACCATCAAATGGGATGCGAGCGCAGGAGTGGTAACAGGATATCGGATATATTACGGTGCTGAACAAGGCGAATATGCAAGCAGTTTGGATGTCGGAAATGTGACTCAATATACATTAAATACTTTTAATCTACCAGCTGGAGTGACACATTATTTTGCTGTGACTGCGCAAAACGACGCCGGAGAGAGTTCTTTTTCGATGGAAATAACTTGGACTATAGCCTTACCCACAGCACCAAGTTCCCCAACAAATTTTAAAGTATACTGAAACAGAACAGGGTCTTCATTCTTGACAACAGAATTGGAAACAACGGGCTTTCCGAACCACAAAATGCACAGGTCGCCAAACTGCTGGCGCCTGTGATTTCCATGTTGGCTTACCGGATATAAAAAAGAGATAGCATGCATCATAACATATCAATAATTGACAAATTCTATTCAAGTTTTAAAGCTTTAGATGCGGTCGGAATGGCACAATGCTACCATGAAAAAATAGAGTTTTCTGATCCGGTTTTTCCAGAATTGCAGGGTGCCAAAGTTGGAGCTATGTGGAAAATGCTGTGCTCACAAGCTCAAGGTTTTGAATTGATGTTCAATGATATACAGGCAGATGACACAGTGGGAAGAGTGCATTGGGAAGCAAAATACATTTTCTCGGTGACGAACCGAAGCGTTCATAACAAAATCGACGCTTCATTTCAATTTCAAGATGGTAAGATCATTCAACACCATGATGATTTCAATTTTTGGAAATGGAGCTTTATGGCTCTTGGTCCCCTGGGTTTAATATTAGGTTGGAGTCCTTTAGTTAAAAAAAAGGTTCAAAGGCAAGCAGCAAAAAAACTTGATAACTTTATCAAGAAATCAGAGAGATAAAAAACATACTATTTTTTCGCCCGCGTGATAGACTATAAACAGATTTTCGCGCCCGGCAAAGTCCGAATCGTTGGGAATCTACTGGAAGGGGCCATACCAGGCCGCCATCAATTGTATTTGCATAAGGACGCTCTCAATAATATCCTAATGAAACTGGCGTCCTGCTATTGTCCCTGCCCCGCGTTTTCCTATCCTTTTTTCTTCCTATCGGTCTTGTGGATTTTGTGATAGTTAATTGCCCTTTGGATTGCTATGCCGCTTTCTTCTGCCACAGTCATTGCAAAATTGATTTCTACTTCTGAAAAATGGTGGGGCTCCGCTGTGAGAATTCTTAAAATACCGATAATTTCATCTTGAACTGATATGGGTACAGCCAATACACTACCAATGCCTTCTGACTCGGCCTCCTTATGGTAAATGGTATGCATGTCGCTTTTAGCATCAGGGATGACAACAAAATCCCCCTTTTTCAGATAATAGGTAGCCAGTTCGTTATCTAAGGGTCCTCTTTCCAGATATGTCCTGCTTAAGCCATATGCTGCTTTTAACTCCAATACACCTGTTCTCTCTTCAATAAGCCTAATGGTTGCCGCTTTCTGGCTCATGACGGCAGGTAAGCGGGCGACGATAAGATCCAGAATTTTATCGAGTTCATAGGTTGAATTGATCATTTTGGTGATTTCGTGAATGGCTTTAAAGTAATGCAGCTGCGTCTGCTGATCTTTGAATATGCGCGCATTCTCGATGGCTATGCCGCATTGTTCGGCCAGTAATGTTATAAATTCAATTTCTTCCTCAGTATATGAATGGGGGCTCTTTGCCAAAATCCTCAAAATGCCGTTGATCTGTCCTCTAATGGGAATTGGGACCACCAATATGTTATTGACACCCTCCGCTCTCGTGGCCTCGGGATAATTTATGCGGGGATCATTTTCAGCATCTTCAATGAAAATGGGCTCACCTTTCAGCGCCTTGAAAACAGGTTCTTCTGCGTCGATAGTACCCCGGTTTAGATAAGCTTGGCTTAAACCATGAGTTGCCATGAGCTTAAGATTTTTACCTGCCTCATCCAACAAACGGATGGTTGCTGCATCCACATTTAAGATTTCAGGAACCTTTTTGACTATGAGGTCAAACACTTCATCGATGTCAAGGCAGGACGTAATGGTTTTGGTTACCTCGATAAACAGATTATAAAATACAACTTTGCGGCCAGTATCCATTGATTAATTCTCCTTGAAAATAAAGTTATCAGCTCTCATCCAATCCGTATCATCTCAGGTCAAACAGTCGGTTCATGCGCATTGCACACAACAGTATTGCCATGCCACTGCATTTTCTTTCATCCATGCCTGCATATTCGAGGTGATAGGTTATCCCCAATCCAGTACAAACCCGGTTTTTGCATCGATAGGGTTAACCAGCGCAATTGACACGATCCAGATATGGATTGGAAAATAGTATTGAACTAGAACCTAAAAGTCAAATTGATAGGGAATCAAATTATGGCTTTTCATCTAGGAGATGCCATGTTAAATAAGCATACGATGCCAAGCCGAGCACGAGTAGGAGTTCCGGGGGCATCATTAGGGACGTCAATGTTATTCAGCCTTGCAATGAACATGTATTTGAGGCAACTGTTATTGCTGCCGGGAACGTGGAAATGACGAATCTTGCAATTTTATGGACGTCACGCTTCAGCGCCGCTTTAGTCCCACCGCTTTAGCGCTGATATCAGAAAATATGGGAAATCTTCATCGTCTTGGTTATTGGCTTATGGCTGTGGGCTTGATTTTCACTTGTTTAAGATAAATATGTTTCCTGATATTAAAAAAATCGTAAGCAGCTATGCAACAAGTGCCTGGATCCCGTTTTTATTTTCAGTTTTTTTCTTATTAATTGCAAGCATACTCGTCACCTGTGGCGGTGTGCATAATAAGAGTCCGTTATACCATTCCACAAAGACAATCATTTCATTTTGGGCATGTTCTTTGCTGGGGCAGCTTTATACCAGCTTCTGGAGCTTTTTCGTTAAAGGGACAAGAACAGGTACCATCCAACTTTTGTTGTTTATACTCACTCTTCTTATTTCCTTTGTTACGTTTTTCTTTTTGCTTCTTCCTTTTTGTAAAGATTATTTTGGGGCATGAGTTCTGCATAGAAATGGCCATGTACCGGTCACCATTTTATGCCGCCTTGCCACACTTCTTTCTCCAAAGGGTGTTTTGTTTCGTCCGTAATCGGCCGGGGAACATCAATTACAAACCAATTATCTTCTAAAAATTGCCAATGATCGATCATCACGATATCATACTGCCGGTCATACCCCTTTACATTGACGTGCATGACCACGCGCGCATCCAGATCATCGATATGAATCGATTGGATATCATACGACTCCATTTCCAAAGACAATTTTGATACCGGATCAGATTTTTCAGCCGGTGTTTGTGTGCGCCGATCAGCGTGAAAGAGAAGGCTCTTGGTGTACGTTTTGGTTTGTAATGCATGATAGTATTGCTCAATGCGATCCAGCAGATGTTCTTCGTAGGACACTTGCTGCAACCGATAATGGCAACCTGCCAGGATCGAAAGCAGCCAGCCGATAGCAGCCAATGGGATCCATGTATGGTTTGAATAACGCATCACGGGTCTTTCCGTGGTTTGGTCTTGCTGAGCGATATCGATAGTGCCGCAGACGCCTTTTTGGAAGCGGCAAGGCATCGGGCCTTGCCGGCTATCTTTTTAAGTCCTCATTCGATACGCAATAGCCTGATTGGTAAATACAAATAGATCGGAAGTTGTATGGATGTCAACTTGGATCTACTTATAGTGGCGCTCACATGCGTATGGGGGGTTCTCTTTGATACCAAAGCCTATCACGCGCTTTGCAAAACCGGGCATTGATGCTATATTGACTCAAACAATAATATGGCGAGGCTATCCGCCGGCGGGATCTTTTTAATGGGTTCCAGAAAGAGTGCAAAGTTTTCACAAAATCCGAATTCCGCGCCCGAAGGCTTGTTTCACTTTGACGTCACGGCAATGAGATTCCCGAGAGGCCTCTATGGTCTTTTGCATTCATATCCCGGCAACACCGATGTTTCCCAAAGTACGTCGCACGGGCTTTGCGCCCTGTGCGGAAATCGTATAAAGTTTGGACCTGGAATGGCAGGGCTGTGATTCTTTTGCCGCGCCGTCGATCGAAGGATGATGAATGGCCGATACTCCAATAGGGTCTTGTGATAGTTGCGAAGCATTGATCGGCTGGAAAGAGTGGCTCTCACTGCCGATGCTGAACATCCCGGCCATCAAAGCCAAAATAGACACCGGTGCGCGCACATCTGCTTTGCATACCTTTTCCATTGAGGCCTTCACCACCCAAGGCCGGCAAATGGTGCGTTTTGGGATCCACCCGCTGCAAAAGCGCCGGGATGTTGAATTGTTCTGCCAGGCACCTGTGGTGGACTACCGTCGGGTCAAAGATTCGGGTGGGCATGTTGAGCGGCGATATGTTATCGAAACCCCGGCGCTTCTGGGAAACGTGCGCTGGCCGATCCAGATCACCCTAACCAACCGTGACGCCATGCTATTTAGAATGCTGTTGGGACGAACGGCCTTGGCACAGCGGTTTGTCATCGATCCCTTTAGGTCCTATGTCAGCGGGCGCTCGCTGGCTCGTGCCTATAACACAGCGGCATTAAAGAAAGGCAACAAATGAAGATCGGCATACTTTCGCGCAAGGCAGAACTTTACTCGACCCACCGCCTGATGGAAACAGCCAAGGAGCGTGGACACCAGGTTTTTGTGATTAATCCACTGCGCTGCTATATGGACATTACTTCGCATCATCCGGCGATTCATTATAAAGGCGAAAAGCTGGAAGGATTTGATGCCATCATTCCGCGTATTGGCGCATCCATTACATTCTACGGCACAGCGGTGGTGCGCCAGTTCGAAATGATGGGGGTCTATTGCCTGAACGAATCGGTGGCCATCAGCCGGTCGCGGGACAAATTGCGCAGCCTGCAATTGCTTGCCCGCAAGGGCATCGGCTTGCCGGTCACCGGCTTTGCGCACTCTACTAAATTTACGGACGATCTCATCGCCATGGTCGGCGGTGCACCCCTGGTGGTTAAAATGATCGAGGGAACCCAGGGCGTCGGCGTGGTGTTGGCAGAGACAAAAAAAGCCTCCCAAAGCGTGATTCAGGCGTTTCGCAGCCTGAAGGCCAACATATTGGTGCAAGAATTTATCAAGGAGTCCAGCGGCAGCGATATCCGCTGTTGGGTGATCGGCTCAAAAGTAGTGGCGGCCATGCTGCGCCAGGGCCCGGAAGGCGAATTTCGCTCGAACTTACATCGGGGGGGCAAAGCCGCAAAGGTGCGCATAACGCCTGAGGAGCGATCCACGGCCGTTCGCGCTGCTAAAATCATGGGCTTGCGGGTAGCCGGCGTAGATATGTTGCGCTCAAACCACGGACCGGTGGTTATGGAAGTCAACTCTTCACCGGGATTGGAAGGCATCGAGAAAACCACCGGCGCGAACGTGGCGGCAATGGTGATCGCCTATATTGAAAATAATGCAGGGCCGGGCAAGACACGCACCAAAGGAAGCGGTTGACATGCAGGACCCCTTGACCCTTGCTGGAACATTGGTGAAACCGGGCACCCACGTCACAATTGATATTCCCGTCGCGCGGCTCTACACCCACACCCATATGGCCATGCCGGCCCATGTGATTCACGGTCGGCAGGAGGGTCCACGCTTATTTATCTGCGGGGCCATTCATGGCGACGAAATTATCGGTACTGAAATCATACGCCGCCTGATTAAACTCAAAAGGATCAAGTCCGTCCGTGGCACTTTGATCGCTGTCCCCGTGGTCAATGTGTATGCTTTTTTGCAGCAGTCTCGATATTCCCCGGACAAGCGCGACTTGAACCGTTTTTTCCCCGGGTCTGAAAAAGGATCGCTGACCTCGCAACTGGCCGATACTTTTTTGGTGAATATCGTGAGGGGCTGTCAATATGGCATTGATCTGCACGCGGGTTCCAACCACCGCGCCAACTTGCCCCAGATCCGGGCCGACATCCAGGATCCTGAAACCTTTCGTCTGGCCAAGGCCTTCCAGGTACCGGTGGTGATCAATGCCGCCACTCGCGAGGGCTCCCTCCGTCACACTGCCGCGCAAGAGGATATTCGCCTGTTGTTGTACGAAGCCGGCCAAGCTTTGCGTTTTGATGAAGAGGGCATTCGGGCGGGTGTTCGGGGCGTGCTGGCGGTCATGACCGCCGTCGGCATGCTGCGCGCCCCCCGTCGGCCCAAAGCACCCATTGAGTCCCTGATCGCCGATTCAACCTCTTGGGTTAGGGCGCCGGCCAGCGGGATTTTGCACATGGAGTCGCCTTTGGGCAGCCGGGTCGCTAAAAACAGCCGAATTGGCATTATTGCCGATCCATTCGGCCAGCAGGAAATGAGTATTCGCTCACCGGTTTCCGGTGTGGTGATCGGTCGCCTGAACCTGCCGCTGGTGCAGCGCGGTGACGCCATCATTCATATCGCCCACCTGGACCGTTTAAAGACGATCGAGCCGATTATCGAAGAGTTTCGCGAAGAGATGGATGATGCGTCTTAGATCGGAGCTGCGGATCGGTTCGGCTGATGAAGCACGAACGCATCCTTATTTTTGCAGCGCTTCAGCGATCAGCGTCACCGCATCCTGTGGAATGAATATTTTCCCGCTGCCATGGCCGGCCTGGGGCGCGTGTACCACCACCCCACTGAGCCGATGCGTGGCTTTGCCGATGCGCAGAATGTCCTTGTTTACGGGTAGCACGATCTGCGTCCCGATCTTGACCACTGGATTGGCTTTATCGCTGCGGTCCAGGATAAAGTCGGGAAATACTTGGGCCAGATCGACAAAAAGCTGACGGGTGGTTTGCATCAGGTCGACATGCAAGGCTTGTGCGCTCCTTTTGGCCAATTCGGTGTTGTCAAAAGTGCCCACCAACCGCTGGGGACCAAAACTCCATACCGGGACATCCTCGCCCTGGTGACCGTGGGAGGACCAACCGATAATGGTGTGGTTGCGGTTGATCACTTCAGCGATGGCATAGGCCAAACCCATGGTTTTCTTGTAGTCGGTCTTAAGTGCCTTGGTGGATAGGATCGCTTGGATATCTTTGGGGGTGGCGGTGATGCCCCAATGGACGGAAAGGGCCTCCTTGATGGCGTCGGCACTATCGGGGTCTGATATTTTTTTGGCCAAGGCAAAAGCGCTGATGCGCATTTTTTTTAAAGGGGCCACCAGATCGGCGATGGTGGTGCGGGTATAGATCGGGCGAATATCGTTTTCATCGGGAAATCGAGGGGCGAAATAGGTGGCGTAATTGCCGATGCTCAATCCGCCGCTGTTATGGTCCGGCCAGATGTAAACACAGGTGTTGCCATCTTTGCGGGCAAATGCCAGCGCCTGGCCCACCGCTTGGTCGAAGGCCAAAAACTCATTGACCATATAGCCGCTATCCATGGCATGGCCGGCCCAATCGACCTGGCTGCCCTCAACCAGAAGGAAAAATCCATTGGGATCCTGGGAGAGGATCTCAATGGCCTTGGCGGTCATCGCAGCGATGGCCGGCTGGGTGGGGGAGACGGCGGTTCGGTCCATGTGCGGGGCCATGTGATTGCCGTCAAACAGGCCCCAGACCGGGCCGTGGGTTATAGACGCCATGTCGGTTTGGTTGTCTACAAACTGATATCCGCGATTTTTCAAAACGGCCAGCAGGTTTTCACCATCATCGCGTCGGCCCTTCCAGGTGTCACCAAAGGTTGTGGTGTAGTTGCTCTTTTTGGGGAGCAAATAGCCGGCCCCGCCGCCAAAGACCACATCAATATCGTGATAGACCATCTGTTCCATGATGGTGCTATCCATGCCGCGGTCCGACACATGGCTGGCAAATGCCGCCGGTGTGGCGTGTGAGATGCGGCTGGTGGCCACAAGACCCGTGGCTTTGCCTGATAAACTGGCGGCTTCCAGCACCGATGCCACCGGCGTATAGGGCGGTGACGTGGGTTCGAAGCCGGAGAGCAGATCACCGGTGCGCGGCCCAATACCCAGGAAGCGGGCGGTGGTTTTGTGGCCGGTTGCAAACGCAGTGGCCGCTGCGGCCGAACCCGTGATGACCGAATTGGCCATGAAGGTTTTGGCCGATCCGGAATTGAGGCCATCCAGATTTAAGGGGGCGGCCTTGAACCAGCGTGCCAGCGTTTGAATGCTTTGGGAACAACCGTCCGGAACCATTACAATGACATTGTGCGCAGGATGGGCTGTGGCCGGCTTCACCGTACTACAGGCCGAGACCGTCAGCATTGCCAGCAAAAGCGCACCCAGCCATGTTGTCGGCCACCTGTTTTGGAATACTTTTATGACCATCCTTTTTCTTGGCATGCGGCCTCCTGATCTGAAATTTCGGTGATGGTGGGGGGGCGGTCCCGCCGCGATTTATACTGATTCGCGCCTTTAAAAATGGAAAACATCAGGGCCTCATCGTGCGGCCCCGATTGCCGCTTAGACGTACACGATCGGCTCCATTTGATTGTGTCGCCGGACGGCTTCCAACAATCCCGTACAGCCGGTCATCATGTTGTCCCCCCAGGGCGCTCCCCAGGTGATGGCCAGGGTTGAATCGCGCATCAGGCGGCGCTTGGGCCCCGTGGCCAAAATGGCCTCGATACGGTCAAATCCGGGCGTTTCTCTCAGATAGGCCCCGTGGCCCCCTTCGGATAAAATCTGAGCGTGCGTCAAACGACCCTCCGGCAGGTCGCAAAGCAACTGCTCCAAACGCGCCAGGGTCATGTCGTGGGTGTGATATTCAAAACTGCCCAGCAATTCCTGGCGACGCAGCACCGCTGCTACAGTGTGCGAGGTGGCAATATCCAGCACCATATAGATTGGTTTGTCCTGGACGGTCGGGTCCATGGCGGCACCCAAAATGGCCGCCATGCCGCTGTCCATCACATAAACCGACCGGGTCGGCAGGTGGCTGCAGGTCCCGGCTATGGATTGGAGTCGGTTAAAATCCGCCGGGATGGCATCGCCGGGAAAAAGCAGGGTATGGGGATACGGGGCATTATCCAATCGTTCCTTGAACAGCTGGTGTCGGAAATCGAGGTGCGAAACCCCTGGAGGGGCCACACCATGGTCCTGGGCACACACTGCCACCGTTTCGAATTCAAAGGGCAGACCGAAACTCTCTACAATCTGTTGGATGCGCGGCACATCAATGTCACCGAGCGTAATGGGGGAAAAACGATGGCCTCGGCCCAACGCCTCGAGTTCTTGATCGGGGACCACACGTATTCCCATGGCCTGGACCTTGCGCAGATCGTGATGAAGGGTGGCTGCCGCGGAAGCGGCCATTACCACGCGATGCGTTTGAGCACGGGCCTTCAATGTATCCGTCACCGGTCCGCCGCCCATTTCGACGCCGCTGACCAGCAGATCACCGGTGGACGCCTTGATGGCCGAAGCCAGCGTTCGCACGGGCGATTTGACGACCGCCTTGTAGTGCATCTTTTCGTCGGGGACATAGCACAGGATGTCCATCGTGCCGGCGCCGATGTCAATGGTCAGTATATTTTTCATGTCCTTTTATTTACACAAAATCTAGGGGCAGTGCAACTGACTGCTGAAGTTAGTATCTCTTGCCATTAAGCGGCAAATCAAGGGTAATGCTACATTTTTGATCCCTCAATGGCTAAATCAGTAGGGTCGATGGGTTCATCCTACAAGAGATCTCGAAAAAAATCCAAGTGCCCCTGGCTGTGTTGCGAAACGGTTCAAAATGCTCACATACGACGTGTATGTTCCGCTTTTTCACTGTTTCACGCCTTGCCGGGAACCCCACTTTATTTTGAGATCGCTTGTAATTATTTTTGCGTGAACCCTAATTAGGTTGGACAGATTGGCCTTGGATGGCTATGCTTTTGGTTAAAAGCTATATCAAAATAATCTTTCATGTCCGGGGTAGCCGGGTAGGCGAATCCGGGTGGCCCCAACTCAGCGTTGGCCCCTTCTTTAAAGCCCTCGACATACGGCAGCAGGCCTGCGGGGTTGAAACTCGGGTCGGGTCGCCGTATTTTGACCAAAAATCTTAATTTTGAGATGGCTTGTCGTATTGGCCTTGGGGGAGGATTTGAAATGACCATGCGTTGGCGCTGTCTAATTTGCGGCTATGTCCATGTGGGTAAGACCCCGCCCTATGTCTGCCCCATATGCAATGCACCCCAAAAAATGTTTGAACGGATGGAAGAAGACGACCCGTCTGATCGTGAAAAGGGGAAGATATGAAGATTTATACGGGGTCCGGGGATACCGGGAAAACCACTCTTTTTTCAGGTGAGCGACTGGCCAAAAGCGATGCCCGGGTTGAAGCATACGGTGATGTGGACGAGTTAAACGCCGCCGTGGGTGCGGTGTTGGCCGCCCTGCCATCCGGCAGCGCCGCTGAAGCGTTGAAAACCCAACTCAATCAGATCCAATCCGATCTTTTTCAGGTCGGCGCATGGTTGGCCACTGCGGCTGAATCACCATTGGCCGAAGGCCTCTGTCCGTTTACCCAAGCCCCTGTCCAGCGACTGGAAAACCAAATCGATGCCATGCAAGCCGAGCTGGGAGGGCTGAAATCCTTTATATTGCCCGGTGGCCATCCGGCTGCCGCCTGGGCCCACATGGCGCGGACCATCTGCCGCAGGGCCGAACGCAAGGCCGTGGTGTTGGCCCGGCAACAGGGGCTGGCCGGCGGGGGGGAGCATGTGCTGCCCTATTTAAATCGGCTCTCTGATTATTGTTTTATGCTGGCCCGCAAGTGCAACCAGATAGCGGATGTGGCGGACGTGATATGGCGAGACCCGGCGCAATGAAATCGGTTTGGGATGACTTAAATTTTAAAGCCTAAAACTTAAAACTATCCTAGCATATTAATCGAACAGATGTGTGTTGGTCCAACTTGGGTTGAAAAAGGCTTCGCAGCAGTAATCTATTTGTCCAATACTTCCCGAATCATGCCGGCCAATTGGTGTTGTTCCAAAGGTTTGATGGCATAACTGCATCCCAGTCTTTCAGCGGTCTGCCGGTCAATTTTATCACTGTAACCGGTAATCAAGATCACGGGTATCTCGGCTCGAACCCTGCGGGCTTTTTGAAGCAGCAAATCCCCGGTCATTTTAGGCATGGCAATATCGGAGATGATCAGGTCAAAGTGATCGGGTGCCTCCTTAAAACGTTCAAGCGCTTTAATTGGATTGGTGAATAGTTCCACCTGATAGCCCAGGCGCTCCAGTTGATCGGTCACGACGATGGCCACTTTGGATTCATCATCAACAAATAGAATACTTTCATTGCCGCTGACCCGGGCTGTGTCGAAATTGGCTGTCGCCAGAGTTATCTTTTCCGTCGTGGGCAGATAGATGACAAATGTAGATCCTTGTCCCACCTTGCTTGTGGCGAGAATATCGCCGGCATGACGCTTGACAATGCCGTGAACCACGGAAAGGCCTAGGCCTGTGCCGCAGTTCGGTGCTTTGGTGGTGAAAAAAGGTTCAAAAATGCGATCGAGGCACGCTTTGTTCATCCCCCGTCCGGTGTCCATGATGGTCAGCTTGGCATATTGCCCCGGGGAGAGGATCAGACCCTCCGGCATCTTGTCGGCACTCAAAGCAACCGGTTCCAAAGTGACCGTTAACACACCCCCATCGTTGTCCATGGATTCGGCGGCGTTGGCGCATAGATTGATGACCATCTGGTGCATATGGGCGGCATCCGCCACCACAGGAGCACACGCATTGATGTTTAGATGAAATTCAACATGGGCCGGGGTGGAGGCGCGTAGCAAGCCGAGGGCATTGTTGACGATGGTGTGAAGATCCGCTTGTTTTTGTTGTCCATCGGATTTACGGCTGAAGTCCAACAGCTGCCGCACCACTTTTTTGGCACGCAATACGCCTGTTTTGGCTTCATCAATATAGGATCGGATAGGATGATCCGCTGAAATATCCAGGACCGCCAACTCAATATTGCCCAGCGCAATGCTCAGGGCATTGTTAAATTCATGGGCCACACCACTGGCCAGTGTACCGACAGCCTCCATTTTCTGGGCTTGATGCAGTTGCGCATCCCTGGTGCGCAATGCTTCCTCGGCGACGCGGTGGGCCGTGATATCGCGACCCACCAAACCGAAACCCATGATATCACCTTGTTCATTGGTTACGGCGTTCATGGACCATTCAATGTCATGGCGTTGGTCTTTGATGAAGTAGCGCTGCTCAAATCGTACGCGACCCACGGCAGCTGCTTTGTTACAGGCCTTTTGCCAGAAATCGGTTCGATCGGGCGGCCAGATATCGAAGGCTTTAAAGGGCGGCTCAAGCACTTTACCGTACAGTTGGTAGAAAAAATTGCGAATCGGACCATTGGCAAAGATGATGCGACTGTCTACGTCCGAGGCGGCCACCATATCGGTGGCTGTCTCAATGATGGCGGCCATCAGGGTTTCACTCTTCCTGATGGTGATCGTATCTTTGGCTAAATGTGAGAGGTCCATCAGCATCATCAAATAGGCGGCCCGATCATTCCAACGGGTCTGCGTGCCGATGACGGTGACCGGCAGCCTTCGCCCATTTTTGCAATGTAATACCGTTTGGTAGGATTCGGACTCACCCTCAGCCAGTCTATGCAGATAGTTGACGATTTGATCTTTTTCATCGCCATCGGCCAAGGATTGGATATCCAGGGCGAGTAACTCTTGGGGGGAAAAACCTGTCAGTTCGCAGGCCTTGGCATTGGCATAAAGGTGTCGGCCCTTCCCGTCACAGATGAGGATGCTGTCTTGGGCATGCGCTGCAATATTCTTGAAGTTGGCCACCTCGTTTTGCAATCCGGAGATGGTTTGCCTGGCTGCGGCCAATTGCTGCTTCAGTTTTTCGATGTCGTCAGTTTGCATTTAGGGTCAGCCCGGCAACAAAAGAAACCTTATTCAAAAACAGAAGGCCCTGTAAACGCGGGTTACAGGGCCGGTTGGGGTTGCCCCTGCGCCGTGTCGGTTTTATCCTTAGCACCGGCTGCCTGCGGGTGGCGTTTTTTGGCGTGGTCTCTGGCCATCAGCATATAGAGCGAGGGAATCACAAACAGGGTAAACAGTGAGCCGATGGCCATGCCGCCCACCAGCACCAAACCGATGGAGTTTCTGGCTTCAGCGCCGGCGCCGGTGACCAGCGTCAACGGAAAATGACCACCGATGGTGGCGCCGGTGGTCATTAAAATCGGTCGCAGGCGGGTGCGGGCCGCTTGCGTGATGGCCACGCGTTTGGCCAGCCCCAGCTCCTGAAGTTGGTTGGCAAATTCCACGATCAGGATGCCGTTTTTAGAGACCAGTCCCACCAGTGTCACCAGGCCCACCTGGGAGTAGATGTTCATGGTGGTGGTCCAGCCGTTGGTCCAGAAGGGGACACTGGGATCGGGTATTTTAAGAAAGGTAAAGACCAGGGCGCCGAACATGGCCAGGGGCACGGATCCGGCCAAGATGACAAACGGGTCGCGAAAGCTGTTGAACTGGGCGGCCAGCACCAAAAAGATGAGCACCACTGCCAGGCCGAAAGCCTGGATGAATTTATTGCCCTCCACGCGCAACTGACGCGACTCGCCGGTGTAATCGAGCACGTAACCTTTGGGCAGGATCTTGGCGGCTTCGTCCTCTAAATAACGCAAGGCCTCATCCAGGGGACGCAGGGCCACACCACTGATCTTAACGGCGTTGAGCTGCTGGAACCGGTTGAGGGATCGCGGCACGGTGCTGTTTTTGATGGTGGCGATGGTGCTCAAGGGCACTAATTGCCCGCCGGGTCCGGTAACATAAATTTCCTGAAGTTGGGCGGGGTTAAGGCGGTCCACCCGCTGAATTTGGGGGATCACCTTATAACTGCGGCCGGCGATATTGAAGCGATTGACAAAATTGCCACCGACCATGGAGGCGATATCGTTGCCCATCTGTTGCAGATTAAGGCCCAGGTCGGCCACCTTGTCACGGTCTATGACAATTTCAGATTGGGGCTGATCGATTTTGACATCGATCAAGGGAGGAAAGGCAAACATGCCGCTTTGCATGGCCTTGAATTGGATCTGTTGGGCAAAATTTAAGATTTGTTCCGGTTCGGCTGTGGAGGCCAGAATGAATTCTACGGGAAAGTCCCCGCCGCCGGGAAGGGCCGGCGGTGTGATTGGAAACATGCGGATACCGGGAATGCGATAAAGACCTTGTTGGACTTCGGGCAGGATTTCAAAAATGGTGCGTTCACGCTCATCCCAAGGTGTCACCACCAGGCCGGCAAATCCACCGGAAGGGAAGGTGACCTGAAAGGTAAATCTGGCTTCAGGTACGTCAAGAAAGACTTGGTTAGCGGCAGTCGCATAGAGTCTGGTTTGATCCAGCGTCGAATTTGCAGCGGCATCCAGAATGCCGAAAATAACCCCCTGGTCTTCAGTGGGGGCCAGCTCTTTGGCCGACATGGTAAACATGGGAATGGTCAGCAGGCTCACCACCAGCCACACCATGTAGACCGCCGGACGGGTGTTGAGGGTCACCTCCAGCCAGCGCCCGTAAAGGTCTTTCAGGCGTGCAAAGCCCCGGGAGATTTTGCCGGCCAGGCCGTGCTCGGTCATCCCCTGCTTGAGCATTTTTGAGGACATCATGGGCGAGAGGGTCAGGGCCACCACACCGGAGATGACCACCGCGCCGGCCAGGGTGAAGGCAAACTCGCGAAAGAGCGATCCGGTCAATCCGCCCTGCAGGCCGATGGGCGCATAGACCGCCGCTAAGGTAATGGTCATGGAGATCAACGGGCTGACCAGTTCCCTTGCGCCGAGCAGGGCGGCCTCTATGGGGGTTTTGCCCTCTCCCAGGTGGCGCTCTACGTTTTCCACTACCACAATGGCATCGTCCACTACCAGGCCCACAGACAGCACCACAGCCAAAAGGGTCAGCAAGTTGATGCTGAAGCCGAAGAGCTGCATTAAAAATATCGCTCCGATCAGTGATAGGGGAATGGCCACTACCGGAATAATGGCTGAGCGCAGCGAACCCAGAAAACAAAAGATGATGATCACCACGATGAGCAGGGTTTCGCTGAGGGTTTTGATCACTTCAGTGATAGCATTGCTGATATAGGCCGTGGCATCATAGGCAATGCGCCCTTCCATTCCGCTGGGCAAGCCTTTCTGGATGGCGGTCATCTCTATGCGCACGCGTTTGATCACATCCAGCGAATTGGCGTTCGGCAGCGGCCAGATACCCATAAAAACCGCTGTTTTTCCGGAAAAGCGCACTTCGGCATCGTAGTCCTCGGCACCCAGCACCACTTCGGCAATCTCTTCCAGGCGCACAATGGCACCGCCCTGTTCCCGGATCACCAGGCGCTTGAACTCCTGCACCGACTGCAGATCGGTGTTGGCCACCAGGTTGACCTGGATGAGCGAGCCTTTGGTGCGTCCCACAGCCGCCAGAAAGTTGTTGGCCGCCAAGGCCTGGCGCACCTGGACCGGGCTGATGTTCAATGCGGCCATGCGCTCGGGTTTGAGCCAGATGCGCATGGCAAAGGTGCGTGCACCCAGAATATCGGCCCGCTGGACCCCTTCCAGGGCCGACAGGCGCGGCTGCACGATACGCACCAGATAGTCGGTGATTTCGTTTTGCTTGAGCTGATCGGAGGTGAAACTCAGGTAGGCCGAGGCAAATTGGCTGTCGGCCGATTCCACGTTGATGATGGGCACTTCAGCCTCGGGCGGCAAATCACCGCGTACCTGGTCGACCTTTGAACTGATTTCCGATAGCGCTTCAATAGGGTCGTAGTTGAGCTTCAGCCGTGCCTTGATGGTGGACAGACCCTGTTTGCTTTCGGATTGAAGGTAGTCGATGCCGTCGGCACCGGCGATGACGCGTTCCAGGGGGGTAGTAATAAATCCGCGCACCAAGTCGGCATTGGCCCCGATATAGGCGGTGGTAATCGTCACCGCTGCGTTGTCGCTGCGAGGATACTGGCGCACATTGAGGGACTTGATAGCCTGCAACCCGGCGATGATGATCACCAGGTTGACCACCAGGGCCAACACCGGACGACGCACAAAAAGATCAGTAAATTTCATGATGGATTTTCAGCCGAATTTAATGTTTTAAGGATGACTGTCCAGTTGTTGGTGCCGTGTGTTGTACGAAATCTATTATTTACGACTCTTCCGGCTTCGGTGCCAGCTTGAACTCCGGCGCCAGTTTGTTGTCCACGACCACTGACTGGCCGTTGCGCAGCTTGAATACCCCGGTGCTCACCACAATATCGTCCTTGTCGAGTCCTGAGGTCACGGCAACGAAGTCCCCGCGCTTTTCGCCCAGCCGCACAAATTGTTGCCGAACCACCTTGGCGGGCGGTTTGTCGCCTTCGCGCTTTTCTTCCACCACAAACACCGAATCGCTATAGGGGGCGTAAAGCACGGCGGTGGCCGGAATGGCCAGCACCTGCTTGGGGGTCGGCAACACAACGGCAACGGAAACGTACATTCCCGGGCGCAATTGCTCTTGGGGATTGGCCACCTGGGCTTGGATGCGGATGTTGCGGGTGACCGCATCCACATCGGGATTGGTGGCCATGATTTTGCCTTCAATCTCCCGGCCGGGCAGGGCGTCGCTGGTCACCCGTATGGGCAGTCCGGGATGAACCAGCGCCAGGCGATGCTGGGGCAAGCGGAAATTGACCAGAATGGGGTTCAGCGCTTGCAATGACACAATGGCCTGGCCTTCATTAATGATTTGGCCCAGATTGATCTGGCGAATGCCCAGGCGTCCGGCAAAGGGGGCCCGGATGGTCTTTTTGGCGATTACCGCTCGGATATTGTCCACTTGGGCATTGGCCTGTTTGAATTGGGCCTCGGCATTGTCATAGTCGGACTGGGAAATGACGTTTTCGGGCCGCAATTGTTTGGCGCGCTCTAAATTGATACGGGCCAAGGTGGCCGATGCCTCTGCCGAGCGCAGTTGGGCGTTTTCCGAGGCCGTGTCTTGCTGTACCAGAAGATCGCCGGCGGCGACGGTGGTGCCTGACTCAAAGTTGATGCTGGTCACTTTGCCGCTCAATTCGGCGGTTACCGTAACACCCTGGACCGCTTCTAAAGTGCCCACTGCGGTCAGCAAGGTCTCCCATGAATCCGCCTGTACGGCGGCTGTGGTGACAATCCCGGGAGGCTGTACGAACTGTTTGCCCTGGGCAACCATGCTGCTGATTTGCAGTCCTTTGATACCGACCAGAATACCCAGCAACACGACCAAACCCACGATGGTGAAAAAGATACGTTTTTTCATAATCTTTGGTTCTCTTGGAATTTTTTTTCAATTCATGGTCGCTTGAAATCAGGAAGCCTTGTTTGCCGAATTTCGTACCATAAATGCTGATCCATATACAATAACAATAGGCAGTTTTATGTCAACAATACGGGGCCGATAGCATGGGAAGCCGGGTGCCTGATGCGTCTCAATGTCCATATAAAGTCGCGCAACCCAGGGGTTGAGTCGCGGGTTGGGATGACTTGGTGTCAGATGGCCTCATCCGGCGCTACCGGAGCTGCGTTGCTCCTTCTCAAGGAAGTGGATCATACAGGAGGGGCGAAATTTGCAGTAAAGTTCAGGATCTTTGCATTTTAAGCAATGATCGCACATATAAATCTGATGCTTTTCGCATTTATAGTGTTTTTGATCCGCGGTATCATCCGGGCAACAGCTCATAGTACATCCATCCTGAATTGAACGCGATTGCGGGAACGGCTTTGGGTCGCGATATCGCACTACCTTCTAAAACCTTTAGCTGCCGGACGCCGTTCCCAGTCACAACCTAATGATGCAATAACCAAACATAGGTTACAAATTTAAGAATCTGAAGTCCACCAGCGTGTTGCGGGAGCCGGCGGTCATCAAAGTCAAGGCGCCCGAGGGTGAAGCTGTAGTCACGCGACCGCGAACCCGAGGCAACGCAGA
>JBNKKB010000009.1:0-23894 GCA_050291605.1 Desulfobacteraceae bacterium | reverse complement strand
GAAGATGTGGGGCGCGTGGTGCTGGGTATCCATGGGGATCGGCCCGTCTATGTGCAGGATGTGGCCACCATTGAAGACGGCCCGGCCGAACCAGAACAGTATCTTTTTTTCGGCACCGGCCCGGCGGCCGAATATAAGCAAATTAAAACCCAAGGTCGTTTCCCGGCCATTACCTTGACGGCAGCCAAACGCAAAGGGACCAATGCCATTGCGGTGGCCGAAAAAGTACTGCACCGCATTGAGGATGTGCGCGGCAGCATTATTCCCGACAATATCGAAATGACCGTCACCCGCCATTATGGCGAGACCGCCAAAGAAAAATCCAATGAGTTGCTTTACCACATGGCCATTGCCGTCATCTCTGTGACATTATTGATTTGGCTTGTTTTGGGACGCCGGGAGTCGGGGGTGGTGGCCCTGGCCATACCCGTGACCCTGGCACTGACCATGGCCACCTTTTACATCTATGGATACACCCTCAACCGCATTACTTTGTTCGCGTTGATCTTTTCCATCGGCATTTTGGTCGATGATGCAATTGTAGTGGTGGAGAATATGGTGCGTCATAACCATCTGCCGGAGAACCAAGGCCGCAATCCCTTCAAAGTGGCCATAGCAGCGGTGGACGAGGTGGGCAACCCCACCATTTTAGCCACCTTGGCGGTGATTGCCGCCATCTTGCCCATGGCCTTTGTGGGTGGGTTGATGGGCCCTTACATGCGCCCCATTCCCGTGGGTGCTTCGGCAGCAATGGTGTTTTCACTCTTGGTGGCCTTTATCGTGACCCCCTGGGCAGCAGTACGCTTGCTCAAATCCGATGGCAGTGCACACGGCCATGGTGATTCCCAGGAGGATTGGAGTACGCGGCTCTACCGTAAAGTGATGGACTCGTTGATTCATAATGCCCGCCGGCGATGGGTTTTTTTGGCCGCCGTGGTGGGGTTGCTGTTGTTGGCCTGTGCCATGGTGGGTGTGGGCATGGTGCGCGTCAAGATGTTGCCCTTTGACAACAAAAGTGAATTTCAAGTGATTATCGATATGCCGGAAAGGGCGACGCTGGAGGATACCACCGCGGTGGCCCAGGAGATGGGCGAGTATCTGTCCACCGTCAACGAGGTCACCGACTACCAGGTCCACGTGGGCACCAGCGGCCCCTTTAATTTTAACGGCTTGGTGCGTCACTACTACTTGCGCCGGGCCGCCTATCAGGCGGACATCCAGGTCAACCTGGTGGAAAAAGGGCATCGCAAGCAGCAGAGCCACGCCATTGCCAAACGGGTACGGCCGACCCTGTCCAAGATCGCTCAGCGCCACCATGCGCGCCTCAAAGTGGCGGAAGTGCCCCCCGGCCCTCCGGTGCTATCCACATTGGTGGCCGAGATCTATGGACCCGACTATGCACGGCAGCGCGAAATTGCCGCACAGATTATGAAGATATTTGAACAGACCCCCGGCGTGGTGGACGTGGATTGGTTCATGGAAGAAGATTCCCCACGCTATCGCCTGAGTGTGGATCGTGAAAAAGCAGCCCTGCACGGCATCACGCCGCAACAGATCAGCAGTACCTTATCGCTGGCCATGAGCGGACGACAGGTGGGGTTGCTGCATCAAGCGCAGGAACGAGAAGATGTGCCGGTATTGATTAAACTGCCATTGGCCGATCGTGCAGGCGTAAAGCGCTTGGAAAGCATTAAAATGAGAGCCGGCGATGGCGGTCTTGTCCCCCTTTCTTCGCTGATACGCGCAGAGATGACCGCTCCGGACAAAAGCATCTACCATAAAAACCTCATGCCCGTGGTGTATGTGATCGGCGATGTGGCCGGTGTCAAAGAGAGTCCGGTATACGCCATTTTGGAGATGCGTAAAAAGATCGATGCCATCGAACTGCCCGAGGGATATGGCATTGCGCAGCATACCGCCGAATTGCCGGGAAGTGATCGCAAGTTCGCCATGAAGTGGGATGGGGAGTGGCACATTACTTACGAAGTATTTCGAGATCTGGGCATCGCATTCGCCGTGGTGCTGGTGCTCATATTTGTACTGGTGGTGGGCTGGTTTCAATCCTTTTCCACACCCATGGTGATTATGGTGGCGATTCCATTTTCCTTGATCGGTATCTTGCCGGCGCACTGGGCCATGGGGGCATTTTTTACAGCCACCTCCATGATCGGCTTCATCGCCGGCGCCGGTATTGTGGTGCGCAATTCCATTATATTGGTGGACTTTATCGAATTGCGGCTCAAAGAGGGCGTGCCATTGGACCAGGCCGTAGTGGATGCCGGCGCGGTGCGTTTTCGGCCCATGATGCTTACGGCTGCCGCCGTGGTGGTGGGTGCATCGGTGATTCTGTTCGACCCCATCTTTCAAGGTCTGGCCATCTCACTGATGGCCGGAGAAATCGCTTCGCTGCTGTTTTCCCGCATGACCGTGCCGATATTATATTACATGGACAAACGCTGGGAGGTGGCCCATGGCCATGGCGTCGGCGCCGTCGCCGGCAAAAAATGATAATTTACCCTCAGTTCATTGTCCATACGGCGCTATAGTTTTTTGCCATCTTTTTTTATGCAACTGTGGGGTTTAACCTTGTCATCATAGGCCGGGACGGCGCCCGGCCCTTCGAAGATTCTCTGCCCGGCCATCATCGATTCAGCGTAGGGCCGGCCTCTGTGCCGGCCGCTTGGAACGCTACCGATCGGTAAAACGTATTGGCCGTCGCCGGCAACGTGTTTAAAGAAATCCCCTTTTGGGCTGATATAAAAATATGCACCTAATGGTGCGAATCAGCGCCAGATCGATCTCTTATAGACCAAATACCTTCACTTTAATCCTAAAACTGATTGCGTTTAAATGCGATTTGCCCACAAGAAACTATCTGCCGCCAATATGCTTTTGTTTGATAGTAATAGATCTCTCCGTTAATGCACCGGACAGCCGGTGAACTGTCTGTTGATACTGCCGGATGGGATATTTCCCTGTCCACAACCAAGCCTGATGGTTGACAGCCGGCCAAACCGGCTCCACAATGTGTACATTTCAACCATGCGTATCTGCTCATGCCACACCGAAAACAGAGGACAGCGTCCATGGAAAACGACAAGGCGATGCGATCAGATCAGGATGTTGCGGCTGAAAATCAGGAATGGCTGGAATCGCTGGATTATGTATATGCCAACCAGGGACCCGAACGGGTGGTGGAATTGCTCCGGCGTTTACAGGTGCACGCCCAGCGCCAAGGTGTCCAGTTTCATTTTACAGCCAATACGCCCTATATCAACACTATCCCGGTGAGCCAACAGCCCCCGTTTCCGGGAAGCCGTGAGATTGAAAGGCGCATCAAGAGCCTGATCCGATGGAACGCCATGGCCATGGTGGTGCGGGCCAACAAAGAACACCCAGGTCTTGGGGGGCACATCTCGACCTTCGCTTCCAGTGCGACTTTGTACGAAGTCGGATTCAATCATTTTTTTCATGCCAAATCGGCAAATCATCCAGGGGATATCATTTTTATTCAAGGTCATGCGGCACCCGGTATTTACGCGCGCGCTTTTTTAGAGGGCCGCATCGATGAGGGTCAGTTGTCTCATTTTCGACAGGAGCTGCATCCCGATGGGGGACTCAGCTCCTACCCGCACCCTTATCTTATGCCGCAATTTTGGCAGTTTCCCACTGTCTCCATGGGGCTCTCTTCCATCATGGCTATCTACCAGGCGCGCTTTTTACGTTATTTGCAGGATCGCGGGATCAAAGCGCCTGATGACCGCAAAGTGTGGGCTTTCTTGGGCGACGGTGAATTGGACGAACCGGAGTCCCTGGGAGCGATCACCCTGGCCGCCCGTGAACGGCTGGACAACCTGATTTTTGTGATCAACTGCAATTTGCAGCGCTTGGACGGGCCGGTTCGCGGCAATGGTAAGATAATTCAGGAGTTGGAAGCCGCTTTTCGCGGGGCGGGCTGGAATGCCATAAAGGTCATCTGGGGAGACGATTGGGACCCGCTGCTGGAACAGGATGACAAGGGGCTTTTGGTCAAGCGCATGCAAGAGGTGCCCGACGGCCAGTACCAGCTCTATTCCGTAGCCGAAGGTGATTTTATCCGCAAAGACTTTTTTGGAAAATACCCTGAGTTGTTGAAAATGGTCAGCCCCTACACCGACGAGCAACTGCAAAAGCTGCGGCGCGGAGGGCACGATCCACACAAAGTTTACACCGCATACAAAGCGGCAGTAGCGCATCGAGGCGCGCCCACGGTCATCCTGGCCAAAACCATCAAAGGCTATGGTTTGGGTGAAGCCGGCGAGGGTCGCAACATCACCCACCAGCAGAAAAAACTCAATGAACAGGAGTTGCGGCACTTTCGCAGCCGTTTTGGCATACCCATTCCCGATCATGTGATCGGTGATGCGCCCTTTTACCGTCCGGCCGCCGACAGTGAAGAGATCAAATATCTTCAAATGCGGCGCCATGCATTGGGCGGGTATCTACCGGCACGCAGCGTGTCGGTGCCCATTTTCCGGCCACCCGGTCATGCGTTGTACAATGAATTTTTAAAGGGCAGCGCCGATCGCGAAGTGGCCACTACCATGGCAATGGTGCATCTGTTGAGCAAATTATTGGCGGATAAAAAGATCGGCCCCTATATTGTGCCCATCGTACCGGATGAAGCCCGCACGTTTGGAATGGAAGCGCTGTTCCGCAAATACGGCATCTACTCACATGTGGGGCAGGTCTATGAGCCGGTGGACAAAAGCAGCCTGCTCTACTACAAAGAGGCCGTGGACGGCCAGATTCTCGAAGAGGGGATTACCGAAGCGGGCTCGATGTCTTCGTTTATCGCTGCGGGCACGTCGTACACCACTTCGGATATCAATATGATCCCCTTTTACTTTTTTTACTCCATGTTCGGATTTCAGCGCATCGGCGATATGATCTGGGCGGCCGGCGATATGCAAACGCGGGGTTTTTTACTGGGCGCTACGGCGGGGCGAACCACTTTGGCCGGAGAAGGGCTACAGCACCAGGACGGCCATAGCCATATGCTGGCCTATCCCAATCCTTCTGTGCTTGCCTATGATCCGGCTTTCGCATATGAAGTGGCCGTCATTGTTCGCGAGGGGCTGCACCGCATGTTGGAAAATGGGGAGAGCCTGGTTTACTACCTGACCATTATGAACGAGTTCTACGCAATGCCCGATATGCCGGACGGTGTGGAAGAAGGCATCCTAAAAGGGCTCTACAAATTTCGTGCGGCTTCCAAAAAGCGCTCGACCTTCAAGGCCCATCTGTTGGGCAGCGGCGCCATATTAAACGAGGCCCTTAAGGCCCAGGAGATTCTCGAGACCCGGTTTAACGTGCCGGCTGACGTATGGAGTCTGACCAGTTACAAGAACCTGTATTGGGATGCCATTGAAACCGAGCGCTGGAATTGGCTCAATGCGGATAAAAAACCCAAGACATCCTTCATCGAGCAGCAAACCGCCAAAGAACAAGGGGTATTCATTGCCGTCAGCGATTATCTTAAAGCGATGCCGTCTACCATCGCCAAATACCTGCCCGGACCTGTCACCCTCTTGGGCACCGACGGTTACGGACGCAGCGATACCCGTGCGGCGCTGCGCGACTTTTTCGAAGTGGACGCCCGTCACATTGCTTTCGCCGCGTTGAGCGCCATGGCCAGGCAAGGCAAAATCGAGATGGCGACCATCGGCAAAGCCCGCAAACAACTGGACATTGATCCCAAACGTGCCAATCCCTTATTTTGCTAGAAAAGGAGTCAATATGGTTGAAGCGATCGTCGTTCCCGATATCGGTGAAGGTGTGGTGTCCGGAAAAGTGGTGGCGGTTCACATAAAAGTCGGGGAGCGGGTTGAGGTCGAAGACACTGTGGTGGAACTGGAAACTGATAAAGCGGTGGTGGAAATTCCTTCACCCTTGAGCGGCAAGGTGGTCGACGTGCTGGCGCAAGAGGGCCAGGACTTGGATGTGGGGGCCGTCATTGCCAAGGTGGAAACCCAAGCCAACGCCTCGGATCACCCGCCAGCCGCACCTGATGCAGCATCACCGGCTGAAGCGGACCCGGCAGAAGCGACCGAAACCACATTTGCCGCCAGGGCCGATGAACAGCCGATGACGATGCCGGCCGAAGAAAAAAGCGATCTGACACCGGAAAAGCCCACCGCTGTACCGGCGCCGGCCTCACCTTCTATCAGACGGCTGGCCCGGGAATTGGGAATAGATATCCATGCCGTAACCGGCAGGGGGCCGGGGGGGCGCATCACCGAAGCCGATATCAAGACCCATGTCAAAGACAGGCAGCACGCACCGGTACCCGGCGTAGGGGACACGAGGGCTGGCGCGGGTGAGCCGGTGCTTCCGGACTTTACGCGCTGGGGAGAAATTGAATCGGTTGCCCTGGAGACGGTTCGGCGCTTAACCGCCCAAAGCACCGCAGCCTCCTGGCAGACCATTCCGCATGTGACACAGTTTGACAAGGCAGACATAACGGGGCTGGATACATTTGTGCGGAAAAATGCCGCAAAAGTAAGCCAGGCGGGGGGCAAACTGACGGTGACGGCCATATTGACCAAAGTGTGCGCAGCAGCATTGAAAAAGTTCCCGCGCTTTAACGCCAGCATCGATTTAACGCATGAGCAGATCATCTATAAAAAATACATCCATATCGGCATTGCCGTGGATACGCCCCGGGGGCTGCTTTTGCCGGTGATTCGACACGCCGACACCAAAAGCATTACGCAATTGGCCATCGAGATCGTGGACCTGGCCCGGCGATCGCGTGATAAAAAAATCAAGCGCACCGAACTGGAAGGGGGCACATTCAGTATCTCCAACCAGGGCGGCATCGGTGGCGTGGGCTTCACACCCATTGTGCTGTGGCCCCAGGTGGCAATCCTGGGCGTGAGCCGATCCGCCATTGAGCCCAAATGGACGGAAGGACAAGTCATTCCCGCAACCGTGTTGCCCCTTTCACTCTCTTACGATCACCGCATTATTGACGGGGCGGATGCCGCGCGATTTTTGCGCTGGATTTGCGAAAGTCTGGAGCAACCACTGACGCTCTATTTAGATTGATTCAGATAAATTTTCAAAACACGGAGTAAACCATATGACTGATCATTCGACGCAACTGGCCGTTATCGGCGGGGGGCCGGGTGGATATTCTGCTGCTTTTTTAGCCGCCGATCTTGGGATAGACGTTGCCCTGATCGATCCGGCCGCCAATCCGGGCGGCGCTTGCCTCTATCGCGGCTGCATTCCCTCCAAGGCGTTGCTCCATGTGGCCAAACTGATGGGTGAGACCCAGGCGGCCAAAGCGTGGGGTATCCATTTTGCCAAGCCTGAAATAGATGTGGATCAATTGCGAACCTGGAAAGGGCAGGTGGTCGACCAACTGACCCAGGGATTGGGCCGGTTGGTCAAACAGCGCAAAGTCAACCATCTGCAAGCGATGGCCGCTTTTTTGGATGCCCACACCTTGTCCCTTACGGACAACCACGGGGGACAACAAACCCTCTCCTTTGAACACGCCATTGTGGCGACGGGATCCACATCTACACCCATACCGGGTTTTGGATTGGATCTTGAACAAGTCTGGTATTCCAGGCAAGCCCTGGACTTAAGCCATGTGCCCAAACGCTTGCTTGTTATCGGTGGCGGGTACATCGGGCTGGAGTTGGGTTCGGCTTATGCCGCCCTGGGCAGTCAGGTGACGGTGGCCGAGATGACCCCCGCTTTGTTGCCGGGCGTGGATAAAGAGTTGGTGCGCTATCTGAAAAAGAAATTGACTGCAAACTTTAAAGAGATTTTGTTGAATACGGTCGCTGCCGAGCCCAAGCCCCAAAAAAACGGCATTCGGGTGGCCCTGAAAAGTGAAGGGGGGCCATCCACCCGGCGATTGTTCGATAACGTATTGGTGGCCGTGGGCCGCCGACCGCATACCGAAAAATTGGGACTGGCGCATACCCGCATTGAGTTGGATGACCGGGGCTTCATTGAGGTTGATGCCCAACGGCGCACCGGCGAACCCCATATATTTGCCATTGGTGACGCGGCCGGCGAACCGATGCTGGCCCACAAAGCATCCCATGAAGCCCGCATTGCCGTTGAAGCCATTGCCGGACAGAAGGTGATTTATGCACCTGCGGCAATTCCGGCTGTGGTGTTCACCGATCCCGAGGTCGCTTGGGCAGGGCTCACCGAGGCCGACGCCAAATCCCAAGGAGTAGATTATGCCGTCGTCCGTTTTCCCTGGTCGGCCTCCGGTCGGTCGGCCACATTGGGCGGCAACCCGGGGCTCACCAAACTGGTGATCGACGCAAAGAGCGAACGGATTTTGGGGGCAGGGATCGTTGGTGCGGGGGCGGGGGAGATGATCGCCGAAGCGGTGTTGGCCATTGAAATGGCTGCCAATGTAACGGATTTAAGCTTGACGATCCATCCCCATCCCACTTTGTCCGAGACCCTTAAAGAGGCGGCTGAAGTGTTCCATGGGACGGCGACGCACATTTACCGCCCCAAACGTTCCCGATAGGATGTGAAAAAATAGCGCTGGAATTGTTTGGTTTTATTTTATAGTATAGCACAAATCGCTTCACTCATTCCCAGCGGCTTTGTTACCGAAACGGTTACCCGCAACGATAGGAGCGCGAATGCAACCGATTGCAGATACCGGACTGCTGGCACCTTGGCAACCCGGTATTTTTAGTCTGTCTGTTTATGGGGGCATGGTATTGGCCCTGATGATCGCGCTGCTTTTGCTGTCCCGCTGGTTGGGGCAGCGCATGGCCTCCATCGAAAAATCCCGTCCTTATGAGAGCGGTATTATTCCCACCGGTCCGGCGCGTTTGCGCTATCCGGTGCCTTTTTTTATGGTGGCGATTTTTTTCCTTATCTTTGATGTGGAGGGCGCCTATATCTTCTCATGGGCCGTTGCCGCGAAGGAGTTGGGATGGGCCGGTTGGTTCCAAATCATGTTCTTTATCGTGGTCTTGATAGCCGGGCTTGTCTATATTTGGGCTAAAGGAGGGCTTTCGTGGGGTCCCCGACAGATCCAAAAATAGAAAGGCTTTTCCATAGTACGGATATGGTCATCAATTGGGCGCGCCGGTATAGCTTGTGGCCCATGTTTTTTGGTCTTTCTTGCTGTTTTGTAGAAGAGGCCGCCGTTTTTACTTCTCGCTACGACTTGGCCCGGTTCGGCGCTGAAGTCCTTCGTCCTTCACCGCGGCAATCGGACCTGCTCATTATTTCCGGCACCGTGTTTAAAAAAATCGCCCCGGTGGTGTTGCGCCTCTACGAGCAGATGGCCGAACCCCGGTGGGTCATTTCCATGGGTTCGTGTGCCAATAGCGGCGGGATGTACGATGCCTACAGTGTGGTGCAGGGGGTCAACCAAATCCTGCCGGTGGACCTCTATATCCCCGGCTGCCCGCCGCGACCGGAGGCGGTTCTTGCCGGTCTGGTTGAGCTGCAGAAGAAAATAGCCGAAGAACGACCCACCCGTCCGGTTTTCCACCTGGGCGGCGGCACCCAAGGCACCCAAAAGCCGGTGTTGGTGGAGGGCCGGACCAAAAGCCGCGATCCGCGCGGCCCCGGTATGCTGGGCACTGCGATTCGCGGCAGTTCAGTGGTGCCGCCCGATTTTAAAGAGAGCCGCACGGACCTGATGTGGACGCCTCCTGCGGCGCAACGCCCCTTGTCGAAGATCGATGCTGCGCTGGTTCGATCCTTGACCGAGCGCTTCGGCAACGATGTGGATTCAGTGGAACCCACCAGTGATATGGCAACCCTTAACGTGGCACCCCATGCGATCAAAGCCGTGCTGGCCTATTTGAAAACCGATGCGCAGCCGCGGTTTCAGCGCCTGGAAGATGTGACCGCCATTGATGAATCGGCCCGCCGTGCACCCAAACCCCGCCAGGATTTTACAGTCGTTTACAGCCTGCTGGCCTTCGATCAGCCCACGCGCGTTCGGTTGAAAGTTCCCCTGTCCGCCGACAGTGCAACCATCGGCTCAGTGACAGATTTGTGGCCATCCGCCGATTGGTATGAGCGGGAAGCCTTCGATATGTTCGGCATCCTTTTTAAAGGACATCCCAATTTGAAGCGGATTCTGATGCCGGACCACTGGGAGGGGTACCCGTTGCGCAAACAGCACCCGGGCCGCGCGACACAGATGCCCCCGTATACCCAAGCGGATGCGATTCGCCTGCAGCCGGCGGACGGCGGTGTTTTTGTCAAAGACAAAACCGGCAACCCGGAGCTGGTGCTGAATGTGGGGCCTCATCATGTGAGCACCCATGGCCTGATTCGTTATATTCTGACCCTCAACGGTGAAGAGATCACCGATATGGATATGGAGATCGGGTATCATCATCGTGCGGCTGAAAAAATTGGTGAGCGGCAGACCTGGCATCAGTTCATCCCTTACACGGACCGGGTCGACTATTTGGCCGGCGCGGCCAATAATCTACCCTATGTCCTGGCAGTAGAGAAGCTGGCCGGCATCGATGTGCCTTCCAGGGCGCAATGCATTCGCGTGCTGCTCAGTGAATTGTTCCGTTTGTCCAACCACCTGGTTTGGCTGGGCACCTATGCCCACGATGTGGGCGCCATGACACCCACCTTTTATACCTTTCGGGAGCGCGAGCTGATTCTGGATATTGTGGAGTTGATCACCGGTGGTCGGTTACATCCTTCCTGGTTTCGCATTGGCGGTGTGGCCGGTGACCTGCCGGACGCATGGAAAGAAAAAGTGGACCACTTCACGGGTCTGTTTTCCAAGCGCATGGATGAGTATGAAGCCCTGATTACCCGAAATCCGATTTTCCGGTCCAGGACCCGGGGTGTGGGCGCCATTACGCTGGAGGATGCCATGGCGTGGGGCGTCAGCGGCCCCAATTTAAGGGCCTGCGGATTGGGCTGGGATCTTCGCAAGGCCTTTCCATACAGCGGGTATGACCAATTCGATTTTGATATTCCGACCGCCGAAGGCGGAGATTGTTACGCCCGTTACCAGGTACGGGTGGAAGAGATGCGCCAGAGCTTGAAAATCATTCAACAGGCCGCCGAACAGATGCCACCGGGAAGAACAATGACGGATGACTACCGTTATACGGTCCCTTCCCGTAAGGATATGCTCAACGATATCGAAAGCTTGATTCACCACTTTGTCAATGTGACCCGTGGTCCCAAAATACCCAAAGGCGAAGCGTATGCCTCTTGTGAGATCCCCAGAGGCGAACAGGGCTATTACGTGGTCAGCGACGGGCTGGGCTATGCCTATCGCATGCGTATACGTTCACCTGGGTTTGCCAACGTGCAAACCATGCCCTTGATGGCCAAAGGGTGGACCATCTCGGACCTGATCACCATCATCGGATCGGTGGATTATATTCTACCGGATATCGATCGGTAATCGCTTAAAACCGGATTTTATTCTATGCTGCCGAAACCGCTGAAAGAAAAACTCAAATCAGAAATCGATGCGCTCGAGCATCCCCGCGAAGCGGCGATTGATGTGATGACGGCTGTTCAGACCCACTACGGTTACCTGAGCGATGAGGGCGTTGAAGAAGCAGCGGACCTTTTGGGTATGTCATCTTTGGAAGTGGATGAGGTGGCCACCTTTTATACCTTTATCTACCGTGAGCCTGTGGGCAAATATGTCATTCACGTCTGTGACAGTCTGATTTGCTGGATGGAAGATGCGGCGGACCTGGTGTCCCACCTGTGCCGGAAATTGGGAATTCAGATGGGTGAAACCACCACCGACGGATTGTTTACCTTGCTGCCGGTCTGCTGCATCGGCTATTGCGATCGGGCACCGGCCATTCTGGTGAATCGGAAAGTGCATGGCCCATTGACCCTGGAAAAGTTGGACCAATTGATCGAAGCTTTACGAAATGACGGTTGAAGGGAATGTACTTTCAACCCGAAGTGGAGAATCCATTCAGTGCCTGATGCCTATCCCCAAATTTTGTTGAAGGACCGCAAACCCGGCAGGATCAATACCCTGGAGGAATACCGGCAAATGGGAGGGTATGCCGCTCTGGTGAGTGCCATCAAAAATCGGACCCCTGAAGCGGTGAAGGCCGAGCTTTTAGAGGCCACCGTGCTGGGTCGAGGTGGCGCCGGATTCCCGGCCGGACAAAAGATCCGGACCGTTGCGCAAGATGCGCCCCATCCCCGCTATGTGGTCTGCAATGCGGACGAAATGGAACCCGGCACGTTCAAGGACCGGGTATTTTTGCATACCAACCCCCATATGCTTATCGAGGGCATGATAATCGCTGCTTACGCCATTCAGGCTGACTATGGGATTATCTTCATCCGTCCGGAGTATGAAAGTGCGGCAAAAATATTAGAGCGTGAGCTACGCCTCGCACGGGAAGCCGGCTATTGGGGATCCCATATCCAGGACAGTGATTTTTCTTTTGAAGTGGTCGTCCATCGCAGCGGCGGTCGCTATATTTGCGGGGAGGTCACCGCTCAGATCAACGCCCTGATGGGCAGGCGTCCCAATCCCAAGCAGCCGCCGCCGTATGCGACGGACAAGGGGCTGTGGGGCCAGCCGACCTTGATCCATAATGTAGAGACGCTGGCCTGTTTTCCCCACATTGTTCAAAATGGCGCTCAATGGTTCAAGGATTTGGCGCTGACGGACAACGCAGCCGGCACCAAGCTCTTTTGTGTGTCCGGCGACGTCAACCGGCCCGGTTGTTATGAGTTGCCTTTGGGAGTGAAATTGTCCGAGATCATCGAAACCCATTGCGGCGGGATGAAAAACAATGACCGGTTTAAAGCCTGCCTGCCGGGCGGCGCTTCCACCGGGTTTCTCACCGAATCCCAATACACCATTGAAATGGATTTTGATCATCTCAGAAAAGCAGGCAACCGGCTGGGCACCGGTGCCATCATGGTGTTTGGTCATCGCAATTGCATGGTGGCCGCCACCCTCAATCTGACCCAATTTTTTGCCCGGGAGTCTTGCGGGTGGTGTACCCCATGCCGGGAAGGTTTTCCTTATTTAAGGGACCTGCTTCGGCGGATTGAAAACGGCCAGGGACGACCGGAGTTTGTGGCCTGGATCAAAACCATGTGCCGTCACATGTGGCACGCCTACTGCGCTTTTGCGCCCGGTGGCGTCAGTCCCATCGAGAGTTTGTTGGCGCATTTTGAGGATGAAGTGGCCGCCCATATTCAGCAGGGTCGATGTCCGCTGTCGACATCACCGGGGAAGTAAATGCCGAAATTGACCATTGATAATCGGGAGATCGAAGTTGCGGCCGGCACCAAGGTCATCACCGCGGCCGAGCAGCTCGGTATTATGATCCCCAGGTTCTGTTATCATCCGGCATTGGGATCGGTGGGTGCCTGCCGTGTCTGCGCCGTGGCATTCACCGATGGGCCGGTCAAAGGCATCCAAATGAGCTGCATGGTCAATGCGCAGGATGGAATGGTGGTTTCCACCACCGATAATGAAGCCATGGACTTTCGTCGCCATGTTATCGAGTGGCTCATGCTCCATCATCCGCACGACTGTCCGGTCTGCGATGAAGGCGGCCATTGCCTGCTTCAGGACCTGACCGTCTCCGGGGGGCACGGCATGCGCCGCTATGCGGGCAACAAGAGAACCCATCAGGATCAATACCTGGGTCCCTTGATTCAGCATGAAATGAACCGCTGTATTCAGTGTTACCGCTGCGTGCGCTACTATCAGGAGTTGGCGGGATCCAATGATCTGGGTGTCATGGGTATTGGCTCGCGGGTCTATTTCGGCCGCCATAAACCTGGCCTCCTGAAGAGCCGCTTTAGCGGCAATCTCATCGATATCTGCCCCACGGGTGTTTACACGGACAAACCTTCCCGGTTTTTAGGCCGCCGTTGGGATTTTCAAAGAGCGCCGTCGATTTGCATCCATTGCGCTTTGGGCTGCAACCTGGTGGCCCTGGCGCGCTATCGTCGGGTGGTGCGGCATGAGGCCGGGCCCAATATGGATGTGAACGGCTATTTTCTATGCGACCGGGGGCGTTACGGCTACCCGTATGCCCATAGCGGTGATCGACCGCGACATGCCATGGCCAATGGGACGCGTCAAGCATTGCCGGATACCCTATGGACCGCCCGCCGTTTGTTATCCGGTGTCGTTCAGCAGTTTGGACCGCACAGTGTGGCGATGGTGGGCTCGGTACGCAACAGCCTGGAGACCCTGGCGGCAATGGTGCATCTCAGCCGCCACAACGCATGGCTTCAACCGGTTGTCGTCAACGAAGCCCGCCAGGGAACGAACCTCAAGACCGCCATCGCCTCGTTAGATGATGATTTGGCCGTATCGCTGGGTGAGGTTTCGGTTGCCGAGCATGTATTGGTCCTCGGTGCCGATCCCATCAATGAGGCCCCCATGCTGGCCCTGGCCTTGCGGCAGGTTCAACGTTTGGGCGGGCATGTGGCCGTTCTTGACCCCCGGGCCATTGAGATGCCCTTTAATTTTTTGCACCTGCCGGTCTCACCCCAGGAGATGAAAGGGGCGATCCAACAATTGATCGATGCGGCCGGTGCCGCGGCGGATACCGCTCAGGAGACGCCGCCATCCATCACCCGTGCAACGGAGGCCGCCTCTCGCGATGCGCAACTGGCCGCACTTGCGGTGCGCTATCGGAACAGCCGCCGGGTGGTGATCGTGTGCGGCACCCATATTACCGCTGCACCAGAGATCGGTTTGGCGGCTGCATTGGCGCGTACGCTGCGAGGGGCCGGTGGAAAGGCTCAACTTTTTTATACCCTGTGGGGCCCCAATGCATTTGCCGCCGGCCGGATGACCGACGATACCCGGGGTGTCGACGGCGTGTTGGATCAAATTGAGGCCGGACAAGTCAAGGCGTTGGTGGTGGTTGAAAATGATCTATGGCGCCAGTATCCGAACCGTCCGCGATTGATCCGGGCTCTGGACCGCTTGGAGCAATTCATACTGCTGGACCATCTTGACTCACCCCTGGTGGAGCAGGCCGATGTGTTTTTGCCCACCCAGACCCTTTACGAAGCCGGCGGTCATTGGATCAATCAGGAGGCACGCCTTCAGGAGGCGGAACCCGTACTGGTTGGCGGTGCTCCCATTGAAGAAACGGGTAACGGGGATCACCCGCCCAGGAGCTTTGAAAACGCCATCCCGGATGGCGCACCCATGGCGGCTTGGCAATTGCTTTTGGCCTTTGCGGACGGCGCACAGGATTTGGATTTGGAATATTTTTCGGAGATGCGGCATGTCATCATGGAACAGGCCACAATCCGGATGGGCGTCCTGCAAGAGGGCAAACGCCTCTCCCTTGCAACAGGGGTTGCCGGTCGCTCCTACGCTGCCGAGCCAACCGCTTCAGACGTTAAGTCGACGCTTTCAGATGGGCTTTGCCTGTTGCTGGTCGATTGGACCTTCGGTACCGAGGGGCTCTCATCCGGCACGGCGGCTTTGTCCGAGATGACGCCGGGACCTGTGGCCGCACTGCATCCCCAAACGGCAGACCGACTGGGCCTTGAACCGGATGGCCGGGTCACCCTTACCACGGGGGTGGGCGAACTTTGCCTGGATTGGCAAGCGGATGCGCGTATGGCTTTGGATGTTATTGTGGTTCCGCGCCATTATTTATTGGAGTGGCAGATGTTGGGCGCCACGCGATTGTTTCTGCGCCCCGATCAAATAAAAGCGGCGAAGTAAAGCAAATTGAAAGGCTACAGATGTATTGGTTGGCGGGATTCATACTCCTATTGATTAAATTGGCGGTTATTCTGGGGGTGCTGCTTCTGGGGGCCAGCTACTTGGTGTGGCTGGAGCGTAAATTGCTGGCGCGTTTTCAAATCCGCCTGGGGCCCAATCGGGCCGGTATCTTCGGCTTGTTGCAACCTGTCGCGGATGCGATCAAATTGCTCACCAAAGAAGATCTGATACCGGTCGAGGCGGATTCATTTATCTTTCAAATGGCGCCGGCAGTAGTGGCGCTCACGGCATTGTTGATGTTTGCCGTGGTGCCCATAGGCCCGGATGGGGTATGGTTCGGCCACCCGCTGCCCATGGTGATTACCGATCTTAATGTGGGACTGCTTTATGTTTTTGCCCTCTCCTCTTTGGGCGTCTATGGTATAGCCTTGGGCGGCTGGGCATCGAATTCCAAATTTGCGCTGTTGGGGGGTATCCGGGGTGCAGCTCAGATGATCAGCTACGAACTGGCCCTGGGGTTGTCCCTGGTGCCGGTGGTGATGCTGGCCGGCTCGTTCAGCCTTAACGACATCGTGGATGCTCAGTCCGGGCTTCCCTTTATCGTGCTGCAACCTTTTGCATTTGTCATCTTTGTCATCAGTGCAATGGCCGAGAGCAAGCGCATTCCATTTGATCTGCCCGAAGCGGAGAATGAACTGGGCGCCGGGTTTCACACCGAGTACAGCGGGATGCGCTTTGGGCTCTTTTTTATGGGAGAATATGTTCATGTTCAAGTGTTGGGGGCGCTGACGGCCGTTTTCTTTCTGGGTGGCTGGCGCGGCCCGTTTTTACCGCCGGTGGTATGGCTGCTGCTCAAAATCTTTGCGGTGGCGGTCATCATGATCTGGATTCGGGGGACATTGCCCCGCTTGCGCTATGATCAACTCATGGCTTTGGGGTGGAAGGTCCTCATTCCTGCGGCCTTGATCAATATTGTGATTACCGGCCTGGTGTTAGTGATATGAGTATTAAAAACAGCAGCAAGCATCGTAAACATCTTTTTCCGCCCGAAGATCAATCGGCTTGGTCGGCGCTGAAGGCACTGGTAGCGGGATTTGCGACCACCTTAAAGCACTTAGGGCGCAAACCGATCACCGAGCAGTATCCGGAATACAGGCGCGAGTTGCCGGAGCGTGCGCGCGCGCGGATCGTGCTAACGCGTGATCCCGACGGTGCGGAACGCTGCGTGGCCTGCTACCTCTGCTCGGCCGTCTGTCCGGTCAGTTGCATTTCCATGCAAAGTGCTGAAAAAGAAGATGGCCGGCGCTACGCGGCCTGGTTTCGAATTAATTTCGGGCGCTGTATCTACTGTGGGCTGTGCGAAGAAGCCTGCCCCACATCGGCCATTCAATTGACGCCTGATTTTGAAAATATCCAACGCAACATCTTGACCCTCGTGTTTGAGAAAAAGGATTTGCTCATCGAAGGTTGTGGAAAGGATACGACCTATAACTTTTATCAACATGCGGGTATCGCCACACAAAACGGAAAAAAGGGCGAGCATATCAAAGAAGATCCGCCGGTGAATGTAAAGTCGAATATGCCATGAATGTTGTTATGCCGATAACGTTGGAAAACGGCTGATGTGTGTTGCACATTACAGAGACAATGTCATGCATGAAGTTTAAAGATTTAAGTTTAAAGTTGTGGAATTCTACCGATTAAATTTTTTAGAAAGCAGCATTGAAAGGCGCTGTGCACAATTAGACGATAGCCATGCCGCTTAACTTTAACCTTTAATCTTTAAACTTTAAACTCACGTAAATGAACCTATGAACTTATACTTTATATTATTCTATATCATTGCCGGTCTCATTTTTATCGCAACGGCATTCGCCATTTCGCAGCGCAACCTGGTGTATGCGGTGATTTATCTGGTGTTGTCTTTTTTTGGCACCGCCATGCTTTTCTATTTGTTGGGGGCGCCTTTTCTGGCGGCCCTGGAGATTATTATTTATGCCGGTGCCATCATGGTGCTTTTTCTTTTTATCATCATGATGATGCCGACTGAAAAACGGCTGGGGCATCTATCTGCCAAATCGCAACGCATACCCGCCATGATGATCAGCGCCCTCTATCTGGCGGCTTTTGTGATGCTGGCGATCAGTGATCCCGGCGGCTGGAAGCCCATGGCTGTCGCCCAGGCGCACCCTAAATACTTTGGGATGCATCTGTTCAATACCCACTGGCTTTCCATCGAAATTGCCTCCATGCTATTGCTGGTGGCCCTGATCGGCACCATTGTGCTGGGGCAAAAGATAAAAAAAGCCGATCCCCAAACCACCCGCGAAAAGAGGTTGTCATGATGGTCCCTTTTCAGCATGTGCTGTTATTGTCCGGGTTGGTTTTTTTGCTCGGCATGTTTTGCACGTTAACGCGTCGCAATATGATTATGATCCTTCTGGGCGTTGAAATTATGTTGAATGCAGCGGCAATTGCTTTTGTAGGTGCTGCACTGAAATGGCAGCAGATGGAGGGGCAGGCGGCAGTCATCTTTATCCTGGCGGTCGCCGCTACGGAGGTCTCCGTCGGGCTCGCCTTGATTATCAGCATCTACCGGCGTACGCACACCATTGAGCCGGATGCGCCATTGGGCATTGCCCGGGAAGGCGGCCGGTGACCCTTATGCCTGTCGTACCGATGAGTGATATCAGCTTGTATACCACCGTACTGGCGCTGCTGCTGCCTTTGGCGGCCTTTGCTGTGATCATGCTGGGGACCCGTGCGCTTCCCAAGTTGTCGGCGAGCATTTCCGTGGGCGCCATCGCGATCTCTCTTATCGCGTCTATCCTATTGTTGGTACGCCATTGGGGCATGCAGGTTCCCATCCGCTTTGAAACCCAATGGCTGGTTTCGGGCGAAATGCACATTCCTCTGGGGATTCTCCTGGATCCCACCAGCCTCATAATGCTGATGGTGGTGTCAGCGGTCAGCTTTCTGGTTCAAGTCTATTCTTTGGGATACATGGCCGGCGACCCTGGGTTTTCGCGCTATTATGGGTGCATGTCCCTGTTTGCCTGGGCCATGTTGACCTTGAGTGTTTCCAGCTCATTGATCCAGCTTTTTGCGTTCTGGGAGTTGGTGGGGCTCTCCTCTTATTTGCTGATCGGTTTTTGGTTTGAAAAATTCAGTGCCAGCGAGGCCGGCAAAAAAGCATTTGTGATGACCCGATTCGGCGATGTGGCCTTCATGCTGGGGCTGGTATTGCTCTGGTTGCAACTGGGAAACCTGGATCTTGTTCAACTCAATGATGCCCGCTATGTGACAGAGCGCGTGTCGCCGGGGATGATTACGTTGACGTCGCTGTTGATATTCGGCGGGATTGTGGGAAAGAGCGCCCAGTTCCCCTTGCTCACCTGGCTGCCTGATGCCATGCAGGGTCCTACACCGGTGAGTGCTTTGCTGCATTCGGCCACCATGGTGGCTGCCGGGGTCTATTTGTTCGCCAGACTGTTCGGTTTTTTTACTTTGTCACCGGTGATGATGACGGTCTGCCTGGCCATTGGGACCATCAGTTTGCTGCTGGCGTCAAGTATGGCCATGGTGGCGCGGGATATCAAACAGGTGTGGGCTTATTCCACCATCAGTCAGCTGGGTTTTATGCTCATGGGATTGGGCGCCGGCACTTTTTTCGGGGGCGCCTTTCATCTGATCACCCACGCCGGCTTTAAAGCGTTGCTGTTTCTTTGTGCAGGGGTTTTTATCCATCAATACGATACCAATGATATGTTTGAGATCGGTGAGCGGGGGGGGCGCTCCATCAAAAGTGCCACGATTTGCATGGGGGTCGGCGCCGCTGCCCTCTCCGGATTGCCCCCCTTCTCCGGATTTTTCAGCAAAGAGTTGATCCTCGGCCGTTTGCTGGAACTTTCCAATCCTGTCTGGTTCCTGGCCGGCGCTGCAGGGGCCTTTTTCACGGCATACTACACCTTTCGCTTGATTTTTATTATCGTATGGCCCCGAAACGTCCAAAGCAGGCCACACACCGAACATCATCGGGGACGTCAGCATGCCGGCGGCGACTTTGCCATGGCCATTGTGCTATGGCTGCTTGCCGGCGTCGCCCTGTTGCTGGGCTTTTTTGAGCATCCGTTGTTGGCATTTTTAAGTCATGCCTTAGGCGCCGAGCAATCGTTGGCCACTGGACATCACGGATGGCTGCCGGTGGCTGCTTGCCTGTCGGCCGGGGTGGCCATTGTTTTGGCCTGGATAGAATTCGGTCGCCCGCGCGCCCGGCAAATCGGGTTTGTGGAGCGGCTGCCCGTGGTGGCCAAGCTTTTTGGCAATCGCTGGTATCTGGATCATCTCTACCGCTACCTGCTGGAAAAAGTTGTTTATCAAGGGGTTTCGCGACTCTTCACGTGGAATGACAAACGGATCATCGATGGTGCCATTGACGGCCTGGGGCGGTCCACCCTGAATCTGGGCGTGCTGCTCGCCCGCCTGCATACCGGCATGATCCAGTATCGCTTGATGATCCTTTTCGCCGTTATGGCTTTGCTGTTACTTTATTTTGGACTGGCTGGATGATGATGGATGTACACTACGCCACCTTTCCCTACTTAACATCGCTGCTGCTTTGCTGCGGTGTCGGGCTGCTGGCTATCTTGCTCACACCGGCCAGGCGGACCGGGGTCATTAAATGGATCAGTGCGGTTTTCAGCGGTCTCACGCTGGTGATCGCCATCTATCTTTATGTCGCCTATGATCAGAGTGTGGGCGGTTTTCAATTTGCCGAGCGCGTCGCGTGGATCCCCGAACTGGGCATCTCCTATTTTAATGCGGCCGATGGATTCGGTTTGCCCATGCTGTTGCTCACCGGCATTGTTTTTTTTACCGCCGTGCTCACCATGTGGGAGCTGGAATATCGGGTCAAAGAGTTTTTTGCTTTGATCTTTTTGCTGGTGTCCGGTGTTTTCGGCCTTTTTATGAGCATGGATTTGTTCTTCATCTTTGTCTGGTTTGATGTCTCTTTGTTTCCCATGTATTTGCTCATCGCGATTTGGGGAAGTACGCGCAAAGAGTATGGCGCTATGAAACTGACACTTTATTTGCTGGCCGGATCGGCATTGATTTTACCGGCGATCATCTACATGGTGGTGAGCGCCGGTTTGCAGACCTTCGATTTGCCGACACTGATGCAAGCCGATCTGCTGACACCCCACCAGCAGCGCCTGGCTTTTTTGATGCTCTATATCGGGTTCGGCATCCTGGCCGGTGTTTTTCCGTTTCACACCTGGTCTCCCGTGGGGCATGTGGCCGCACCCACCGCCGTTTCCATGATTCACGCCGGCGTGTTGATGAAGATCGGTGCTTTTGGGGTGCTGCGGGTGGGCATCTTTTTATGCCCGCAAGGGTGGCACTATTGGGCCCAACTGATGGCCGTACTGGCCACATGCGGCATCATCTATGGCGCCCTGGTGGGATTGCGCCAGACCGACTTGAAATATGTGATCGGCTACTCGAGTGTCTCCCACATGGGGATCGTGGGATTGGGGCTGTCAACGCTAACCCTTGACGGGGTTAATGGTGCGGTGTTTCAGATGTTTGCCCACGGCATTATGACGGCCCTGTTCTTCTCTTCTGTGGGCCATATCTACGACAAAACCCATACCAAAGCCATTGCGGACCTGGGCGGATTGAGCCGGACCATGCCCCGGGCGGCCACCTTTTTTATCATAGCCGCTTTGACCGGAATCGGTGTACCCTGTCTGGCAAGTTTTTGGGGCGAGTTGGTTGTGTTTTTGTCCTGCGTCAGGGTGTATCCCGTTCGAGGCGCCCTGGCCATCGGCGGTCTGGTCATCAGCGCCCTGTTCATGTTACGGGTGGTGCAAAAAACCTGTTACGGCCCCCCCATGGAGCGGTTTGCCGATTTGCCGGATGTATCGTTGGCCATGACCGCACCGCGCATGATCCTGGTATCGGTGATTGTTCTGTTTGGTCTCGTGCCGGGTTGGCTGTTTGACATGATCAATACGGCCACGGTTGAACTTTTTAAATAGAGTGCTTTTTAAAAATAGGGGACTTGGATGGCGTGGGCAAATTTTATTCCTGAGTTGAGTATGCTGACGGCGGTGGCGGTGTTTCTGGCGATGGCATGTCTGCCTCCCCATTCACGCCGCAACTATTGGGCGGCTCTTGTTTTATCCGGGCTTTCAGTTGTCCTCAGCGTAACGCATCTATCCAGTCAAGGTGTTCTGTTTAACAATGCTTACCAGGTGGACCTTTACTCTCAACTGTTTAAAGCGTTTCTATCCATCGGTTTTTTTCTGGTTGTCTTTTTATGCCGGGAGTTAAAAGGCGTCGCTTTGCACCGCCATTCGGAATGCTATCTTCTGCTTTCGATATCCACTCTGGCCATGATGGTTTTGGTATCCAGCGTACACTTGTTGGCCATCTATGTCGCTTTGGAGCTGTCCGGGTACTCTTTGTATGTTTTGGTGTTCCTGCGCCGGGAAGAACGGTGGGGACTCAACGCCGGGTTTAAATATTTTATGGTGGGGATTTGCGCATCCGCCATCATGCTTTTCGGCTTGGCATTGATATACGGTGCCACGGGTGAGTTGGTTCTGAAGGACCTGGCGCAATTGCCATACCCGATGATGACCCATGCCATGGTGGTGGCCGGTGTACTGATGACCTTGGGCGGGTTTTTTTTCAAACTGGCGGTCTTTCCTTTCCATTTTTGGGCGCCCGATGCTTACGAGGGCGCACCCAATCAAGTGGCTGCGTTTATTTCGACCGCCTCCAAAGTGGCTGCCGTCGCGGTTCTCGTGCGTGTGGTCGCCACCTTTCAGGGGATGGAGACCTTACTGCCCAAAGGGTTGATCATTGTCGCGATTGTCTCCATGACGGTCGGCAACCTGGCGGCTATCGGGCAAAAAGACTTTAAGCGCTTAATGGCATTTTCCAGCATTGCCCACGCCGGTTATCTGCTGCTGGGTATCTTATGCATGTCTTTCCAGGGATATGCCGGTTCCATGTTCTATGTGGCCGCCGTGTTGGTGATGAAGCTGACTTGCTTCATGGTCATGATCAAGGTGGCCCAGGACGGCCGCAATCTGCAAATTAAGGAACTGGCCGGCTTGCATCAGCGGTCTCCTCTGCTGGCCCTGGCGCTCATGATGGCGCTTTTCGGATTGGCGGGCATTCCACCCACCATCGGTTTTGCCGGCAAGCTGCTGATATTCAAGGCCGCTATTGATAAGGGGTACCTGCTGTTGGTCGTCATTGCCATGATCAATGTGGTGATATCACTTTACTACTACTTGCAGGTACTCAAAGCCGCCTATTTGGATAGCGCGCCGGAGGATCAACCGGTGTTGACGCTCTCTTTTCCCGACCGGATGCTGGCCATCCTATTGGTGGGTGTCATCGTGGCCGTTGGCTTTTATCCGGCACCCTTGCTGGAACTGGTTTATGCCGCAGCCCGGGGATTGCCCTAGCCGGGGATCCGGAACCTTTCCGTAAACCCAATGGCTTGCAGTGCCGCCGTGATAAATCAATACAATAGTAAACCCTAACCAAGAGGTTGAGAATGGATACAAAACTGAAGAAACATGGTGCGGTAAGTTGGAGTGAATTGATCACCAGTGATGTTGATGGCGCCAAAGACTTTTATGGCAAGTTGTTTAACTGGACATTTGAGGATGCACCCATGGAGGGCGCAACCTATACGGTTTTTAATGTGAATGGCGAAGAGGTGGGCGGGATGATGCCGATGCAGGAGGCGTCCCAGTCTATGCCGCCGGCCTGGGGGCTGTATATTACAGTGGATGATGTCGATGCGGTGGCCGAAAAAGCCGGTACTATGGGCGCCAAGATCATGATGCCACCTGCTGATATTCCTGAAGTGGGGCGTTTTGCTATGCTTCAGGACCCTCAGGGTGCATTCATTTCGATCATCAGTTATACTCATTGAGAACGCCAAAAAAATCGGGTCTATACGCCAAGAGAAAGGCCTGTATCTCCGGGCTAAAATAGTTTTTTTGCACTTTAATCTTTAAACGGATGGCGCATAAACGTGATTTGCATGGCAGAAACTCACTGCCGTCAAAATACACCCCATTTTTGCAAAAGTCGGAGGGCTCCGCCCAAAGTGCGGCAGCAAGGGTGAAGCCGTAGCACT
>JBNKKB010000008.1:0-1540 GCA_050291605.1 Desulfobacteraceae bacterium | reverse complement strand
CTGCACCAAGTTCCGTGCCAGGCCAAAGCCCAGCTTCATCGGGTTCCGCGACGCACCCACCAAAACAATGCCCTGCGGCTCAAAAAAGGGTCGTAGTGTGAAATCGATGGATAAACTCATATTCACCTTGGAGAAACATCCAGAAAAAATGATTAGCCACAGCCTGCACTTACATAAACTGTGTAAATATGTGGATCTGCAATATCCACGATGAGCATTTTACCGCATCCATCACTTGCCTCACTGCAAATCAGACTCTGTTCGCTTGGCTGCCACCAATCAAACCGGCTATTTAGACCTAACCTGGTTTGTACTTCAATCTCATTAAGCGGCCGAAATGGCATTGCACAGTTGGCGTTTGCTTCAAACATCTCAAAATCGGCAGCATCCATGTCGAACTTACCGTACATAGAAAAGTTGTTTAGCCCCTCGAAATACCCTTCTGTATTTTGCGCTGAATCAGGCACTTCAAAGTCTGCGTTTGTGCCTAACAACGAAGGTTCTTTTATTCTTGAAGAAAAAGGATTCCAACTAGAAAGCCAATAAAAAAAGACTCCGCAAGACACAATGAGCAGTACCAATATTAGCACTACAAGCCCTTGTTTAGAGATGCTCCCTCCGCTTTTTTCCATTTATTCCCCCTAAAAACTGGCACCCTCAAACAACATTTGAGTCTTATCTAACGACTAGAACAACGAACAATCTAAATGGCAATTTTGACAATCAGGCAGGCTCTTTTTTACCCAAACTTTCGGCCAGGAAGGTGTTTACCAAAGTGTTCATACTGACCCCTTCTTGCTTGGCACGGGCGGCCAGGCGAGCATGAAGGCTCTTGGGCACGCGCTGCACAAATTTGCCGCTGTAGCTGCCGCCGCTGCCCGGTTCTGGCACGGGCAAATTCATGCTTTCCAGGGCGGCAATCGTTTCTTTCAACGCATCCAGGCCGTTATGAATCGCATCTTCGACGGTCTCGCCATCGGAAATGCATTCAGAAAAGTCGGGAAACGAAATCAGATATCCGCCACCATCTTCCTCGGACAAAAGTTGAATTTCAAATGGGTATTGTTTTAGGTCTCTCATATTTTAGGCTGTCAATCTGTCAATCTCGCGGATTATTTTGCATCGTGCTGAAAATCTTATCTGCCGCGACACGGAAAAATGATACTAAATGTAATAGCAAACCGCAAGATAAAATCGCCACTTTACCCCAGCCCACTCTCGCACTATAATCTCTTAAAGACGCAATGCGTCATAAAGCCAGGAAATCAGTGAAAAGTGATAGAGTAAAAAGTGAAAAGTCAACTTTTCACTTATCACTTTTTACTTTTCACTCATACACCTGCAAATGCAACCACAATGAAGGAACCCGAAACACCATGCGCTTAGGCAAAGATTTAGTTGGCAAACAAATTATCAGTGTGACAGACGGCCGTTCCCTCGGCAACGCCAAAGATATTTACATCAATAGCGATCTCACCGACATCACCGGTATCTACCTTGGTTCTGAAGGACTCATTAAACGGAAACATTTCCTCATCAC
>JBNKKB010000007.1:0-3643 GCA_050291605.1 Desulfobacteraceae bacterium | reverse complement strand
GGGGAGATCTCCTTTCCGATCGACGACATCGTGCTACGTCCGCCCAACCTCAAGGTCTGGGCCGAGCGCCAATCCAAGATCGAACACGGCCTGACCCAAGGCGACACCCGAGAACAGGCCATCGGCAACGAAGGGGCAGGGCTGTCCAACGACACCCTGATCACCCTCTACACCGAATGGCTCGACCAGGATGGGCGCCCCCTGCCCGAAGGCCTGGCCGACTACGGCTACACAGGACGCCTGGCCAAAGTCATCGCCCCCAACCAACTGGCCGCGGTGGCCGGCAACGCCGAGCAGGGCAACAGCCTGAGCCAGTTCGCGATCAAACCCGGCCGTCAGACCCAAGTCATCCGCCTGCCCGACAAGATCCTGGGCGAACAGCACCTCTACGTCCAGGTCAGCGGCGAACCGATCAGCCAAACCCCCGACTTCAGCAGCAGCGGCCTGGCCACCAACGGCATCCTGCAATACCGCCCCGACCGCTTCGTCCCCCTCCGGACCCCGGTCTACGACGAAAAAGGCTCGTTGCTAAAACAGCAGGCCTATCGCAAGGCCAAGGCCGACTTCGACGAAGGACTCATCACCGACGAACCGAAAAAGCCCGAGCCCTTCTATCAGCCGGTCTACCGGCCGGAGTTTCAGTTTAGCGTTTACGACCTGGCGATGGAGGAGATACGGCGGACGGATGCGGAAAACACCACCGCAGATATCCTGACCTTGGATCAGCCGGTCATCAGCAGCACCGATCAACTGATCGAGCTGCTCTACAGCCTCACGGTACCGGAATTCGATCCGCTGACGCCCTACAGCTACGACGGGGATCGAGAACTGGTCTTTTCAGTCGGGGAACAGGAGATCAAAGCCACTATCGGAGAGAGCCAACAGCTCAGCTTCGACAACCTGGATGCCTTGGCTTTACTGGCCCCGGAGGACTATCTCACCCTCAGTCTCTACAGCAACAACGACGTTGGGAATGTATTGTGGGAATATGAGTTCATTCCAAAATTCTCAGTTGATAAGGTTAGAGAAGCAGATAATTTTTGCAATGTTGCGCCGAACCGCAAACAATTTGATGCTGGATATGGCGAGACTCTGGTCGTTGTGTCAGAGCCAGAAATGACAAATCAAGTAGAAGTGTCGCTGGATAGTGTTGCGGGTGATGCTAAAAACATTCGAATAAGAGTGAAAGGAGGTGGCTTGTGGATAGAGGCGCAAGTTGAGAAGTGTCAATTATGTAAAAGATGGAAGGTTACATTTAATGTGCCAGATAATCAAGATGATATGCTATATACCTTGTATTCGTATGAAGATGATAACAATAACGAAATATACGATGAGGGAGAGTTGTTGGAAGTTTTGAAATATCGCTCAGGCAATTTGAACGTTCTAGTTACATCAGAGGCTGGGTATATAGAGCATTTAAATGGAATGGCAAGTCACTTTAATGCTTTTGTAGGTACTGTGGGTGTTGGGTTTGAGTTAAATAGCCTTTTTCTTAACGGGGCACCAAGTCCATCCACCTCTCAGAAACTATTGTATCAAATCGAAGAGGCTGGGACGGCAAAGGATACTTTAAGGGATGATTATCTTGTTAATGCATGGGCGCATGGCGCTGGAGCTAGCATGAAGTGGGTTTCCTCAAAAAGCGGCGATAAATGTGATGCTACTGTACCGTCTTACACTTATGCTTCTGGTCATCCATTGCATGATGCGGTTATGCAGAGTGAAGAATTTCGAACGCGTCTAGAAAATATAGAAAAAAATAAATCGTTTAATGACGATAAAGAAAGAGCATCACCATGCAGTAATACGGACGACTGCGTGGAGTTTATTACAAGTGATATCGATAATGATATTGACTATATCGGAAAGTTGCCGCCGTTGCCGCGTTCAATAGAAGCGAATTTGGCTGCTGCGATAGGCGCATGCAAATTCAACTATACTGCAAAAGTTAGGTATAGAGATAATTTTATTTTAAACGATCAGTACGATATTCATATAACTGGTGAAATCTACGATATGTATGATTTTACTTATGGAAAAGATAGTTTTTTGAATATAATTGATTTGAATACGGATGGCGCTGCCATCCAGTTAGGGTATGAGCAGAACAGACCTCAAGGTGCAGTATTCGTTACTTCTATTCCATTCGAACTAACATATGGTCTAACATGTGGATTGCTAGGATGCACATACAGCGAAAACTTATTGTTTTCCGGACCAGGAGACTTCTAAGTATGATGATTTCAAGAGTGGCCTTGATAATATTGTTATTGTGTCCTGTTCTGTCTATGGCAAATGGATATATAGATGAGCTTGCTCAACAAATAGAAGAATTTGATTCGGTTATAGTAAAAAGTGAAAAGTACGGTATATATTCGACTTCTGAATTAAAGATAGAGCAAAATATTTATGAAAGAATATTTTTTGATGATGAAGCGGATGAGGCAATTGATGAGTTGCGTTCCGCAGGCGAGAAATTTCTTGTTTTTTTGAGTGAAAGTGACGAAAAGTATAGTGATCTTGATATTGACGAATGGCTAATCGCCGTTGATTTGTTGCTGCGTCTAGATGACGTGGTTAGCCAAAAAATTGCTTGGAGAAATCTCGTTATAAAAATAGCGATTTGTAATAAAGTATTCTATTGGGTTTTTGATTACATAGATTCCCGCGAAGGAAATATTGAATTTAAAGAATTAAATAAAATCTTGGATGTTCAAAAAAGACTTAGGAGGCACTATCCATCAAACACGTCAATGTTTTATATTGCGTTTCGGTATTATGGTATCAATACTGAGTTGCATGTTGCGGATTATGTTTTGAAAGTGCCGTATTCAGAAGAGCTTGTGATGCTTCATAGATCGATAAAATCACACTTTAAAGACAATGATGATGAGCTTGACAAATTAAAGAAAATTATTAATAAAGAAAAAAATATTACTATTACTGGATATGTTGATTTGTATGAGAACCCTTTGCCACTGCTTATCGCATATAGGACTGATTTTTATCCAGATGCGTGGGGTTATTATGAATATTTGAAACTTGTGCTTGCCGATTCAAACGTAACCTCTAGTAAGGCCGTTACGCAGAATATTTTGCACAATTTTCTTAGCAATGAATATAAAGGCGATGGTGCCTTTTGGATGCCGTACACTGCGGTTGATTTTATTAAAAAACCAAAAGCTTATTCAAATGGCTATCTAAATTCAATCAACAATGAGTTGCTGCTAGATACAATAAGGAGTACACGAAAATCAGTAAAGCAACGAAAGCGCATAAAAGGTAATGAAATAATCGGGGCAAGGCTTTGGTAAAGATAAGGTTCGTTATGCGAAAGAATAATGGGGCTGAAAACGAGGCGGTATCTGTGTCCCGTCCACCTGTCCAATACAGTTTTCGCATCAAAAATCGGCAACGTTTTTGCTGATTTTGACCTTTTCCATGGCAACATCAGCCATAAATTGTATAAAGAACAGATGAAATCTACCGGCTGATACCGGAATTTCCAGCAATCTGAAGGGCGATTTCCACCGTTTGGCATAGTCTACCCTGGACGGTGTCTATCGCCCCCAATTCCTCTGCCGGTTTGCTGAAGAATTTCGCTCCGGCTAAAGCCGCAGATAAAACCCCGTCAGCAACC
>JBNKKB010000006.1:0-38578 GCA_050291605.1 Desulfobacteraceae bacterium | reverse complement strand
TGTCCCGAATGCGAACGGATGCCGCTGGTGCCATTGTGGACCATACCACCGTCGCGCGTGCGCAATCGGCCGGCCTGATTGCGGCTCAGCATTTGGCGAACAACGATGCCTATCCTTTTTTTAAGCAACTGGGTGAGCTGCTGATCACCGGCCCCACCCAAATCAATGTAATGGACTTGCACATTGTGCTGGTGCAAAGTACAAATGATGCCGAAACGATAGCCCAAAGGACCCCCCATGCCGATCCATTTTGAACCCATCGACCTGCCGCGCCAAAAAGCGTATAACCAACTCCTTAGCCAATGCAGCCAGGTGGCCTCAGATTACAGTTTTGTCAACCTTTGGGGGTGGGCCGATGAATACCAGCTGGAGTGGGCCTGGCACCAAAACCTGGTTTGGATCAAACAGCAGCTTCCCCAAGAGGTCCTATGGGCGCCGGTGGGCGCTTGGGATTCGATAGATTGGGAGGCCGCGTTGGCCCTTGCCCGGCAGGAATGCACCCGCATCATCCGTGTACCGGAATCTCTTTACAACCTTTGGCAAGACAAGGGTGTGGCACTTCGCAACGCCCAGGAGAGTCGTGAACATTGGGACTATCTTTATGCCATCCAGGATTTGAGCCGGTTAAGTGGCAACCGCTTTCATAAAAAGAAAAATCTAGTCAACCAGTTCAAAAAAAAGTATCAGTATGACTACCTGCCGTATAGCCCGGAGATGGTGACCCAGGCTTTGGCCATGCAAACCGACTGGTGCGCCTGGCGTGATTGCGAAAGTCATGAGACTTTGGCCGCCGAAAATCGCGTGATCGCCAAAGTGCTCCAAAACTACCAGACATTTAGCCGCCTCACCGGCGGGGCCCTGAAGGTGGAGGACACACTGGTCGCCTACACCATTGCTGAAAACATGCCCGACAATACGCTGCTGATCCATTTTGAAAAAGGGGATCCGGAATATAAAGGCTGCTATCAGGCCATCAGCCAGATCTTTCTGGAGAGCATTCCGGATGGACCCGAGCGGGTCAACCGGGAGCAGGATCTGGGCAGCCCGGGCTTGCGCAAAGCCAAACTTTCCTACCACCCTGTGGACTTCGTGCGCAAATTCGAAGTGCGATTTTAGTCGGTGCCCACATTACGCCCAGTCCGGCGGCACTTTAACCGCGACGACTTTCCCGCGCGCATGCTCCACATCTTCGGCTAGTAAAGTGCAGCCCAAGGTGATCTTCTTTTCCGAGATATCGACGATATCCGCCAGCAAAACCACCTCGGATTGAATCGATACCGGCCGTTTGTAGGCAATTTCCATCGTACCGGTGACATACCAGATGCGTTCGCCCTGCCCGATGGCGCGCCCGGCCAATTGGTAGCCTCTGGCGATGGCCGTACAGACACAATGACAATCGATCAGGGTCGCGATAATGCCGCCATTCAGATAGCCGGCCGGTCCGGCGCAATGGTGCGCTGCGGGTTTGAAATTGCAGATCGACCGGTCTGGCGCCAACCACCGGCTTTTGACCCTTAATCCCCATTCATTGTGAGGACCGCAGCCAAAGCAATGGTTGTCGGGAATCAAATCCTGAAAAGCTTTTGCTTCCATAGGATCTCCTGATGGCGCATGTTAGTCCATTGATGCAACTGTGGGGGTATAATGGCTGGGCTATAGTCGTGCATGAGTTCAGAAAAGACTACGACCCTCAACAATCGCAGCCGCAATCAACAAGGGGATGACCAACACGAAAAAGGATTTGTTGACCCGCTTGAATCTTGCACCGTAGCCCTCACGAATGGGGGCCCAGCGATATCCCAAACCTTTCCATATGCCGACGCCCCAACCCATCATCATGGCCGGCCACTCGAATATCCCATGGGGCACCAACGCCAAGGGGTTGACATCGCCAACATTCAAGCTCACCGAGGCCTGGGCGATGACCCACCCGACGACCACGCCATTGAGTACGGCTGACAACAGCGGCAATAGACCAAAAATGGAAACCAGACACATGGTGATATAAACGGCCACCGCATTGTTGGAAAATATTTTTATAATAAAACCGAGGGCTTCAAGATCTGAAAATTGCGCCGTAAACTCCACGATCGGGGTTTGCAGCCAAGAAAAAAAGCCCGCATATCGCCATCCAATGGCAACGGCGGCACAATAAACGAGGCTCGCAACGAGAATACAGTATTTGGCATCGATTACCGTTTCAAGCGCTTCCCAAAGGTACCTTGTCAGCATGTGTGATCCAATGCACGGGATGAGTAGGATTTGCCCTTATCTTTGCCACCAGAGCAACCGAAAGAAATAACCGCCGTTATAACAAGGCAAAATCAAGCGCATCATTGACCGTATCTTTTACCGTTTTCAATGCCGAGTTGATCGCTTTTTCAACAACAATGAGGCCCATCCCCTCAAGGGTGAGGAGCACAATTTTGGCCGTGTTCTTTTTCATCTTGATCAAGGCTTTGGCCTGCTTCTGGCTGATTTTGCCCTGCAGTCGCAGCCGCTCGACCAGTGCGATGCCTTCTGCAATCCCTTTGAATTCGGTTTCGGCATGTTCTTTGACCACCGGCCAGTTGCTGTCGAAGACTTGTTTGGCCCCTTCCAGCATATCCTTGAGCAGATTGTTGACATTGATACTCATGACCAACCTCCTAGCCTCGTTTTTTGGCAAGTTCAAGTTTTAAAATATTGGTCAGCGCTGTGTTAAAATCTTTTCTTGGAATCTCCAGGATTTCAATGGCCGCAATGCCCTCTTTGTGAAATTCCTCCAACAATTTGATATTTTCCTCAAGCAGTGTGACTTGCTCAATGGTGATATCGTTTTGAGGAATTGCGCTGGCCCTCAATTTGATCGCGCTGATATCGACCCGGATCGCTTTATAAAAATCGCTGTGGTTTGAATAGCGGGCTGCATCCGTACCGATCTGACTCTCCAGGTTAACAAAGAACGTCTCAAATTTGCGTTGCAGCTCCGTTATCGATTGGTCGGTCTGTTCATCGTAATCTGCAATCAGTTTGATGGTGCAGCCGCCGACCGCGATGGCCAGACATACCGCGATCCAGGCGACAGCCACTGCCAGAGGCACTTTTTTGCGACTCAACATAACGCTCTCCTCTCTATGGATAAAAACCTAATCCGGATCCACAAGCTTTCCCGTGCGGTAGGCAACGCTTTTCATCGTGGCAATCAAAGCTCTATCTTCCGCCACATCCATGTATACGGTAAAAATATAGGATGCCGTTCGCCGGGTCATCGACAAAGTCCGCCCTTTTACCACAAGGAGGGTTTGCGGGTCAGGGCTGGCATGGTAAGTAATTGAGCAATCCAAGGCCACCGAAAGGTTGTTGCCGTTATTTGCCAGTACGGAGAATGCGGCGTCTGCCAGCGCGTAGATCGCACCGCCATGGGGCCGGCCAAACAGATTGTGCATATCCTTGCGCAATGGCATATGCATTTGAATGCTATCTTCGGTCAGGGCATCCAACACGATGCCCATGTGCCGGGCAAAGCCATCCTTTTCAAATCGTTTTTTGACCATTTCAAGGTGCACCGGCATAGGCAGTCAATCCCTCTTGCGGCCTGCGGGTTGCCATTAAAAGCGACCAGGGCAAATCGTGCTTCATTCGCATCAACAACTTGACCAGAAATGTCAAGTGAATAGATATTTGCTTAATAAACAAATTATTAGGTCCCGTCAATGAACTTTTCCGTTTCTTGACAATCCGAAGCGCACAGCATAAAAGAGGTTTTTGCCGGATAGAAAGCCATAGGCCCCATGATCCATCGACCCAGAGCCCCATCAGGAGTTTTTGTATATGTCCCCAACCCATACCGAGACCATTCGCCAGGAAATGAATATCGGCATCGGCCAAATCCAGGCGGTTGCTCAATTGCTGGCCGAAGATGCCACCGTCCCCTTTATCGCCCGTTACCGCAAAGAGGTCACCGGCAGTTTAGATGAGATCCAGATTACCGTTATCCGTGATCGTTTGGCCCAATTGGCGGAACTGGACAAGCGCCGGGAAGCCATATTATCCAGTATGGCCAAACATGGGCATCTTACCGATGAACTTGAGCAGAAGGTGATGTCTGCAGAAACGATGGCGGTGTTGGAGGACATCTATCTGCCGTTTCGACCCAAGCGCCGCACCAAAGGCACCCTTGCCAAAGAACGCGGGCTCGAACCCTTGGCCCGGATGCTTTTTGAACAATCCGGCGTCGATTCCGAACAAGCCGCCGGCCCTTTTGTCGATGCCGCAAAACAGGTCCCGACAACGGCCGAGGCCTTGTCAGGTGCCCGCCATATCATTGCGGAGATGATCAACGAGGATGAAACAGCGAGGGCAAAATTGCGGACCCTTTTTACCCGCAAGGCCATCATCAGCAGCAAAGTCATTGAGGGCAAAGCGGAAGCCGGCACCAAGTTCAAAGACTATTTCGACTGGCAGGAGCCAGCGGCACGCACGCCCTCCCACCGCATTTTAGCCATGCGGCGGGGGGAGCCGGAAGAGGTCCTGGCACTGGAGATGCGCCCGCCGGAAAAGGATGCCCTCGAAATTTTAGAAAAACTTTTCGTACACGGTGCGGGTGCCGATGCCGCGCAAGTGGCCCTGGCCGTCAAAGACAGCTACAAGCGGTTGTTGGCGCGGGCTTTGGAAACCGAGCTGCGCCTGGCGACCAAAGAACGCGCGGATGCCGAAGCCATTCGGGTATTTGCAGCAAATTTAAGAGAACTATTGCTCGCCCCGCCGCTTGGGGCCAAGCGCGTCATGGGCATTGATCCGGGCTTTCGAACCGGCTGTAAGGTGGTCTGTCTGGACCGTCAAGGCAAGTTGCTGCACAACACAACCATCTATCCGCATACAGGGGCCGGCCAGGCCGACAAAGCCAAGGCCACCGTGCTCAAATTATGCAGCCAATATCAAATCGAGGCGATTTCCATCGGTAACGGCACAGCGGGGCGTGAAACCGAAACCATGGTTCGCGCATTGGAATTGCCGGCGTCCACGCTGATCCTGCTGGTCAACGAGAGTGGTGCGTCGGTGTACTCGGCATCCGAGGTGGCGCGTCAGGAATTCCCCGATCACGATCTGACGGTGCGCGGTGCCGTCTCCATCGGCCGTCGGCTGATGGACCCGCTGGCCGAACTGGTTAAAATCGATCCGAAATCCATCGGCGTGGGACAATACCAACACGATGTGGACCAAAACAGTCTCAAAGCCAGCCTGGATGATGTGGTCGTCAGTTGTGTCAACGCTGTGGGTGTGGACCTTAACCGGGCCAGCGCCCAACTCCTGTCCTACGTCTCCGGTCTGGGGGCGCAACTGGCCGGCAATATCGTGGCCCATCGCGATTCCCAAGGCCCCTACCCCAACCGCCAAGCCCTTAAAAAAGTAAGCCGGTTGGGACCCAAAGCTTTCGAACAAGCTGCCGGTTTTTTGCGCGTGTTCGATAGCGACCAGCCCATGGATGCCAGTGCAGTGCACCCGGAAAGCTACGCCATCGTGCAAGCCATGGCGGATGACGCGGGTTGCACCATCGCCGATCTGATGCAGAACGAGGTCCTGCGCCAACAAATTGAGATCAAGCGCTACGTTTCAGACAAGGTGGGGCTGCCCACCCTCACGGACATTATGGCCGAACTGGCCAAACCGGGTCGGGATCCCCGGGATACCTTCGAAGTGTTTGCCTTTGATGAGAATGTTTCTGAGATAAAGGATTTGGAACCGGGAATGCAACTGCCCGGCATCGTCACCAATGTCACGCGCTTTGGCGCTTTTGTGGACATCGGCGTGCATCAGGATGGTTTGGTGCACATCAGCGAAATGGCCGACCGGTTCATCAAGGACCCGGCTGAAGTGGTAAAGGTTCAGCAAAAAGTGAGAGTATCGGTTTTGGAAGTGGACAATGAGCGCAAACGCATCGCACTATCCATGCGCGACCCCAACAAACCCAAAACTGCGCACAAACCCAAAAAGGTCACCCCACCCAAAACCCAACGACGAAAACCCAAACCGGCGACCCAGGCTAAAATGCCTTTTAATAATCCAATGGCCGAAGCATTGAACAAGCTGAAGTAAGACCCAAACACCAAACACGAAACCCTAATAATTTCGGTACGATTATGAAAGCAGTTATCCAAAGAGTATCTGAAAGCACGGTTCGTGTGGGCCATCAGGAGATCGGCGCCATCGCCAATGGCCTGATGGTGCTGTTGGGGGTGGCCAAAGGAGATACAGAAAAAGAGGCTGCATGGCTGGCGGAAAAAATCATCAATTTGAGGATTTTTGAAAATGACCACCATAAAATGAACCGTTCACTGTTGGATACCGGTGGTCAGATGCTGGTGGTTTCGCAGTTCACCCTCTACGGCGACTGTCGCAAAGGCAGGCGCCCCTCTTTTGCGAAGGCCGCTGATCCAAAGCTGGCTGAAGCGCTCTACAGCAGCTTTGTCGAAAAGGTGAAAAACTCAGGCATTCAAGTGGCCACCGGCCAATTCCGCGCCATGATGCAAGTGTCCCTTATCAACAACGGGCCGGTGACGCTGATTGTCGAAACACCCTGAAATTAGCTTCTATTGCAAATGATATTTGTTCAGTTTCCTGTATAGAGTGGCTTCACCGATGCCCAGCATGGTGGCTGCCTTTTTTCGATGGCCGTCGCACTTGGTCAAGGCATTTTGAATGGCGGATAATTCATAGGCCATAAGGCTATCGGCGCTCAAGACGCTGCCATCTACTGTGGCCGCCGCGTGGTTGTGATTGAGGTGTTCCGGCAGGTCTTCCGGTAAAATTTCTTCGCCCACGCCCATGGCCACGGCCCGTCGAATGACATTTTCAAGCTCGCGCACATTTCCGGGCCAATCGTGCTTGCATAGACAAGTCATGGCATTGGATGAGATTTGATCCACTTTGCTGGCCGGTGTGATAAACTGCTTTACAAAATAACGCCCCAACAGCGGCAGGTCATCCAAACGCTCTCGCAATGGCGGCACGTTGAGTACGACGACATTGAGTCGATAGTAAAGATCGCGACGGAATCGTCCCTGGGCGACCTCTTCTTCCAGATTGCGGTTAGTGGCGGCCAAAAATCTCACATCCACCGGGTAGCTGCGGCTCTCCCCAACAGGCCGCACCTCTTTTTCTTGAATCGCGCGTAACAACTTAACCTGCATGGAAACGGACAATTCGCCGACTTCATCCAAAAACAGGGTGCCTTTGTCTGCCGAACGGACCAGTCCCTTGGTGGCTTCATGGGCACCGGTAAAAGCACCTTTGACATGCCCGAAGAGCTCGCTGCCCATAACCGTTTCGCTGATGCCGCCGCAATCCACGGGCACAAACGGATGCGATTTTCGCAGACTGTGATAATGAATGGCACGGGCCACCAATTCTTTGCCGGTGCCGGTCTCGCCCTGCACTAAAATAGAGGCGTCCGAATCAGCCACTTGCAAAATCATCTTCTTTAAATTCAAGATGCCCGCAGAATTACCAATAAATTGATCGTATCCGAACTGGAATTCAACTTGCTTTTTGAGGCGCTGATTTTCCTGTTCCAGTGCCCAAATATGATAGAGTTGATTGATGCGTGCATCCAACCTTTCCGGTTCAAAAGGCTTTTCTAAAAAATCCGAAGCGCCCAACTGGATGGCTTTTACAGCCTCTTGAACGCCGCCGCTGCCGGTGAGGATAACCACACGCACATAGGGCCATTGATCACGCATTTTAGCCAATAACGTCATGCCGTCCATCTGTGGCATTTGCAAATCCACCAGGGCCGCATCGACCGGAGTCCGTTCTAGCAGGTCCATGGCGATCTCACCATTTTCAGCGGTATGGATCATATAGGGCGCCTTGCGAAAAACGCGTTTAAGGGCGCCCAGGATCGCCGGCTCGTCGTCCACAAGCAACAAAGAAAATTGACGCTTATGCTCGTTTTGCATCACTATGTAAATCCTCACCTTAATATGATGACTATTTTAGGCGCACTGCTTTTGCAGTGTTATCCTTATTATCGGACGCTGTGGGTCAAGCTTGATAATTAATCGCAATCATGTCACAAAAAGAGGTACTTTTTTCCATGGGTTAGTCATATTGATAGATTGCAAGTGATCAACAAGCAGGAACTACAGTAAAGTGCGGAAAAAGCGGACATACGACGTGACAGCAATCCGACGGCGAATAGGAATAATTTGCCTGGTTGGCCTGGCAGCAATCTTAGCAACCGTTCCGGGGACACCGACTGGAACCAACGCCGAGGTTATTGCCGATAAAATCACTCAAGCGCTGGCCACTTTGGTGGGTCCCCGGGATGCCGTCCTGGTCACCGATCCGGATGGCCGCACCCTTGTGACCTTGAACAGTGAAAGCGCGCTGATCCCGGCCTCCATTCTCAAAATCCTCACGGCCCTGGCAGCCCTTGAGACATTGGGGCCCGGCTACCGATTTTATACTGATTTCTATTTGGATCATGAGAACAATTTGATCATCAAAGGGTACGGCGATCCCTTGTTGATATCAGAGCGGCTGGCCGCCATTGGCAACCACCTGTCACAAAAAACCGCATCAATTCAAGATCTTATTCTTGATGATACCTACTTTGATCAACCGCTGGTGATCCCGGGACGCGGGACTTCGGATGAGCCCTACGATGCGCCCAACGGGGCATTGTGTGTCAATTTCAATACGGTGGCCTTCAAACGTGAAAAGGGGCACTGGGTCACGGATGAACCCCAAACGCCTTTGCTGCCCTCTGTAATACCTAAAATCAAGGCCTCCCGGCTGAGTCGGGGCCGTATTACCTTGGCCGCGGATAGTGCACAAGCGTTGAACTATACCGGAGAAATAGTGGGTTATTTTTTAAATCAGGCCGGTATCCGTATACACGGTGCGGTACATCGCGGCATACTTGATCCGGACACCTCCCGTTTGCTGTGGCGCTATTATTCTACCGCTGATCTCAGCCAAGCCGTGGCCATGCTTTTGGAGTTTTCCAACAATTTTATAGCCAACCAGGTCTTGCTGGTCATGGGTGCTCACCAAAACGGCCCACCCGCCACCATGGACAAGGGACTCAGCGTTTTGCGGCAATACTATGAAACCCATTTGGGCATCCAAACCGGAAAGATTGTGGAAGCCTCGGGTATATCCCGGCAAAACCGCATCACGGCCCAAGCCATGCTGAAAATTTTAAACCGCTTTGCCCCCTTTTATCAACTGATGCGCCGCAAAGGCCGCCAATTTTATAAAACCGGCCACCTCAAAGGCGTCCGCACAAGAGCCGGTTACCTGACTCGGGCCAAAGGGGGATTGTACCGTTTCGTCGTGATGGTCAACACACCGGGAAAATCCACACCCATCATCATGCAGATCTTGGAAGAGAATATAAAATAGAAAATCATTTACAGGAGCATCCTCATGATGGAAAAGCGTCTAATTCACACCCTTTGGGTGGTATCGATTTTAACGATCATCCCCGTCGTGTCATGTACCCGTGCTCTAAAAGAACAGACCTTCCAAACGCCTCAGGCACAAACGAATTTGCTGATTGCGGGGGATGCCAGTGAATTTAAAGATATGCTTCGACACACCATTATTCAAACCTACCGGACCAAAGCCAACATTCGAGTGGTGAACATCGACAAGTTGAGTCAAATATCGCCGCAAGACTACGATGCCATTTTGATCATCGACACCTGTCTGGCCTGGACCCGGTTCAATCCCAGTGTGCGATCATTTTTAGAGCGCCCGGCAGCCAAAGAACGCGTGGTATGGTTCATGACCGTCGATGACACCGAAGAACACTACCAACACCATGGCGTGGACGCCATTACAGCAGCATCCGTAACGACCCACCAGCAAGAGGTGGCCACACGCTTGACCCGGCAACTTGATGCGATTCTTTCAAAACAGGAGTAGTCAATATCCGGGCTCAAAGAACCGGGCGTTGGCGCAACCCCTTGATGGAAATGCGTTCCAACAACGTTTTCGCCCAGGCATAGCCTCATTGTGCTATGCTGATTTTGGTGTTCCAACAGGACGGATCAGAGGCCGTCCCTACGCCTGAAGCACTGCTGGTAGGGATCAATGACCTTCGTAGGGTATGGCTCTGTCCCAACCTTTTTTGGCAACGATGGTCCGCAAATATCATAATCGAAAGGCGAACCCATGCTAACTGTCAATAACACTGTTTTGCTGGTCATCGACGTACAAGGCAAACTGGCCCAATTGATGCAGCAAAGGGAAATTCTGTTTGCCAACCTGGAGTGTATCATCCAAGGGTCCAAAGTGCTGGAACTGCCCATCATCTGGACCGAACAGGTACCGGATAAACTGGGTGCCACCATCCCGGCCATCGCTGAACTGATGCTGGATGTGGCCCGCCCCATCAGCAAAGCCACTTTTAGCTGCTGCGGAGTAGCCCCGTTTAACGAGCAGTTAGCCGCCACCGGCTGCAAGCAACTTCTGGTTACCGGCATCGAGACCCATATTTGCGTGTATCAAACCTGCGTGGATTTGCTGGCGCAGGGTTACGAGGTGCATTTGGTAACGGATGCCGTCTCTTCCCGCATTGCCGAAAACAGGCAGTTGGGCATCGAACGCATCAAAGCGGCCGGCGCTACACTCACCAGCACTGAAATGGCGCTGTTCGAACTGCTCAAGATCGCCGAAGGACCCCGGTTCAAGGAAATTGCAAAGATCGTTAAGTGAACTTGAAATTTGTAAAAGCACCTATCATTTTAACCTTTATAAAAGACAGTTTTAAAGGCTATGTTTTGCCAGCTCTCGCTGTAACCTCTATCTCGAGTTTCATTGAATCTTCTAATAAGCCGGCGACCATCATCGTGGCCGCCGGCCGAACATGGCCTAAATACTTTTTGAAAATCGGCCAGCAAGGTTCAAAATCGGTTTTGTCTGGAAATATATACCGCACGCGCACAATCCGGTCCAAGGCACTTCCCGCTTCAAGCAGAACGCTTTCGATATTTTTAAAACACTGTTCCGCTTGATCCAGCACACTATCGGATATGGACATTGTTTTGTAGTCATAGCCTGTGGTTCCTGAAATAAAAACATAGTCTCCATCAACAACCGCACGGGAATAACCGATACGAACCTCGAATGCCGACCCGCTTGAAAGTAATCTTCGATTCATATGCGTATCCTTATAAATATAAAAAATGGATTCTGGTCCAAGGTGTTGGCGGGGATGGGTTTCAAACCGCAGGCATACTGTCGTATGTCGAGGATTTGAAACCCATCCCCAACACCCAGATTGGGTCAAAAGACTTTTTTAAGATGGCTTCTACTCTTTTTTCCCGATCATGACGCCGCCGATTCTCTCAACAAATGACATGCCCGCTGCGTTCATCCATGATTTGACTTCCGACTCGGTAAATGTGTCGCCACCGGGAGTATTCACCAGCATGTTCAAAGCAAAAATAGCGCCAAAAGTCGGACGGGTGCGGTCGTCATCCATAATAAAATCCGAAACAACAATTTTCCCACCGGGATTTAACGCGGCGTTTATTTTAGTAAACAGCGTTTGGTTCTGCTTCGCGGAATTACTGTGAATAATGGCAGAAAGAAAGGTCAGATCGTATCCTTGGGGCAATTCATCCTTATTATAATCACCGGCAACGGTGTCGATTCGATGACCCAGGCCTTCCTTTTCAATATATCCCTGGGTAAGTGAAGCGACAGTCGGCAAGTCGAAAACCGTTGCCCGAATGGATTCACTGGCCCTTACAAAGGCCATCGAAAAGGCACCGGAACCGCCCCCCACATCCAATACCCGGGATACCCCGGAAAGGTCCAGTGTGCTGATAAGTTCGGGGGCTTGTTTTGCGGCCCGGCCGTGCATGGCGGCGATAAACCCGGCAAACCACGCATCATCTCTTTCCTCCACCGGTCTTTGCCTGACCAATCCGCCGTTTCGAACCGCATCGGTCAATGTATCCCATGAGTTCCAGAGATGCACCGTATGCATCAGGCCGGCCTGAAAGCCGGGTTTTCCTTTGACCAGAAATTGGGCCGCCACAGGGGAATTTTTAAACCTATCGCCGGACTTGATCAGAAACTTCAAGGCGCAAAGGGCGTTAAGCAGACGATCCGTACCCCGATGATCTGCATCAATGGCATCGGAAATTTCTTTGGAGGATTTCTCTTCGTCCCCCAATAGGGTAAATACATCCAGTTCATAGGCCGTAAGAAAGATTCGGCTTTTCTGAAATGCCCGGGACAATTCCAACATTCCGCTCAAAGATGTACCATCCAACTGTACATTTGTCTCATCGTTCAAGGGTCTTTCTCCTTAAAAAATCAATATTCAATAATTACTTGAAACCGGCACCAACGCCGGAACTTTTTGAGCGCTTATGGACATCCTTTACTTCATGTGAACTTCTTAAATGCCGAAGTTAAGGGCGCCCCAAGTGTACAACTGCCGGTTAATATAATACTTCATTTGCTATCTGGCTTCTTTTTCTGCAATTTAAGCCCATAAGGACACACCGCGGAACAAATTCCGCAGTTATGCCCTTTGTGGTAATTATAGTAGTGTATCTTTTTCCATTGATCGCACGCCCGCACATCCAGCATTTTTTCTCTTGGCAATCCCGGATACCATTTGTTGCCTTTTAATGCTTTTGCCGGGCAGGCTTCCACACAACGCATACATTTTCCGCAATAGTTTTTTTCAATTGCCGGTCCGCATGCAAGCTCAGCATCGGTGAAAACAGTTCCCAACCGAATCCATGATCCGAATGGACGGGTAATGAGTTGACAATGACGTCCTATCCAGCCCAGACCTGCTCTTGTTGCTGCGGTCTTGTGAGGAAAATCGCCCTTAACGCTAACGGTATCCGTGCGGACCGATGCAGCTAATGGTCTGGATTGAAAACCTCTGGCTTCAATTTCAACTGCGAGGGCGGTTGACAATTCATTAATATGGCGGTTCACACCGGCATACTCTTCGGCATATTCCCGGTTAGGCCCATTCCGGATGCTGACCATTATTTTTGGATTCATGGGGATCGCCAATGAAATAGCATATGGAAACGCTTTCCCGGTTTGATCTGACGGCGTTGAGACCTTTCTAAGATCTGCTGCACCCCACAACGCAATTTTGCGTGCCTGTATCCACTCAGTTAGCCAAACTGGAAATTCTGTTGGGGTAGTCGACAAAATGTAACTCCTATTCATTTTCTCCGGTGCTTACCCGTAATACAACAGAACCTATCTCAAATCCAGCCGCTGAATGCCGCATGATTTAGTTGTTGTCTGAAAAACCCTGATTCCATGGAGATACTTGTAACATACAATTATTGATAACCAGCTTTCCATCTTTGAAAAGTGCGGCGACGCGACCACCCACAACACGATGATCTTCGAATGGATCTCCATCAAATACCGCCAAATCAGCAATTTTTCCAACACCAATGGCACCGAAATCATCTTCAATCCCTAAACATTCCGCTCCGTTTAGGGTCGCCATGCGGACGGCGTCCGCTCCATTGAACAGATTCTTGCCCGAAGCCTTATTTAAAAACAGATCTAGTAAAGTAATTTCATGCTGAACCATTGCCAAAACGCAAGGAGGAACACCGCCATCATTTGATATGGTCACCCTGGCACCCTTTTCAAACAAAAGTTTGAGATTTATCGCTCCGGTTGTACAATATGATGCAAAGTTTTTAAACATTTTCTTCATTGGCAGTAAACTAAAGATCTTCATCGTTTCATTGCTTGCTTTAGTATGATACTTTCGTGCCGCTGCTTTAAATTCCGATATCCAAAACTTTTCGACGACATCATCGCAAACCCGATTCCTGAATTCGGTTAACAGGGTAAGGTAGGGATCATTAAAAGTGGGGTCGCCCTTGATTTTATAGCAACAATCGTAAGCCACCGACATCGTGGGCTCAATAAAGCAATTCCGGGCCAAAAACATGGCGATGTCGTTCTCGCTTAGACGTTCATCACCTGGGATATGTGCCAATGACGAAACTCCGGCTTTCAATGCTCGCCGAAAAGAATCAATGGAGGTATGATGCATCGTTGACTTAAGATTGCGTTTTCGTGCCTGATCGGCGATTGCCGACAGTTGATCCAACGTCATAATGGTTGCATTCGGTCTAAAATTGGTCATATTTGCTTTTTGCTCTCCAATTTTAATAACTTCGGCACCCCGTTCATCAACAGCCCTATTAACAGCGTCTCTGACTTGTGGTTCGGTAGCGTTGACATCAAATTGAACCGTCCCACTGTACTCAAGTCCATAATCTATTGCAGGCACACCCATTTTGGATCTTATCCATTTCATTACGCTGTTATGTTTTTCGGTCAGGTACCCCTGTGGGGGGCCCACGGCGACCGCCTGCATAATCCTGGGACCGTATATTTCTTTATTAAGAATTCTTTTTCTGATGGATCTGGCTTTCCGAAGATCCGCGGTCCAGGCATCTCTGATATTTGTAATCCCATGAACCAGGCATTCCGCTAATTTTTTTTCGATCTGCTTTTCTGCATTGACTCTAAATAATTTAATATCCTTGAAGTCCGGAAGCAATGAAGGCATGCTCAACGTCGTATGGCAGTGGGTATTAATCAACCCTGGCAATACTGCTTTTCCCTTAAGATCGATAACAAAATCGGGTTGTACGCCGGAGGGTTGCCCCTCGAGTCCAGGCATCGCTTCAATTCTTCCTCCTTTGAGCAAAAGCGTTACGTTTTCATTGAAATAACCGGCGTTAATAACATCGACAAATTTTCCGTTACATAGTTCAACGCAGGCATCTTCTGCTGGTTGGTAGTCATTTATAAAATTTATACCAAACGTATCGTTCATATTACTTTTCTAAATTTTTGTAACCTTACAGAAATTACCACATGAGTTTAGGGAGAGTTCTCGCATTTCAGTGTTTTAATAGTTCTTCCCCTTTTCGTCAATCATGGGGACAAAACGTACGCCGAAACTTTTCTCTTTTTTGATGCGGCCTTTTCTTTTGCGCAATAAGATGAGGCGCTGATTGCCATATGCTTCTCCGACGGGTATCACCATGCGGCCACCTTCGGCCAACTGGTCCTTTAACGGGGCCGGAATATGAGTCGGTGCACATGTCACGATGATGCCATCAAAGGGGGCGTGTTGGGGCCAGCCTTTGTAACCATCTCCAATTTTGGTGTGAATTTGGGTGTATCCTGACCGTTCTAAAACGACCTTCGCCTGAAGCGCCAGTGGCGCGACAATTTCGATGGTGTAGACTTTAACAGCCATCTGGGCCAAAACGGCGGCCTGGTACCCTGAACCGGTTCCAATTTCCAAAACGCGTTGACCTGGCTTGAGTTCGAGCAGTTCCGTCATCAACGCCACGATATAGGGTTGGGAGATGGTTTGGCCATGACCGATGGGCAAGGGACGGTCCTGGTAAGCTTGGGATTGCAGACGGCGGGGCACAAAGCAGTGTCGCGGCACCACCTGCATGGCGCCAATAACATCGGGGTTTCGAACTCCCCGCGCCATAATCTGGCCGGCCACCATTTGCTGTCGTTGGCTTGAATAATCCTGCGCATCGCAAGCCGTCGACCCTTCCATCGACCAAAGGGAGCCGATCAACGCCGCGACTATCCCATAGATAAAGTAGCGTGTTGCTTTCATCGGCAAATTCATCCGGCCCGGCGCTGGGAATCGAACAAAGCCCTGTTGCTTTCCAGCATACGGCCTTTCATCAGATCGTCCATGGCCTGGTGAAAATGAATGGCCTCCAGACCCGGCACCAGTCGGTGTTTGTCTATCCGGGCCAATACCACGACATTTTGCATACGGGCCTCTTCCAGCGCCGGTTCATAAACCTTTATCACGCGAACGTTTAGTGCTTTGCAGCGTGCCGCCAATTGGGTTTCGGTCACCTCGTCGGCCTCACCGCAACGCACACTCAAGGGTTGCCATATGGTGTCGTAGTAAATCAATGTGGCCCCCGGCTTGGCGTGGGTCTCCAAAGCGCGCAGGGCTTCATGGCGTTCCAGGGCCACCACCACATCCGCCTCGTGAAGGGGAATCAGGGGCGTATGCACCTTCTTGCCTATACGCAGCTGCGAGACGACGATGCCACCGCGCTGGGCCAAACCATGGGTATCCACCGCTTTAACGGTATGCCCGGCATGGTCCGCGGCTCTGAGCAGTATTTCACTGAGCATGCCGATACCCTGTCCCCCGACACCGGCCATATAGATATTGAACGCATGCATCGCTTTTCTCGCTTTCCTATTTGGGTGGCGCTATTTCAGGTGCGGTGACGGCCTGGGTCGGACAAGTTTGAAGGCATGAACCATCGCCAATGCACAAATCCTTATTGATTTCGATGCGACCGTCCGCCTGCCGGGTAAAGGTCGGACATCCGAATTCAGCGACGCAGGTGTGAATCCGCCGGCATGCTGCCTGATCGATATCCACTTGGCGCAATTGGTACCCCGGTTTGCGGCGTGCCTGCCGCGTAAATTTGAGCATACACGGATGTCGTGCGATCACCACGCTGAGGCCGTCCACGTCCATGGCCGCTTTGACCTGCTCGGTCAACTGTCTTTGCTGGTAGGTATCGGTCTCAAAGATCGACTCAACTCCCAGACCTTCCAACAGCCGTCGAATGGATATTTTATCGGTGGGGCCGTTGAAGTTGCTCCCGCTGGCCGCATGGTCCTGGTGGCCGGCCATGGCCGTGGTTCCGTTTTCCATGATGATCAGCGTGATATTGTGGCGGTTGAACAACGCATTGATCAGGCCGGGCAAACCGGCATGAAAAAAAGTGGAATCACCCAGAAAAGCGACCACCTTGCGCGAGGCGTTGAACAGTGACAAACCGGCCCCCATGCCAGTGGAGGCGCCCATGCACATCAGCAATTGCCCGACATGGTAAGGGGGTAAAAATCCCAGGGTGTGGCAGCCGATATCGGCCACGGATATGTCGTTGTCGGCCAAAGCGGCTTTGATGGCATGAAAAGCGCTGCGGTGGCCGCAACCCGGACACATCTGGGCGGGGCGATGGGGGACGGCTGTCCCGGCAACCGGCACCTGCTTTTCCGGCAACAGATCAGGCCAACATTTTTGCAGCACGGTGTATACCTTTTGGGGCGTGTATTCACCCATCCAATCTTGGGCATCCATTTTGCCCATGATTTTGGTATCAATGCCCTCATCATAGGCCATGGCCTTGATCTCTTTCTCCAGCAGGTCGTCCAACTCTTCCATGACTTTGACCTGTTGATGAGAACGCAAAAAATCGCAAATCATCTTGCGCGGCAAGGGATAGACGATGCCCAGTTTGAGGATATCCGGCTTGGACGGGCACGCGTCGATCACATCCAAAAGGGACAAAAATGGCAGCCCCATGGTGATAACCCCCCGTTGGGGATTGCCATGGTCAATGCGGCGGTTCAGGGGCGAACTTTCTGCATAGGTGCGTACATCGTCCAAATTGGCCAGCGCCCTGCGCTTCATGGGAACGGTCAGGTCGGTGATGGGAATGTACGGCCCATTGTGGACATCAAAACGCGGCGTGGGATCCAGGGGTGGGGCGGACCAGGCGTTGAAGGCCACTCTGGATTTGGCATGGCACACATGGGTGGTTAAACGTAAAATCACCGGCATGTGTTTGGTCCGGCTTAATTGCGCGGCGGCCAGGTAAAAATGGTATACTTCATCGGGATCGGCAGGTTCAAAAACAGGGACATAGCCCAATTGCGCCAAATGGCGATTGTCCTGTTCATTTTGGGAGGAGTTGACGCCGGGATCATCCCCCAACACCACCACCATCCCCCCAATGATGTTCATCAGGCTCAATTGCACGAAGGTATCCGCCGCTACATTCAAGCCGACACTTTTGAAAAAGACAGTGGAGAGATGGCCATTAAGCGCAGCCCCGTAAGCGACTTCAGTGGCCACCTTTTCATTGGTTGAAAATTCAAAATAGAATGGCCGCTGATCATGGCGCAGGGTCCCGATGGCGGTGGCGATTTCAGGTGTCGGTGATCCGGGATAGGAAGTCACAACCCGGGTGCCGGCTTCCACCATGGCGCGCACCAAAGCCGTGTTGCCCATGACGATTTCTGAAAAAGGTTCATGCCGCAGCAACATGTCAGCCATCGATTTCATAATCGGCCTCCGGTCAGGTGGGTCCGGCCGTCAAGGTGCAAAGTATAGCCCTCAAATCAACGGCTACAGGTTGGGCCGGATACGGTCATTGATCAAGGACACGTGTTAAATTACATTAGCACGAAACATTACTGAGTCAAGCCGATCCAGCGGCTGCGTCAATGGACCGGGGCAAGGGTATTAAGCTCATTTGGATTGGATCACATTGGAAGGAGCGACGTTTACGTGATAACTTCAGGTGTCGGCATGCCCGAGACGAATAATTGGAATTTGGATCACAATTTTCCTGCACACCTGTATCTTTGCCTTCAGATGACATTTTTAAGCTGATGCATACTATCTGTTGCCGAAACTTCACCAAAAGCGTCACGCAGGTTCCCTATCCGCACCTGAAGGTGATGACACGTAGACAGGCTCCACGCCTTGAAGCCATTGCCGGGCAATATCATAGGTGCGAAAAACTTTGACCTCGATGGGAAGATTTGCAATCTCCGCAAATGTGCCGAACATGCGCGCCAAGCCGTAATCTACACCGGCCAATGCCACAATCGCTGCTTTACCGCCCGAACCGCTTTCCAATTTTTGACCGAGGATCTCCAAAATGCCTTCAATCTCTTTGGAAGTCAGGTCGGATACGGTACCGCGGGTCAAGTCACATAACACTTTAGAAGTGAGGTCTCTGCTTGAAAAACTGCGAACCTCGGCACAAATTTCAGGAAAGGTTAACCGGCCCATGGCCTGGTATATCACCGTACAACGCTTGGGGTCATGAACGCTTTTAATCATGACGTTCCTCCCATGAGCGTATCGTCAATCCGGAGTCATTTCAAAGCCTGTGAAAAAAAACCGTACGAGGTCAGTGGATGTGTGAGGCAACTGCGCTGTTATTTGGGATAGGATGGGAAGCAGTTACTTTATAGATGGTTGCGTCTGGTTTGTCAAACAGCAAGATGAGCGGAGGCTTTTTAGATGGCTTCCCATGCTATTTGGACCGGACCAGACGCAAACTATTGGACACCACCGTAACACTGCTGAAGGACATGGCCAAAGCGGCAAGTATGGGATGCAACTGGCGCATCATCAGGGGCAATTGGTCAAATGGGTTCAATACACCGGCAGCCAGCGGTATCAAGACCACGTTGTAAGCAAACGCCCAGAAAAGATTCTGGCGAATGGTACGCATGGTGCTGCGGCTGATATGGATGGCCCGTGCGACGCCTTTCAGGCTGCTGCCGGATAGGATCACGTCGGCAGTCTCGATAGCCACGTCCGTACCGGAGCCGATGGCCATCCCCACATCCGCTTGGGCCAATGCCGGCGCATCATTGATGCCATCGCCCACCATGGCTACCCGATCTCCCCTATCTTGCAGGGTTTTGACCCTTGCCGCCTTGTCCTCCGGGTGCACCTGGGCCAAAACCTGGTCGATATCCACTTGTCTGGCAATGGCGTGGGCCGCGGATTCATTATCGCCGGTGATCATGGCCACATTCAATCCCATGGCATGCATTTGGCCCACGGCTTCCATGGAGTCTCGCCTGAGGGTATCGGCCACTGCGATCACCCCTTGAGGTGCTTGGCCTGCAAACACCACCATGGCTGTCTTGCCTTGCTGTTGCAGGCGACGGATATCATGTACCACCGCCTCTAACGACCATCCCATTTGCTCAAACCAGGCGGGCTGCCCGACACGCCAGTTTTGGTCTTTGTGACGCGCTTCAACGCCCATTCCCCCATGGGCTTTAAAGTCATACAACTCGCCCAATGCCAATTGACGTTCCCGCGCCGCCAGAACAATGGCTCTGCCCAGAGGATGCTCCGACCCCCGCTCTACAGTGGCCGCTGCCTGTAACAAATCCGATGGTGCCATCACCGCAGGATCCAGGGCGACCAAGTCGGTGACCTGGGGCTCGCCCTGGGTAAGTGTTCCTGTCTTATCCAGCACTACCATGTCAACGGCTGCTGTGTTTTGCAGGGCTTCGCTGTTTTTAAACAAAACGCCGTGCTGGGCGCCTTTGCCGGTGCCGGCCATAATGGCCGTGGGCGTCGCCAGTCCCAAAGCACAGGGACAGGCGATCACCAAGACAGCCACTAAGCGGATCAAGGCGTTCACTGCATCGCCGCCCACTGACCACCAGATAACAAAAGTAATCAGTGCGATCACAATAACCACCGGCACAAATACCGCTGCCACTCGATCCACCAATGCCTGGATCGGGGCTTTGCTGCCTTGGGCCTCTTGCACCAGGCGCACAATCTGGGCCAGGGCGGTCTGCTGGCCTACCCGGGTGGCCACAAAACGAATTTGTCCAAACTGATTAAGTGTGCCGCCGGTGACCGCATCACCCGGCGCCTTGTCCACAGGCAGCGATTCTCCGGTGAGCATGGATTCGTCCACCGTCGATTGCCCGCCGGTGACTTGTCCGTCCACCGGTATGCTTTGACCCGGACGCACCACCACAAGGTCCCCCTTGATGACCTGGGCCAATGGAATCTGTTGTTCCCGGTCATCGCGAAGCACCACAGCTGTCTTGGGGCTCAAGTCCATTAATTTGCGGATGGCCACACCGGTGCGCCCTTTGTTAACGGCTTCCAACATCTTGCCCAACTTGATCAAGGTAATAATCAGGGCCGAGGTCTCAAAATAGACATGCCCCCCCGCAGCCGGCAGGATCAGAACTGCCATGGAGTAGAGATAGGCCACAGTGGATCCCATGACCACCAATACGTCCATATTGGCGGTTAAATTTCGAAGGCTCTTGAATGCACCCCTGTAAAAATCAGCACCCGTATAAAACTGAACCGGTGTCGCCAGGGCGAAGAAGAGCCAGTTCACCCATCCGGCATGGCTCCAAGCGCCTATCAGGTTGAAATCACGACCCATGCTCAAAAAAAACAGGGGTGCCGAAAGGAGCAGGCCGACCCAAAATTTACGCCTTTGGGACAGAATGTCGCGTCGACGCAAGGCCGCCTCACTATCGATGGTCATTTCATCGGCATCTGCCGGGATGGCCTTAAAACCGGCTTTTTCAACGGCCGCCACCATCGCATCGACAGTGGCGGGCGGGCCTAGATAAGAGACACTGGCGCACTCAGAAGCAAAGTTCACCGATGCATTGATCACGCCGGGAACTTTTTTCTTAAGGACGCGCTCGATGGTGCCGGCGCAATTGGCGCAGCTCATGCCGCTGAGGGTGAGCTCAACGCTGGTGCTCGGCACGCTGAAGCCGCTTTTGATGATGCGAGCGACAATATCCTGGGGTCCCAACCGGCTGGGGTCGTATGAAACGGCGACCTGTTCGGTGGCAAAATTCACATTGGCATCGCTAACGCCATCAAGTTTTTTTACGCCGCGCTCGATGTTCATGGCACAATTGGCGCATGTCATGCCGCCTACCGGCATTTGAATGTGCTGTAGGGTCATGGTGTTGTCCCTGCTCGTCTAAGGTGCCGCCGGATAATTGATCTCCTGGAGGGTGGCAACAATCTTATCCAGTGTGGCCGGCGCTTGCCATTGCACAGTCACCGACTTTTCGGCCACATTGCTCTTTACTTCGGCAATACCTTCCATCTCTTTAAGTTCGTTTTCAATGGTCATGGTACAATGCCCGCAGGAAATAGTGGGAATGTTGAAGGTCTGTTCTTCCATGGATGCTCCTTTCATAATCTTAAGCGACACGATAAATGTCTACGATCCTTTTAATTCGTGCTGCTTGTAGGACCGGCGGCACCCTGCCGCACATCACCGTATTCAGATAAAATGCGCTATATTAACAGCTCTTCAAGTTCTTTCTGTACAAAAAAGGTTAAGCACTGACGCTAAACATGTCCACTCGAAACGCACGGATTACACCAAATTATAACAATGGGGTGCAATCCAATTGTCAACCCATATCAAATTTGATAACTTTAGGCAGTCTTAATTTGAGATTGATCGCATATTCCCTGGAACCCTTGCCACAGGTCAAAGATGAAGATTCAAGATATGGGTGGTGAATTTGCCCTCATCAATCGATTGACCCGGATTGCCGCTGCCAATGACCCCGATTTGATCCAAGGGGTGGGTGACGATGCCGCTGTGATTAAAATAGCGCAACACCCCGAATCCTATCTTCTGGTCACCACGGACATTCTTGTGGATGCGCGCCACTTTAACACCCAATGGGCTGCCCCTGAACAGATCGGCATCAAAGCCGCCGAATGCAATGTCAGCGACATCGCCGCCATGGGGGGTTCACCCCGTTGGATGTTTGTCTCGTTGGCATTGACCGAAGATACGCCGGTGGCGTGGGCCGAAGGCCTATACAGGGGCCTGGCGCAATCTTGTCAGCGGCACGGAATCGCAGTGGCCGGCGGCGATACCACCCAGGGCAGGACGAATACCGTCAATATCACCTTGTTGGGGTCGGTAAGCAAAGAAAATTTGTGCCTGCGCAGCCAGGCCCGCCCCCATGACTTGCTGATGGTGACCGGCCCCTTGGGGGGATCTGCGGCAGGGCTGGCATTGCTGATCGCTGAACAGCAGCCTTCGGCTTACCTGCGCCAAAAGCACTTGGCGCCCACTTGCCGATTGGATGCTTCCAAACAGATTGCATCCTTTGCAAACGCCATGATCGATATCAGTGACGGCCTAGGCTCGGAAGTTCACCATATTTGTGAGCAAAGCAATGTGGGGGCTTTGATTGAGATCGATAAGATCCCCTTGCATGATGATGTCAAAGCGGCGGGCAGCGCTTTGGGTGTGGACCCCCACCATTTCGCCTTAAGCGGTGGCGAGGATTTTGAACTGCTATTTTCCATCTCACCGGAACGTGCAAACCAACTCGCCGATACAGGCTTGAAATTGCACCAAGTGGGAAAGATCACCCCCAAAGAAAATGGTCCGGTATTGATTCAATCCGATGGCAGGCACATCCCCCTTCCGGGTGGGTATGATCATTTCAAGAAAGATCAAGATTAAGTTTTGGCCTTGGTGGGACTGCGCCGGCGTTGGGGCTTACGCCCACTTCGGGGGGGGCCACCGGGATGTCGGCGGGGCTTGCCCTTCCGGCGCATGGCTTTCTGACGCGCTTTGGGTTTCGGGCGCTTGGGCATGGGCGGCAGCGGCGCCAGCCACGCTTCTTCAGGGTGGATACAGGGCAGTTCATGACCGATCAGAGCCTCTATGGCCGGGATATAAAAACTGTCCTCCTCATCAGCAAAGCTGATGGAGGTGCCCGCTGACCCGGCTCGCCCTGTGCGGCCAATGCGATGCACGTAATCCTCTGGGTCGCGCGGCAATGTATAATTGATGACATGATCCATGCCTTCGATGTGAATACCTCGTCCGGCCACATCGGTGGCCACCAACACCCGGATCTTGCCGGATTTAAAATTGTCCAAAGTGCGTATGCGCTGGTGCTGGCGCACATCTCCTGAAAGAATGGCACAGTTGATGCCATGGCCTTCCAATAATTCGGCCAATCGCCGGGTTTCATCTTTACGGTTGCAGAACACGATCACACGCTCAAGCTTCTGCCGGGTAACAATGTTGTACAGCAGGGCATGTTTCTCTTCATTTGTGACGATGTATACCAATTGCATAACCGAATCCACAGCCACCTGTTCCGGTTCAATTTCAACTTTGACGGGATGACGGGTCCACTGCTCTGTCAAACGGGTCACTTCCGGTGTTAACGTAGCGCTGAACAGCAGGGTCTGGCGCTTGCTTTTGTGAGGTGTGCTATAGATAATCTTGCGTACATCCGGGATAAAACCCATGTCCAGCATGCGATCCGCCTCGTCGAGAATCATCACTTCCACTTGGCTTAAATCGATATCTTTACGGCGTTTAAAATCCAATAGGCGCCCCGGGGTCGCCACCACAATATCGGTTCGCCGATTGTTGAGCCGACGACGCTGCTTTTCATAATCCATCCCGCCAAAAACACTGGTGGTGGTCAAATTAGCGTATTTGCTCAACAGCAGCGCCTCATCCGCTATCTGGAGCACCAACTCACGGGTGGGCGCAATAACCAGCACCCTTGGGATACCGGGTTTGCGCTTGGCGCTGACCGGTTTGCGCAACATGTGAGTAATCACGGTGATAAGGAAGGCCGCCGTTTTACCGGTCCCGGTTTGCGCACGTCCGGTGGCATCTTTACCCACCAAGGTGCTTGGCAGAATTTCAGCTTGAATGGGTGTGCAATATTGAAATCCAAGATCGGCGATGGCGCGCATGACACGATCGGGTAGCCCTAAATCGTGAAAACGGGTTTTACCCTCAGCCACCGGCACGGCAAAGCTTTGGGGGTCCCACTTTTTGGGGGCCGGCCGATTACCGGCGACTCTTTTTTTTGGAGGTTTGGGTTTTTGGAATTCTCTGCCGGGTTTGGCTTTGAGGGTCGGGACTTTGGCCTTTTCTTTGGTTTTATCGGTGCTTGTTGTGCCGGGGCCGGTGACTTTTTTCCATAGTTTTTTTAGTGGTTTTAACAATGCGTCTCTTTTCGTTAATTTTACCTGTTAGCGTGCCTATGGGAATCATGGACGTCTGTCGGTAGAATCCAAAGGTTTGCACTGGGGCAGGCATCATAGAGGCCGTCGCGAACGACAGCGGCCGCCCCTTATTAGTCGCGATTGAATCCCCTTGTCAAGCGGGCTTCAGTTATCCGTGATGTTGCCCCGTCAACTTTTGGGTTCATCGAGTTGACGCAGAAAGGGCACAAACAAATGCTTAATTTCAATTAATGCTTCATCGATGGCGTCCGGCATTGATTTAGCAACCATATCCAGTAAGATAATGCCGTTGACCATCCCATCGCAAAGACAAACCTTGCGCAGGCGTTTGGCAAAGGCTTTGTTCACGATTTGAATTTCTTCATAGATACGGCGTAACCCCGCCAAGCGGGTATCGGCATCACCACCATCCTGTTTGTGATAGTACTGTGCCATCAGATAGGTAGAGATCGCCCGCCAGATCGCCTCTTCGATGCTGGCAAACGGCCAGTGAAACCTGGCCATGGGTTTGAAAAATACGGTGTTGGGGCAGCCGCTGGCCGCCATCAACAAGCCCATGATAGAGCTGACCGCACGCTGCCCGGTGGTTTTGGTATGAATGGTGCGGCTATCAGCCTTAACAATAACTGAAGTCCGGTCATGGGAAAGCAAGGCATCAAAACGGCGTACAAGGTGCACCATGTTTAGTGCGGGTGGACAATGGGGGAACTGCACCGACGCCAACGAGCAATTCGGGCATTGGTGAACGCTTAACTGTGTCCATTCCGGAAAAGGTTTGCGAGCTGCCGGGATCACTTCCATCCGCCCAGGATCCATCTGGATTTCAAATTGTTCGAGTTGACCATCTTCTGTTTGAAATTGGTATTGGATTTGAATTGGCGTCATGGATTGCTTTTTTATCGACTCGTCAACCTTATGGATTCTATCGCTTGCATTTACAGCACACGTCTCGCCGTCCAATAGCTGTTTCGCCAGTATTTCTCATCAAGTCTTGAAATAATCACTCCGCGGCGGGTAGATGCATGAAAAAACTCTCCTTTGCCCAGGTAAATCCCCACATGCCGCACTTTATGAGGGGGTCTAAAAAAAATAAGATCCCCGGCTTTCAATTGGTTTTGAACCACCCCCACGCCATACTTGACCTGCTGGCGCGTGGTTCGGGGCAAGCGGATATCGAAAAGGTCTCGGTATACCACAGTGACCAATCCCGAACAATCTATGCCGTCTTGACGGGTCCCACCCATTCGATGGGGGGTGCCGATCCATTGGTGCACAGCCTGTCGCAATTTCTGTTCGGTGGTGGGAGCTTGCCGCGAGGTTTTGCCCTGAACAGACGCGGCGCCACAGCCAACGCTCCCTAACGTCATTAGAATAATAATGAACAGGATGCTGATTTGGAAATGTCGATGGGATAAGATACGGCGAGTTGCAGTTCTATTCGTCATACCGTCCCACAAATATCGACTCCAATCCACCCAAACTATAGTCGATCTCCATAGAGAGAAACTGAGAAAGGGAATGCAGCGTGATAATGGCATTTTTATCTGCATCCTCACTGCTCACAGCGTTAATACGCCCCAAAAGCCCCTCATTGACGAATTGCACTTGGGCATAGTGACGCTCCAGGATTTTAAAATCGAACCGCATGTCCGGTTGATCTTTATGCTTAAAATACTGTGCCAAAAGATACATGGCGGCGGTTCGCACTGTGGTTTCTTCAATGGTTGCAAAAGGCAGGTGAAATCTGGCCATGGGTTTTAAAAACTCCATCACAGGACAATCGCTAGTGGCCATAATTACACCGAATATGGCAGACAGTCCCTCCATTACCGACGTTTTTTTAGAGTATGTTCTTTCGGCGGTTTCACAGAGCACTTTACAATCATGATAGGAAAAAACACTCTTGAACGTGTCCACCAACTCCATGATATTTACAGCAATGGGGCAATAGGGATGCGCGTCCCGGGTCAATGGACAACATTGGCACTGTTCAAAATCGAGTCGCGTCCAATCCGGCAACTCCGGATCACTGTCGTCACGAACCAAGGCCAAAGTCTCCGGGTCCAAGCAGATCTCATAATCGGTCATGCTGCCATCGGAAAAACTGAAACTATAATAGAATTTAATGGGACTGCGTCTTATCATTTTTACCTTTCTCGACTCGAATCGCTTTGCCTGCAACTTGGCGCATTAACCGCGGTACGTTTCCACCCAATATCCGACGCTGGCCACCAAGAAATAGATCCCCACCACTTCACTTAACACCATCACCAGATAATACCACAGTCGGTTAAACAAACCAAATGCCAGCAAGGGGCCGACAGCCACAAGGGATAGAAACATTAGGGAATAAAATGTATAGTAGTATCCGAATTTGGTGACCAATTCCGTTAGAAAAAAAAGGCTGATATTTAAAACAATCAATAGGTTGTTTAAGCGCGAAAGGTGAGCCCAATGACTTTCAGCGTAAGCGGCGAAGCGAATTTCCAATCGTTGATAGGTTGTAGGGTAGTTCCGTTTCATCGCATCTCTGTTCTACTGGATGGGTCGTTTTATCTCAGCGCGCATCGCCAGGGGCTGTTTCTGTTTATATCGATCAAAATTTTAAAGACTTGAATGTTGTGTTGGCTTAGGGTTGAGGAAAGCGTCATCAATGTTCTCCCCTCTCCCGCTTCAAAGCCATCATCAACTTGTTTACCGTCTCCTTTAATTCAATATTCTGCTGTTTAAGAGTTTTCACACGGCTATCATAGCCCATATGGGCCTCTTTGATTTGACGATTGAGTCCCTTCTCTTTTTGGGCATATGCCTTCTTTAATTTCTGCTCCATCTGGTCAAGGGCCTGTTTTTGCTGGATTGCTTTGGCTTCAGCCTCGGCCAGGACCTCATTGGCACGACGGTATTTTTGAGAGGCATCCACCTGGTGTTTGTAACCCAAGCTTATAAAAAATGCGATCAGCAACCCAAACAAGCTGACCAATTTTAAATAGAGCCCGAGATCCAGATGACCGAATAGGGACTTTCCGGCCGGCAAGTCGGCAAGAACGGCAAACCCAATCAGCAGGATTAAAAGTGCGATCAATATAATTTTTAGTGTTTTACGCAGATTTCACCTCCGGTATGCGCCGCAATCAGCCTCTTATCCGAACCGAATGCCGTCCACTGGATTTCTTTTCGCTGCTTGTTGGGCTGGATAGTAGGAGGCCGCCAAGCAGATAACCAAGGTTCCCAAAACAATTACGGCCATATCCATGAGGTTGATCTTCACCGGCAAAGTGGTTAAAAAGTAAACGTCACCCGGCAACTCAATGAATGGGTATTGGGCCAGCAACATGCACACTAAAAGACCGCTTACCAAACCTATAAAGATACCCACTACGCCGATGATGATACCTTTTCCAAGGAAAATTTTTTGTAATGACCGGTTGGTGGCCCCCATGGTTTTCAAAATAGCAATATCCCGTGTTTTATCTTTAACCATCATGATCAAGGCGCTTGCAATATTAAAAGCCGCCACGACAATGATAAGGGTCAAAATGACATACATCATCACCTTTTGAAGGGCCAGCATGGAAAACAGGTTGCGGTGCATCTGTTTCCAATGGCTGACCCAGAATTCAATACCCAAAATGTTTCTTATCTTTTCGGTAATGGGAACCACCGCATCCGGGTCCAGGACACGGATCTCAATGCCGCGGGCCAAATCTCCCACACCCAGTAGATTCTGTAGTTTATGCAGGGCTACAAATCCGAGAATGCCATCATATTGATGCATTCCGGTATCGAACAGCCCCACGATTTTCAGTTGGTGCATTTGAGGCAGTCGTTTGGCATCACCGCGCCTGGATCCTATCAACATCAGGATGGCATTGTCTCCCGGTTTCAAGCTCAGTTTTTCAGCAAGCACCGATCCCAGAACCACTCCGGTTTCTGCGTTTTGCATCTCCGCGGATAGAACTTCAGCCACGGTGGATCCATCTGTGGAGGCCACTTGAACCGCTGTGTGCGTCGGATCGATGCCTCGCAGCAAAAACCCGGATACGCCTTTGGCCGAACGCAGCATGCCTTGGGCGTTCACAAACGGTGTGGCCAACCGGACCGCATCAAGCGCTTCAATCTGTCCGGTAATCTGCTGATAGTCCTGGATCCAGCCACTGTAACGCATGACCATCATGTGGGCCTCGATACCCAATATACGCCGCTTGAGCTCAGACTGAAATCCGGTCATCACAGCGATGACCACCACCAGTACCATGACGCCGACAGCCACACCGATAGTGGCCAAAACGGTGATCAAAGGCACCAGTTTGCGCTGATGTTTAACCCTAAGATAGCGGCGAGATACGAAAGATTCAAAAGACATGGTGGATTAACTCCAAAGGACAGCAAGCTATATAAATGAATTCAATAAAACATTTTGATTATCAACAGTTGCGTTTCAGAACAAGAAAATATTTAAAGCAAATGGGCGATATTTGTCACAAAAGGTCTTTCGATCATCGTGACTTGTGCTGCACTTTAAGGTAACCCAGCCCATGATAAGATGCAAGCAGGCCCGGGCCGGCGATGTCCCATGCCGGCCGCCTTCACCGGTTGGGATGGCAAAGCGTGCAAACCATTGACAGGCTTCATCTTGCGGCAAAAAGGGGTTTACAAAGCACAGGTGATCCTCTATATTTTATACTTACGGCTATTTTTGGGAAGGCAAACCAAAAGGCGACACAAAGGGGAAATCAATGGGCAAAGACAGTTTGATCAAATCCACTGCTGATAAAAAGACCAAAACCAAAGCAAAGACCCAAAAAGCCACCTCTGCAAAAAAGCCCATCCAAGCGACTAAAAAAGCAAAATCCAAGACCCGCCCTAAGCAAGCCGCGCCAACTAAAACCAAAAAAACTGCAGCAAAAAAGAAGGCTGCCAAGAAGACCCCAGCTACAAAAGTCGCCCCAAAGAAAAAAAGCACCGCAACAAAAACAAAATCCTCTGCCAGACCGAAATCCAAAACAACCATCAAGGCGAAAACCAAGGTGACGGCCAAATCGAAAAAAAAATCCGTCTCAACAAAAAGAGACACGAAAATAACAGCGAAAGAGCTGCTCTTCAAGTCTTTCGACCCCATTTCAAAAATAGCCAAACCTGCTGCGTCGAGAGCACCTAACAAAGAGACGCCTTCAGCGCCGCCATGGGTCAACCCCTCCGATCCCAAAAGAGCAGCGCGCATCCGAGAGCTGTTGCTTCAATCCCACAGCCTGTTGGGCCAACCCGCCACCGAAAAGCCGCAGGAGACCGGCCAGCCCGCTGTGGCCGAGCAAGCCGGCCAACCGGCAACCCCACACCGTACTATCGCCAAAAAAATTACCGCTGTTCCACAACCCCCATCAGAAGAGGCAGCTACAGGTTTTAAGGATGCCTCGAGCCAACAGGACGCCGACCCGGTATCCAAAGCCGCAAAAATGCTGGTCGTGGGTATTGGCATTGTCGTCTTGTTGATTTTGATGACCAGTTACAGCAACAGCTCAAAGTACTTCATTCAACCTAAAGATAACGCCATCGAAATCTGGAAAGGCCGCTTTTCGCCAAAGGACAACAGATTTTTTATGGTACTGCACGGCACCCAGTATTCCGGTAAAATCAAAGCTGTCTATACCCGCGATGAAGTCTATCCACTGGTCTTTAACTATTACCTGGAAAAAGCAGATACCTTGCTGGAGGTGCCTGGTTTGCCTGATTTTGACGGCATCAAGATCTACCTGAACGACGCCCGTAAATTCGCCATCAATAAAAATATGCGCAAGACTATCAGCCTTCGGATCAACTCCATAGAACGCATGATCTTGCTCTACAAGGCCGACGTGGCCATCAGCAAGGGCACCGTCAAATCCATTGATGCGGCCATCAAACATCTGACGTCCGCCCAAAAATTAATTGCAAACCCGGCCCAGGGACAGGAGATCCAGCAAAAATTAAACCTTGCCACCAGCCTCAAAGCTGCCCTTGAGGCCAAAGGGTCCAAGAAAGGAATATAGCTCCCTTTTCCGTGGCGGTTAATCCCTTACGGTCTGTAATAATAAACCTTTTTTACGCACTTGCCGGCCAATAAAGGCCTCAATTCAAACATCACCAAACCCGAAGCTGTCTATGACTATTAGGCGTTTTCTCATCATCGCACCGGCAGTTATAACCGTTGTACTATTGCTTTCTTACTTTTGGGTACCCACCTATGAGGAGCAGACCAAAGGCAATCCCGATCGCTTAATACAATATATAACAGCCTCCATTGGCGATGCGACTGTTCTGAACCCGATCCTGTCTGCCGAATCTGCCAGCAGTCAAATTGAAGCCAAGGTGTTTGAAGGGCTCATTGATCGGGATGAAAACCTCCAGTTTCGTGGTCGAGTGGCCCAGAGCTGGAAGATTTACGAACACGCTTATTTTTATATCAATTCCAAAGCCACGACAGCCAGATGGGGAAAAATTGATCCCGCCACGCTGGCCTTGAATCTTCGAAACGCGCTGGATCCAAACTCCAAGCAATGGCAGCATGTCAAAGCGGTGGATTTGTTGCCTGCCGAAACCATTACCCGCTCTTTTTCGATTAAAACCGGACCGGAATCCCACCCCGTGGCTTTGACCGCCCTATCACCCCAACGGATCCGCATCGTGCTCGATCGAGTGGATCAAATGTTATTTCAACGCCTGGCCAAACTGCTGGGCAGCGACTATTATGATGGTTTTAATCCCACCGAATATATCGTTGCAGACGCTAAAGTACCGAGAGCGGAGCTTGCTGCAAAAGCCAGAGAATTAATGCCGCCGACCGCACATAACCCCATCATAGAATTCTATCTGCGACCGGGTATTAAATTCCATGACGGCCACGAGCTGACTGCCCGGGATGTAAAATTCACCTACGAAGCCATTGTGAATCCAAAAAATCTCTCTCCGCGAATCCCCGATTATGAGCCAGTCCAGCGGGTTGAAGTAATCAATGCCCATACCGTGCGCATTATTTATAAACGGCTTTATTCACCGGCATTCGGCACCTGGGGTATGGGTATCTTGCCCGCCCATCTGCTGGATGCGCAGGCACTGGCCAAAGAAGCTGCCGAGCAGGGCAAAGATCCCGGCAAATTTACCCTACGCCAGAGTCGCTTCAACCGCAATCCTATCGGATGCGGGCCCTTTGTCTTTGAAGAGTGGAAATCAGATCGATTTATTCGACTCAAGCGCAATGAGAACTACTGGGAAGGGGCGCCCAACTATCAGGAATACGTGATGCGCATCATTCCTGATACCCTTACCCAAGAGATGGAGTTCTATTCCGGGACCATCGATAACTATGGCGTACTGCCGCATCAAGTTGCGCGTTTAAGCAAAGATGAACGCTTTAAGAATTTTTCAGGCGCATCTTTCGGCTACACCTATATCGGCTATAACATGCGCCGTGAGCCATTCAATGATCTGCGGGTTCGGCGTGCCTTGGGAATGGCCATCGATACCAATAAAATCATCAAGTACGTGATCTATGGTCAGGGGGAACCCATCACCGGCCCCTTTGTAAAACAGACCGACTACTATAACCATGACATCGCCCCTTTGCCCTACGATCCGGAGGGTGCTGTTAAGCTGCTGAATGAGGCGGGTTGGCAGCAGGGCAACGACGGTTATCTGCAAAAAAATGGAAAGCGCCTCTCCTTTACGCTGATCACCAACAACGGTAATCCGCTGCGCAAAGCCATATTGGCCATCGCCCAGGATGCCTGGAAAAAAATCGGTATTCAGGTAGAAACGGATCTGTTGGAGTGGTCGGTCTTCATTCAAAAAAGAATCAATCAGCTTGATTTCGATGCTTTGATCCTGGGGTGGTCTATGGGCATCGATCCGGATCTTTACCAAATCTGGCACTCCAGCCAGAGCGGAAAGTTTCAACTTAATTTCGTGGGCTTTTCAAATCCCGAAGCCGATGATCTCATCATCAAAATCAGGCGCGAATATGACCCCAAGCGGCAAGTGGCCTATTGCCACCGTCTTCACGAAATTATCGCCGCTGAGCAACCCTATACCTTTTTGTATGTCAGCCGTTGGACGGCATTGCTGGACCGGCGCATCGTGCGCCAGGTGAACGGCAAAGACGGTCAGCCCATGTACAAGCCCATCACCCCCACCCAAACCGGAGACTACTCATTCCATTTCAACCAGTGGATCAAACTCTCACAGTCCCCCACATTGGCCGCAGGGGGATAAGGAGGATCGATGATCTCTTTTCTGGGTAAAAGCATGGTTCAAAAGCTGGTGACCCTGTTTTTTGTATCGGTGATCTCCTTTTTAATCATTCATCTGGCCCCTGGCGAACCTAGCCAGATCGATCCTCTCAACCCCAAGTTCACCCCTGAAATTGTGGAACGCATGCGCCAGGAGTTTCATCTGGACAAGCCGCTGCATTTCCAATACCTGCTCTTTTATCAGGACTTGTTTTCCGGCAGGATTGTATCCTGGAAGGACAATCAACCGGTGCTGGGAAAGATCTGGGAACGTTTTATGAACAGCCTGCCCCTTTTTATCGTGGGCACCCTGCTCACCTGGACCTTTTCTTTTCCCGTGGGGATTCGATCGGCCATTTTTCGGGACGGCGTTTATGACAAGTCCACAACATTCCTGGCCTACTTGCTGATATCCATCCCCGGGTTCTTTTTTGCCTATATTCTTATCATTTTGGTAGTGACCCATTTGCATGTACCGGTTATCGGTATGCAAACTTTTGGAATAACATCGGCCACACCCATCGTCAATATCATGGACCGTATCTGGCACCTGGTGCTGCCATCCATTTTGGGTGCCACCGGCGGCATTGCGGTGCTTTCGCGATACGTACGCAGCCAGATGCTGGAAATTATCGGCCAGGACTATGTACGCACAGCCCGAGCTAAAGGACTTTCCAGCGAGACCGTCTACTACAAGCATGCTTTGCGAAACGCCCTGCTGCCGTTTGTCACCATGTTCGGCCTCATTTTACCCGGCCTCATCGGTGGATCCGTGATCATCGAATCCATCTTCTCCTGGCCCGGCATGGGTCGCATGGCTTACGAGGCGATCTTAGCCAGAGATTATCCTGTTATTTTAACCGTTAACTTTATTACCGCCGTCCTGGTGCTGGTGGGCACCTTGATATCCGATTTGCTCTACATGGTGGTGGATCCGCGCATCAAACTGTAGGATGCATATGTCTGAGACCCAAAATACATTACCGATCGCAGATGAAAGCTATATGCCCCCTTCTCGCTCTCCCTGGGCCGAAACATGGCATCTATTGCGTAAAAACCGCATGGCGCTAACCGGGCTGGTGATTTTTCTAATTTTCTTCGCTATCGCCCTAGTGGGTCTCATCGTGACATCCGGCGCCGATCCTCTGCTTGATCCCGCCCAAGTGCGCCTGCAGGAAAAGCTGCGCCCCCCCTTGGCCATGCCTAAGCTGGACACACTGCGAACGGAAGAGATCCCTGCTTTAGGCACCTACCTGTTGGGTACAGACGATCTGGGCCGGGATGTGTTTGCCCGAATGCTACAAGGGGCCTGGGTTTCTCTTACAGTGGGTTTTGTCGCCGTTGGTATTGCAGTGGGTATCGGTATTTTATTGGGCGGCATGGCCGGCTTTTATGGACAAAGATATATTCAACTGGGCCACCTGCTTGTTGGGTCACTGATCCTTGCTGCGATTGTATTGGCAGTTGCGGGCAGCGGTGCAGCAGCCATAGCCTGTGCTCTGTCCGCCTTTGCTTTATGGGGATACAGCCGCATGCGGAAAAAGCTTTCCCCATCACGATCGCCTCATCGGCTGAAATGGATCCACTGGCCTGTTATGCAGGTCGATACCTTGATCATGCGTGCAGTGGACATCATGCTGTGCTTTCCCTCTTTCTTTTTAATTCTCACTGTGGTGGCACTGCTACCACCCAGTATTTATAACATCATGATCATCATCGGACTGACGAGTTGGATGGGGACCACCCGCTTTGTGCGGGCTGAATTTCTGTCCCTGCGCGAACTGGATTTTGTAGCAGCGGCCAAAGCACTGGGCATCAGCGATGTCCGCATCATCTTTCGTCATATTATGCCCAACGCGGTTGCGCCGGTGCTGGTATCGGCGACCTTGGGTATTGCTTCGGCCATGCTTACCGAAGCAGGACTGAGTTTTTTGGGATTCGGCGTGCCGCCCCCCCATGCCACCTGGGGCAATATTCTCTCCGACGGCAAGGCATTTATCTTCGATGCCCCCTGGTTGACCTTTGCACCGGGGTTGGTCATTCTGGTTGTGGTGTTGGCGTTCAATCTTTTTGGAGAGGGGTTAAGAGATATCATGAATCCGAAGTTGAGAGAGCGAAATTAGTTGACCGCCAGCAACAGCAAAAAGGAGATCGCGGCGGGACACCGCTCCCGCAGAAAAACAAATTATCAACCATGAACGATAAACGATGAGTTTTTAATTCTAATGGGTCAATCGAACGATATATTGCTGTCGGTGGAAGATCTCCGGGTTTACTTTTATGGAGACGGCCCTGTGTCACGCGCTGTAGACGGGGTTGACTTTCAAGTGCGTCGCCAAGAGACGGTCTGTATCGTGGGTGAATCGGGTTGCGGCAAAACCGTCACCGCCCTGGCTATCATGGGGCTGTTGCGCCGGCCTCCTGCCCAAATCAAAAGCGGCCGTATTCTTTTCGACGGCCAATCCCTGTTGGATTTGGAACCTGCCGAACTGCGCAAACTACGCGGCAAACGCATCGGCATGGTGTTTCAGGAACCCATGTCCTCGCTAAACCCGGTTTTCACCATCGGTGATCAGATCGGTGAGGCCATACTGGCCCATGAGGATGTTTCGGACGAAGTCATCCATCAACGCACCCTCCAACTTCTGGACGATGTGGGCATTGTTAACCCGGAAGGACGCCTGGCCGACTATCCCCATCAGCTTAGCGGAGGGCAACGTCAGCGGGTTATGATTGCAATCGCCCTTGCCTGCGGACCGGACCTGATCATTGCAGACGAGCCCACGACTGCGTTGGATGTTACCGTACAGGCCCAAATATTAAGCCTTTTGCGTGAGTTGAAGCAAAACAAGAAGATGGCCATTCAATACATCACCCATGATTTAGGCGTCGTCGCTGCTATTGCCGATCTGGTTTTCGTTATGTATGCGGGTGTGGTGGTGGAACAAGGGACACCCCGGCATATTTTTAGCCAAGCCGGCCATCCATACACACGTGCATTACTGGACGCACTGCCCACCAGAGAAAAAAGGGGTCAAAGGCTCTACAGCATTCCGGGCAGTGTGCCCCATCCGGCCTATAAGCCCGAAGGTTGCCCTTTTCACCCAAGATGCACCTATCGCCAACCCTCATGCGGACACACGTTTCCCCAGATGAGCGATTACACCGGTGGCCACAAAGCCCGGTGTCCGGTGGTGTTCGACGACGAGACTGATGCGGCGAAGGATGCCCTGTGATGACGGTTCCCCAACCCATCTTGATTACAGAAGGATTGAAAAAGCACTTTCCGGTGCGGCGAGGCGTGCTTCAACGGATTAGCGGTTACGTGCGTGCCGTGGATGGTGTGGACCTGCAAATTGCGCCCCAACAGACCCTGGGCCTGGTGGGCGAGAGCGGTTGTGGCAAATCGACTGTGGCCCGCCTGATCCTGCGGTTGCTCGACGCGGACAGCGGCTCGATCCGCTTTGACGGCCAGGAGATCTCCCGCATGGGAGAAAGCGAATTCAAGGCCATGCGCAAAGAGATTCAGATGATTTTCCAGGACCCGTACAGTTCTTTGAATCCCCGTATGACCGTGGCACAATCCATCGCCGAGGGGGTGCGTATGGCCGGCATACGCGATAAAAAAGATCAGCAACGCCAAATCAAAAATTTACTGGATATGGTGGGCATGCCCGCCGCAAGCGCCGGACGCTATCCCCATGAATTCAGCGGTGGCCAGCGCCAAAGAGTGGGCATCGCCCGCGCACTGAGTGTATCGCCGCGACTGATCCTATGCGACGAGCCTATCTCAGCATTGGACGTCTCCATACAGGCCCAGATCATTAACTTGCTCAAAGACCTGCAAAAAGAGCTGGGGTTGAGTTACTTGTTTATCTCCCATGACCTGGGAGTGGTCAGCTATATCTGCGACCATCTGTGCGTGATGTACCGGGGACAAATTGTGGAATCCGCACCGGCGACCCCATTGTTCGATGGCCCTTGCCACCCTTACACATTAAAACTTTTGGCGGCAGTACCGGACGCCGCCGGTAGACCCTGGTCGCCCCAAGCGACGCCGGATACCCAACCGGCAACCCTGCCTTTTGCATGTCACTTTTTCGAGCAATGCCCTGCCCACAGCGAAGTTTGCCGGACAACACCGCCGGAAATGGTACCAGCGGGTCCAGCGCACTTTGTGCGTTGCTGGAATGCGGCTGACCCAAAAATAGTGGAAACCCGCCATGTTTAAAACCGACACCAACACACCGGCTGCTGAAATCGAGTCCCGTATCGCCAAGCTCCAGCAAAGCTTAGCAAGTCAACAAATCGACGGCGCCTTGATCTTGCAAAACAGCGACCTGTTTTATTACAGCGGCACCATCCAACAGAGCCATCTCTACATCCCGGCTGAAGGTGCGCCACTGCTCATGGCCCGAAAAAGTTTAGCGCGTGCCCAGGCAGAATCGCCTATCCAAAATATCATTCCTTTGGGCAGCCCCAAACAGATCCCCGGCATATTGAAAACGCATGGCCTGCCCCTACCCCGCCGGCTGGGTATGGAGCTCGATGTTCTGCCGGTCAATCTGTTCCGTGCGTATGAAATGATTTTTGAAGGTCCCGACATGATCGATCTCTCTCCGGAAATTCGGATGCATCGCGCCGTCAAATCCAAATATGAACTGGCTATTATTTCGGAAGCTGCCCGGTTGTCCGATGCGCTGGCTGCCCATGTCGGTGAGATCTTGCAACCCGGCATGACGGAGTTGGAACTGGCCGGACTGGTGGAGGCCCATGCCCGCAAGCTCGGCCATCAAGGTATTGTTCGCATGCGCCTGTTCGGCGGTGAACTCTTTTATGGTCACCTACTTAGCGGTGCGTCGGCCGCTGTGCCCAGTTTCCTGGCCTCGCCCACCGGTGGGACGGCAGCCAACCCGGCGGTGGCCCAGGGAGCCGGGTTCGCCCGTATCAAGGCCCATGAACCCATATTATTAGATTACGCTTTTGCATTGAACGGCTATATCTCAGACCATACGCGCATTTTCGCGCTGGATACGCTGCCGGACGATCTGATGAAAGCCCATGAATCCATGCTGGAACTTCAGGAGAAGATCAAATCAACAGCCAAACCCGGTGTACCGGCCGGCCGCATATACGATCTTGGCGTCAAGCTGGCCACTGAATCCGGCTATGGCGATCATTTTATGGGGGCCGACTCCCAGCGTATCACATTCATCGGCCATGGGGTGGGCTTGGAATTGGATGAGTATCCTTTTCTCGCAAAGGGCCAGGAAATGCCCCTTGCGGAGAACATGGCCATCGCTTTGGAACCCAAACTGATCTTTCCGGGCAGGGGGGTTGTGGGAATTGAAAACACCCACGTGGTAACAAAAGACGGTCTCAAGCAATTGGGTCTGTATCCGGATACCATTACGATTTTATAATTTTGTATTGCGGTTATCCGGAAAGCCCAAGTGCAAGAAGAGGTGTTGGATCGCCTCCAGTTTTCGCTTTTAACTCAACATTCGGTTTTCAGACGCCGGTGGTTTGGATGAGCGTTTTTTGTTTTTCCGGGTTTGGGGCTATTGAATATCGGCAATTCATTTGGAGGAAAACCCAAAAAAAAGGGAACGCGCCAAACGGCGGGTTCCCTTGAGAGTTGAAATGAGCGTGCGATGGATTAACGCTTGGAAAACTG
>JBNKKB010000005.1:0-22548 GCA_050291605.1 Desulfobacteraceae bacterium | reverse complement strand
CGCCCAATGGACCCAGGCAGGCAAATCCGCCGTCTATGTCGTATGCACCAACGGAGACAAAGGAACCAGCGACCGCAGCTTGACACCTGAGATGTTGATTCCCATCCGGCAAGCCGAACAGCGCGCGGCCTGCGCCGTTTTGGGCGTGGATAAGGTGATCTTTCTGGGCTATAAAGATCAAGCGCTGGAAGAGACCCCTGCGTTTCGCAAGCATCTGGTTGAGGTAATTCGTACCTATCAACCGCACACCATCATCACATTGGACCCTTACCGGCGCTATTTGTGGCACCGCGATCATCGCATCGTGGGTCAAGTGGTGATGGATGCCGTCTTTCCGTTTGCCCGCGACCATATGGCCTTTCCCGACCTTCTGGCCCAGGGTTTGGAGCCCCACAAGGTGGCCGAAATTCTTTTCTTCGGTACCGACGAGATCAACCACTATACAGATATCTCCACGACCTTCAACCTGAAACTGGCCGCACTAAGCTGCCATAAAAGTCAAGTGAAGGATTTGGGCCAGGGCGACCTTGACGGCTGGCTGCGCAAACGCTGCCGCTTGCTGGCCAAAGGCAGCGACTACAAGCTGGCCGAAGCGTTTCACCGGATCATCCTTCCCGAATAGAGCCGTGTCGGCGCTGGGGCTGGCGGTATTGAATTTGCGGCAACTCGTTGGGTGTAGGGGTGGAGTACGTCAAAGTGGTGATAGAGGCATGCGCCGGGTAGCTGACGGGATAACCGGCCGGTTTCAGTCGATTTTTATTTTCGGGTGTCGGATCGAATCCCTTGGCCCATAGGACCGTGAAGGCGATGATGTCGCCATGGGTTACGGCCACCACCTGCCGGCCTGCATAATGCCTGCATATCCGTGCCGCAAATTTTCTAACTCGCGCCAAAAGATCCCGGGGCTGTTCAGAACCGGCATCGGCGCCGGTATAAACATCGCCGCCGCGGGCATCGATCTCGGCACCCGGCCGCCCCTCTACTTTATGCCATTGCTGGTCGCTATCGTTGCTATCACCAAACAATGATCAGCGACCATGATAGATTTAGCCCCTCAACATTTTGATGCCGGCATCTACCGGCCCAGAAATTCCCAGGCCAGCGGCTATTTTCGCTGCGTACAGGACCACTTTGAACAACTGCAGATACACTGGCAGGACCGCTATGCATCGCGCTACGGTTTCTGGCGGGGCTATGTCACCGATGTGATCTATCGATACCTGGAGTGCGGGGATCTGCATTTTGGCTTTGCACGAGTGAAGTGCCAACAGTGCGGTCACGAATATTTGCTGGCCTATTCATGCAAGCGGCGCCACTTTTGCCCCTCTTGCCACCAAAAGCGGGTAGTGGAGTTCGGAGAGAGGCTCTGCGCCGAGGTCCTCAAACAGGTTCCCCATCGCCAGTGGGTCTTTAGCCTGCCCAAAAGATTACGGATCTATTTTATGTACAACCGCAAGCTACTGGCCAAACTGAGCCGATGCGCCTGGAAAGTGTTGGGCACCTATCTAAAGCAATCAGTCCCTTTCGATGATGCCGTTGCCGGTGCGGCCATCGCCGTTCACACCTTTGGTGATTTTCAGCAATACAATCCCCACCTGCACCTGATCGCCACCGACGGCTGTTTTACAAGACACGGCACATTCACCAAAGGCCCCGGTTCTGAGCCCAAAGATTTGCAGGAGCTGTTTCGTTACGAGGTGCTCAAGATGCTCAAGGCCGAGGGCAAGATCAACGATGCGGTCATTGAAAACATGCTCACCTGGCGTCACAGCGGCTTCAACGTTTACTGCGGTCCCACCATCTGGCCTAACAATGACCAAGGCCTTGAGGATCTGGCCCGCTACATCATCCGCGCGTGTTTTTCTGCCGAGCGTATGACTTACCTTCCGGCCAAAGACACATTGGATGGACAGGCCAAGGTGATCTACAGATCCAAAGACGCTCGCACATCAAAAACTTTTGAGGCGCTTGATTGGCTGGCCCAACTGGTCACCCACATCCCCAATAAGTCAGAACATATGGTTCGCTATTACGGTTATTATTCGAACAAATCGCGCGGCATGCGCAAAAAGGCCGGCACGGATGATCAGATGCCGGCATTGGTCGAATCGGCGGTGTCCTCTTTGGAATTCCGTAGAAACTGGGCGCGCCTGATTCAGAAAATTTATCAGATCGATCCGCAATTGTGCCCCAAGTGTCAGGGGCCGATGAAGGTTATCTCATTTATTGAAGATAACGCGCTGATCAAGAAAATATTAATCCATCTTGGTTTGTGGCAAACCCGCAACCACGACCCGCCCCGATCCGATGATACGCATTTTCCCGCCTTTGACTCTGAACTGACTTACGATTACACCTATTCGCAACTGCCGCCCATCGATTATTGGACCCAATGAATCATAATGACGGTTATGGTTTTGCCGTCATGCAGGTGAACTGTTGCCAAAAAACGGGTAAATTACCATCTTTTTTCCTATCATTGCAGGTTTGTTCAAAATCGCCCAACACACTTATATCAGGCCTTTATGCCCGCTGCGCCCAACCAGATAGGACATACAGCATGCTGTATGTCCTATCTGGTTGACACACAACTGTGCCTTTGGCATACTTGGGCCCACAAAAAGCAAGTTCTTATCTTTTATTCAGGTCAGCCCATCTTACAATTTCCAGCATTACATAGACCAACCCTTTGCCCTTCTCCGTCAGGTAATAGAGCTTGTCACGCTTATTATCCAGCTTGTAGGCGGATGCAATAACGCCGCTTTCTTCAAGCTTTTTCAGGCGGTCAGACAGAATATTGCTGGATATGCCTTCGGGCATGGTCAGCATATCTTTGTATTGATGATGCTCCATAAACATGAGTTCCCGGATCACCAGCAATGTCCAGTGCACAGGCCAGGGGACACCCCGAATTCTGGTAATGTTCTACTTTTTTAACCATTAAAAAACCACTTGCATGATGCAATATAAATGTTTATATGTTATACTTGTATTATACAACTAAAATCGAGAAAAAGAAAATGAAGAATTACAAGGCGACCATAATAAGCAACCTGTCTGTGGAAGAAGTCTATAGGGCTATTACAGAAAAAATGTCCGATTGGTGGACTTCCATGAGCGGGAAATTCCTGAAAATCAGCGATCAGGCGAAAACGGATTTTGGCGGAAAGTCTTTCTGGTCGTTTGAGGCAACCGTATTGGATGAACCTAACAAAATTGAACTGACCTGTCATGATGCCAACCATATCCATGAAGGCTTAAGCGATAACATCCGCACCGAATGGCTGGGAACGAAGCTCGTTTTTGCAATCACGGAAGAAGACGGGAATACCCGCATTGATTTTACCCATGAAGGACTTGTACCGGAACTTGAATGTTTCGAGGTATGCAAAGCCGGATGGGATCATTTCTTTTTGGAAAGTTTAAAGGATTATCTAAATTAGTATTAGATGGAGAAGAGCATGGATATTAAAAAGCTTGTTTTGTTTGTTATTGCCTACTTTGTTATCACAATGGCATGGGCCTACCCGTGGCATATGATCTGGTTCCATGATCTTTATGCGGGGTGGGGGGCGTTCCAAAGGGTGGAGCCGATTATGCCATTGGGTATAGCTGCTATTCTTATACAGGGGGTTGTGATCGGCTATCTTTATCCCTTTTATAACAAAGGTACGGGCAATCCGGTTTTACAGGGCATTAAGTTCAACCTGATTATCGGCCTGATGACTTACACTGCCATGGGGTTTGCCACAGCAGCGAAATTTAATATCGAACCCGTTTCGCAGTTCCTTATTTATCACACCGTGTTTCAGGCTATCCAGTTCACCCTGACTGGTGCAGCGCTTGGGCTCATTTACGGACAGAAAAAATAAACTCTATCAATGAAAGGACTAAACCTATGTCAAAAGTAACAACCATCAATCCTTTTGAAATTCCGGCTGGAAAAGAGGACGTGGCGTGGGAATTGTATGACACATTCGCAGCTTATTTCAGCAAGCAACCCGGGTATATTTCAACAACTCTTTACCAAAGTCTGGGGGGGATGATGCCAAGTTTCATCTCGTGAGCATTTCAGAATGGGAATCACCGGAGCATTTTATGACCGCGCTCCAAAACCCTGAACTTGGGAAAATTGCAAAAGACATGCCCGAGGATATAAAGAACTATCCGGGTTTGTATAAAATTATTCGTTCTTAACCAACTCAAAAAGGAGAAAAACCATGAGTAATACCGATATCGTTAAACGCTTTGCACAGGCATTTTTTGATAAGGACATTGATACCGTCAAGGAACTTGTTGCTGAAAATTACAGCTTCAAGGGCCCTATGATGGAAATGAACAGCCGTGAAGAGCTGATCGCTTTTATCGAAAACCTGCCATTTGAGGTCACAGAGATCAACAGTTCCTATATCGAACAGGGCAATCAGGTGGTAAAAATTTGCCGTGATGATTTTACCGTGCCGCCCATCGGCACGCAGGATATGTGCGAGGTTTTTACATTTGAAAACGGAAAGATTGTCAAAGCACAGTTGTTCTACGATACCGCTCCGTTCCCGAAACCAGAAAATCAAAGCGAACAGGTCGCTTGAGTATAGTGCATTGAGGCAGTCGGCGATATTTTTGTCGACTGCCTTTGATAGAGTTTGAAAACGATTAGGAGACTTTCGGGATTAAAGAAGAGAATGGAAAAACTTGGGGGACGAAAACTTGGAAAACTTGGGGAAAACTTGGGGGACGTTGTTGACAATTGATACTTAGAAAACTTGGGGGACGTTGTTGACAATTGATACTTATAAGGTCCACTTTCCATTCGAGGAGTGATGATTGGCTTTCCGATTGATTTGATGTAACGCCTCCGCCCCCATTAAGTATCAATTGTCAACAACGTTCCCCAGATAAAGGCAGCGACTACAAGCTGGCCGAGGCATTTCACCGGGTCATCCTTCCCGAGTAGCGCCATGTCGGGTCAGGGCTGTCGGTATTGAATTTGCGGCAACTCGTTGGGTGTACGGGTGGCGTATGTCAAAGTGGTGATAGAGGCATGTGCTGGATAGCTAACGGGATAACCGGCTGATTTCATTCGATTCTTATTTTCTGGTGTTAGATCGAAGCTTTTGGCCCATAGGACCATGAAGGTGATGATGTCGCCATGGGTTACGGCCACCACCTGCCGGCCTGCATACTGCCGGCACATCCGCGCCGCAAATTTATGGGTTCGCACATAAATGTTTTGGGGCTGTTCGGAACAGGCAGCGGCATCGGTGTAAACATCACCGCCGCGGGCATCGATCTCGGCACCCGGCCGCCCCTCAAATGAGGTGCACACTTCATTGAGCAGGATAGAAATTCGCAATTTAAAGTGCTCGCTGTGGCCGAACATCGCTTTCGCGGTTTGGCGGGCCCTCAGCATGGGGCTGCTGAAAACTGCAGTGATGGGCAGAGCATTAAAATACTGTCCGGTGCGCTGGGCTTGCTGAAAACCTTTGGCGCTGAGACCAAAGCGCGGTAGGCGACCGTAAAGGATTTGCTGCGGATTATACACTTCAGCGTGTCGCACCCAATGAATTTTCGTAGGGACAGTGACCATACATAAACCTTAATGTTTATGGGGCTGCCTGCCCATTGGATGTGCATGTTGATGGACATGGGGATGGTGTTCGGGATCCTCGATGATGGTACCATTGTGAATGGTGTAAAATGCCGTGACCATTTCCGCCATAAAGTCAAACTCATGGGAAATCAGCACATAGGAAAGCCCAAGGGTTTGAAGGATCTCTTTGAGCCTGGCTTTGGTTTTCTCGTCCAAGCCGCTTGTGGGCTCGTCCAGCAGAAGGACCTCAGGTTCCATGGCCAGTACGGTGGCCAGCGCGACCAATCGTTTTTCGCCACCGGAGAGTCGATAGGTGATGCGATCTTCGAAACGCTTCAATCCCAATCGATCCAGTGTTTGGCGAGAGATGGCCAAAGCCGCCTCCTTGGATTTGCCCATGTTGAGCGGCCCAAAGGCGACATCTTCCAACACGGTGGGCGAAAAAAGCTGATCATCCGCATCCTGGAACAGCATGCCGATACGCTGACGCACCGCGACAAAGTCTTTTTCACTTTGCATCTCGTTGCCGAAAATCTCAATACGTCCGCTGTCCGGTGCCAGTAAACCCATAATAATGTGAAACAGGGTCGTTTTGCCACTGCCATTGGGTGCCACCAGCCCAATGCGTTCACCCGCGTGCAGCCTGAATTCAAGATCTCGCAATACCGGTTTACGGCCGGTATAGGCATAGCAGATCTTTTCCAAATGGATAATGGCCGTATCAGACGTCATGCAGAGGGCTTTATCATAATCACAAACATTTGACCACTTGTGGGTGGCACGGGTATTCCGTTGGAAAGTCGAATCATCGCTTATTCTGGACCCTGTTGCGGGCCTGTTGGATGAGATCGACCAAAGTAGTTACTTTGTTGGGTGGCGATGCCGACCGCAGCTTTTGAAACGCATCGGTAGAGAGCCTCCGTTGAAAATAGGCTACCACGTCAAAGTGCTCCCACCAGCAGTCAAAAACTTTAAAGCAGGGGTCCTGGTTATCACCCCCGGTTCGGCAGTAGCCGAAGGTGATGGCGTGGCCGAGGCGGGGGCAACGGCGTTTACGTTGATCAATGGTTTTGGCATGGTGACGCATACGCGGGTCTTGGTTTGGGGCAATGGGCCATCCGCAGGCGGCCCATTGCCGGATTATCAATTAAGGCGGTGCTATTTGCTTTTCAAATCCTGCGGTTGGGGATGATCATCCAGAACCGATGAATATTTGGCCATCTCATCGTCGCTGAGTTCAAAGTCCGTCAGTTCACCTGCAAAATATTTTTCATAACCGGCCAGGTCCAATAAGCCGTGGCCGCTGAAATTGAATACAATCACTTTTTCTTTGCCCTCTTGTTTGGCCTTTTCCGCTTCTTCGATAACCAAAGCCAAGGCATTGGTGGTTTCCGGTGCAGGGATAACGCCTTCCGTGCGTGCCCATAGCACGCCGGCTTTAAATGCATCCAGTTGAGAAACCGAACGAGGGGTCAACAAACCCTCGTGGGCCAATTGGCTCACCGTGGGGGCCATGCCGTGATAGCGCAAACCGCCGGCATGAATAGGCGCCGGCACAAAGGTGTGTCCGAGACTGTACATGGGCAGCAAGGGCGTGTATCGGGCCGTGTCGCCATGGTCATAGGCAAACGTCGCGCGTGTCAGTGTGGGACAGGCTTTGGGCTCCACCGGATAGATCTCGATGGCTTGGCCGTTGATCTTATCCTGCACAAACGGGAAGGCCAGGCCGGCAAAATTACTGCCCCCGCCGGCACAACCAATGATGATGTCCGGGGTTTCATTGATCATGGCCAGTTGCTTTTTGGCCTCCAAGCCGATAATGGTCTGATGCAGCATGACGTGATTGAGTACACTGCCGAGGGAGTAGCGTGTTTTACCGCTTTGATCGCTTACGGCAGCTTCGATGGCTTCACTGATGGCAATCCCCAAACTGCCCGGTGTATCCGGATCCCGGGTCAGGGCATCCCGACCGGCCTGTGTCTCCTTACTGGGGCTGGGTACACACTGACCGCCCCATGTTTCCATCATGGCTTTGCGGTAGGGTTTCTGGTCAAAGCTGACCCGCACCATAAAAACTTTGCACTTCAAACCGAATTGCGCACACGCAAATGAGAGCGCGCTGCCCCATTGGCCGGCACCGGTTTCGGTGGTCATATTTTCGATGCCGAACACCTGGTTATAGTAAGCTTGGGGTACGGCTGTATTGGGTTTGTGGCTACCGGGCGGGCTGACACCTTCGTTCTTAAAATAGATGCGCGCGGGTGTATTGAGTGCTTTTTCGAGCCGGTCGGCACGCGTCAATGGCGCCGGACGCCAGATGGCCAGGACGTCCAAAACAGGTTCGGGGATATCAATCCAACGCTGGCTGCTGACCTCCTGTTCGATAAGATTCATTGGAAATACAGGGGCCAAATCGTCCGGATGGATTGGATTACCGTCCGGGCCCAGCGGGGGATTCATTTTGATATCTGCTAACACATTGTACCATTGCCGTGGGATCTCATTGCTCGGCAACAAGATATTCTTTTCACGCATTGACAGCCCTCCTGTTTCAAAAAGTCATGCATTTTCACTCATCATACAAGCCAAGTCACATATGCATTTGCTATTTAGCACTAAAGCGATGGATTGGGCAAGTCGTGATAGGGAGCAAATTTTAGGAAGGTAGCTTTGGGGTGCGCAACGATAAAGGCCGATGCCTTCGCTGCCGGCATCGGATCTAAGGGGGCGTGCAAAATGTTGAGGTCGATGGCGGGGCACTCAGACCCCAAAAAAATGACACAGGCAATACCCCGCCATCAATTAGGTGTTCGGCTTTATTCGGTGATATATTTAAAAGAGAGCTTAACGCGTGCTCGATAAGCCACCACTCGGCCATCTTCAACTTTCATGTCCAATTTACCGACCTCCGCGACCCGCAGGTCTCTGAGGCTTTTTCCGGCAGCTTGGACAGCATTTTGAGCGGCGTCTTCCCAGGACGTGGTACTGGTTCCTACCAAATCGATAACTTTGTAAACACTTTCGGTCATGGCTTCCCTCCCTTGGTTATAGGAAAATGATATAAATACAAATTTAGACCAACATGGCACATGAACAATACAAGAAGGTGGGATCAAGTCAGGTGTTGATATTAAACTATCTTTTAGGCCGGCATTCGTCAAGGGCCAATGGGCGCTCGGAGCGCTCAAGTTTGGGGTACACTGGCCGATAGCACTACCAGAACCCCAAAGATGAATTGCGCCTCAGATTATGCGCCGGGAGTTACGCCATGCCGCAACACATACCAACCAAGTCCGCCTTCGGATTGTCGGCCCAACCCAAAGCAAAACTGTCGTTACTTGAAAAGAGCAACTTGATCGATTCCACCCGATGGGCCAATGAATACAGCTTTGCCCAGGTTAAGAAACTGGCTGATTGCATGGAAGTGTATCAAACAGCGCCTGAAACCGTCCTATTTTATGAAGGTGACAGGAGCGCCTATCTGGTGCTGATCGTCAAAGGCCAGGTTCACGTGGTCAAATTTGATTCCCAACGGACCCCAAAGCGGATTGCCACTCTGGGGCCAGGCAAGACCATCGGTGAAATGAGCATCATTGATGGTGAACCTCGATCGGCCTCGGCCATCACAGCTTCCGATGCCACGCTTTTAGTGATGACCGCTGAAAGCTTCAATCGTCTGATAGATGAATGGCCCAGTGTGGCCATCATTCTAGTTCAAAGAATTGCCAAATTGATGAGTCAATATCTGCGCCAAACCAGTGGCCGACTTATCGATCATCTGGGAGCCTGATAGAAATCAGGATTTTACGGACCTATAATCCCAAAAAAAGTTCAGTGTTTTTTCGAAGGCTTTGTATATGATTAGGTTAGTTTAAACTTTAAACTGCGGAGCGTTTTAGCAAACCGCTTCAGAAAATAAGCTTGTCGCGGGTCCGCCTCAATTTTGATTATAGGGCCGTTTTATTTTATATAGTTTCGTAGGCTTTTGACTTCTGGTCTAATTTAATCGTATAAAATTATTTCAATTCAACCCAAACCCCTAAGAATGGATACTGGCAACCTATGCGGCACCTATCATTGGCCTTAGGCGTGATGCTTGTCTGGGCGTGCGGCACGGCAAAACCTCCGGACCCAACACCCACGCATATTCGCCAAAGCACGCGGCAGCTCAATTTGGCGGCCGAACTTTACATCAAAGGGTGCTATGCGGGTGCATTGGCGCATTATCAACAAGCACATGAACGTTTCACCGCAGCAGATCAACTGGTGGGCATCGCTTATAGTTTAATGGGCATTGCCAATGTCTATTATCGCACCGGTGAACTGCCCAGTGCCGTCCTGGCCTACGATGATGCCATTGAAGTGTTTGGTTTGATGGGAGACCCGGCAGGTTCAGTGCGCGCCATGAGCAATAAGTCGGCGGCACTTGTTGCAGCGGGGCAATTGAGTGAAGCCCAAACCCTTTTGGATCGAGCAGACCAGCTGGCCAAAGGCCAAAAGTTGCTACCGGCCTTGCGACTAAAAACAAGGGCCATTTTGTCGATGGAGCGCCAAAAGGCTCAAGATGCCAGAAAGCTTTTGCAGCAGGCCATTGCAGCAGCAAAAGAGAATGCCTCAGATCAGCTCTCCAGCGCCAACTACGCCATGGGCCGGCTGCTGTTGAATGAACAACACCCCGCCCAGGCCATCGCCTTTTTGGAAAAGTCGCTGGCCCTGGACCGCGAACGGGGAGCATATGACGATACCGCTCTTGACCTGGCCGCGCTGGGGCAGTGTTATGCCCAATTGGAACAGCCGCCGAAGGCAATCGCATATTATAAACGTAGCATTAAGATATTTGCCTTGCTGGGCAATGCCGCCCAGGTTCAAAGGCTGGCCAAAATGCTGGAAGTGCTCCGCCCGGCAGCTGACCGCCGCACCGAGGCTACGATGCATTGGGTCCATCAATGGCTTAACGGCCAAAAAGAGGCCAATCTTTGCCGCTGATGATCGACATGAATATGCTGGGTGACAAAGAGAAACGGCTAAACGAAAAATTTCGAATAGCCGTTAAGGAGGAGAACAGATGAAAAAATTATTGGGTTTGGCGATAATTAGAAGATGCAAAAGACTTGCCAAAATATAGAATATTGCCAAAATAAACATATTTTATAATGATTTAAATATGTTATAATATTTTTAGGGTGTGGCTTTTTAGTAACAGCCGCGGCTGCTGAATGGAAATTTAGTAAATATATGGTTCAAAATCAAGAACCATTTTTTACAAGTATTCATATAAACATTTGTAATTTCTTCATAATTAATACATCGGTAAAAGTTCATAATAATAAACCCAACTGTGACCTTTTTTACTGTATGCGTTTAAATAGTTGAATTTTTAAACATAAATATGATTCCCGCTTTTTGAACAGGCCCATGACCCAAACCGGTCAATCGTGTGACATTTTTGGGCCATTGAGGTACATCCTTATATGAATACCCAACCCGATAGGACCACCAATTAATATACGGACCTATAACCCATAATAAGGGTTTGGTGATCAAGCCGGTCAGTGAACAAGCCGACCCGCCGCACACGCATGGATGGCAAGCAACCGTAAGATGCGCTGCGGGGGGGCCCTATGAACTCGCGAACGCACTCAAACAGTGCGGCCCGCTGATCCTTCGCTGCATCTAACGGTTGCTAAGCCACCCTTGCTCACCGTTCGTCGGGTCGGCTTGTTCACTGACCTACGGTTACAGATCCAAAAAAGCTGTTTAGATACGCCTTGTTTTGGGTTATAGGTCCGTTAATATATTCCTGTCCCACTGATTCACGCGAACCAAGCAACATAAGCCGGCTCCTGAATCCCTGCATCTGCAACCCCAACCCTTTAGATTGCTAGACATCCAGAAAAGGACACGATCTAAACTTTAGCCCCAAATGTCCGATATGGATATCAAACGCACAATTCATACCCTTTTCGTTTTGGGTCTCTAATCATCCCGACGCTGCCCAGAGCGCCAGCGATTTAGAGAACAGGCTGCACAATGAAACAAAGTCTCAAAGTACGGTTTTTTCTTTCGACCGCTGTCATGATCACTATCGGCATGGGTTTGGGGATCATGGCCTCTTATCTTAACAGCAGGCGGGCCGTTGAGCACGAAGCCACCCAACGCCTGATGCAAATGCGCGACACCACATTGCGCGCAATCTCCTCCTGGTTGCACCATCAAGAGGTGGATCTCCTCAACTGGACCTCCCAAAAACTGTTTCAGATCGCATTGGAAGAGGGATTCAAAGCCAGAGCGGCCCGCAGAAGTGCCAACGGCGAAATGGATCGCCAGCTGATCTACAATCCCAATTTTGAAATGATAGCGATGGCCGACGTCCAAGGTCAAGTGGTCGCCTCTTCCAATTTTTACGATAATCAATGGAAAGCGGTACAAAACGAATCTTTTTTCAAATCAGCCATCAAAGGAGATATCGCTTTCAGCGGGGTCCGCAAGAACCCCAATACCCAAAACCTTGTCTTTGTCATCGCCGTACCCATAAAAAATGAAATATTCACCATCCAAGGTATCTTTTTTGCGGCGGTGGATTTTACCGCTTTCAGCAACCAGTTCATATCCCCATTGCAAATCGGTGAAGAGGGCTTTGCCTTTTTATATGATGCCGCAGGGATCCTTCTCTCCCATCCGGATAAAAATCTAATTTTAAAAGAAAACATCGCCCAATTCGATTTCGGACCGGCCCTGTTGAACAACGACGGCGGGGTTTCGTTTTGCAATTGGCATGGGGCCGGACGGATGGTGGCCCATGGCCCTGTTCTGCCGTTAAATTGGCACATTGGCGTAGCGGTCTCCACCGACGAGCTGCTATGGCCGGCACGGCAAATGGGATTGATTAATTTGGGAGTCATCGTCTTTGTCAATCTCATCGCCATGCTTTTGATATTTTCACTCTACCGGCGCCTGATTGCCGCCCCCATGAAGACATTGCTGGATGGCATCGATCGCTTCGGCAAACGCGGCGGCACCAACCGCATCGTCATACACAGACAAGATGAGTTCGGTCAATTGGCTGGCGCATTCAACGACATGGCCCAGAGCTTGGCCACATCGATGGTTTCCATTGAGGAGCTGGAAAGGTCACAACGCCGTTTTCAAGACGTGGCCGCCAACACCGGCGATTGGATCTGGGAAATTGATATCGAAGGCCGCTATACCTATTCCAGCCCGGCTGTTAAAACAATCTTGGATGTTTCTCCCCAACAAATCCATGGTTGCCGAATATACCATCGTTTTGAAGCCCGGCAACGTGAAACCCTAACCCAGTTTATCATCGATCATTTTGCCCGAAAAAAGGCTTTTGCCGGTAAAGTGTTTCCCACACGACACAACAGTGGGAAAATTGTTCAACTTGAAATCAGTGCAGTGCCGGTATTGGACAATTTGAACCAGTTGATCGGCTTCCGAGGCGCCAGTCGCGATATCACCGATCGAATGGCGGACCAGAAGGCACTTGAGGAGGCTAAAGAGGCGGCCGAAACCGCCAACCGTTCAGAGAGCGCGTTTTTGGCCAAAATGAGCCATGAAATCCGTACCCCCATGAACGGCATCATCGGCATGACCAATTTTATGCTGGGTACGGAGCTAACCGAGGAACAGCGCGAGTATGCTCAAACAGTGTCCAACAGCGCTGACAACCTGTTGATGATCATCAATGATATTTTGGATTTCTTCAAAATTGAAGCCGGCAAACTCGACGTAGAGAAAATCAATTTTAACCTGCATGCCACCATCGAGGAGGTGGCCGGCTTGCTGGCACCCAAAGCCCATGAAAAGGGCCTTGAGCTGGTCTGCATGGTGGATTCCGAGGTGCCTGCGCTGTTGCGGGGCGATCCGGGAAGGGTGCGCCAGATCCTGACCCATTTGATGAACAATGCGATAAAATTCACTCGTAGCGGTGAGGTCTCTATTAAAGTCTCACTGCTATCCGATGGGGATCCATCGGTCGTTGTGCGTTTTGAAGTCAAAGATACCGGCATCGGCATTGCCGAAGATCGCATGGACAGTCTTTTTAAAACCTTTTCCCAGGTCGATGCGTCCACGACCCGTCAATTTGGCGACAGCGGTTTAGGGTTGGCCATCGCCAAGCGATTGTCTGAGCTGATGGGCGGTCGCATCGGCGTGGAAAGCAAAGAAGGTCAAGGCTCTGCTTTTTGGTTCACAGCGGTGCTGGACCGTCAAGTATTAAAGGATGAGCAAACCACCGAACTGCCCGCCAATCTTAAAGGAAAGCGGATTCTTGTAGTGGATGACAATCAAACCAACCTTGAAATGCTGTGCACCTGCATGCGGAGCTGGGAGTGCCGCTGCAGCAGCGCGATCCATGCCGGGGAGGCTTTGCAATTGATGCATCAGGCGGTCAGTGACGATGACGCCTTTGATTTGGTTGTTATCGACCAGGTGATGCCCGATATGGACGGCCAGGCCTTGGGCATGGCGATCAAAGCCAGCCCATCTCTTTCTGAAACGTTGATGCTCCTGCTCACTTCCTCCAGTATGCACGGTGATGCCACTCGCATGAAAACCATCGGGTTCAGCGCATACTTAAAAAAACCGGTGAAACAATCGATGATTTATGGCAGTTTAATCACAGTTTTTGGCGCCAAGACCCACGGAAAAGAAAACGCATCCGGTGAACGGGTCACCGGCCATCCCATCGTAGATGCCCGCAGCAAGAAGCAGCGCATCTTAATAGCAGAGGACAATTCAAAGGTTAAAGTTAACGATCAACTCATTTCCGGTTCAGGATCCATTGACTGAGCTCATCAAGGGCAATGTCACGAACGACAGCCTGTCCGATTTTTTCGAGAAATACAAATTTGATTTGATCGCTTTGGCGTTTTTTGTCCTTTCCCAATGCTTCGATCACGCGTTGCGCTTCAAAATCAATGCCGATGGGTATATCGAGTTTTTGCAGCAGCGAGATAATGCGTTCAAGGTCATCATGGCCCAGCAGCCCTTTTTGGTGAGAAAGCTCTGCAGCCATCACCATACCCACCCCTACGGCTGCGCCGTGTGATATTCTCAGGGTTTTTTCCAGGGCGTGGCCAAGGGTGTGGCCAAAATTGAGTTTCCGGCGTTCGCCGGCCTCTCGCTCATCTTGGCTGACCACATCGGCCTTGATGACCACCGAGCCGTGGACCAGCTTGTGCATCACCGCAGGATCAAGATCGACGATCGCCTGACAATGGCTCTCAATATAGTTAAAATAGTCGGCGTCCAATATACAGCCATGTTTAACGATCTCTGCCAGACCACAAGCAATCTCTTCGGGTGGCAATGTGTTGAGCAGTTCAATGTCGGCGATCACAAACTGGGGCTGATTGAAAACGCCCACCATATTCTTGTAGCCCTTAAAATTGACACCATTTTTACCCCCCACCGTGGCGTCCACCTGGGCCAGCAGGCTTGACGCCACAAAACCGAAGCCTAACCCGCGCATATAGGTTGAGGCGGCAAAGCCGGCGATATCGCCGACAAGGCCACCACCAATACCCACAATAAAGGTGGTGCGCTCTGCCTCCAGGTCGATGAGCTGGTCAAAAATATACTCAATGGTGCTCAAGGTTTTATTCTGCTCACCCAGGCCGATGGTGATGATATCACAAGGGGGGAATTGATGCCCATAGAGCCGGCCCACATTCTCATCGGTGATGATAATGGTGCGTCCGGGGGGCAGATGATAGGATAGGTTGGCCAAGGATTCACCAATCATCAGGTGAGATCGACCGGTTTGACCCTCAACAACAATGGATTGCATATGGCTCCTTTTGGTATTGCACCCGTTTGCCCCATCGATGCAAAAACTGAAGGGCTATCGCGGGGCCCGGAGGGCCGATAAAATTGCATGAATTAGACCCGGTCCTCGGGATCGCCCTTGGTTTATGCCTCAGATGCAACTTTGGGGTTGATATCATTTGCATGCCGATGGCGCTCAATTTTTATCGGGTTACAGCATGTTAGTCAACTGCCACACGTATGAGGGTGCTATTATTGCCGTTGTACCCGAGGACGCAAAGCACCCGGTCCGGATACAACCATCAAACAAAAAAAGCTTGACACTTTTTGGACTACGCCTTTATGGTGGCGCAAAAAGGGACCGGCACAATGGATCAAACAAGATACTCGACAACCGACAATCGATGGTGGTGGCGCCAGTGGCTTTGGTGCGCTTAACGGGTCCTGCCATCTAATTGATTGACTACAAAAGGCTTATTCGGACCGTGGGCACGCAAATTCGTCCACGGTCCTTTCTTTTTAAAGGTCGCGGATGGCATCCATCCCCGGCCTTTTTTTTAATATCACCACCCATCGCGGTATAAGCCAACATCAGGTCATATACCGACCTGGAAAATTTGCAGCCGCCGTGTGACGGACCAAAGGAGCTATTGATGCAGATTCGCCAATTCCCCAGCCACGATCGTTTCGCAGCGTTAGCGCAAAAACACAATGCTGTACCCGTCTGTGTGGAGCTGCTGGCAGACATGGAGACCCCTGTCTCTTTGTTGACCAAGCTATATCGCAATCAGGGTCCCATCTTCCTGCTAGAGAGCGTCGAAGGGGGTGAAAAATGGGGACGCTACAGTTTTTTAGGCACCTCGGCGCACACCGACGTGCAAGTCTATCGCGAGACGGTGCAAGTGAGCACCAACGGTCAGACCCATAACATCGCACACAAAGGCGACCCTTTGACGGTTCTAAAATCGGTACTGGATCAATACCAGGCCGCACAGCTGGACGAATTGCCGCGTTTCTGGGGGGGACTGGTGGGCTATTTAAGCTACGAAATGGTCTCATTTTTTGAACGCATCCCCAACGCCCTGCCCGAGGATAAACCCATCGCCCACTTTGTGCTTCCCGAAGATGTACTGATTTTTGATAACATCCAAAACACCCTGATGTGTATTGCAGTCGGTTTTGTTGACAATCCACAAGATGCCGACCAAGTATACGATGCCGCTTGCCGGCGACTTGAAAACCTGCAAGCCTTAATCAATTCGCCTTTGACCGAAGGGCAAAATACCCTCACCACCAGCGGCCTTGAATGCAAGTCGCCCATTGCAGAGGCTTCTTTTCGCGAAAAAGTTGCCCAGGTAAAGGAACACATCCGCAAAGGAGATATCATCCAAGCCGTTATCTCCCAGCCGTTTTGCTGCCGGGCGCCTGAGGATCTTCTGGCCCTTTACAGGGCCCAAAGATATGTCAATCCATCGCCCTACCTGTTCTTCATGCATTTGGGCGATACCGCGTTGGCAGGCTCTTCTCCTGAAACCATGGTGCGGCTGGAAAGCAATGTGGCCACCCTGCGCCCCATCGCCGGCACCCGGCCTCGGGGTGCTACCGAGCAGGAAGATCGTGAACTGGCGGATGAAATGCTGGGCGATGAAAAAGAACGCGCCGAGCATCTGATGCTGGTGGATTTGGGACGCAATGATTTAGGCCGTGTAGCACGCACCGGCACAGTGCAGGTAACGGATCTGATGGTGGTCGAACGCTATTCCCATGTCATGCATCTGGTGTCCAATATTATCTGCGATTTAAAACAGGCGTATGATGCCTGGGATCTATTGCGGGCCACTTTCCCAGCCGGCACCCTTTCCGGTGCGCCCAAGGTACGCGCCATGGAAATAATTGCAGAGATGGAGCAAAGCCCCAGGGGGCCTTACGGCGGTGCGGTGGGCTACATTTCGTTTTCGGGAAACCTGGATTTGGCCATCACCATCCGCACCGCCATCGTTGAAGACGGCCAGCTGACCGTGCGGGCCGGGGCCGGTATCGTGGCCGATTCCGATCCGGAAAAAGAGCGCCTGGAAACGGTCAACAAAGCCAAATCGGTCCAAAAAGCCCTGCAGCTTGCCCAGATCGCACTTGACAAGGAGAACGCATCATGATCCTGATGATCGACAATTACGACTCGTTTACGTATAATCTGGTGCAATACATTGAAGAGATCGGCACGCCTGTAAAAGTGGTGCGAAATGATGTGATGACGGTGGATCAGCTTGAGGCCCTCAATCCTGTCGCCATTGTCATTTCACCCGGCCCGGGGGGACCCCGGGACGCCGGGATCTCGTTGGCGGCCATCGCCCATTTTTCCGGAAAACTGCCTGTGCTGGGGGTTTGTTTGGGGCATCAATCCATTGCCGAGGCCTTTGGTGCCCGCATCATCAGTGCCAAACAGCTGATGCATGGCAAAACTTCAATGGTAAGCTGTGACGGCAAGGGAATTTTCAAGGGGGTCAAAAAGCCTTTCCAAGCCATGCGTTATCACTCTTTGGCCGTCGATCCGAACAGCCTTCCCGACAACCTGGTTATAACGGCTGAGTCTGACGAGGGAGAAATCATGGGGCTGCGGCATAAAACGCACCCCACCGAAGGGATCCAGTTTCATCCAGAGTCCATCATGACCACTATTGGAAAGCGTTTATTACGCAATTTCGTCAATCGAGTTGAAGCGCATTGAAATAATTAATTGGGTTTTCCCGAATAGTTACCGAATTTAAACGTTACGATGACAAGGAGACGCATATGTTCAGTGATTACCTGGCCCGAATTATTCAACGCAAAGATCTCTCCGAATCCCAAATGGCCGACATGATGAATACCGTGCTCAGCGGTGAAGCCACTGAGGCCCAAATTGGGGCCATGATGGCCGCCCTGGCCACCAAAGGCGAAACTTTTGAAGAGCTGGCCGGTGCCGCCAAAGCCATGCGCCAGAACGCACGCCGCATCCAGGCCTCCGGTTCTCCGGTGGTAGACACCTGTGGCACCGGCGGCGACGGCGCCCATACCTTTAACATTTCCACGACCACTGCATTCGTAGTGGCCGGTGCCGGTGTCACGGTGGCCAAGCACGGCAACCGGAGCGTTTCGAGCAAGTGCGGCAGTGCCGATGTGCTTGAAGCGTTGGGCATCAAACTGGATACACCCCCGGAAATTGTTGAAGAAGCGATCCAGGAACTGGGCATCGGGTTCATGTTCGCACCGCTTTATCACAGCGCTATGAAACATGCCGTTAAACCCCGCCAGGAGCTGGGTGTGCGCTCCATCTTCAATATGCTGGGCCCACTGACCAATCCCGCTTCAGCGGGTTGTCAGCTTTTAGGGGTCTTTGCGCCCCAACTGACCGAGATGTTTGCGCAGGCCCTTAAGTTATTGGGCGGACAATCGGCCATGGTGGTGCATGGCCATGACGGGTTGGATGAAATCAGCGTCTGTGCGCCCACCCGGGTGAGCGAACTTAAAGAAGGTATGGTGCGCACCTACGATATCGATCCGGAGCAGTATTTTGGACGCTTGGCAGATGCTCGGGAGATGGCCGGCGGAGATGCCAAAGAAAACGCCGCCATTATTCTGCAGATTCTCGCAGGCCAGCCCGGCGGTAAGCGGGATGTGGTGTTGATCAATGCAGGCGCCGCGTTGACAGCCGCCGGCAAAACCGAAGACCTCAAGGCCGGCATCGAGTTGGCCGCAGCAGTCATTGATGAGGGACGGGCGACGGAGAAGCTGAACGGGTTGATTGCATATACCCAAGAAAACGGCTGATTCGAGTTTAAAGCTTCCCCTCGGGCCCAATCTCCGCGTTGGGCACAGGAATTCAATCCTCGACGTAGCGTTGCTACGACTGCGGTTTAATCCCTGCGCCCGCCTTGATCTTGGACCCGATTGAAAGCTTTAAACTCGAATCGGGAGATGATAATTTTATTTCGCAATAAACATCTTAAGTTCTTATGGACAGGCGGTCGGGCAGACCGGTCTATCTGCTGCACGGTTGGTACGCTTCTCGGGCCCAATCTCTGTGTTGGGCGCAGGGATTCAATCCTCGACGTAGCGTTGCTACGCCTACGGTTGAATCCCTGTGCCCGTCTTGATCTTGGGCCCGATTGAAAGCTTTAAACACGAATCGGGAGAAAAAGTTTTTGACAATTACTATTTTTACTTTTTTCCTTAGCGGTTTCAATGCGAATTCTATGCTCTACCAATCAATTGAACTGATAGTCGAAAGTTACATATGACCATTCTGGATGAGATTGTTGCATCGAAAAAAGAAGAGGTGGCCCACCTTGAACAGCGGGTGCCGGTGGCGCAATTGCAGGCTCATATTGCCACCACCGCCTGGCGCCGGCGTGGCTTTTATGATCGCTTGCATCAGCCCGGACCCGGCGGAGCAAACATAATCGCAGAAGTCAAACGCGCCTCACCGTCCAAAGGGGACATCTGTGCTGATTTACAGGCTGCAAGTTGTGCCAGAGCCTATGCATCAGGTGGCGCTGCCGCCATTTCGGTACTGACCGACGGCCCTTACTTTAAAGGCAGTCTATCCGATTTGCGACAGGTTCGCGCGGCGGTAGTACTTCCTGTGCTGCGCAAAGAGTTCATCATCTGCGAATACCAAGTCTATGAATCTCGTGCCGCCGGGGCCGATGCCATCTTGCTGATTGCCCGCATTCTATCGGCCCAACAACTGAAAGACCTGTTGGTTCTGGCTCATGAATTGGGCATGGACGCCCTGGTGGAGATACACAGTGAAGAAGACTACCGTGCGGCCCACTTGGCCGGGGCACGGCTAATCGGCATCAACAATCGCAACCTGGCCACATTCGACACTGACATTCAAACCGCCCTGCACCTGACCCAATTGTTGCAGCCCCAAGAAGTACCTGTCGCCGCCAGCGGTATCAACCATCGGAAAGATATAGAAAAAAACCTGCAATCCGGCATTTTTAATTTTCTCGTCGGTGAAAGCATCGTGCGGTCCGATGACCGGCCGGGTTTTATCCGGCGGCTGATATATGGTTAAGCTCTGCAATTGTTGGATTCTCTTCCCATGTTGGATTTGTGACAACCACTGAATTAGGCCGCCACAGTTTAAAGTTTTAAGATTTAAGTTTAAAGGTAATGTATTCTGTCGATAATAGAAGCACGGGTTTGGGGGCGCTTTCAAACCGGCAGTTAGTTTGCCAATAGGGTTGATGAATTCAGTAAAGACCAAAATAAAATCGATCCCGATCCTTAACTTAAAACTTTACACTTTGAACTTTAAACTGTTTATATACACACAAAGGCAAAACGGTCCCACATTATAAGGACAACTCAAAAACTATAATGCAACGCGACTACCCCCAAATTAAAGTGTGCGGACTGACCCAGCCGGATGAAGCCAAAGCATGCGCTGAGTTGGGGGCCGATGCCATCGGCTTGGTCTTTTATCCACAAAGCCCCCGTCATGTTACGGTCAAACAAGCAGCGGCAATTACAGCTGCGTTGCCCGCCCATGCAACCGCTGTGGGTGTCTTTGTCGATGCCGGCATACAGATGGTGACGCAAACCATCGATCAATGCGGTTTGCATGTGGCTCAGCTCCACGGCAGCGAAAGCCCAAGCTTTGTGGCAGACCTGAAAAAAGCCACCCCTGCCAAGATAGTAAAAGCCCTGTTCACGGAAAAAACACCGGGATTAAACAACGCCGGGGCATATGATGTGGCCGGTTTCCTGGTAGAGTGCGGCCAGGGACGTCTGCCCGGCGGCAACGCAGCGGACTGGGATTGGTCGCTTGCCGAGCCCTTCGGCCGTGACTATCCTCTGATATTGGCCGGTGGCCTGGGGCCGGACAATGTATTCCAAGCCATCGGCAGCAGCCTGCCCGATGCAGTGGATGCCAGCTCCGGATTAGAGGCCAACCCGGGCCGCAAAGATATCGCCAAAGTGGAGCGCTTTATTCAGGCGGTGCGCCAGGCCGCGGCGGCCTATAAAAATAGTGAGCGGCCCATACGCTCGATCTTTTAGCTTTAGCACCTTTTAACCTTGAGGAGACAAACATGTCAGCCCAACAGCCCATGGACATCATCAAAGAGGCCATCCTGCTAGAGCGCCGGGGAAAAGCCTTTTATGCGCAAGTCGCGTCTCAAGCCCGGAGCCCGGAGGTCCGGAATTTCTTTGAGATCATGGCCCAAGAGGAAGCCCAGCATATCAAAGTCCTGGAACTTCAATTCAAGTCCTACGAACAGGATCAACGATTCGCAGATTTTGATGAACTGGACAGCACCCCCACCGATCAAACCCAGAGCATTCTGACCGCTGCCATTGAGCAGAAAATCAGCGCCGCCGATTTTGAAGCGGCTGCAATTTCCGCGGCCATCTTGATGGAAGAGCGCGCCGTAGCAATCTATAGTGGGCAAGCACAGGCTGCCAACGATCCAAAAGAAAAATCGCTCTACGAGTGGTTAGCCCGGTGGGAACAGGGCCATTTGAGCTTTTTGGCGAAACTGGACAAAGAGATCAAAGAAGCCGTTTGGCACCAGCAAGACTTTTGGCCTTTCTGATCGACGATGAACTTACCCCGCTCTGCATATCCACGGCACCCCCTACCGGCAGTGGGTGCCGTGGTGTTCAAAAACGACAAGGTGCTTCTGATCCAGCGCGGCCAACCACCGGCACAAGGCCAATGGGCCATACCCGGTGGCAGCGTCAAGCTGGGCGAAACCTTAGAGCAGGCGGCTGAACGGGAAATATTTGAGGAGACCGGCGTCGTAATCCAGGCCCAAGCACCTGTTTATACATTCGATACCATCGTCAAAGATGATGACGATCAAGTTCAATTTCACTATGTTATTGTGGATTTGATGGCCAATTACATTAGCGGAGAGCTGCACCCCGGCGATGATGCTGTTGATGCACGCTGGGTGGGTGCAGATGAGTTGGCCCAGCTCAAGGTCAGCCCGCCCACACTGGAATTGCTGCAGCAGCACCTAAAATTCACAAAGGGATAGGTTCCATCTGAAATAAAGAAGCAAGCCTTCAGGTGGGGCAAGACCATGGCAACGGATAGCCCCAATACCTTCACTTTTAACTTTACACCCAATGTCATTAACTTAAGGTTTATTTGAGTTGTGTGGGAGCGCTTAACA
>JBNKKB010000004.1:0-1591 GCA_050291605.1 Desulfobacteraceae bacterium | reverse complement strand
GGCTGTTCATTCTCTCTTTCGATGCCAAGGTCCTGTCCATGGCGCACCGGCTGGCACCCCAATTAAACATGGTATTGAATCTGACAGGCCGGGAACCCCATGAAGAGGTGTGCCATATCAATTACCTATGGGCAATAGATGTTCAAATCAGCAAATTGACCGCGCCTCTGGTAAAAATGGCTCGCAGCCGTAATCTGAAAATCATGAGTTATACCTGCAATGGCCCGCGACAAGTGGCCAAAGCCATACGGTTGGGTATCGATGGCATTATCAGCGACCGGCCCGGCTGGCTGACAGGACACCTGGCCGCAGGTAAATACGCTAAACCTGATCGACAGGCTTAATAAACCCCAATATTGCATAAAAAAGATGGCAATTTGCAACATTGGGGTAAAAACCGTCCAACGAAAATTCCTGCTATTTGACATCCCATTGCCCCTCGGATATGGTCCCCGCACTAATAGTGTCCATCCAGAAATGGCGCAACGCCGATATCGGGCAAATTGGCCATTTGTGGATGGGCACTAAATACAGGAAGGAAAGATCCATGACCGAGAACAACGACCAGACCGCCCGCATCGAACCGGTGCGCTTGAGTTACAACAGCCGTTTCAGCTTTAAATGCCATCCGGGAGTATCGTGCTTTACCGAGTGCTGCCGGGGCGCCAACATTATCCTGACCCCCTACGATGTGATTCGGCTGAAGAACCGGCTGGAGCTGCCATCGAATGAATTCCTGGCCATCTATACCGAACCGCACCTGCTGGAAAAAACCGATCTGCCGGTGATCACCCTCAAACACCTGGACGACGAGCGCGACTCATGCCCCTTTGTGCGTGATGATGGTTGCATTCTGTATACCGATCGTCCCACGGCCTGTCGGTATTACCCCCTGGGTGTCGCCAGCCTGCAGCACAGAGAAGGGGCTGACGAAGAAGGGTTCTTTTTCTTCATCAACGAACCGCACTGCAAAGGCTTTGAAGAGCAGTGCCAGTGGACAGTGCAAGACTGGCGCCAGGATCAGGGCGTTGACCTGCGAGACGAAGCCAACGCCGAGTGGACCGACCTGGTGGTTCACAAGCGCTCCTTTCCGCCCAATATCAAACTCACCGAAAAAGCCAAACAGATGTTCTTTATGGTGAGCTACAATATCGACAAATTCCGCAGTTTTGTATTTGAAAGTACTTTTCTGCAGCGGATGCCTGTAGATGAAACGACCCTGGAAAAAATAAAAACCGACGATGTAGCCCTTTTCAAATTCGGCGTGCGTTGGCTCAAATCCATTCTGTTCAATCCCAGAAAATCGTCAGAGGCACCCGAAAACGGCATGCCCTAAATAATTTGCCGAAAAGGATCTTGGAATCCACCGGCAAAGCTCTTCGAAAGCACCATTTCTCAAACTCAATGGTGCTTTTTCTTTAAAATATTGACACCCTCGGCGATATTCAATTAGAGAATTATGATGATCCCTGCTGTCCACGTTATTCAATATCCCGGAACCGGTGACCGGCGCCTGTTTTTCCGTGGCGACCAGGTGATTTTCCGACTGGAAATTCAACCGACGGCCGACGGCCGGGCGTTCGTGCGCACC
>JBNKKB010000003.1:0-41227 GCA_050291605.1 Desulfobacteraceae bacterium | reverse complement strand
ATACCCTGGGCTGCAAAGTCAACCAGTGCGAATCTGCCGCGCTCGCTTCGCTGTTGGATGCCGCCGGCTTTCGGGCGGCCGGTAAAAATCAAACTGCCGATGTGGTGGTGGTCAACACTTGCACCGTTACCGGCAGAGCCGCCATGCAATCACGGCAGGCCATTCGCCAAGCCATACGCCGCCATCCAGGGGCCAAAATTGTGGTGACCGGCTGCTATGCTCAAACCGCCCCGTCGGAAATTCAATCTATTGAAGGTGTCAGCCTGGTTGTCGGGCATACCGATAAGTTGCGCATCGCGCAAATGCTTGAACAGAATCAACCGCAAATCCACGCCCCGCGACTGGTCCATCGTCCCATCGCAGAGCCGCATACCTTTGCACACCTGCCATCCATCGCACCCGAAAACCGCACCCGGGCCTTTTTAAAGATCCAAGACGGCTGCAATGCCTATTGCACCTATTGCATTGTCCCCTATGCCCGCGGTCGTAGCCGCAGTATGTCCATGGATGAGGTCAGGGGCCATTTACAGCAATTAGGCGCCCAAGGTTATCGCGAAGTGGTGCTTACAGGCATTCATTTAGGCGCCTACGGTAGGGACTTTGATCCACCTCTATCCTTGGAGGCGCTATTATCTGGCATTATTCCCGATTGTCCAGGAATCCGGCTGAGACTCAGTTCCATTGAGCCCACCGAAATCAATGCAGGTATACTTCAACACATGGCCTCGGCTCACGCACCGGTGTGCCCGCATCTGCATATCCCTTTACAAAGCGGTAGCAACACGATCTTGAAGCGCATGGGGCGCCCTTATTCTCGCGAAGCTTTTCGCCAGGTCATCCAAAATGCTCATAGGACGCTGCCCCAGGCCGCCATTGGCATTGACGTACTGGTGGGCTTTCCCGGTGAAAACGATAGCGCTTTTGAACAAACCTACGCTCTGATAGAAGAACTACCGGTCTGTTACTTGCACGTTTTCCCCTTTTCACCCCGAAAAGGGACACCAGCAGCGAAGTTCAATCAAAAGGTAGCGGAAAAAACCGTCAAAGCGCGCTGTGCCCGACTGCGACAACTGGGCGACCAAAAAAAAGCGACTTTTTATCAATCCCATCTGGGAAAACAGGTTGAGGTGCTGGTCGAAACCGCCGGTGATCCCGTTTCCGGATACGCAATGGGGCACAGCGCCAACTACATGCCTGTGATCGTCAGAGATGACGCGGTCAGCGCCAATACTATCGTATCGGTTCGCATCGAACACATGGATGAAGCAGGCAGGCTGTTCGGCCGTCTCGTACCAGCGTGATCGTCAACCGTCTTTTTCAGCTGCCTTCTTGAACGGAGTTGCGCCTTGCACCAATAGCTGTGCATCGCGCTGAATGGGCTTAGAAGGCCGTCTTTCATCGGACGACTTTTGCTCTTTTTCTTTTTTTTCTACAGCTCGACAAATTACACCTTCAAACCACAAAGCAGGGAAGATAACAAGGTCGTAAACATTACTGACCATGCGAACGATATAAAAACCCAGATTGCCGGCTAAACGCAACCCAAAACTTAGCATGCGCAGAGCCCAAGTTGCGACCATACCCAGTACAGTCCTTGTAGAAGCAACAAACGACTCAAAGGGAATGGCCAAAAAAATCAAGATAAACGGCAGTAAAAATCCCATAATCATCTGACCGACCAGGGGGATAGCACTGGTCGCCATGTCGGCGGCTTCATTGCCGGCCAGGGTTTGGCGCAGTACTTCCATGGCAGTCGCAATTTGATCACGCCGAAATGCCAAGAAAGATTCCATCCCAGCAAATAAAGTTAACAGCGCAACAAGTCCCCAAAAGATAAACTTGCGTTTGCGATCATCCATACTGCCGAAGACAGAAAACAGGTGCGTGAAACGTAAAGCGTCCATCAGGAAGAAACCGACCAAAATCTCAATGCTTACCATAAAGATACCGGCCACGTCTGAAGTCTTGAATCCACCGATAAAACTAGCGCCCCCCACCATCTCGGACAAGGGCAGGGCCACTAGATTAAAATTGATCATGGCGCCAATAATGAAAATGCCCAACAGCAATCCGGATATAAAAAACTGCGTCAGCGACGAGGATGAAATCAGACGTCCCGCCCTATCGTCCTGATTCCGAATTTTCTGGTAGGTATCCATGTACCCATCAATTTTTCTGGCACGCTGGTTCAATTGGGCAATTGTTTTTTGAACTCCGGACAAAGTCTTTTGAGTCGACCGCCACACCGGCAGCATTTTGCTGAGTATGGCATAACGAAGAGCCACATCTTCCCGATGGCGCGCCAATGCCGTGCGATGTTGCTCTTCCAAGGTGTGGTGGATCTTATCGAGCATATCGATCACCAGCCGGTCGCCGGGGGGTTCAATTTTGGCAACCGCATCGATCACCTTTTCCCAATTTGGTAACGATTGGGGTATGACAATACTTTTCTCGAAATCGTCTTCCAACTTTTGCAAATTGACACTGGCCTTTCGCTGCACCAGAGGATAGCCTTCCAAATCTTTTCGCACGACAGTACTCAATCGCTCAAATTCTCGTTCCACCCTCCGCTCAGCCAGATCCAACCCGGCACGCATTAGCACTCTGCGATTGCGGGCGTGAAGGCGGCTTTCAGCGCGTTTAACTGAGGCAGCCGCCAGGCGCATGGCGCTATAAACAATCCGTCCCAATGCAGACATACAACTGTGAAAGGGATGGCGCGCCCAATACATGGCCAGTACCAGCAGCACCAAAAGCAGTATCGAGTACAATACAGGAATAGAGGCAATTACCTGCACAATGGGGTTATCCATCACGCCCTCCTGGTGTTGACAGGTGGGGGGAAATGCCCCGGCTCTGTATTGGCCAGGGTCTGGTCTCCCGCAAGATGAACATCATAAAATACATATGCCTTGGCCATGTCGCGTAGATCATCCAATGCGGCATAAAGCTCCTGGATGTGTTCCAACAATATCGCATTGTGTAGAGCGTTATTTTCGGCTTTGGCCTCTTGCTCAAGCCGCTTGATTTGCTCAAGACACTGCCCCGATTGTTTCCAGATATAGAGCAACAGCTCTTGTAAATTGGCAGCCAACTCATTGATGCCTGACCCGATCTTTGCAAATTCATCGGGTGCATCAATGGCGACAGTTTCATTTAGTTTACCGTGTGCCAATCGAGAAAGGGCCTTCGATATAATGCGCAAGGGCCGATTCAGTCGTCGTGCGACTAAACCCATCCAAAGATAGCCCAGCGCACAGATGACCAGGGCGCTCCCGGAGAGCAACATCAGCAACCGGATTCTTAAACCCGCCAATGGGGCATCATTGCTTATAGCGGAAAGAGAACCTGCCTTACTGCTGGCAGCCATGTGGCTCGACAGGGTTCGGATAATCTCGGCGTAGGTTAGTAGGTAAGTGGCAAGCGTGGTTAAAATCACCAAAACTAAAAGCAGTACCAACCATCTGCGTATGTATGAAACGGAAAATTTCTTCATCAGCAGCTGTAGCAGCTACCGGCATATCGACTGTGATAATGGGCTGCTATGTGTGACGAGCGCCCGAAACCTGACGAACGTCTATTTGTTTGAGTTCATTGATTTCATCTGCGGCCAATATCCCCCCAAAATCCAACACGACGAGCATACCCAAATCTGTTGTACATATCCCCCGAATATAAGGGTTGTGCAACCCTTCAAGAATAAGATCAGGTGCAGGTAGTATCATATCCGAATTGATTTTGATTATTCGGGTGACCTTATCGACCATAAAACCAACTGCGATTCCACCGATATTGGCAATCATAACCCATGTATTATCTTCGGGGCCGGCTTGAGTTGAATCCCCCAAGCGGTGCCTCAAGTTAATCACCGGAATTGAGGCCCCACGCAGGTTGACAATACCTTCAATATAATCAAACCCTTGAGATATCTTTTCGACCTCGGGTTCACGCAAGATCTCTTGGATGGCCAAGATATCAATACCATATAGCTTCTGACCAACATGAAAGCCGACCAACTGGATGCTGTCTTCTTTTTCAAGCGTAGCCACTTTATCTCCACCCAATCAAGCTTGGCTATAGGGTTTCACTCAATATTCCAAGGTGGGCTGCCTGCCCCAAAAAATAGGGGCAGGTGTTGGTCATACAGGTGCCAAAACACATTGCCCCGTTGGGAACTTAAAAGTTGACGCCCATATCCGGTTTGTCTTACGCAACGGATACATCCGAGCGCGATTTTTGAACCTTAAATTGCGCCACTTGCCGGGTAAGGTTTGAAGCCAGACGCTGCATTTCCAAGGTAATGCCCACAACTTCGCCGGCGCCTTCAGCGGTTTGTTCTGCGCGGGTTGCAGACTCGGTTGTAACTTCACGCAACCGCTGAGAGCGTCCCGCTTGTGTTTCAGTCATCTCCTGCATGTTGTCAGACAAATTCGCAATCGCCCGCATCTCCGTACCCACTGCATTGGCACTTTCTGTCGCTTGGGCCACCTGATCGGAAATGGCATTGGCTTTATCCACCAGCAAGGCCAGCGCTTTTTGTGCGGCTTCGCGCCTTTCACCCTGTTGGCCTGCTAATCCAGCAATTTCTTGGGCCAGTCGGTTCAAGTCTTCAACCAAATTATTTACTTCGCGGCTGTTATCGGCCAACAGTTCCGAACTGCGCCCTATCTCTTCAATGGCCAACATGTTGATCTCGCCACCCTGGGCAATTTTACGTAATGCTTCCTGGGAGCGATCGGTAAGACGGGTTCCCTCTTCTACCTTATTGGTTGAGTCTTTAATCAACTGGGTGATCTCTTTAGCGGCCTCTGAAGAACGCTGTGCCAGTTTTCCTACTTCATCGGCAACCACGGCAAAACCTTTGCCGTGAACACCGGCACGGGCCGCTTCGATGGCAGCATTCAAGGCCAGCAAGTTGGTTTGCTCGGCAATGTCGGTGATCACGCTGATGATTTCAGAAATTTGAGAGGAGGAGTCTTTAATGGCCTGCATACCGGCAACCGTTGCGTTAACTGTTTCCTGACCCTCTTCAGCAGCTTGCAACACGGTGCGGCCTTGCTCGGTGGCTCGGTTGGCGGCCCGTGTCATCTCATCCACCGACTTGGCGATGGCGCGCATCGCGTCGGTCACCCGGCCCACCTGTTGTGCCTGGTTCTGGGCAATCGAGGTTACTTTCGCACCGGTTTCACCCATGGCGCTCACACGCTCGGTGGCTACGCTCGCTTCCTGGATCTGTTCGCTGGCAGCCTGGCTTACCTGTTTCATACCCTCGATCAATGATTCGGTACTGCGCAAGGAGTCGTTGGCGCCCTTGGCTTGCCCTTGCGATGCCTTTTGAACCTCACCCGCGGTTTCGCCCATCTGTCCCACAGTGGACTCAATGAGGGCCATCTGTTGTTTTTCCTGCTCAGCACGGTCCCGGTTGGCTGCAGCGCGTCGACTCACGTCTGCAGATTGGCTGTTCACATGTTTGGCGGCATCATCCACCATGATGAATGAATCCCGTAAAGCCTTCATCATGTTGTTGAACTCGCGTCCCATAACACCCAGTTCATCGCGTGAAGCAACTGCCACATCCAGGGTAAGGTCTTTTTCACGGGCGACCTGACGAATGGTGCTGGCAATATTTAAAACAGGCTTGGTAATGGTACCGGCTACAAACCATAGCACCACGCCCAGTATGACAATGCCGACCACGGCCACAACTACTGACTGATAGAAAATTTCGCGGGCGCGTTGGGTAATCACATCCTCCGGGATGTTGGTTGCCAGGCTCCATTTTTTATCGGCATAACCAATCTGAACCGGTGAAAAGGCGTAAAAAGTTTTCCTTCCGGTGGTCCGTGATACTTTATAGGTTGTCGTCGCTCGACCCGCTCCTATTGCCTCTCCAATCTGCGGGTCCCATTTAAAGTAAGATAGGGGTTTGCCGACATTTGACCACTTGGTTGGATGTGCGGTCTGTACGCCATTGTTGGACATCAAGAAACCGTAGCCGACACCGAAAAATTTAACGCGCTTAATAATGGGTTCAAAAAACGGCTGGAGGGGTATATCAATGCCGACAACGCCGACCACTTCGTCATTGAACTTAATCGGCACGGCCAGGATGGTTTTCAGTCTCTTCTGTCCATCATCCATCTCATAGGGTACAGGGTCAAACACGGTTTCTTTACCGGAATAAAAGGGAACCTGGTAGTAGTCACCGGCACCTTCAACCTCATAATCCTGAAGGGCTTCAACGTCAACATCGCCGTGAAGTCGGTTCCAGTTGACAATATAGCGCCCCGTTTCGTCATGCCCAATGGCGTTGATGTACTCAAAGTCTTTTCCATCCAACGCATTGGGTTCCCAGCAGGTCCAAACCGCAAGGAATGTGGGATATTGTTCGAGCACGTTTTTTAAGATACCATCAATCATATCCCGTGGCGGTACGCCACGAGCCTTCATGCCTTCAACGGCCTGGGCAATGGTTCGCGCTGCGTCCATGGCGGTCTGAATCTCAGCCTGAACCACTGCACCCCAGTGGTTGGCCACCTCAACAGCCTTTTCCTTAGCTTCAGTCAGGGCCAATCGCCTTGCGCTGACCCCGATCCACAAGATAGAGGCCAAAATGACCACCGAGACGGCAACCAGAACTAGAAAAGCCAACTTGGGCCGCAATCCGAGATTTCTTATCTTACTCAACATTGTACCAAGCCTCCTGTACGATTTTGAAAAATGGGCTTACCGGGCAGACTTCTGCTCCTGTCGATTATTTAATTGGGATTCATGTAAAACCGTCCGAATCCTCCTTTTAACTGCACTGATGCACTGTTAAAGCCATGTGTCGTCCTCAGGCAATGGAATATGGAGAAACATCCATCCGAACTTTTTCTTTAATCAACTGCTGTTACTCAATAATTTTAGCGGCTATTTTGCGAAAACTATTGGGCACCTTCAGTCCCAATTTTTTGGCGATCCTCATATTGATGATGATATCCGCCTGGGTATTGCGAACAATGGGAATATCTTCAACCGGTGTCCCACTTAATATCTTCAATGCCGTGTTCGCGGCATATGCGCCCTGCTCGCTGGCAAGTCTCGTGGCGCCAAGGAAGGAAAAAGGCGTTAGCCAGTCCAGCAGGCAGCCGGTAGGATGTTTTGTGTTGTTCTCGGCAAACCGCTGGGCCTCCTTTTCGTCCCATCCCTTGATACCGCCATTATTTCCAACGATCAGCACATCAACTTCGTCCTGGAGTTTGAGAAATTCTCGTTTCCACTCTTCAAAAGTTTTTACATAACGCTCAATATAGTTTTCGCGGACATCTCGCTTGGTGTAGGCACCGTCCTTGCGTTCCGTCAGCGTGTCTTGGGCCAAATAACCAACGGAGACGATGCGGGTGAAGTGCTTGAGGGAATAGATCAGTTTTATCACCGGCGCCACCTCAACCATGCCGGTGACATTACGATATGGAAATCCATAGGCATCGGCATTATAATTAACGCCGCAAAAGACGAAAGGCAGTCTCGAGTCTTTGTAATACTTCATGATGAGATATTTGGAGGCATTGTCATCCGATGCAATGACAATGTCAGGCCGATAATTATCAATAACTGATTTGGCAACAGCAGCCGCCTTTATCTTATATTTTTCATCCGGGTTGCGCTTGGTGTCCATGCGATGGATCTTTAAGTCCACATCCTTGCCGTCCAATGTCTTCTGAATCGCCTCGGTGATGCCGTCACTCCACGGGAACCCGGCATGGTAAGAATCGATATAAAGAATGCGGTTGGTTGCCAATGTAGGGGTGGCCATGAGTAACGCTGCAATCACTGTAAAAAGAGTCAAGCTTGCTTTCATATTGAAGGTCTCCTTGTAATGCATAAGAAACGACAACAAATCCTGGAATGTTTTTGTACACGATAGTAAGTTGGCTCACATTTCTTTTCCGACCCGGCAAATCCGAATCGGCTTTGCGCTAACATCTTTGTATCGGTCGGTCTTGAACTAACTTTAGAAATCGTGCCATCATTCCATTTACAGCTTCGCATAAAATTTTGCCCCTCTCAAAATTTCTGTCTGCGAACAACAAACGGACTTTTGAATATCTATTCTTCGGGATTGACTATAGAAAAAGATCGCTGGGTTGTCAAACAAAAGATCGCTGGTTTCCCCTAAAAATATTAACAATATTTATCAGTTGCCCGATTCAAAGCATCGTCTGAGGTAAAAAACCACTGAATAAATACTATAGGATATAACCCCTTGCTTTCGTATGGGAAGCGACATGGAAACCAAATTGGAGGCTCTCTATCAGTAGAACAAATCGCCCATCTATCTGAAACGAGTTGGTGGGAGGCTCTTTATTATGACGGTTTACGGCCTTTTGTTAACATCAATCGTAGTTAAATCTGATCTAAGCGCTTAAAAAATCTAAAACCAAGCGAACAAAAAGCTTCGGTGCTTCTGCCGGTATGGAGTGCCCAACCCCTTTAAGTATTTCGTAACGGCCGCCGCAAATACGCGCAATTTCAGATGCGCCCTCCTGGGTAACCAATGGATCATCTTCACCAGTGATCACCAACACCAAAAAGGGCGTTTGGTGCAGACTCCGCGCCAAAGGCGGATAATGCTGCATGGCCTCTAATTGCGCCCGAAGGGCGCCTGTTTTATTTCGCCGCACAATGGTATTCACAATACGCTCTAGCACCTTAGCGTTCTCATGCATAAAGCGAGTGCCAAAAACAAGCGGCGCTGCCGCCCAAACCATTGCATCCAAACTGTGCCGTTGCAGTATTTCATACCACGAACGCACAATCATCTTGGCACGAAAAGGTGCCTGGGTGGAGACACTGCATAACACCATGCGCGAAATCAGATCCGGTCGTTGATCAGCCAAGGCAAATGCCACTCTGGCCCCATGACTGATGCCGATCAGAGCTGTTTTTTCGATCTCTAGACCATCCAGCAATGTCTTAAGGTCTTGTGCATGTAATTTGAGGGACAACGGCGTCTGGCCAAGGCTACTCTCCCCTTGTCCACGACAGTCATAGATCAACAAGCGATAGTGGGTGGAGAATGCTTTGCACACCCACTTCCAATAGACAGTGGTTTGCAAGGTGCCATTGATAAAAGTGATGGTGGGTTTATGGGGTCCGTCACCAATGAGTTCGTAGTAAATGCTGCAGTCGTCTTGGGTTTTTATAAAAGGCATCTGTCATATATATAGATTGCGATTGGAAATACCGGATACCAAAGACGGGTCACAAAATTTGGGCAGCGAGGTGCCTTACCCCAGTCATTCATCCGAAACAGCCCCGGCCGCGGGAACTGTTTCGGACCTTGAATGACATTGGCCGATTGGCGGTGGCCCGCCCTTTTAAGAGCGGACTGAGTTAAAACGCACCCTTTAATATTTTAAGTCTTGTACCAGATATTTTATTGCAATCGTTTTGTCAAGTCATATTTTTTTTATTTTTGTGATTACATTGATTAAATAGTTGTTCATTTCTAATTTATTATTTCTAATTAATGTGGTTTATTACAGTATAACTAACATAGGGACCCCCTCCAATCAACTGCGCAGGCTAACACGAACTTGGCCTATAGATCCCATCGTAAGCCAGAACACTTATTTTTACGGACTATAACCAAAACAAGGCTTAAAGAAGCTGATTTCTTGCATGTGTAACCGGAGATCCGTATTTTTATGAGGTTGCCTTCGGATGTCCGGGGTTTTATGATATTAATGATCAGCAGGTTAGCCACGTAAAACCGTCTTTTAATAAGCAGGTGTCTTATGTATTTGGCCAGAGAACGAATTCACGATCGCATACACTATTATATCCGTGATTCTTTCGAAAGCGAAGGATGCTTTAAAAGCCGCAACTTATATGACTTGGGTACGGCCCCTGAACGCTATATCTCCTACCCCGGCGGTAAGAGTTACTATTACGAACCCGACATCATCGACACTTTGAAAAAAAAGGGGGTCGACATAGACCAAGATGCATTGGATACCATCTTTTTCGATTTTCTCCTTCCAGAGGTTCAGCGCGTCATAACTGGTTTCGATCGCAGGTATCAGGGCAGGATTCGTAAAACGACCGATCAAACCCAGACCCCGGACAGATCTGTCCATTTGTTTGATAAAAGACGATTCCACTTTTTGCGCTTTGGGGCCAGAATGCGACAACAAATCCATCGCCAGCCTGAAAGCATATTCCGCCCAGTGATGAACAAGTCCAGAGATGAGATAGAGCAGTACTTTCTAAAAGAGGAGCGCATACTCAAACACCGCGAGGTACCGCTCTACGTCGCTGCAATCTTTAATCTACAACACTTTTTGCCTGATGCAACAAGCGATCAAAGCGTGTTGGACCAACTTGACCAGTATTTCTTAACCGGTCTTTGCCAACTTGACCAAGACCGAAAATTTTGGGCTGGTGCGCCAAGGGAGGAAAATCTCCACCACTATCTTATCAAATATGCCATCATGTACTTCGACGTGCAGCGATCACCGGACAGCGGTTGGCAGCACTATTTTCAAGATTTCATCAATCGCCACCGTGCGTATGCCCCGCCACGCAAAGTACAAATGAAAATTAAAGAGGCGGAGGCACTCTTCGGTCTTTGCTGGAAAGAACTCAATCAACTAAGCCGCAAGGCGCTGTCGCGTCTCTATCGCCGGTTGGCCCTCAAACACCACCCCGACCAAGGCGGCAACTCAGAATTGTTTAGTCGCCTAACCCAGTACTACCAGACCCTGCTCAGCAAAAAAAAGAAGAACTAAATGCGTCTGATTCTTTCAATCCTTTCTTCAATAGGCGCCAACTCCTTTTCACGCCCCAATTGACGCAAGTGTTTGCGAAGCGCTTCTAGCTGACGCTCCAGCTTCGGCATCCATTCACGCTTAATTCTTTCGCGCGCCTCTTCTTCTGAACGACGAATCTCACCAGCCAACGCTTCCATCGAACGTTTCAATTCCTTATAGGCATCGCTTTGAGGAATCTTTCGGGCATCCTGGCGAAACCTTTCTATCTGTTCGATAATGAAACCCAAGCCTGCTTCCAGCTCCTTTTGCAAACTATTCATCATCGTGTCAGAGGATGCCTTCCCTCGTACGGTGTCGCCATCCGTCAACAATCGGCCACCTTGACGCGTGATGCGGATTTCAATGGCTTTGCGACCCTTCTGTTTTGGATTATCCACCACCTGAAACTCTGAAAATTCGGTCACTGCATTGCTAAAGCCTTTATTAATCGTCAATTTCACGGTGTAGGTACCGTCCGTGTTGTATTGGATGAACTCGACGCCTCCGACAACATTTTGTTCAAATATAACGACATCTTCAACAGTAACGCCGGCAACGTTATCATATATGACGTTGACAGAGATATCACCTGATCTGCAGGCCAATACCCAAACAAGGATAAGACCAACGCTGATTAATCTGCGAACCATGAGGCACTCCTTTTATGGATTTGCAAACAGCAAGGTCGAACATCCTGCCAATTGTGAAAGACAGCCTACCCTATCATTTAAATTGCCGATGAGGCGTCTCAGCCGCTGCATGGGTCACCGGTGTCGAAAAAGTGGGACCCCACCCATAGGTCCTGATGTTTAATGCATCAGGATTTGGGCAGCTTGAGATATTTTAAATCATCAAACGGGCTTGATGCTGATTGCCTGTCACACTGGCATGTGTGGTGGTTTAAATCAATGCCGCATCGCACACACAGACCCTTGCAGTTCTTTTTACACAAGGGTTTGTAGGGCAGCGCCAACACCACTTGCTCCTGAACCGCTTCCGTGAAATCAATTATTTCACCCTTATAATAAATCACCCCCATCTGCTCGGCCGTCAACTCAACGCTCTGGTCCTCATCCGCCTGCAACGATTTTGGAATCCTTTGGGAATACATTAATTGAAATCGATGGTTCAACGGCAGATCATATTCAGCAAGACAGCGGCTGCAGGTCAATCGTGCAACAGTACTCAGACTGCCTGTGACTTCAATTACATCCCGAGCGGGTATCATCTCAAGATCTATGACCAGAGGTACATTAAAGCGGCACTCGCCTTTTTCAACCATTTTTTTTAGCGTTGTGAAAAAACCGACCTCTTTATGATAATTCAGGGTGGTGCCCCGGGAGGGTATGTGATGGGTTTCGATCTTCATGGTGTGGGGCCTTTTGCTTTTCTTGTTGAGCCTTATGCCGAATACAACCCAGGTACTTTTGAATGTATGGGCTTGTGCGGTCAGAGTCAACAGTCGGCCTTGTGGTGGATGTATCATTAATAGAACGTCACGCATTTGCCATGCCTGTTTTGTAAGTGACTGCCGGGACACAACACTAGCCACCTCGACAATATTTGACATGCTCGTGTCCTGAATTTGACACCTGTCTTCTAAATGGCTGCCCAAGTCAAATCCAAAGAAGCGCTAACCCTTAAACTTTAAACAGAATCCGGATTCCAAGGGCAATGGTACATTCCTTGCTTAACTTGCCGGTATTGTTTGAAAATAAAAATCGACGACTTGCGGGGAGGGATCGCTGTGATCCGTATACCGATTAAAAAAACAATTGGGCCACTCGTTTGGTTTACTCTGATTTGGAGCGCAACAACGCTGGCATGGGGCAATCCATTTCCACAATTTGATGTCATTGAACCCAATGTCACTTTTTGGAAAAGGGTATACACAGAATTTGACACAACCCAGGCCATTGTGCACGATAGTATCAATCTCAATATTATATATGAAACCATTGATTTAGTGCCTCATGACGCCCCTGGAGCGCGTAAAACCAATCGAAAACGCATGAAACGAGCTAAAATGCGCTATCAGGGCCTTTTAAAACGGTTGGCTCGCAATCCCGATATCAAAAATGCCAATTGCCGGCAGGTAGCCAAGCTTTTCGGTTCCCAGGCAACAGCCGAAACCTATCGTCGTGCCCGCAAGAATATCCGTTGCCAGATCGGTCAAAATGACCGATTCGCCCAAGGATTAATTCAGTCCGGTGCCTACATTGATGAAATTCGAGATATTTTCAAATCCCATGGTCTGCCGGAAGATTTGGCGTTCCTGCCCCATGTGGAATCCTCATTTAACGTCAAAGCCTATTCTAAATTTGGTGCGGCCGGCATCTGGCAATTTACACGCTCCACAGGCAAACGGTTCATGAAGGTCGGTTATGTTTTGGATGAACGCCGAGATCCCATTCGCGCCTCTCACGCAGCAGCCCAACTGCTCAAAGACAACTACAAAAAACTGGGATCCTGGCCGTTGGCCATTACAGCCTATAATCATGGCGCCACCGGCATGAGCAGGGCTAAGCGAAAGCATGGCCGTTATCCTGAGATCTTTAAATCCTACCGCAGTCGCACTTTTAAATTTGCTTCGCGCAATTTTTATGCTGAATTTTTGGCCGCCCGTGAAGTGGCCGACAATTATGTTGCCTATTTCGGAAATCTTGTCCTGGATCGCCCGAGTCTCACCAAAAGAGTGCCAATCGAAGGCTATGTCCTATTCGAAGATTTGTGTGCCTATTTTCACCTGTCGCCGGAACGACTTAAAAGCCACAATCCGGCCTTGCGTAAACCCGTTTATGAGGGGCAGAAATATGTCCCCAAAGGCTATACCTTGCGTATCCCGGCATCGGCCCATGGCATTGGTGCGGTATCGGCCACCGTTCCAACGGCGCTCTACAAATCCAAGCAAAAACCCAGTAATTTTTATACGGTTCAGCGCGGGGACACGGCAGGCAAGATTGCCCGCCGCCATGGGATCAAGCTTAAAGCGCTCATCCTGGCCAACAATTTAAGCCGTCGCGCTACCATCTACCCACACCAGACGCTCCGCATACCGCACTCCGGTGAATCGCCACCGGTTCCAATACAACCCCCGGTTGTTGACCAACCCCCAATTTTGCTGGCATCAAACGACCAACCTGTCCCCACGACACCATCGGCCATCCCCATCGAACCGGAGCCCGAGGTTTATCCGACTCCCCTTTTGGCTTCCGTATTGCCAACCACACCCCGGAAGGAAGCCGCCATACCGACCATTAGCGAACCAAGCGGTCAAATTCCTGACCCTGGAGCCATGACAGCCGAAGTGAGCATCATGCAGACGATTGCTCACCAGGGTCAACCGGTAGGAATTATCCAAGTGGAAGTGGAAGAAACATTGGGCCATTATGCGGAGTGGGCCCGCGTACCTACCTGGCGCATCCGCCGTTTGAACCAATTGGCCTATGGCCGAACCCTGCATCTGCATCAAAAGGTTAAAATACCTTTGGACCAAATCAGTGCCCAAGCGTTTGAACAAGAGCGTTACGAATACCACAAACGCCTGCAGGAAGATTTTTTTGCCGTCTACCGCATCAATGCACTGCAACCCTATCGTATTGAACAAGGAGACAACTACTGGACCCTGTGTCGTGATAAGTTTGATATTCCCATGTGGTTGTTGAGGCATTGCAACCCAGAGGTCGATTTTGCCATGTTGCGCGCGCACCAGCGCCTGATGGTTCCGGCGGTAGAGGAAATCTCTGAGACGGCATCGATATCATTTAATTGAGATGGCTTATACAACATCACAACATAGGTGGCTGTACTTGTTTGAAGAAAATCATTTCCCAAACATCAGCATAGGGATCGTGACGCAGGATGTACGCGCCATGGTCATCCCCCAAAAGTTTAAAATAACGATGATCCGGCGCCAGCCAGCGATCCAACACTTTTAGCACTGTCACACAGCGCGCGTCCAACCAAAATCGCAGCGGCGTCTCTTCGCCCCGGTAACCGCTATAGCAATCCACACGCAAATGGTTCATGAAGCTCATGGAGAACACCTAAATGCTCAAATCTTCCTTGTCTTTGGCCGGTCTAAGGGCAATGGTGTCTCCGGCAATTCTTGCATTTTATGCCGGAGACGCCTATATTATATCTTCAATTCATTCGCCCCATCTTACCATAACGGCCCAAAAGAAGGGAAATCCTCATGAGTAAAATGAAGATTGGCTGGATCGGCACCGGCGTCATGGGAAATGCCATGTGCGGCCACTTGTTGGCTGCGGGTCACCGACTGAGCGTGCATAACCGCACTCAAAGCAAAGCAGATAACTTGGTGGCCGAGGGAGCCCAGTGGTGCGCAACGCCTCAAGAAGTCGCCCAGGAGAGCGATGTGGTCTTTTCCATGGTGGGATTCCCATCCGATGTCGAACAGGTACTGCTGAGTGAAACAGGTTTACTGGCTGCATTGAAATCCGGTGCCGTGCTGGTGGACATGACCACGTCCAGTCCGGATCTGGCACGCACCGTTGATCAAGCGGCCAAACGAAGTGGCGTCGCCTGCCTGGATGCGCCCGTTTCCGGTGGCGATATCGGCGCCCGCAATGCCACACTGGCCATCATGGCGGGTGGCGATGAAGCAGTTTTTAAACGTGTGTTGCCCCTATTTGAACTCATGGGTGAAAACATCGCCTTGATGGGCCCGGCCGGATCGGGTCAACACACCAAGATGTGTAATCAAATCCTCATTGCCGGCACCATGCTCGGTACGGTGGAATCGCTGCTCTACGCTCAAAAAGTCGGAATGAACCTTGACGAAGTCATTGATGTCATCGGCAAAGGGGCGGCAAGCTCCTGGTCTATTAACAACATGGGGCGTCGCATCGCCAAAAAAGATTATGACCCCGGTTTTTTCATCAAACATTTTGTTAAAGATATGGGCATCGCCCTGGCGGAAGCCCGGCGCATGAACCTTACTCTGCCCGGCCTGGCGTTGGCCCACCAGTTTTATACCGCAGCCATGGCCCAGGGATATGAAAACCTGGGTACCCAAGGCCTCTATCGGATCCTGGCAAAATTGAACAACATGGACATATGATCCCATTTCGGATACCGACGCAACAACAATAGTGCCCGATAGGGTTGCTTGATTCAGCGATTGCAATTACCCGTAGATTTTACATCAATCCATGGCGGTGGCGAGGTGACCACTATAAAGCGCAGGGTTTGACCCCCCACAGGTTTGACACCATGTTCCGATCCGGGCGGTATCCAAAGGCAGTCACCGGGTTGAAGCAAGAATTTTTCGCCGTCCACCACCGCGTCGCCAATGCCCGACAAGACAAAATAGCTGTGCTCGCGGCCCGGGTGGATGTCCAGTTCGGCTTCGCCACCCGGGTGTATTTCAACATTGAACATGACAAAATGGCGGGCGCCGGTATCTTCCCCGATCAGGGTAAAAGCATCCGTATGGCTGTGTTTGGGTGGACAAGTCGAGGGCAAGTCTGCAAGCCGCATCACTTTGGCCTTGGCATAATTCGTCATAATCTATGAGACTCCGGTTGGTGTTATCAATTTCAACTTCTCAAGAACGAATATATCGATTCCTTTGCACCGATTGAGTAACAGAAAGCGACGAAGTTTGGCAATATTCAAGTTTTTCTTTGCCGCTTCTTCGCGATGGTGTATATCCGATTAAACCACGCGAATCCACCATTTAGGAATAGTGATGCAGATTGGAAACACCCATATCGCCTACTGTCTGAACATTTATCCCGGGGAATCGGCTGCCGCTGTTTCAGATCATGTCGAGCAGAAATGTTCACGTGTTAAATCCGCGGTATGTCCGGATGCCGATATGGGGGTCGGACTCTGGTTGGCTGCCAAGGCCGCGCAGGAATTTCGGCTCCATCCCCAACGATTGCACCGTCAACTCCGGGCACAGGGTCTATATGCCTTCACCATGAATGCGTTTCCATTCGGTGATTTTCATACCCGACCCGTCAAATACAATGTATATCTACCGGACTGGTCTTCATCCGAGCGACTGGCGTATACCATCAATGTGGCCCATATCCTGTCACAATTATTACCCGAGGGGGTGGACGGGTCCATCAGCACCGTCCCGGTTGCATATGGGAAAGATTGTCCGCCACAGTCCCGGGAAAATTTGGTGGCTGCCGCAGCGGCCCTGGAAAAACTGGAGTCCCAAACCGGACGGCTGATCCGTCTGGCGCTGGAGCCCGAACCGGATTGTTTCCTGGAGCGGATTGATGAATGTATCGATTTTTTCGAACAGCTCAGAACGCTCAACCGTTCGCTGGTGGATCGCTATCTAGGGGTCTGCCTGGATGTCTGTCATTGTGCTTTACAGTTTGAAGACCCGGTGACCGCTCTAAAGCGGCTGAAGCAGGCCGGGATCCATGTTCCCAAAATTCAGATCAGCGCAGCGTTGGAGGTTGAAGAACCCACGGATCGCGATCTGGCTGATTTAAAAGCTTTTGACGATGGGATTTATTTACATCAAACCCGCGTAAAGGACTCCAAAGATACGTTGCTGCACTATGCGGATCTTTCTGAAGCGCTGGCCGCTCAGCCAGAAGGGCATTGGCGGATTCATTTTCATGTACCGCTCCATTATCAGTCGCGTCACACCAACCTGCGTTCAACAGCCGAACCATTAAATCAAAACTTTTTTCGCCAAGCCCTGCAGAGCACCACCCACCTTGAGACGGAAACCTACACATACGCCGTGTTGCCGCATAAATACCAGGATGCCAGCGCATCGGTCAGTGCGGAGTTGCAATTTGTATCCCGGGCCGTTTATGCAGTAATGAATAACGCTGATTGAAGGAAGGACATGTATGATCGTAAGACAATCTTTCAAGGTTGAATATGCATATGATGTCGTCTATACACGTGGGCTTTTTGATGCCGAAGATACGACTTTGACCCGGCTTTTGGGGGAAAACAGATCCAAGGTCATGCTCTTTATCGATGATAAAGTGGCCGATGCTTTTCCAAAGCTTACCCGTCAAGTGCAGGATTGGGCGGAAACCCATCCCGACACCCTAAAACTGGTTTCACCAATTGAGATCATTGCTGGAGGGGAGGATATCAAAAAGGGTTGGGAGACCATCACCAACATTGCACAGCACATGGTGGATGCCGGCCTTTGCCGGCATTCCTATGTGATGATCATTGGCGGCGGCGCCGTTTTGGATGCCGTTAGTTTTGCGGCGTCTATCTTCCACAGGGGTATTCGCCAGATCAAGGTGCCCACTACCTTGCTCTCCCAGGATGACTCGGGGGTTGGCATTAAGAACGGGATCAATCACAACGGCGCCAAAAATTTGTTCGGTTGCTTTTATCCGCCCGATGCCGTCATCGTAGACTACCGCTTTCTAAGAACGCTGAGTCGCAGAGACATCCTATCCGGTATCGCCGAAGCGCTGAAAGTTGCGTTTATTAAAGATAAAGACCTTTACCAGCACATCAAAGCCAATGCAGATAAGATCAGGGAAAATCATTGGCCCGTGCTGGAGCATATCGTTCTGAAGAGCTCCAGACTGCATCTTGAGCACATCGGCGGCGGCGATCCATTTGAAAAAGGATCATCGCGGCCATTGGATTTTGGCCATTGGTCGGCCCATAAGCTCGAAGTTATGACCCGCAATTCGGTTCGACACGGTGAAGCTGTGGCTATCGGCATGGCCCTTGACATATACTGTGCAGCGTTGATGGATATGATACCCATGGATCTGGCCGAAGAAATGCTGGGAACCATGCGGGCGTGCGGCCTGGTTTTGTGGCATCCCGGCTTGAAGCAAAGGGATCCAGCCGGGCGCTTAATCCTGTTAAATGGCTTAGAAGAGTTTAGGGAGCACTTAGGGGGGCGCCTGACCTTGGCCATGCCCACCGGAATCGGCAAGTTTGTGGATGTCTATGAATTACCTGAGCGCATTGTTGAAAAAGCATTGCGTCGGCTCCAAGGCGCACAAGGGGAGCATCATTTCGAAATAGAGCCGCCTTTTGAAAAAACCGCCAGCGATTATAAATCAGTATGATGCCGGTCCGGTGTAAATTGAAGACCGCATCTCCGAGTCCCCAGGCGCTGGTCATTTGCAGGCAATAGGTTGAATGTTGAAGGACTAACCCCGCAGCCGCGCTCAACTATCCATATAAGAACTGATAAATCGACGGACCGCTTGTTTCCCCTCAATGATGCCAAAATGACCTTCCAACAGCAGATCAGCATTGAGTTCGAGAATCATTTTTAAAGATTCCTGTTACAAAGCCTCTTTCGGAGATGAAATGCCCCCTCTAAAAAAAGAATTGCCGGTATATGTCTATCCGAGCTTAGGGGCAAGAAAACTCCTGTCTTTTACTGCATTCAATTTGATACACGTAGGACAAAGCTTGTGATGTTCTTTTGTATCGGGGTGAGACCTCTCAAGCACTTGTATATGTTTTAAGAACTTGCTGGTCGCAAACCGCCTTCCACATATCTCACATCGTTCAAGAGGATGCGTTCCAATAATTTCATCTCTTATCAATATTTTCCTTACACTTCCCTTATCTTCCAATCTAATAGCACCGGTCGGGCATATATTAGCACAGGTTCCGCACCCAATGCAGTTCCCGGTTTCTGAAGGACTCACATAAATCATGCCTTCTCTTTTAACCATATTGAGCGCCTTTGCCCCTATAATATCTTTGCAGATCCTGACACACAGACGGCAGCGAATACAACCATCAGGTTTCCCCCCTGTGGTAAGCCCGAACTGTTCACCAATTCGGTGGATGATCTCAGCATGGGGAGCCATTTTTAAAAGATTACCGATAGCTTTGTTCCTTTGCTGATGCACCATCGCGCTTTCCGTGGTTATCTCCATCCCTTCCCTGATTTTAATTGCACATGACAATCTGGTTTTAGGAGGCTTATTCTTTTCCTTTACTTCAACCACACAGAGTTTACATGATGCGCCGGGGACCAGGGCACGATGAAAGCAAAGGTGTGGAATTTTAATACCTTTTTCTATTAGTACCAAAAGAAGCCTATTGTCTTTTTCGACTTCATGCTCCTCGCCATTGACAGTTATCTTGATCATTTTGTCCATAGCAATTTTTCCATTAAAAATTTATTCATTATATCCCACAAATTTGTTTCATTACCAGGTTCTAAAAAACTCTCCGGTTAATGGAGTGGCAACAGGTGCCGGTCGTTCCTTTTTCCTGACACATTCAGGACAAATAATGTCCACAAGTTCGAGTCCCTTAGGTCTATATGCCCTTTGTTTCATCCAATCCAAATATTTTTTAGTGGCAAAAGGACGACCACACTTGTTGCATTTTACAAGTTTAAATTTGGCCAATACCTGCCCCCATGTAGATATTTTTCTCTCATCTCCGCGGTCTTCCATCTTGATTGCTCCTGTGGGGCAAACCTGAGCGCAGGACCCACACCCGATGCAGTATTCTGAAAGCCGCTCAAAATCAGTGGTTACTTTTCGCTCGTATCCCCGGTTTACCCAGCAAAGTGCATGCGCGCCAATCTTATCCCTGCATACACGGACACATCGCCCGCAGCGTATGCAGTCATCATTTTCTCCGGTAAGGAAACGGCTGGTCATAACCCCACATTTCGATGCCAGATCAAGGAGTTCTTTAGAATATGGCGAGCGTCCCAAAAGCAACTCTAAAATAAGCCTCCGGTTCCTTTGAATTCGTTCTGTTTCCGTCTCGACGATAAGCCCTTCTTTGACTTCCTGGAGGCAGCTGATGCGAATAGAGTGTCTGATGGCACCACTCATTTCAGCTATGCAGAGCCTGCATGTCCCTTCGGGTTCTAGTGCTTCGTAATAACAGAGCGTGGGAATATAGATACCTGCATTTTTGGCCGCTTCCAGAACAGTCGTTCCTTCCGGTGCCGCTATTTTTTCCCCATTGATTGTGAGGTTGATCATTGTAGCCATGGGTTTTTCTCCCTATCCTTATCCTTTCAAAACAGCACCGAATTTACATTTCTCAAAACAGACACGGCATTTTACACACTTGCCCTGGTTAATAAAATGCGGCTCTTTCTTTTCGCCGTCTATGGCTCCAGCAGGACAGTTTCGCGCACACACGGTGCATCCGGTACATATCGCTGCATCTATCGTAAAAGTTGTTAGCGCCTTACACACACCGGCGGGGCATTTTTTATCCTCTATATGTGCCTCATATTCATCTCGAAAGTATTGTAGAGTGGAAATAACCGGATTCGGGGCACTTGTTCCAAGGGCACAAAGGGATGCGTCCTGGATCATAAAAGAAAGTTCTTCTAAAAGACTGATATGATCGGGGGATCCCTTTCCTTCAGTAATTTCGGTTAAAAGGCGTACCATTTGAACAATGCCTTCCCTGCAGGGTGTACATTGGCCACATCCTTCTTCCATACAAAATTCCAGAAAATATTTGGCCATATCCACCATACAGGTATCTTCGTCCAGGACAATCATGCCGCCTGAACCCATCATGGAACCGGCTTTTGAAAGGTTTTCAAAATCAACCGGCATGTCGAGATAACTGGCCGGGATGCAACCGCCTGACGGACCGCCTGTTTGAACGGCCTTAAATTCTTTTTTCTTGGGTATACCACCGCCGATTTTAAAAATGATATCTTCTAAAGGGATGCCCATGGGGACTTCCACAAGTCCGGTGTTGTTTATCTTTCCCACCAGGGAAAAAATCTTGGTTCCTTTGCTTTTTTCACTTCCTATGCTGTTGTACCATTTGGCACCTTTTTCAATGATCATGGGAACATTGGCCCATGTTTCTACATTGTTTAAATTGCTCGGTTTACCCCAGAGGCCTCGATCCGTGGTATGAACATATTTGGGTCTGGGTTCTCCGGCTTTATCCTCAATAGATGTCATAAGGGCCGTTGATTCACCACAGACAAAGGCTCCTGCGCCAAGGACCACCTTGATATCAAAAGCAAAATCGGTACCGAAAATATTTTCTCCCAGAAAATTATTTTCCCTTGCTTTATCAAGTGCATGCCGAAGGCGATTGACGGCTAGAGGATATTCCGCTCGTATATACACATAGCCTTGGCCGGAGCCTATGGCATGCGCACCGATAATCATCCCCTCAATAACCGAATGGGGATTTCCCTCAATGATGGAACGATCCATAAAAGCGCCCGGATCGCCTTCATCCGCATTACACATCACATATTTAATGCTACCGCCTGCCCGCCGACAGCTTTCCCATTTGATTCCTGTGGGGAACCCGCCCCCCCCTCGCCCCCTTAACCCGGATTTTTTTATAATATCGATGATATCATCGGGATCTATTTTAAGGGCCTTTGCAGCTGATTTGTATCCTCCCATAGCGATATATTCGTCAATTGATTCAGGATCAATCCTACCGCAGTTGGCCAGTACCAGTTTTTGTTGTTTGCTGTGGAAATCATGGTAGTCTTGCTGAACCAGCCATTTTTTAACCGGTTCGCCCCCGATAATGTGATCTTTAACAATTCGATCGACCTTTTCAGGAGTAACAAACTGGTATGTTTCCGCCTTGCCGGCAACCGACACATCCACCAGAACATCTTTTGCACAGAAGCCGCGGCATCCAACTTTATGGGTTCTAGGTTCAAACTTGGCGCTAAGTTTGTTTTCCGTAAAAGAAGCTTCAAAGGCTTCGATGACCTTGTTACCTCCGGCAGCAAGGCCCCCGGTGCCTGCACAGATACTGATGATGATTTCTTTGCTTTTTTGTTTCGTCATTGTTTAGGCCTTAATCAGTATGAGTTCGACTTTTTACGAGTCCCTCAATCTTTATATTTACTTAAAATTGTCGCAACCTGTTTAGGGGAAACCATTCCATGGGTGTCTTCATTTACAACAACTGCGGGAGCCAAACTGCAGGCACCAATGCATCGAACTTCATCTAGAGAGAAATTCATATCATCCGTTGTCTCTCCTTTACCGATTTTAAGTTTTGTACGGATTTCATTCATGACTTTTCCCGCACCTTTAACATGGCAGGCCGTACCCATGCATACGCATATTTCGTTCTTTCCCTTTGGTTTAAGGCTGAAACGGTTATAAAAATTAATGATGCTGTATATTTGAGTGATGGGAATTTGAGTTTTTTTGGATATGTACCTTAGCTCGCCTTCAGGCAGGTAATGAAAATGATTCTGCACCTCGTGCAGAATTCCAATGAGATTGCCTTTGACTTCCGGAAACTTTGACAAAATCAAGTTTATTGCGGCTACATCCATTGATTATACTCCTTATCTTGAATAGACAGGGCTTTCACAAACAATTATTCCAATCAACATACAACCGGCGCAAAGCGCATGGTTATTATTCCAGACTCGACGTGCCTTTGGTGGAGGCCATCGCCATGGCATAACGCTCCCGCTTGACCAGCGGCATTTTCTCTGTAACGTCGAAGCTCAGGCAGTGTGTCATGCATACCGTCACACATACCGGACGAAGCCCCTTGTCGATACGATCCATACAGTAGTCACATTTAACAACCTTGCCTATATCCGGGTTCCACTGCGGTGCGCCCCAGGGGCATGCGGAAATACATGTCTTGCAGCCCACACAGACATCATGATTGATAAAAACGATTCCATCTTTAGGCCTTCTTTGCATGGCGCCTGTGGGGCAGGCAGCTACACACCAAGGATTTTCACAGTGGAAACACGGCATAAATATATAAGATGCCCGCGGTCTTCCATTAAAGAATTTAGGCCCAACAGTGATGACCTGACAGGGCCTCGATCCTGCGGGCAAAGATTTTTTGCTCTTACAGGCAATTTCACAAGAATGACAGCCGATACATTTCTGCTGGTCCTGTAACATAAAATATTTACTCATTATATTTCTCCATCGATGGTTAAAACTTAATATTTACTTTTTTTGCGTTGGTATTCAACCGCCGGAGCGCAATTTGCAAAGATCGATTTATTTATGCCGGCTTAACGGAGACGAAGGTTTCGTGAAGCGCCGGGCTACCACCGATCAAATCCGAGATATTCTCCTGAAGCTGTGCATCGCTGACACCTTTTTGATAAGAACGGGTCGCTTGCTTCGACTCATGGCCAAAACCATGAAGCATAAAAGCAGCTTCCGGATGGATAAGCTCGCTAACGTAAGCCTTGAGCGTCCCTTTGCCGACTTTAGAAGCTATTTCTACCAAATCACCGTCGTTGAAGCCAAGCTCCTGTGCCTTCACGGAATTGATCCAGAGTGTATTCTCCGAACAAATTTCATTTAAGTAAGGGTTGTTCTGGGTGGATACGTGCGTATGGATGGCACTTCGTCCGACCACAAGTCGGAATTGACCCTTGGGTGGTGAGGACACATGCGCATAGCTTGGAAATGACTCAAATCCCGCGTCCTCCAAAAGAGAGGATTTGAATTCGATCTTTTTTGATGGGGTTTTAAATTTGATTCCGTCTTTTCTATCCCAGAATATCTTTTTCTTTCCGTATGCCACAAATCCTTTGGTATCGAAGTCATCAATTTTAAAACCGGTTCCTTTAAGTTGCCAGCTTACAAGATCTTCCATGTTTTCATAGGGAAAATATTTTCCTGTACCGATACGATCTGCAAGCTGCTTAAGTATCATTGCCCCCTCACGGGTGTTATAGCGGGGAGGAACGGCCTGTCTCCTTAGAAACATCTGGGGCTTAGGACCATTCATCTGTTGAATGCAATCCGTACGCTCAAGGTAGCAGGACTCCGGAAGGATAACATCAGAATATGATGCAATATCACTGTAATTAGTATCGATGGACACAATCAGGTCCAATTTTTTCAATGCTTTTTTGGTAAGATGGGTATCGGGTATGGACATCAAGGGATCAAAGCGAAAGGCAATAAGGGCCTTTATGGGATAGGGGTCTTCGTTTAGGATAGCGTTGGGCAACATTTGAGCGACACCATGATTCGGATCCGCCAGGGGAAAATCAGGAGTTCCCACCTTGTCAAACCGGGGGACGCTTATTTTCGGGAATTTTTGCTCCGTAAGCTTCCTTGCAGGCTTACCCCCCTCTTCCCCCGGGCCCTTTTTGAAAAAAAACCCGCCTTCCGACTCGACACTTCCCATAAGGGAGTTGAGGATCATGATGGAACGGCGGAAGTATATTTCATCAGGATGGTTTGCACCTCGATAACCGAAGCTGAAGATAACCTTGGGCTTGTCTTTGCTTATTCTCCTTGCCAGGTCAATCATTGCTCCAGCGGCGATCCCTGTTTCTTTTTCTGCCCATTCCGGAGTATAGGGACTCACAAAACCCCGAAGTTCGGACAAACCCGTTACCCACCGGTTGACAAATTCCGCATCGTATAATCTCTCTTTAAGTATCACATGAATAAGAGCGTAATTTAGCGCAAGATCAGTTCCCGGACGAATCATCCAGTAGCGTCGCGCCTTGGTCGCTGTTATGGTGACCCTTGGATCGATGTATGTTAGCTCAGCGCCGTTTCCCATCGCTTTCATTAGGTTGTTAACTTCTTTGACTTGAACCGATTCAAAAATATTGCGGCCATAAAGCACGAGATGTTTTGTATTTCCGACGTCCATGCCCATTTGGCTGTCCGCGTAGCCGAAAAGAGAACGGCAGGCCGTATTCACAGATCCTTTACAAAGCGCGTCGTGAGTAAAATGATTGGGCGACTTGATCGCTTTCAAGAAGGTCTTGGTGGCATGGGTGGCCAGTTGTGTTCGCTCTCCAATAACGAGGCTATGCCCTCCATGTTTTTCAATAATGGGTTTAAGCTTATCAGCCACATAGTCCAGGGCTTCATCCCAACCAATTTTTCTGAAGTGACCTTCGCCTCGGTCACCCACGCGGATCATCGGGGATTTGACCCTTTCGCCGTCATAAAGCAGTGAGATCCCGGCGGATCCTCTAGGGCACAGACTGCCCTCCATGCCGGCCACATGGGGATTGCCTTCGATAAAATTGACTTGGCCTTCCTTAACGTAAACCTTTATAGGGCAACGAACTGAACACATAAAACATAAGCTGTAAATCTCCTTTTCCATAAACTGCCTCCAGTCAAGAAATAGTCGATATGTTTAAATCTTCAAAGGGTTTGAACGAACTGACCCTCCGCAATAAGTTTTTTCGATTTTAAGGAAAATAGAAAATAAGCCGCCTACCTATGGATTTGCGTTTAATCAACCAGATGATAAAAGCAATTTTCATACCATGAGAGTCACAGGTCGCGAAAATACAGCATCGTGTTGAGATGCCAAATTTTTCTGTAATTTTAGATTGATAGCAGTGCTGATCCGCTATCTCCCTTTTTTGTGATGCTTTAGGATAGAATATGATAAGCTATTTTCGAAATAATTTTATTGCGCTGCAATAAAATTACGGCGCACCTCTATCTTCACTGTGAAAGATTGAATAGATAGCGCACGCGTTCGTAAAAAATCTAGGCCGGAATTTTAGCCATCGGCAGCAGGACGGAAATGGTTGTTCCCTCGTCAAGTTGACTGTCCACTCGGATATCCCCCCCGTGTTTTCGAATAATACCCAGCGACACGGATAGCCCCAGACCGGTACCTTTTCCTTGTGGTTTTGAAGTGAAAAACGGATCAAAAATATGAGATTTGATATGATCGGCAATGCCGGTACCGGTATCCCTAACGCTAGTTTTTAGAAACCCGCCCTCGCTAACGGTATCCGTTTCAATTGTCAGGGTCCCGCCATCGGGCATCGCATCAATGGCATTCAGGGCCAGGTTTAAAAACACCTGAGCCAATTGCTGCTTGTCTCCCGAGACAGGTGCCAAGTTAGAGGCGAATCGGCGCTCCACCTTCACTTGGCATACTTTGAGCTGATTGGCAACGAGCTGGAGAGACTCTTCCAGAATATCATCAAGCTGATAAAGGTGGGTATCGATGTCTCGCTCGCGTGCAAATTCTATCAGATTCCTGATGATTTTCCGCGAGCGTTCCGCCTGTTCAACTAGATCGTTGATCATATCCAGGCGTTCCGCGTCATCGATTTCAGAATAGTCTTCCTGAAGCGCCGCGGCAGTCAACATGATGTTATTGATGGGATTGTTCAGTTCATGGGCCACCCCGGCAGTTAAGGTACCCACCGCCTTCAACTTGTGCGCGCTTATGAGCTGCTCTTGTCGTTGAGATAGCTGGTGCATCATCGTGTTCATTGCGATTGCCAGCTCGGCGAACTCATCGCGATACCGACGAACCGGCCGAATGGGTGTCGTGATATCCCCATCGGCAATGCGATGGGTGGCATCCATCAGTTCTTTCAAAGGTCGGTTCATTTGGCGGGCAATAAAGTTCGCACTATAAATCATTAGCCCCAGAAGGAAGAGCAGGAACAGCATGGGGCCTCGCTTGGTCAGATACAGCATGTCATTGACGGACTGTCGTTCCCTGGCCAGCAAATTGATTGCAGCCTCCACCATTTCCGACCCATGTTTGCGGATCTCATTTTCTATCTGTTTAATTTGAGAGGTGGAATTTTGCGACGGCTGCCTGTCTTGTTCTTGAAGCTTGGATAGCAGCTCTTCATAGATGTTGATGTGACGGACCATTTCCTCGAAGGGATGCTTACCGACAACCGACTCCATTTTCTCACTATTATTTTCAAGAATATTGTCAGCTAGGCGGATCTTTTGCTGGGCATTGTCCAGGTCGGTGCCATAAAGGAAGTAGTTTTTTTCAAAACGGCGTGCTTGCTGGACTTCGAATATATACTTAGCGGCAGACTCCATAAAATTGAGTTTCCGCTCCATTTTGGTTAACATAACAATCGACGCGATGGTGATACCCAGACTTAAAATAAACCATAGTGCAAACCCGAGGGAGATGACGCTTCGAACCGAAAGGAGAGGTAGCGCCTGCCAGGCGCGTTGCGCCTCAAGCTTGAACTGATCAATCGGCTCTGTATCCGTATTCATAAATTCGTTCAGCCTCTATCTTTAAGATGAAGCAGCATTTTTAATTAGCATTCGAAGGTCGTTGATTTTAAAGGGCTTGGCAATAAAATCAAACGCCCCTTTGACCTGTGCCTCACGCGTTTTTTCAACCGTGGCATAACCGGTAATGAAAATGACTCTTGTTTTGGCCGATTTTGCCTTCACATGTTCGAGTATTTGGATACCATTCAGCTGGCCCATCCGCAGATCCGTGACCACCACGTCAAATTCCTTTTCAACGAATCGATTGACCGCTTCGACGGGATCATCGAACACCTCCACATTATAGCCGTCCTTTGTCAAAGCCGATTTGAGACGTTTGCCCACAATCGGTTCATCATCAACCACCATGACTTCAAGCTTTTTATCGGTACTTATTGATTCGGTGACCGGCGTTGGCGGTGGAGGGACAGCACCTTTGTCTTCAATCGCCGCTGCTGATTCTTCAATCGATTTTTCGGTACTTTCTTTGCCTGTGGCAAGCATATTCAACCAGTCTTCAAATTTACGTTTTAATTTTATCATTTCGCATCTCCTCATCGAGGATTTTCTTATTTAAATGGCCTTTTGATCACCCTATCGTTGCAAAAGCCGTTGGGGAAAAAAGATGTCATAAAATCGGTCCGATCCTACAGCGCACCGTTGGTCTATCGCTCGATCGAGTCTCAAATATGCAATACGTTCATTGTTCATGCGGCTCAATAACCTTTTTTGCCGTCTTTTTTATGCAACTGTTGGGATCAGTTGGCTTCGGACATATCCAAATGCTCCGTTTCCGGTGCTTCCATTCTCTGAACTCCCCGTAGAGAGAGTTCAATGCGCCGCCTCTGCCTATAGGCACGGATCACGTAAAACAGAATGATCACCACGCCTGATAATCCAGCGGCAAAAAGCAAAAACTTGCTGGCGGTTTGAAAATATACATCCCAGTGCGGATTCATGGACAGCCAGCCGATCTTGCGCAGATACATCGGCACCGCAATAGTGCGGCTCAAAACGCATAGCAGGATGATGGCTCCGGTGACCACTCGAATAATGACTTCTTTAACCACTTTTGTGCCATAAACCCCGACGAATATGCCGAGCAGAGATCCGGTATACAGAAGAATGGTCAGCCGAATATCCACAAACCCCTGAAAGGCATAATTAAGGGCTCCGAAGGCGCCCATGAACATCGCCAGGTAAAGTTCGGTTCCAGCCGCCACCGCAGTGGGAATTCCAAATACATAGATCATTGCAGGTACACCGATAAATCCTCCTACTCCGATTGTTCCGGCCAGATACCCGGTTGCCAGGCCGACGGCGATAAGCACCCATAAGGATATTCGAACATCTGAAACCGGAAAAGAAATATATGGCGGCAAGCGAAGTCCGGCCAAAAAGTTTGCGACTTTCCTTGACGGCCCATGGTCTCCATCGGGACCTCTTGATTTGAGCGCATCGCGCAACATCGAAACAGCCACAAACGTTAAGATACAGATAAAAACCATGCTGATATAAAGGTCTACAGCCGCACTTCCACCGGTGCCATGACCATCGCCGCCCCCCTTAAACAGTGTGCTATTAATCAGGACCGCTATCTGGATGCCGACAAAAGAAGCCATGATTAAATATATACCCAGCCGTTTGTCCACATTTCCAAGCTTGCCGTGCTGCTTGGAACCGACCATGGCCTTTCCGAACTTGTGGGTAATGTTGCTCCCCACGGCGACCACACCCGAAATTCCCAGATTCATCATACCCGGAGTCATAAAAAAAGCGCCACCGCTGCCAATAAAACCACTGAGGATCCCTCCAATGAATCCCAGAAGGGAAACCTGCAGCGCTGTAGAAAAACTTAAGGTAACAAACATATCGCCCAAGACATTTTGCATGAACAAAATCCTTAATCAAAAAGTTTCAGAATCATTCCATCCGGATCAACTTCATCAACGAGTGGGCCACTTTTCCATATACATAGGCTATCGTCGGAACAAAAAGAAAGACGGCCGCCGCCGCCAAGACTCTGGCTTTCAATTCAACACCCGATAGAAACCTTAATATCGGTTCCTGGTTATTGAATACCAAAAATAGAATAAGTGAAAACAGGCCCAGGTATCCTATTAAATACAAAATATCGCGACGTCCGAAAAGATACTGACGCTTTAAGTCTTCAGTATTGACGACCGGTGCACTGATTTTGTCACCCAAATACCCCTCCAATTGCCGGGTCATCCGCATCTGGGCCGAATTCGCTTTGGATAGAAACAGTTTGCCGATGACGATCAGACTATAGGGTACGGTGCGGTCAATTGATTTTACAATTTGCGTTGCGCCGCCGGCGATCCGCCTTCCTCCCCCGGAGCGCCCTATTTGAGCCAGCACCCTCTGGGTTGCCTGGAATCCGCCGTCTTCACAGGCCACTTCGCCTCCTTCTTCAATTCCGCCAATGCACTCCCGGACAAAATCAGGTCGTTGGGATAATACAGTCGAATCATTTTCCGGTAACAATTCTTCTTGCCCCTCTATCTCTTGCGGAATAAACTGGAGCAGTTCAATGGCAGCATTCCATTTGCTGGCGATATCAACCACCTGACGATAGGTTTCCGCAGTGGCTTCAAAAGCCTCCTCAATCCACAGAATGTTGGTTGTGGCCATGGTGACATTCAGCTCTCGCACGCCGGCCAAGGGTGCAATGACCTCACGAATTGTTTCTGCGATCCCTGCGTCTTGCGGCAGATACGTAATATTGACCACGCCTCTGTCCGCACGGACTTTTACATTGGCGCTAAAGGTTCGCTCATCGCGAAACAAAAGCAGTCGGGCGTTGGCCCCAAGCAACAGGTCCTGCATGGATCTTTTAGAAGCCGGGGTGACCTGAAAATCCGGAAGCTGAGCAATGGCTGCCAAAGCGGCCGCTGCATTTTCAACACTCATATGACCCAGATTTAACATCACATCATAGTGGGAGGCATCTTCCAACGATACGCCGAACATCGAACGCGCCCATCTATTTCGATCCGCTTCGACATCTTTCAAGTATCGAATCGCTTTTGGGGTAGTGATGCCGAGTTGCTGCACCACCTCTTTAACCTTGGCGGTTTCGTCCTCCACAATGCGGACTTTGAGCACGTGGTCAATCCCTGAAAAAAATAAGTGGCCGCTGCGACCGTTATAAACCAATTCGCCTTCGGTGCTCTGCCTACCTAAAAAGGCAGTCATGAATGCACGGTAGTATTCCCTTTCCAGGGCCAGCCGTTCAGTGAATATTTGAGGTTTGATGGTGGCAGTTTCCAGTTTACTGACTTGGATACCCTCGTTGAAGGCTTCTTCGATCAAGTCGTCGCGGTTTAAGCTCTTGCAGTCCAGCTTATGCGCCAAACGGTCGGCAAGCGTTTTGGTGCGACTGGAACCTCCGCCTGAAATACAAATAATCTGCATTGAGTTTTTCTTCCTTTCTCGATGATTGCAACAGCTTTCAGGCATATGTCATGCCGGCATCATCTTTCTGAAAGATCCGATGGAAGATCCTTTACGCTGACCGTATCACCCGGCGCCATGGCAACCGCGCGCTCAATGGTGTCTTTCAGTTCGCGCACATTACCAGGGAAATAACAACTCTGGAGCAACGCAAGCGCCTCTTGCGAGAATCCTTTAATTTCCCGATCAAATTGTTTGGCAAACCGGCGAAGAAAAAAATGGGCGAGCAGCACGATGTCTTCTCCACGCTCTCTAAGCGGTGGGATATCAATGGTTGCCACGTTAAGACGATGATAGAGATCCTGGTGAAATAAACCGCTGCTGACGGCTTGTTCCAAATCCTGGTGGGTTGCCGAGATAATCCTGATGTCAACTGAAATCGGACGATTTCCCCCGACTCTCGTTATTTCTTGTTCCTGAATCGCCCGCAGCAGTTTAACCTGCATACTTTGCGGCAGTTCACCCACCTCATTCAGAAAAAGGGTGCCCCCGCTGGCGGTTTCCAGCAATCCGACCCTGGCTGATGAAGCACCCCTAAAAGCGTCTTTTTCATGACCGAATAGCTCATTGGCCAGCATTTCTTCGGCAAAGCCTCCGCAATTAACCACCAGAAAAGGTCTTTTCCGATGGGGACTATGATAATGAATCATAGACGCCGCCAATGATTTGCCCGTACCGGATTCGCCCGTTATAAGCACATTGCTGTCCACCTTGGCAATCTGTTTTATCAACTTAAACGCGTTAACGATTTTTGCACTCTGACCGATCAACACGGGCGCTTCCAGATCACCTCTTATAAGTGCCTCCAGTTTTGCAACCTTCTCTCGAAATCGCTTTCTCTCAATTGCATGCCGGGCCAGCTGTGCAATTTCATCAGGTCTGACGGGTTTTTCAAGATAATGATAAGCACCTTTTTTAATGGCCTTTGTCGCTGTCGGAATAGAAACATAACCTGTTACTAAAATTACTTCTACGTCAGGAAATTGATTTTTTGCTCGGGTGAGAAACTCCAAACCATTCATATCTACTATGGCAAAATCCGTCATGACCAGGTCGTATGAGCCATCGGAAAGGCGTTCGAGTCCCCCAAAGCCGGTATCGGCTGTTGCGACATGAAATCCTTGCTTTCGAAGTATTCGCGAAAATTCCCTGCAAACCATCTCTTCATCATCAACGATAAGTATGCGTCCTTGATCCATTGTTTTCGGCCTGATCCTTTGTATGCTTAATCTGGAATATCTTCTATTTATATAAATTTATATCCCAATGCAACTTATTCATGCGTGACCTTTGATTTCAGTTTTACGCCGATATCAAATGTTTGACAGAACGGTGCGGTTTTGATACGCTTTTTTTTGCTCAGCAAATTCAACTCAACAGATATTGCTGCTCCTTTCACCTTTATCCTCTCTCTTTTCTCATACAGGCAATAGCGCTGATCTGTAGTCATGATCCAAGGCCCATCGCCGGTATGCCTAGTGCAATGGATTTCACTTTTGCGTATGGGGTTTCTACACAAATACAGATATAATTTCAATATATTATAGCATTAATAGGCTTAGGAGAAAAAATGCCGAGAACAAGACCTATATTGTGGATCATACTATTGGTCTTCTTAAGCCTTGCCTGGCCGTTGTATTCGACCAATACTGTTGAGGGTGCCAAAAGGTACGGGACCGCTGCAGTCACCAACAAAGGAGAAAAATGGCGTATCGGCTATTACGAGGGCGGGCCGTACATCAATTACCCGGCCAATCTAAAAGCGATTGCCAAGGGCCTGACCCAACTCGGTTGGATGGATAGAACAGATGTCGCAGAAATGACGAACGCCTCAGATGCCAAGGGGATCTGGAAGTCACTGGGCCATACCCAAAGCGACTACCTCCGGTTCGTTCCGGACGCTTTTTATTCGGCAGGTTGGGATAATACCTTGCGGGCCCGAAACAAGGCTGCTGTCATCGGACGGCTCCAAGACAAGCAACTGGATTTCATGATCGCCATGGGAACCTGGGCGGGCCAGGACCTGGCCAACAACCTGCATTCGGTTCCCACCATGGTGGTTTCCACCAGCGATCCGGTCAAATCCGGAATTATCAAGAGCGCCGCTCAATCCGGCTTTCGTCATGTGCACGCCCGGTGTGACCCCAACCGCTACATCCGGCAGGTCCGATTGTTCCACGATATTATCGGTTTCAAGCGCTTAGGGGTTGTCTATGAAAATTCGGTGGCCGGGAAAAGCTATGCCGCCCTGGGCGACATCGAAAAGGTGTCCGCCCAATGCGGTTTTAAACTGGTCACCTGCAATGCACCCTGGTCAGGAGTGACTCGCCAGGTGAGCACCCAAAAACTGATGGATTGCCATAAGGCGTTGGCACCCCGAATCGACGCGCTCTTTCTAACCGTTCACAATGGTGTGGATGCCCACCGCATGGATGAGATCCTGGCACCATTGATTGAACACAACATCCCCACCTGGTCTCAACGGGGATCGGCAGAGGTCCGCCAGGGGGTGCTTTTAAGTATCTCCAGGGCGGGATTCGGGCCGGTGGGGGTGTATCATGCCAAAATTATGGCAAAAATATTAAACGGGGCACGCCCCGGGGATTTAAACCAGATATTTGAAGATCCGAAGAAAATCGCCATTAACCTCAAGACAGCTTCAGCCATAGGATTTAAGCCGCCCAGGGGTCTGATACGGGTGGCTGATAATATATACAAATAGGAAAGATCCCAAGCAAAAAAGACCCTGCCAAAGTAACGATAAAATTAGTCTGTTAATCAAGAGAAGAAAATCGAATAGGCAATTTAGATCATATGGGAGCAAGAATGACCCAAGAACAAAATATCCACCCTCAGTGCATCTATAAGATTTTAATCTCACTGCTGTTGGGCGTGATCGGTTTTGGGGTCAATTTTTACGCCATCGATTTTGCCTTTCCAACTTTTCAAGCCAGGTTACTGCCCGGGCTGGCCTTTCCCATGGTCGTGGCGCTGGCCTGGGGATGGCCGTATGGACTGTTATCGGCCACCTTGGGATTGGGCTGCCAGACCGGGTGGTTTTTGGAGTGGCCCCATGGGGGCTGGGAGCCCGTTGTCACCATCTCCCTGCTGTCAATATGGATTGCCTGGCATGGATGGTGCGCCGGCCGGAAAAATAGGGGTCGCTTTCCCGCTCTGAACCCCTATGGAGCTGAAATACCTTTTCGCGTCGGCAATACGCTTGTGCTTTATACCCTGCTTCGCCGGGTTCTGGATGCACAACCGCTATCAGGGCTGCCTCCGGATGTATCCTTGGGATATGCTCATTTTTTGGCTGTGGCGCAAGCGGCCAATGCCTATTTTGTGCTCTTGATCGCCGATGTACTGTTAAACCTGGGACCGGTGCGGAAACTTTTCGGACTGCGACGGCTTCCCGGTCAAATCACCACCGGCTATGTAATCAGCGCGGCACTGCTGTTCGGCCTACTTTTCTGGGTAATAGACGGTTTGGTGGACTATTATAAATTCCGGGAATATTTGCGCTTCCTGATTTTTAAAGCGCCCGAAAATGTTTGGGATTCCATTGTCCTGAACGTCGCTACGCCGGATCTGTTCGCCCGAACCGCATTTGTTGCCGTCTGCCTCACAGGGGGGTTGCTGGTATCGCGACTGCTGCACAAAAAACTCCAGGGCGAGGCGGCTTTGCGGGAAAGCGAGACCCGCTACCGTCGCTTGCACGAAACCATGCGGGATGCATTTGTCCAACTGGACACGTCCGGCCGAATCGTGGATTTCAATCACGCGTATCAGGAGATGATCGGCCATGAAAATGATAAATTGTCGGGAATGATGGAGGCGGATCTGACTCCGTCCAAGTGGCAAACAATGGAAGCCGATATAGTAAAGGAGCAGGTGCTGCGACTGGGCCGCTCCCAGGTGTATGAAAAAGAGTATGTCCGGGCTGAAGGAAGCGTCTTCCCGGTGGAATTGCGCACCTTTCTGATCACCGATGACGCGCAGCACCCCATCGGCATGTGGTCCATTGTACGGGATATCACCCAGCGCAAGCAAACCGAACTGGAGCGCGAAAAAGCCATCATCGCTCTCAAAAACTCAAACGAAGATTTGAAACAGTTTGCTTATGTGGCGTCTCACGACTTACAGGAGCCTTTGCGCATGGTGTCCAGCTATACACAGCTGCTTGCGGAACGCTACAACGACCAACTGGACGATAAGGCCCATAAATTTATCCACTATGCCGTGGACGGCGCCGCGCGCATGCAAACCCTGATCCGTGATCTGCTTGCCTTTTCCAGGGTGGAGACCCACGCCCATGACTTTGAAACCGTTGACACCCACAGCGCTCTGGGTGCGGCCATCGTCAATCTCAAGACGATGATCGATGAAACCGGGGCCTTGGTGACCTCCTCTGATCTTCCCCAGGTCCTGGCCGACGAAACCCAGCTGACCCAGATGTTTCAAAATCTGATCAACAACGGAATCAAGTTCCAAAAAAAAACCGGGACGCCCCACATTCATATTTGCGCGGAGCGCCAAAATGGCTGTTGGCGCTTCAGTGTACAGGACAACGGCATCGGTATCGAGCCCAAGTATAAGAACAAAGTCTTTCTGATATTTCAGCGGCTGCACACGCGAGAGGAGTATGCCGGCACAGGCATCGGGTTGGCATTGTGCAAAAGGATAATCGACCGCCACGGCGGTAAAATCTGGTTTGATTCGTCCCCCGAGCGGGGTACGACCTTTTACTTTACGATCCCCGAAAATGAGAAAGGAATCAGCGGATGAACAACATGTCCTGGGTCAGGCCCATCGATATTTTATTGGTAGAGGACAATCCCGGCGATGCCGACCTTGCCCGTGAGGCCCTGGAAGCCGGCAAACTCAACAACCAGCTTTTCGTGGTGGGCGATGGTGAGACCGCCATGGACTTTTTATACCAATCTGGCAGCTATGCCGAGATGCCCCGTCCCGATCTGATTCTGCTGGATCTTAATCTGCCCCGCAAGGATGGCCGTGAAGTGTTGGCCGATATCAAAACCGATAAAGATCTAAAGCGCATCCCGGTGGTTATCCTAACCACTTCCGATGCAGAAGAAGACGTACTAAAATCTTACAACCTGCATGCCAATTGCTTCATCACCAAACCCATCAATTTAAACCGATTTGTCGATGTGGTGCGATCCATTGAAACTTTCTGGTTCAGCATTGTGGTGCTACCTCCCAATGGAGAAAAAAATGGATAAACCCATACGCATATTGTTGGTTGAGGACAACCCCGGTGACGCCGACCTGATTCGGGAAATGCTGCCCCCAACTGATGATTCGGAATTTAGCGTCCATTGCGTCACCCGTTTGGCGGACGCGGTTTGCCATCTAAAAAATAATGAGACCGATCTGGCTTTGTTGGACCTGGATTTACCTGACAGTCAGGGTATTGCCACGGTTCGCGCCGCACGCCGCGCCGCACCGGAGATGCCCATCGTTGTTTTGACCGGCCACCAGGATGAACACATGGGCATGGCCGCCGTTCAGGACGGGGCCCAGGATTTCCTGGTCAAGGGGCAGACCCATGGTCCCCATCTGTCGCGGGTCATCCGCTACGCCATGCAACGGCATGGTGCCGAAGATCGGGTGCGTGAATCTGAGCGATTTTTACGCTCCACCCTGGATGCGCTTTCGGCCCATATTGCCATCATCGATACCACCGGCCGGGTCCTGGCAGTAAACAAAGCATGGAAAACGTTTGCGGAAGCTACAGGCGGGCATCCGATGCGATGCGGCGAGGGCACCAATTATGCGGATGCCTGCCGAGCGGTGCAAGAGGACAATACCCAGGATGCCGACTGCGCACGCGCCTTTGCCGCAGGAATCCAATGTGTATTGGATGCTGGAAAAAAGAGCTTTGAGATGGATTATCCGCTGAGCGACCCTGGGGGAACGCATTGGTTTCACGGAAAGGTGACGCCTTTTCCCGGCATCAGCGAGGGACGCGTGGTAGTGGCCCATGAAAACATCACCAAACGCAAACGGGCTGAGAACGAAGAAAAGCGGCTGGCAGCCCAGTTGCGCCATTCTTATAAAATGGAGGCCATTGGGACCCTGGCCGGCGGCATCGCTCATGACTTCAACAATATCTTGTCTTCGGTGCTCGGATATTCTGAACTCTGCCTCATGGACCTGGAAAAAGGCACTCCTTTGGAAAAAAATATGCAGGAGGTCTACCGGGCGGGTGTACGGGCCAAAGAGCTGGTCAGACAGATACTGACCTTTGCGCGCAAAGACGAAACCCAAATCCGACCCATTCAGGTGAGCACCATCGCCAAGGAAGCCTGTAAACTGATTCGTTCCATCATCCCTGCATCCATCGACATCCGGCTGACGGTGGACAGCGAAGCTTTTGTCATGGCGGACCCTACCCAGATCCATCAGATCTTCATGAACTTGTTCACCAATGCCACCCAAGCTATGGAAACCGACGGGGGTGTGTTGACCATTCATCTTTCAAATGTTTCCCTGAACCGCTCTTTCGACAACAAGTACACTGTTTTCAAACCGGCCGGCTTTCTGGAAATCAGGATATCGGATACCGGCATCGGAATCCCTCAAGACAAGCTGGAAATGATCTTTGATCCCTATTTTACGACCAAGGGCAGGGGCGAAGGCACGGGACTGGGTCTATCCGTGGTTCATGGCATCGTCCAAAGCTACGGTGGCGAAATTGAAGTTGAAAGCGAGGTGGGTCGAGGGACGGTTTTTACCATCTACCTGCCGCTTTCAATCCAAAACGGCCCAACCGCTGCAGAACGGTCGCAAAAACTGCCCCTTGGAACCGAGCGAATCTTATTCGTTGATGATGAGCCTTCGATTGCCGATCTGAGCCGGCAGAGGTTGAGTCTGCTTGGGTATCGGGTCACCGCCGTCACCAGCAGTATTGAAGCGCTGGACTGCCTGATCGCAAGTCCTGATGATTTTGATCTGGTGATAACGGACATGACCATGCCGCAAATGTCCGGTGACCAATTGACCATGGAAATAAAAAAAAGGATGCCCGGGATCCCGGTTATTTTGTGCACCGGTTACAGTAAAAAATTATCACCGGAAAATGCTGCATCCATCGGCATCAACGCGCTATTGATGAAACCCGTGGCAGCAAAAGAAATGGCCGAAACCATCCGCAAAGTACTTGAAAATACACCTCACTGAAAAAAATACTACCCCCTTCAAACCATGTCCGGCGATTCAAGGCGATTGGATCTTGACGAGCAGCCTGTCATGATATTGTCAATCTCTATTTTTCCTTTCCGACTATAAAATTCTTAACTGTTGGATATAATTTTTAATTTTATAATTTAGCAATGTTTTTTATATCGGCATGCTTATTGCTTAGCATCACACTCAAATACGGATATATACTTGAAGATGAGCCTGTGATCAAAAAGGAGGAGCACATGGAGAGCCGTTTAGCTGAGGGATGGCTTAAGAAAAAAAACAACCGCACCCGACGCCGGGCTTTGAAGTACACTGTAAGCATTCTGAATGAGAAGCATCTACCGCTGGTGATGGCACTGCAGCAGGTCATTGTCCAAAATCTGGAGCGGCCGGATTTGCTGCACTCATTTTCCCGTGACTTTATGAAACAACACATGAAGGGCCGGGGAGTTGTGCTGGGGGTTTTTGTGCAGAACCGACTGATCGCTTTTCGCAATCTCTACTACCCGGAGCCGGGGGATAAAGAGTGGAATCTGGGGCTGGATTTGGGACTTGCCGAACAAGAGTTGGCAAAAGTGGCCAATCTTCAATTGGTATGCGTCCATCCTCGATACAGGGGCAATGGTTTAGCGTTGAAAATGAATCAGATTTCCCTGGGGCTGCTTCGGAAAAAAAATACCCATCACCATGTGTGCGCCACCGTATCGCCATGTAATATATGGAATATTCCCATTTTGCTGGCAAGTGGTTTCCAAATCGCTAAGCTAAAAAGCAAATATGGAGGCAAAATACGCTATATTGTCTATCAGGACCTGCGCGATCCCATTTTATTTGATGACCAAAGCGCTGTGCAGGTGCGCCTGGACGATCTGAATATCCAGAAAAGATGGCTTTGCTCTGGATTTTACGGTGTCGCTCTGCGCAGGAGGCATATCAGCCCGGGGGAAGATTCCGTCAGAGGCTTCGATCTCGTCTTTAAAGCACCGGTCAAACGGTGTACGAATGACCATCGCGCAGCTATGGCGCCATGGAAAAATAAAGAGGTGCTTTTTGCGGACCCAACCCCGCCAAGCCATTGCTTGTATGTCCATTCTTTTATCAATGGTACAGGCTACGCGGCATCTGAATCGCACCCGCAAGACAGGGCATTCCCGTAAGGATCACGGCTCGGGACGCATAGATCCTCAATCATAATTGCAAACTCTAGTTGACACCCCCCTCCAGACGCAATAGGTAGTCTTTTCCGCCGACCGCAGACAGGAGCATATTCGCGTGATCCCCGAGGCTGAAGATACCGCAACCCGAAAACCGACCCCTGTACCGGCCGATGAACAATTCCGCGCCGGTGGTGTCTTGATGGTCTCCCTGTGCCACTTTATCCATGATGTGTACTCCAGCTTTTTAGCCCCCTTGCTGCCCCTGCTGATTGAGAAACTCTCCCTCTCTTTGACCCGGGCGGGCCTGCTCACCACCGCAATGCAGCTGCCGGCCCTGATCAATCCCATCATTGGCCTGTGGGCCGATCGCATCAGCGTACGCTGGTTCATCATCCTGGCCCCCAGCCTGACGGCAGTGCCCATGTGCCTGCTGGGTCTGGCGCCCAACTACGCCGTGCTGTTGTTTCTGCTTTTTGTGGCAGGCATCAGCGTCTCCCTGTTTCATGTCCCGGCGCCGGTGATGATTGCCAAGCTGTCCGGCGCATACAAAGGGCGCGGCATGAGCTTTTTCATGGTGGGTGGTGAATTCGCTCGCACCGTGGGACCCATGGCTGCTGTGGGGGCAGTATCGCTGCTGGGGCTGGAGGGCTTTTATCCCACCATGTTGTTCGGGCTGGCCTCCTCAATCTGGCTTTTTGTCAAGTTCAAGGATGTGCCCATCCGCGCCAGCGGTCAACACGATGTCTCCCTCAAGGCCACCTGGACGCAGATCAGCGTGGTCATGCTTCCCCTGGCGGCCATCCTGATCGCCCGCGGTTTCATGCATGCCTCCATCGTCACCTTTCTGCCCACTTATATCACGCAGCAAACCGGGGGGCTCTGGCTGGCAGGGATCTCCCTGGCCCTGGTGGAAGGCGCCGGTGTGGCCGGCGTATTGACCACCGGTCCCCTGAGCGACCGCTTCGGCCGCAGAAATGTGCTACTGGTCTGCCTGGTCGGTGCGCCTGTTTTTCTTTTGGCGTTCATCTGGCTGGACGGCTGGCTGCGGTTTGCCGCTCTGATCCTGACCGGTTTCACACTTATCTCCACGACGCCGGTCATGCTGGCTATGGTTCAGGAGCACAGCACCGCCAGCCCGGCGGCGGCCAACGGCATTTTCATGATGACTTCATTTACCGCCCGTTCCACAGTTGTGGTGGCAGTGGGCGCTATCGCAGACGCCATGGGTTTACAAAACACCTATGTGCTCAGCGCCCTGCTGGGTTTTGCCGGTATTCCCTTCATCATTATGCTTCCGCGGCAAATCCGTTAGCTTGTGGATGATCAAGTGTTGTGTCCCGGAAATAAGTGGCAAATCATAACCGTCATTGTTCCAGTGAAAATACTAAATGACAAATGGCGGATATGGATAACCTCGAGCAAAGGATTGGTGGGAGATTCGATAAGGATGACTTTGGTGGCCGGTGTCACGGCCCGGATCACCACATCGGCATCTGTGGCCGTAAAAGTATATCCGATGCTCATCCGGTCAAAGGTGTCGGAAAAGCATATGTGCCCCCGTAGAGGGCGTCGAGCATGACCACATGGTCGCCGGCCCCGGCAAAAGCCAGCATGGTGGTGCTGATGGCTGCCATGCCCGAACTGAACAGAA
>JBNKKB010000002.1:0-7234 GCA_050291605.1 Desulfobacteraceae bacterium | reverse complement strand
CCGGCAACCCCACCCAACGCCGATGACCTTTATTTTTTGCTTTGAACAAAAGAAACATCAACTTGAGCTGTAAAGATAAGCGTTTTTTATTTGATTCAAGAACGCACCTTTTTGTGGCCAGGGAAGAGGTGTATCAAAACGACTGCAGAAGTGTATAGATTCGGATCAGCGATCGCCGGCTTTTTTTAAAGCCGTCACAAGAGCCGCTTTGTGCAATTCTGCAGCAATGTGCACCGGACTTTTTCCGGTGATGGGGTCCCAGGCCGAAGGATCGGCCACGCAAAAAAATTGGGTTTCCAGTCCGATGCGCGTCAACGCCGTCTCGATGCTCAGGCCAATGATACGCTGCGCCGCATCCCACGTGGCACCGCAAGGGGCGCCTCGCAGGGTCTCAACGGCTGCAATAAGCCCCGCATCGACCACCACCCGATAAACGGGCTGGCCGAATTGTTGGCCATAATGCCCCAGTCCTTCCTGGTGGGTGAGTGCGCAGCAGGTTCTGGGTGTCAAGGCCCCTTCAAGGGGCGGTTTTTTACCTGAAGCGATGACGGGAATGCCGGCTTTGAGGCACTTCGCTGCCAAAGCCTCACTTAAATCAGGATGTTTGAGATGATCTAAAACCAAATCAGCATTAATGGGATCTGTAAAATAGGTCTCAGGATCGTCGATGATGGGCGGCAGGGCCCCATCAATCGAAATGATTTTCAACTGGATGGATTGGGAGCTGAAGCGATTGATCGCCTGTGTTTTGCAGGTGGCGGTATGGCTTTGGAGATAGACCCAAACTTTTTGGACTGGGTTTTTAGGATCAGAATTGGAAGGCATGTCGGTTTTATCGATAAACCCCACCGGGCGTTTCTTTTACAAGGTGCGCGATGGGGCGAAAGGCTAAGTTAAGTCCATGGCCTGGCCGCAGATACGCCATTGACCTTCTTCTTTGATCAACTCGATGGTTTCGTTCACATGGTAGTCTTGACCGATATGGAACAGTTTGCCTACCAGCAGATACAAGGGATTGATGCACACACGGGTGGTGCCGGTCAGGTGAATCTTAGCTGCCGTTCCGCTGGATTGAACCGTTTTAGCGTGCATATGCATGAATTTGTGGCGCAAATAACTCATTGACAAGCCTCGCTGGCTCGCCTCGATGCTTTTTTGGTTGAGGTAATTGTCCACAGTTTCTCCCTCGGCGGCCAAATCGCTGCACAAGTAATCCTGCATATCCGCATCAAGGTAATAGTAGGCGGCAGCAAAGGATTTGGCCACTTTTGCCGGGGTTTGCCGGCAGTCAGCGGCGATGAGCGCCAGTTGCAGGACGACAGCAATTACAATTAAGACAGCAAAGGGAACTAAATTGGTCCTTTGGCCCATGGATCAGCCTCCTTGTGAAAAATTACCGATGCTATTGTTGTTGTCATTGGTTTGGGGTCTACCTAAAACACCTTCAGATCCGGTCCCATAGCATGAATGGCTTTTCAATTCAAGACTGTTTGGGCAAACGGCTGTATTGTGGCTGGCAGTGCCTATCCATCGAATTGAAGCCAACCCTTGCGAGTTGGCAGGCATGATAAGCCTATATGGAAGCCCGCGATAAATTGGCTTGAAAATGAATTGGAGGCGTTTGGGATACAATAGGTGCTTTGGTGAATCCAAAATTACGTAATAACGGCCGGTTAAATTCATATAAAATTAGTATAGTATTGATTTATTAAGATTTTTTTAAAAAGCGATTGACTTGAAGACGGCCTTTTGACTATAACGCCAACTTGACTTAAAAAGTCAGCAAGTATTCCTACTAATAAGGTCAAGAAGTATTCATGTTGATTCCGCACAAAAAAGGCCAATACGCCCTTCGGGCGATTTATGAGCTTGCCAAACGCAAAGGGTCCGGTCCCACCAAAATATCGGACATCGCCGCGGCCCAGGCCATTCCCCAGCGTTTTCTGGAAGTCATTCTCAACCAGCTGAAAGGAAGCGGTATCGTTGCTTCCAAACGGGGTTTTTATGGTGGCTACTTTTTGACCAAGGCACCGGATCAAGTTACGGTGGGGGACATCTTCAGGTACATGCAAAAGGAGCAGGACATTCTCAGTTGTATTGCCTGTGTGGCCCAAAAGGGGTGCCCCTTCATGAAACAGTGCGCGTTTTCCAACCTGTGGCGCCGAGTGAAGACGGCGGCCTATAATATCTATGATGAAACCACCATGCAGGACCTGCTCAATGCCAATAAGACGGCAGGCGTAGGCGTGCATTAGCATATTGGATGAACGCGCCCCGGGCGCAAGGAGTTTTAATGCAAGGAATTGGAAATATGGGCATGAAGAGAAGCTTCCCATTCGGTATCGGTATTTTACTTTGCGGCGTCATTGTTCTGGCTGCTGTATGGACAGCGGTGGCAATGGTGAACCCGGCCGCTCCTTTGGAAACAGGGCGAGCAGATGTTGTTGTTATTGACAGCCTGAAGTCTTTCGGCCCTTTGGAGAGACCGACCGTGCTTTTTTACCACGACAAGCACACCGACGCTTTGGCGCAACAGGACAAAGATTGCTCGGCCTGTCACAAAACGGTCAACGGTAATTTGTCCCAAAAATATATGCGGGTTGAAGACAGTGCCAAAGAGAGCGTCATGGCGATCTACCATGAGCAATGCATCAGCTGTCACGAACAGCGTATGGAACCGGACAAAGCGAGCGGGCCCGTGACGTGTGGCGGATGCCATATTAAAAATGCCGTCGCACAAAAAAGATGGCAGCCCATCAAATTGGACAAATCGTTGCACTACCGTCATGTCAAAGCGAACGCGGAAAAATGCGAAAACTGCCACCACGAATATAATGCCAAAACCCAAAAGCTCTTTTATGCCAAAGGCCAAGAAAGCGCCTGCCTGTATTGCCACAAGCAAATGACCGAAGAGAACCGGATTTCCAACCAGTTGGCTGCCCACCAGCAATGCATATCCTGCCATCGTGCGTTAACAGCGAATGACAAGAACGCCGGCCCGATGCAATGTGGTGGCTGCCATGACCCCCAACAACAAGCGCTGATTGAAAAAATTGCAGATGTGCCGCGCATGGCGCGCAACCAGCCCGATGCGGTCTTGGTCAAAACCGGTTTGACAAATGACAATCCGGATGCTGTAACCTATCGCATGTTGTCGGTGCCGTTTAATCATAAGGCCCATGAAAGCTATACCAATAGCTGTCAGGTGTGTCACCATGCCGGCTTAAAAAGCTGCGCCACTTGTCACACGGTACAAGGCACAGACGAGGGAAAACAGGTTAAACTGGCTCAGGCCATGCATCAGAACAATGCACAGAGCAGTTGCATTGGCTGCCATAACCAGAAACAGGCCGAACCGGCGTGTGCCGGCTGCCACAGCAGCATCCCCGAAAGGCGTGTTTTGACCAATGAGGCTGGTTGCAAGACGTGCCACTCGGCGCCCACAGCAGGCAACCCAAACCTGCCGGAAGGATCTGATGAGAGCAAAGCGATTGCTGCTAAGCTAGTCGCTGATAGAGCAACGGTTGCCGTAGCAGTGGCGCTGGATGAGATTCCGGAAAAGGTCACTATCAAAGCGCTGGCGAAAGAATATGAAGGGGCGGTCATGCCGCATCGTAAAATTGTACTCTCGCTAGCTGAAGGGATAAAAAACAATCATTTGGCAGCCAATTTTCATTCCCAAACGACTACCCTTTGCCAAGGGTGCCATCACCAGGGTCCGGGATCGGTTAAGCCGCCTCAATGCGGGAGCTGCCACGGTCGGTTGCCCGAGGCGGTGAATTTAACACGTCCCGGATTGTTGGCCGCTTACCATCAACAATGTATCCGGTGCCATGAAGAGATGGAGCTTGAAAAACCCGCGACTAGAGATTGTACAGCTTGTCATGCCAAACGCAAATAACAGTAATCAGCATTTGAGGTAATGTGTATGTCGATTTCACGGAGAAAATTCTTAGGCTGGATGGGGGCTGCCGGTCTGACCAGCGCTGTAGGGACTTCGGCCCGGGCGGCGGCTAACCAGGAATTTACAGGATACAAAGACGGCATGGCGGTTCTGCACGATATTACCCGCTGCATCGGCTGCCGCAAGTGCGAAGGGGCCTGCAACACGGTTAACGATCTGCCGGCACCGGAAAAGCCATTTGATGATTTGAGCGTGCTGGTGCAGAAACGCCGAACCACTCCCGAAGCCTATACGGTTGTCAATCAATTCAACGGCGAGCCTCCAACATTTGTTAAAAAACAGTGCAATCACTGTCTGGAACCGGCCTGTGCATCGGCGTGTTTTGTCAAGGCGTTCACCAAAACCCCCGAGGGCGCTGTTATTTATAATGAAAAGGTCTGTGTGGGATGCCGCTACTGCATGGTGGCGTGTCCTTTTGAAATTCCCACCTATGAATATGATGAACCCCTCACCCCCCGGGTTATGAAATGCACTATGTGCCATCCCCGGACCTCCAAAGGGTTGCTGCCGGGATGCGTGGAAGCCTGCCCCACCGAGGCCTTGGTCTATGGCAAACGCAACGCCCTTATCGAGGCGGCCCATCAGCGGATTGCCACCCATCCCGAACGCTATCAAAATCACATCTATGGCGAAAAAGAGATGGGGGGCACCAGTTGGCTCTACCTTTCAGCCAAGACCTTTGCCGAGATGGGTATGCGCGAGGATCTGGGCAATACACCGGCTCCCAAATTGACCAAGGGGGCGCTTGGCGCTGTACCCATGGTCGTGGGGTTGTGGCCGGTATTGCTGACCGGCATTTACGCGATCAACAAACGCAAGGAAAAGATAGCGGCCCAGGAACAACGGGATGCCGTTGCCCAGGCTGTGACGGAGACTACTGCTGCAGCGGAAGCCAAACTGGCTGCCGCCATGGAAAAAGCAGCCAAGGACCGGGAGGCGGCGGTTGAGCGTGAAGTGAAAAAAGCCCTGGAAGAAGCCGCCAAGGCGGCTGTTGAAGCTGAAAAAGATGAAAAAGCATCCGATGCCTCCGAAGGGGCCCCGGAAGACGTATAGATTTAGGAGGAGTCCCATGTCCCAACAAGCAGCCGCAGACCGCAAGACCCTCTTTACACCGTTTAACGTGATTGCGGGTATCATCATTATTATGGGTCTGATTCTTACGGTGATTCGATTTACCAAAGGCCTGGACGCGACGACCAATCTGTCTGATTACAATCCATGGGGACTTTGGATCGGATTTGATTTGCTGGTCGGTGTCGCTCTGGCCGCCGGCGGCTACGTCACATCCGCGGCCGTCTATATTTTTGGCATGAAGCGGTACCATAGTGCGGTGCGGCCTGCCATCCTGACCGCCTTTTTAGGGTACGCCCTGGTGGTTTTTGCTTTACATTACGACGTGGGCCGTCCGTGGCGCTTACCGTATCCCTTTGCGGTATCACCGGGCACGACGTCGCTCTTGTTTGAAGTGGGCGCCTGTGTAGCGCTCTATTTGACCGTATTGTTTATCGAATTTTCGCCGGCGGCCATGGAGTGGTTGGGGCTGAAAAAGGCCCGTAGCCTGGTGGTCAAGCTGACCCTATTACTGACTATTTTCGGGGTCATACTCTCAACCCTGCACCAATCCTCTTTGGGTGCACTTTTCTTGATCGCCCCCTCTAAATTGCATCCGCTGTGGTACTCGCCCTACCTGCCCATCTACTTTTTTGTGACCAGCACCATCGCGGGATTATCCATGGTGATATTTGAAGGAACCTTGTCTCACCATTACCTGCACGACAAAATGGATGAAGCCCATTTAGCCGGCAGTGAAGGATTGGTGCTGGGTTTCGGCAAGGCGGCCGCATGGGTCTTGGCCGGCTATTTTGTGATTAAAATCATCGGTGTGGCGGCGGACAACAATTGGCATCATCTGAGTTCCGGTTACGGGGCCTGGTTTCTGGTCGAAGTCCTAGGATTTGTGGCTTTACCGGGGTTTTTATATGCGGTCGGAGTAAGAGACAAAAACACCAGGCTCATTCGCTGGACGGCTGCCTGGACGGTTCTGGGTATTATCGTCAATCGTTTCAATGTTTCGATGGTGGCGTTCAACTACCACTTGCCGTCCAGCGAGCGCTATTTCCCGCACTGGATGGAGATTGGTATCTCGGTCTTCATTGTGACGGTCGGCGTTGTGGTCTATCGATTCATCTGTACCCGCATGCCGATCCTATATGAACACCCCGATTATGAGTCCCATTAACCGGATGATTTAAAATGCAATCTTAACCCATCAATGCGCCTGGGAGAAAGTAACGATGGAGACCATACACACTTTACAAGATTTTATGCTGCACACCAAAAACATTATTTATATTCTTATCGTGATGGCTTTGGTGGCCATGCCGTTGTTTTGGAAATTTTTAAACGGCAAAGATGAAGAGTAGCAGTTGTCTTTAACGAATAGATTTGTAGCTTTAAAGATATATCAACTAGGAGTTCGTCATGTATGACTTTGTCGCCGGCCCATTGGCCAAGATTGCCTTCCTTGTGTTTTTCCTCGGATTAATCTGGCGCTTGATCCGTTACGCGCGCGGCCTAAACTGGCAGGCTGACCGCGTGACGTATACGAAGAATTTGGGGCCGGGCATTAAAGGGGCGCTGCGTTCCATTGTGGCCTGGTTGATTCCTTTCGGTACCCACAGTTGGCGTTTTTATCCAGGGTTTACTGTGCTGGTATTTATTTTCCACATCGGTATTTTGATTACGCCCCTCTTTTTATTGGGCCACAATATCATGTTTGAGGCGGCCTGGGGATTCCGCCTTCCCAGTATCCCCGAGGCATTGGCCGACACATTGACGGTGGCCATGCTGGGGGCGGGCCTATTTATCCTGCTGCGACGAATTGCCTTTCCCCAGGTCCGAATTTTAACCAAACCCTATGATCTGCTGGTTTTGGGTATTGCCATGGCGCCTTTTTTCACCGGCTTTATGGCCCATATGCAAGTTGGGAATTACAATTTTTGGTTGATCGCGCACCTGTTGAGCGGTGAGATCATGCTGGTGGCGATTCCGTTTACCAAACTGTCCCACTTTTTGCTTTTTTTCCTGTCGCGGGCCCAGTTGGGAATGGATTTCGGGATCAAACGGGGTGGGATGAAGGGTAGGTCCTTTCCCTGGTAATGCTTTGCCTTGAAGCGCCGGAGGACTCCATATCCTGCGTTGCCAAGGGTTCGCAGTATGGTTGATACGGCTTCACCCTTGGTCGCCTTGGCTCTGGAGCCCTCCGGCGCT
>JBNKKB010000001.1:0-42730 GCA_050291605.1 Desulfobacteraceae bacterium | reverse complement strand
AATTTTACCCCGTTCGGTAATAAAATATTTCAGGCTTTTATTATCTTTGTAGTCGATAACCAGTTTGCTGTCGGCACAAAACCGGCAAACTTTGCGTCGATGATATACTCTGCGTCTGCCTTTGCTTCTACGTCCGGCAGATGGTCTTCTAGCGGGTTGCGCACACATAATTACTCCTTTCCGCTGGTTTCGGTAGCAGGTTCAGCAGCGTTTGATTCGGCGGTCGCTTCGGCACGCTCTTCGGTGGATGCTGTGGTATCCTCAGTTGGGGCCTCTGCAGCAGTCTCTTTTGCCGGAGCTTCAGCAGGGGTTTGTTCCGTCGGAGTCTCAAGGGAATCCTTTTTTACCGGCTCCTCAGATGCGGACGCCGTCTCCGCAGCACTTTGGGCGGCTGCCAGTTCAGCCAGAATTTTATCCGCATCCGCATCTTCTTCCAATTGAACGGTCAAGTATTTCAATACGCGGTCGTCAATACGTAGCGAACGCTCCAATTCATCCACCAGGGGACCCATGCCACAATAGTCGTAGCGAGCAAAGTAACCGCGTGGTTTGTTTTTTATGGCGTAAGCTAATTTGCGGGCACCCCAGAGATCTTCCTGAAGGAACACCCCCTCATGTTGGGGAATGATCTCTTTGATGCGGGTGGACATGGAAGCGCGATCATCTTCGCCCAAATCAGGATCAATGATCACAATGGTTTCGTACCGTCGCATACTACCTCCTTTTGGCTAATAAAGCCCTGGCAGCGAGCCGGAGCAAGGATCAGCGGCAATAAATGTTGGGTTCTCGCAAATAGAACCCCGAGTCTGATTTTATGGTGGGCCGTGAAGGAATCGAACCTTCAACCTACTGATTAAGAGTCAGGTGCTCTGCCTAGTTGAGCTAACGGCCCTCAAAACAAATGGTTGACGTACCAACTTTTATAGGGGTTGTCAATTTTTTTTCAAATCAATGGTGTGGAAATTGCCGGTCAACGCCTGGCCGGGGATTTTCGCCGGCGGGCCTGACGCCGGGCTTTATCCTGGACCATTTTATGGCGCCGGCGTTCCCGTTTGAGCGCTTGTTTCTCTTCAGGGGTAGGGTCCAATTCAGGGAAATAGCTGCCGGGTGTTTTGGGCGTCTGTGGTGCTTTGGGCGTTGTTTTTTCAGGTGATGTTTTCGCCTTTGGTGGTGCCGGTCCGGTAAAGGCGTTCGGCGCGATGTCATCGGCAAGGTACAAAGTCCGGCCATACTGGCGGTAGCGGGTACCCTTTGATTGGGATGGGGCAACTTGTACCGTGAGGATCACCGGTTCATGATCCAATCGCTGCCCAATTTTTTGGGCCATGACGCGATCCGACGAAAGGACCAGATAAGGGCGGCTGCCGGCTTTCAAACCTTTGGTCAACGCTGTATCATAGGCGCGTCTTCGAATGGCCAAATAGAGTAGTTTGGGCAGCCGAATGGGGCGGCTGATCGTCGGCAGCCGTTCCCGATCTCTAGCGCGTATCAGATTGCCTTCAAATTCAATGGGTGCGGGACGCAAGATGGCAAAAAGCTGATGGAGATGGGACATTCGCACATGACGCCAACCCGGTTCCTGGTGAAGGGCTTTAAGCAACTCTTTGGTGGGTACAAAGCCACGGGTATTTGGGACCAGCCCAAACTCATCCGGTTGTCTTCCCAATACATAGGCCAGGAAGCGGCCCAATTTTTGAATGTGTTTGTCAACCCTCACCATGAATTGTTACCCATCCTTTATTATACATCGCTATATTGTAAATCCTAATTTGATTCGGTTTGCTTGATTCTCCTTTGAGAGTTTGCTATTTTTCCACTGATCAAGCCCATATGTCAATCTGCGAATAGCGATGTGAAAGGATAAACGACCCATGCAAAATGACCAATCGAAACATCTTATGCAGCAAGCGCAAGCGCTTATTCCCGGCGGTGTCAACAGTCCTGTGCGCGCCTGCCGTTCCGTGGGCGTTGATCCCCGCTTTATCCAGCGCGCCCAAGGATGTCATGTTTATGATGCCGATGGCAACCGCCTGATTGATTACGTGGGATCTTGGGGACCCATGATATTGGGCCATCGGCATCCAGCTGTCATTGAAGCCATACAAGCGGCGTTGACCCAAGGCACCAGCTTTGGTGCCCCCACCGAGGTGGAGATAGAATTGGCCCGGATGGTGGTTGACGCCGTCCCATCCATGCAGATGGTGCGCATGGTCAACTCGGGTACCGAAGCCACCATGAGCGCTATTCGATTGGCAAGAGGCGCCACCGGGCGTGACACGATAATCAAGTTTGACGGTTGCTATCACGGCCACGCCGATACATTGCTGGTGGATGCCGGTTCAGGGGTGGCCACTCTGGCCATCCCGGGCAGTCCCGGGGTGCCGGAAAGCTTTGTGGCAGCCACTTTATCGCTGCCTTATAACGATTTGGATGCCGTTGAAAGCGTGATGCGCGAAAAGGGAGCCCAGGTGGCCGGCATTATTGTGGAACCGGTAGCCGGTAACATGGGTTTGGTGCCACCCATCGAAGGTTTTTTGGAGGGGCTGCGCGCGTTGTGCGATGATCACGGCAGTCTATTGATTTTTGATGAAGTCATGACCGGTTTTCGCTTAGCCTATGGGGGTGCCCAGGCCCTTTATGATATATCCCCGGATCTCTCTTGTTTCGGTAAAATTATCGGTGGTGGATTGCCGGTGGGTGCCTATGGCGGGCGGCGGGATTTGATGACCCAAATGGCGCCCCAAGGCCCTATCTATCAGGCCGGCACACTGTCCGGCAACCCTTTGGCCATGTCGGCAGGCTTAGCAACCCTCAAAGAGTTGACCCAACCTGGCTTTTATGAGGATTTGGATCAGCGGGCGCAACGGCTTTTTAACGGCTTATTGCGCGCGGCTGAAGAGGCGGAGATCGCAGTGAGCGGGGCTCGCGTGGGATCTATGCTGGGACTCTTTTTTATTCAAGGCCCGGTGGTCAATTTTAATGATGCCAAGCAGTCCAACCTTGAACATTTTGCGGCTTATTATAAGGGGATGCTGGACCATGGAGTTTATTTAGCTCCCAGTCAGTATGAGGCCGCCTTTGTGTCGGCTGCCCATGATAATGCAACCATTGACCAAACCATCGAAGCGGCAGCGGCGGTTTTCAAAACACTACGCAAAGTCAATAGATAAACCCCAATGGCGAATACATACTTTGCCATTGGGCCGCAAACAGAAGAACTGAGCAAGCACGGGCTAAAAACGGTAGGTGCACATCATCCAGGGTGATACGATCGGTTCTTGCATCGATTGATTTTGATCATCTGCCGTACTTAAATCGAACTCTTCGCCAAACAGCCATTGGAAATCCAGGTTGAGCGCATAGTTGTCGGTGATCGGAATGTCGAAACTGGACGATGAGGGTTCTGCTTCAAGAACGACAATGTATTCACTCAGCTGATTGTTCGAACCATGGATTTGGATACGAGCTACGGGCGGTGTCGAAATAAGTACGGAACAACCGGCGGTCCATAAGAGGGCAAGTACAATTGTGGTGGCGCAAACTTTTTTCATGATACCCCGGCGGTGCTATTTTCGGTGAATGATGAAGAGCTTTTTGTTATATTAATTCATACAGATTGCGTTTATAAAAAGATAAATATTATTCAAACGGTGGTGGCCTTTAATCCAAAATATATTTTGTCGGATTGACCGGCACGCCATTTAAGCGCACGCCATAGTGAAGATGAGGACCGGTGCTACGACCGGTATTGCCAACCAGCGCAATCACATCCCCTCGTTTGACATGATCTCCTTTTTTCTTCAATAGCTTATGTATATGCCCATATCGCGTCACCATGCCATACCCATGATCCAAGGTGATCATATTGCCCATGAGCCACTTGGGGCCTGAATAAACGACAACACCATTGGCAGGTGCGATGATGGGGGTCCCTTTCCTTGTCGCAATATCCAGCCCTTTGTGGAACTCTTTCCGGCCGGTAAAGGGAGAGACGCGGTATCCGAAATCCGATGATATCCATCCAGTGGTGGGGCGCAGTGAAGGTGTTGATGCCAGCAGATTGCGCTTACCTTCCAAGGCTTTAACCAGTGTTGAGAAACTGTTTTCCTGCACGGACGAAGCTTGTTGGACCTGGTTCATGTGGTCGTGCATTTCGCGCATAAGTTGGTCATGGTCCTGTTTTAGCGACAGCGTCGAATCCAGGTCTTCGGGGAGCGAGCCACCGACGGCAAAAAGTGAAGCTTGGTCGGCTTTATGTTCCAGGTTGGCCATGATGCGAATTTTATTTTCAAACTGATTCAATGCCGTCAGAGATGTTTTTAAATCATTAATATCTTGAGCAAAAGATTGGATTTGTTTGCGTTGACCTTCGATGCGGGCGGTCTGATCGGTTAACCGGGCCTCCATGATCTCTTTGTCGGCGACCGCTTGGTGTAGATTAATGTAGTGATAAGTACCTGCAGACAGCAATCCCACTAAAAAAAGCACCAGGGTCGCTAACGTTTTGATCAATCGTTTTGAAACCAGAGTTTCTCGAACCGGGTTGCCTTTGTCGTCGATGAAAAGTACGGTGTATTGTTGTGCCATGGTGTATTGCCTTTGCCTCTTTTTAAATTAATATCGGCCTATTGCAAAAAGGTTTGAGGTGCATCATGGATTATTTCCAGGTTGATACGACAGTGGCCTTCAAAACGTCCTTGGGTTTCGTTGACAATCTCATGGATCTGGGTTTCATGCACCTCAACCGGGAGCGGTGTCCCGTCACCATAGTATTTCATCGGCAAAATATGGCCGACCTTTAGCTTGGAAAGTACTGCCGAATTGGCTTTGACCAGGAAAAAAAGGGCATTCTGGTTGGAACGCCTCAATTTAAACTGATAGACGGGATGAGGCGAGTTCAACGCGAACTCGACGCTGTAATAGTTTGCTGGCCTTGCGCTACATTGTCGGTCATCGACGAAAACTGGATAAAAAGCCATGTTTCCCATTTCCCTATCGGTTATCTTGCTGTTTTTTGTATACTCGGAAAAAGGATGCAAAAAAAATGCCATGCAGAACATCCTGGAGGCTATAACTTTTTCCATAAACGTCCCTGATACATTTCACTGGAGAATCCGATAGGCACACACCCATCGAGCTTTCAGCCATGTTAAACCCCAAGCGGCATCAACTTTAAGCAACAGCGAGAGTCTAAAATGTGTTCAACTCCCTGAGCGTAAAGACATTTTTTGGCAAAAACCATGACAAAAGTTGTCACTCGCGCCAAAACTTGGACGGTGGTGTGGTGTTTTATCCAGCGCCTGTTCGGCAGACTGCTGACGATGCGATTGCATGGGGATAACCGGGGATAGATGGTGGATTAATCGGGCTGCTGTCGGAGACCGGGTGGCGGATATTACTTGACCCCTGTTTTCAGCCCACCCGATCAAATACCCTTGAGGTCAAATTTAGATATTAATCGTGAGAGATAGGTACGCTGAATGTCCATCACTTTAGCGGCTTTGCTTCGGTTACCGCTGGTGTGCTTCAGGTTGAGGACAATAAATTCCTTTTTAAAGCGGTTTAAAGCTTCCTCCAGAGTCAAACCTACACGCAAACCGGGGTAATTGACCCTGGCATTGGTGATGGGCAGGTCTTCGGGTACTATTTGAACGCCGTCACCCATGACCACAGCGCGTTCAATGGCATTGCGCAATTCGCGAATATTGCCGGGCCAGTCATATTGGATCATTTTATCCAGGGCCGTTTTGGAGATGGTCAGTTTGGGATTGACCGTCTCTTCTTTGAATAAGTCAAGAAAATGATTGGCCAACAGCGGAATATCCTCCGTGCGTTCCCGAAGTGTGGGCATATTAATCTGGACGACATTTAAACGGTAGTACAAATCTTCTCGAAAACGACCCCCTGCGACCTCTTCATCCAGCTTTTTATTGGTGGCGGATAAGACACGCACATTGACCGAAATGGGAATATTGCCGCCCACACGGTAAAAATTGCCTTCCTGCAAAACCCGCAACAATTTGGCTTGCATGCCAGGGGTCATTTCACCGATTTCATCAAGAAAAAGGGTGCCTTCGTGGGCCACTTCAAACTTTCCCACTTTACGACTGACCGCTCCGGTGAAGGCCCCTTTTTCATGGCCAAACAATTCATCTTCAAGCAAGGTTTCCGGCATCGCCGCACAATTGAGCACCACAAGCGGTTTGTTTTTGCGTGGTCCGGCACGGTGAATTAAACGTGCCAGCAACTCCTTGCCGGTACCGCTCTCACCCAAAATCAAGGCACTCGCTTTGGAATTGGCCACTTTTAAGCCGTCCGATACGACTTTTTCCAGGGCGGCACTTTTACCAATGATCTCGTGGCGATTTTTGAGCTCCTCTTTAAGATTTTGGTTCTCCCTTTTGACGTTTTGTATGGATTGGGCATGGCCGATGGCCAAAGCGGCCAACGCCGCAAATTCGTCCAGCAGGTGCATGTCGGCTTGCTGAATCGGTTGACCATCTTCTCTGTCAATGATTTGCACCACTCCCACAATTTCATCGTCCAGCTTCAGCGGGACACATGCGATGGATTTGGTCTCAAAGCGAATGGAGTCGCTGATCTCTTTGAGCCAGCGTGGATCCTTGGCTACATCGGGGATGAGCAGGGGTTCGCCGGTTTGCGCCACATGGCCTGCAATACCTTGTCCTACTTTAACGCGATAGGCTTTGATCTCTTTTTGTTTCGCACCCGTGGCGACCTGAAAGTACAATGTGTCGGTATTGGGTTCTACCAGCAGCAAAGAGGCAGCTTTGGCCTGTACGACTCGGGCAGCGGATTCGATGATGAGTTCCAGCAGACGATCCAAATCTTGGACTGAAGAGACCCATGAGGAGATCTCTTTAAGGTGTTTGATCAGTGCGGCGTTACTGGATGAAATTTTTTTTGGCATGATGAACTCAAAAACTCTTATTTATTCTTCAGAAAATTTGGGTCAATACTCAGGCGGACAGTTCAATAGGTCCAACCGTTGATTGGACTATCAATAGCGGCTATCATAGCCGAGATAGGCGAAAGTGTCAAATCCAAGAGTGGGGATTTTGACTAAAATTTAAGGCCTTATGGTCGACATAGAGAAAAAATGAACAAGATCATGTATGCCATGCTCTTATACGATGAAAGCGTTGCCGATATCGCAGTTTTTTCCGAGAGCCTCATCCTGCCGGTAAATGGGATTTAATGCGGGATACCAGTAAGGGGAGAATAACGTTGCCCGGGTAGCGCAATACCAGACCGCGATCATAGCCATGGGCCAAGCGACTGAAAGGATTGGTTTCGATGTTGATATCAACGATCAGGCCACCGGCCTGGTAGACCGATGATACGATATGCGCCGCTTGCAAGTTGACTTGTGAAATCGGACGGGATTCTATATGACTGTCTTACTCAAGGCACGTAACAACACTAATTGAGATCTTTGCGATGACAGACCCATTTGAAGGTATGATACCGGAAAAGGTTAAAACCATTCACTTGACCGCTATTTGCGGAACAGGAATGGGGGCGTTGGCTTGCATGCTGAAGGAGATGGGATACACCGTCAGCGGATCTGACCAACATGTCTATCCCCCGATGAGTGAGTTTTTACATGAAAAAGGGATAACGGTATTTGAAGGATATCAATCGCACCATCTCGATCATCGACCCGACTTGGTTGTTGTGGGCAATGCTGTTTCCAAAGACAACCCTGAAGTCATCGCCATGCAGCGTTTAGGACTGGCCTATTGTTCAATGCCTCAAGCCATCAATCGTTTTGCCGCGGCTGCTAAACAGCAGATTGTGGTGACCGGCACCCACGGCAAGACCACTACTTCCGCCTTTATCGCCTGGTTGTTGTATAGTGCCGGCTTGGACCCCTCCTTTCTGGTTGGCGGTATCCTGACCAACTTCGATAGCAGCTATCGGGTGGGGCAGGGCAATTGGATTGTACTGGAAGGAGATGAATACGATACAGCTTATTTTGATAAAGGACCCAAATTTTGGCACTACACTCCGGCGATCACAGTTCTGACCGGCGTGGAGTTTGATCATGCCGATATATTTGCCGACTTGGAGCACGTCAAGCAGGTCTTTGGGCGCATGCTGGAAAAACTGGCGCCTTCCACCATGCTTGTGGCCTTCGACCAAGATGCCAACGTCACGGATCTGCTCAGCCGTGTGCGCTGTTCTATTCAATCTTATGGCCACCAGATCTCTTCCGTCTGGCGTGTGGGCAACATTCGTATCGATGCACCCTATACCCGGTTTGAGGTTTGGCACCATAATACGCGCTGGGCTGAATTTAAGACCCGCATGATGGGGGCACACAACCTGAGCAATCTTTTGGCAGGAATTGCGGTGGGGCACCATCTGGGCGTTGACCAACAGGCATTGGCTCACGCCGTAGCGCTATTTCGAGGTGCGCGACGCCGGCAAGAAATTCGCGGGGTTAAAAAAGATGTTGTGGTAATCGACGATTTTGCCCACCATCCCACTGCCGTCAAAGCCACCACTGAAAGCGTGAAAGCCTATTTTGGACAGCAGCGTCTCATTGCCGTTTTTGAGCCGCGCACAAATTCGAGTATGCGCAATATATTTCAATCCCGCTACGCCGAAGCGTTTGATGCTGCTGATTTGATTTGTATCCGCCAGCCGCCGTTGCTGGATAAAATCCCGAAAAATCAACGCTTCTCTTCTCAACAGCTTGTTTCTGATTTGGTTGAGAGGGGTAAACAGGCACTTTTTTTTCCCGATACGGAAGCTATTGTTGGTCATTTGGCTCAGACCGTCCGTGCCGGTGACGTTGTCCTGGTGATGTCTAATGGCGGTTTTGATAATATCCATCAAAAGCTGTTGGATCAGATATAATCAATAGAATACAATAAGTTAACACTTAACACATTGGGCGTTGCGCTTTAATGTCTATAAATTCAAAATAATGATTCATCCATTGCCGTTTAAATTGCATTCAGTTGGTAAATTTGGTTATGGATAATTATCTTGACATCCCCACTGGATTTCATTACTTATTTTGGCCTGGTTTCGAAACAGATATATTTATAAACATTGTTAATACAGTATGTTGTCGACAATAATAATTTACGAGTAACGGAAGTTGCCATCGTGCAGATACGGCAAGCCAGCGGACCATCGCATTGTCAAACAAGCCTGAATAATGCCATTTGTTCAGTGTGGATGCAAAGCACAAACAAAAAGGAGCCATGCAGCGGCTATGAGCTTTGCAGTTAGGATTACCGGTACCGGATCCGCTTTTCCAGCCAAACGGGTCACCAATCACGATCTCTCCGAAAAATTGGCCCAGCTGGGGGTTGATACCAATGACAAGTGGATCCGTGAGCGCACGGGTATCATTGAGCGGCGCTATGCGGACGTCCGTAATGATCGCACGCCCAATGCGACCTTGGCTGCCAAAGCTGCGAACCGCGCACTTGAGATGGCTGGTAAAACCCCACAAGATATCGATCAAATTATTGTGGCGACTTGCTCAGCGGATTCGTTCCTTCCATCTACGGCGTGTTGGCTTCAGCAAAAATTAGGTGCCAACCGGGCTTGGGCCATGGACATCAATGCGGCATGCAGCGGTTTTGTCTACGGGATGGTTACGGCCAGCCAATTTATCATGACGGGTCAGACTCAAACGGCGCTGGTGGTGGGATCGGAAGTGTTGCATCCTTTCTTGAATTGGCATGACCGTGCCTCGTGCATCCTGTTTGGCGACGCAGCGGGCGCGGCTATTGTTGAACGTGTGCCGGAAGATAGCCAGCGGCGTATCCTTTCGTGGCACTTGAGCTCGGATGGGCTCTATGGCGACCTGCTCTATATTACCGGTATTGGCGCCCAGCCCGGCCCATCGGCTGCTGATCAAAATCCAACCCAAAACAAAATGATGATGAACGGCCGCGAAATTTTTAAAATTGCGGTGCGTACCCTCACTGATTTTGCCCAACGCACGTTGGCCGACAATGATATCGGTATTGAACAGGTCGACTGGTTTGTTCCCCATCAAGCCAACAAACGCATTCTGGAAGCAGTTGCCCAGCGTCTTGACCTGCCGCCTGAAAAGGTGTTGATCAATGTGGACCGTTACGGCAACACTTCTTCTGCTACCATTCCAACGGTATTGGATGAAGCCATTCGTGATCACCGCATTAAAAAAGGACAACTTTTACTGTTGGATGCCTTTGGCGCTGGGTTTACCTACGGTGCGATGCTCATCCGCTGGTAGACGATCCTCAAACATCATGCCTACTGTCCGGCCCATACGAAGTCGGATTTGCGCTGCTTGTCATTTTTATGAGCTGATCGGCCGACTGTCTCATTTGACACCCCTATGGTGCTATAGTAAACTTTGCGCTGCATTTACAGCGACACGAATGAAAAAGAACAAGGAGTGCTGTTGAAAATAATCATCGTTGGGGCCGGTGAGGTGGGATATCATATTGCCAACCGGCTGGCCCTTGAAAACAAAGATGTGGTGGTCATAGACAGCGATCCCGCTGCAGTGCGACGTGTGGCTGACGACATGGATGTCCAAACCTTGACCGGTTCCGGTAGTAGCCCCGCTAAGCTGGAAGAAGCCGGCATTCAAAATGCCGATATATTGTTGGCGGTGACCAATAGTGATGAAACCAACCTGGTGGCATGTCTGGTGGCCAACCTGCTTTCTCCGACCACCAAGAAGCTGGCGCGCATCCGGAGCGGGGAATTTGATCAATACCATAGCACCTTTCGTGAAATGGCCCCCCACATTGAAACCGTAATTAACCCTGAAATCGAAGTCGTCAAAACCATCCAAAGCTTAATGCGGGTTCCGGGCGCCGTTGAAGTGGGTGAATTTGCTGACGGCCGTATTAAGATTGTTGGGGTTTATCTGAACCAGAACTCGCATTTGGCTGGCGTACAGTTGATCGATTTGCCGAAGTTGATTGACCGGAGACGATTGCTGATAGCTGCAATTGTTCGTGAAGAAGAGGTGATTATTCCGCGCGGCCAGGACCGCCTTATGGCCGGCGATTTGATTTACTTTATCAGTCAAGAGAAGGATCTACTCGAGACACTGTCATTGCTCGGCAAACATGCCGATCCCGTTAGACGGGTCTTGATCATCGGCGGCGGCCGCATTGGCAAGCGACTGGCCATGCAGCTGGAGAGTCAATCCATCTATTGTAAAATCATTGAAAAACGTGAAGATCGTTGTGCCGATTTGGCCGACAGCCTGAATAAGGCCGTGGTGCTGCATGGCGATGGTTCGGACCAAAGCTTGCTCAGCGAGGAGAACATCGGTGATATGGATGTGGTGGTCACTTTGACCGATAATGAAGAGACCAATATCCTTTGCTCATTGTTAACCCGACGCCTTGGTGCCAGCAAGGCCATCACCAAGATCAGTAAGTTCAGTTATTTCCCGTTGATGACCGCTATCGGCATCGAACAAGTGGTCAGCACCCGCTTGTCGGCCATCAATAGTATTTTGCAGCATGTTCGTCGGGGAAAGGTGTTGTCTGCCATTTCACTCAAAGGCGAACAAGCCGAAGCCATGGAAGTTGTGGCTTTGGAAACGTCGGCCATCGTATCCAAGCCGCTCAAACGAATTGCTTTTCCTAAAGGGGCCATGGTGGCCGGCATTATGCGCCAGGCGCAGATTATTATACCCACCGGCGATACGGTTATCGAACCCGAAGACCGCCTTATCATTATGGCCCTGCGACGGGCCATTGCCGGCATTGAGAAAATTTTAGCTGTCAAACTGGAGTATTTTTAATGCGCTGGCGCTACATTTGGAATGTGGTGGGGGCGTTGATTCTTTTTTTTGGCTTGACCATGCTGCTGCCACTGGTGGCGGCTGTCTCCTATCAGGACGGAAGCAGTGTCCCCATACTGCTGGCTATGGGCATTACCATTGTGTTGGGTGCCGGTTGTCATTTCATATTCCGTAAAACCCGGGCCACCCATATCAGTCAAAGAGAAGGCATGGCCATTGTGGCTATCGGGTGGACTGCCGTTGGGTTGTTCGGGGCCCTACCCTTTTATTTTGATTCTTCCGGGTGGTCGTTTACCGATGCGATGTTTGAATCCGTCAGCGGGTTTACTACTACGGGCGCTTCCATATTGACCGATATTGAAGCGCTGCCCAAAGGGCTGCTCCTGTGGCGCAGCTTTATCCAGTGGCTTGGCGGCATGGGTATTATAGTGCTCTCCATCGCCATTTTGCCCTTTTTAGGTGTGGGTGGGATGCAACTGTATAAAGCCGAGGTGCCTTCGCCGGTTCCCGACAAGCTGAAACCACGCATTCGCGATACGGCCATGATACTCTGGAAGGTCTATGTTGCTTTTACCATAGCCCAAGTTCTATTGCTGATTCTTGGCGGTATGGATTTTTTTGATGCCCTCTGCCATGCATTTACTACCTTGCCAACCGGTGGATTTTCAACGCAAAACAGTTCTATTGCCCAGTACGACAGTGTCTATTTTGACGGGGTGATTTTGGTGTTTATGGTTCTGGCGGGCATCAATTTCTCACTCCATTACCAGCTCTTTCGCGGGCGACCCCTGGCTTTTTGGAAAGATGCCGAGTGTCGGTTTTTTCTCATTGCCGTATTGATTTTGTCTGTAGTGGTCAGTTGGAGTATATGGGGACCGGTGTACCCAAACATGGGGCAGGCCATCCGCTATGGATCGTTTCAAGTGGTATCCATTGTTACGACTACAGGTTATGCCACCGCCGATTATGCCCAATGGCCGGCCATGTCACAGTTAATTTTACTGCTCTGCATGTTTTTGGGCGCCTCGGCCGGCTCTACAGGTGGTGGTATGAAGTGTCTTAGAATCATGCTCTGTTTCAAATATTGCTACAATGAATTGTTCGCCATGGTGCATCCACGGGCTGTCACCACAATAAAAATCGGCGGCTATGCCGTACCCCATGATGTCATGCGTTCCGTGTTGGGTTTTTTAGCACTCTATATGGGATTATTTTCAATTGCCATCGTGCTGCTGGCCGGTGTGGGTGTGGACATGGTGACGGCACTGGGTGCCGTGGCAGCCTGCATTGGTAATATTGGCCCCGGATTTGGCCTGGTTGGGCCAGTGGGAAATTATGCCACCATACACGAAATTGGTAAGTGGCTTTTGATTTGGTGCATGTTGTTGGGGCGTCTGGAGATTTATACCGTTTTGATTTTATTGATGCCCACTTTCTGGCAAAAATAGAAGCGGGTCTGAGGGCTGCAGATGGACCGGCATAGACACGATAACGCCATGATAAATGGTTTTTGATCCTAAAAAATTATCGCTATTTTATGTTGACAAAATTTAAGGTAAAAGATAGATAGCCCTTTTCCGCTCTGGGGGCCGTTAACTCAGTCGGTAGAGTATCTGCCTTTTAAGCAGAGAGTCGCTGGTTCGAGCCCAGCACGGCCCACCAGCTTTAAATTTAATTACAGGTTCCGTCCCCATCGTCTAGCCTGGCCCAGGACACCGGCCTTTCACGCCGGCGACAGGGGTTCAAATCCCCTTGGGGACGCCACTTCCCTATGCAACGGGTTGCTTCTGCGTGAAGCAGCCCGTTTTTGTTTTCTGATCGCTGTTGTGCGGGCTCTTTTATTTGGATTGAAAAATTGGTATTCTGTTACCCATCATCAAGGTGGGGTTGGGTAAACCCATTGCCTAATCAGGGGTGAAGATTTGGCCAAAATCATCAAATTGGATGAATACAGGGTTAATGCGATACGGTGTACCGGATTTGACTTGTGGCACCAAAAGTACAAAGCGCACTTTGATGTGCATACGCGGCTTAAAGACTTGTCCGCAATGACGCTGAGCCTGCTGGCAGATCCCGGTGCCGAGTGTTCTGAAGCACTTTATGGGATGATTATTGGGTTTCTTGGATATGGCCAAACACCTTTGGCGGCACTCGATGGCGCGGTTCAGAACTTGGTTATCGATATCCATTTTTTAATTGTCGATCACATTCGTTTTGAAATGATGGCGCGCCTGGGCTGGTTGGCGCGTGTCGCGGGAAATCAATTCTCTTTGTTTGAAATCGTATGCAACTGGGACCAGGTCAAGACCGTGTGTAAAAATAATCCCCCGCTGCTTTCATGTGATCATCCAGATTTTCCAATCTATCAGAATCTAATTGAACGCGATCGGCAGGTGTTCATCCGCCGGATGCTACCTTCTGCCCTGGATGCTTTCAAACGGACAATAGGGAAATAGAGGAAAGGAGCGGAAAAACCATTATGCAAGCCATCCATGATTTGCTTGAAAAGATCTATGGGCCACGGCAGGGTCAAATCGCCTTTGAGCGACTGACCCGGCGTATCAAATCATGCGGCAGTCAGCAGACATCGCCGCCACAACGTTTTTCCCAAAAAGATGCCGTATTAATCACATACGGCGATAGCCTGCGCAATAATCGCCAAACTCCGTTGCAGACCCTTTACGCTTTTGCCCGGACCCGCTTAAAAGGGTGTTTTTCGACCATCCATTTCCTGCCGTTTTTTCCCTACTCGTCGGATGATGGGTTTTCGGTGATGGATTTTTTCAGCATCAATCCCAATCTGGGCACATGGCAGGATGTGGCGTGTTTTAGCCCGGATTTTAATCTGATGTTTGATTACGTACTCAACCATGTCTCTTCTAAAAGTCAGTGGTTCACCGATTATTTAGCGGGTCATCCTGATTTTAGCGACTTGGCCATTGCCGTGGACCCCAGCCTGGATCTGTCATTGGTCACTCGGCCCAGGGCGCTGCCCTTGTTGACGCCCTATACCAAAACCGATGGTGAAAAAGTTTATTTGTGGACGACCTTCAGTGCGGACCAAATCGATTTGAACTACCAAAGCATCGATGTTTTTCTGCACATGGTGGATGTCCTGCTCTTTTATGTACAACACGGTGCCCGTTGGCTGCGCCTTGATGCGGTTGCCTATCTGTGGAAGGAGATCGGAACGCCTTGCATCCATCATGATAAGACCCATGACATGATTCGTTTGCTGCGCAAGATTCTGGATCAGGTGGCACCCGAAGTGATTATTATTACCGAGACGAATGTACCCCACAACGAAAACATCCGCTATTTTGGCAATGGTTTGGATGAGGCGCAATTGGTCTATAATTTTACCTTGCCCCCATTGCTGCTGCACACCTTTACTGCAGGTGACGCAAGTAGGTTTGCCCAATGGGCCGGTAAGTTGAAAACCCCCGGCGATCACGCCACCTTTTTCAATTTTACCGCCTCCCATGATGGTATCGGGGTTCGGCCTTTGGAGGGAATTTTATCGCATCGTGAAATTAATGACCTGGCGCAACATGTGGTGAACAATGGCGGTCAGGTCTCGTATAGGCAAAATAGCGACGGTTCAGAGAGTCCTTATGAGCTGAATATTACTTATGTGGATGCGTTACGTCGGGGGGACCCTTTGGATGCACGGCGATTTTTAGCCTCCCAGGCGATTCAATTGGCATTGCCCGGGGTGCCGGCTGTTTATATCCATAGCATTTTGGGGTCGCGTAATTGGTCCGAGGGCGTGCACCAAACCGGACTGGCCAGAACCATAAATCGAGAAAAACTTGAGATCGAAACGGTTGAAGCCCAACTGGAGGATCAGGGCAGCTATCGCTCCAAAATTTTTTATCCTTACTGCCATATGCTTCAGATCCGATGCGCCCAGGCGGCATTTCATCCCAATGCCGCATTTGATGTTTTGTCGCTGGACCGGCGACTTTTTGCCATCAAGCGTTGGTGTGAGGATCAAACGATACTGGCGCTGACCAACATCAGCTTGGCCGAAGTGAATGTCCCGCTGAAACCAGAGGAGGGTGCCGACCCGTGGCTGGATCTATTGACCCGGCAAAACGTGGATGCCGGTGATGTGGTCTTGCAGCCCTATCAAACGATGTGGTTGGTGTCCGGGAATGACGACAAAAGTTAGTGATGCGATGGCGAGGCACAACCCCCGTTGCAGAATAAAATGCGGTCAAGCGGTTGCAGGGTCGCGAATCGGGCAGGTCACAAGCGAGATGCGCAGTGATGGCATGCTGCCGTTTCTATCCGAGTGATGTTACAGGTTGCTATTAATTTTATCTCTGAGCTTGCCGGAGCATTTAAAGGTCACTACTTTGCGTTCACGTAACATCAAATCCTGGCCTGTGGCTGGATTGCGACCTCTTCGGGGTTTTTTTTCTTTAACACAAAATTTGCCGAATCCTGAGACCAAGACATCATCACCCTGGATCAGAGAGTTCTTGATGATCTCCAATAGGGATTCAATAACGTCAGTGGACTTCTTTTTGGTAAAGCCCAATTCATTCACTTTGCCGACAATTTCATTTTTTGTCAAAGCCATGCCATCTCCTTGTTTCAGGTCTGATCATCAAAGGAACGATAATGCCTGCCTACAAAAGTGCTTGGATTAATCCCGCTTTTCTTCAGGTTCTTCTTGGGTAGGATCCAACCGCTCCACATTTTCAACGATAGTGTCTATTTTTTTTGAAATCTCATCAATTTCGGCTTTCAGATCGTCAATATCTTTCATGAGCTCCTCCCTGTTTCCAATTCCGCGCAAAATAGCGCCTTCAGGCCCGGAATACAGAGTATATCTTTGCATCGCATATTTTTTTTACGCTTCCAACAGTTGATCAACGCGCGGCCCTTGCGAAGGCTGAATATGGATTGGCGGTTTCACCAACGGTTTCGCCGCATTTGATTGCAACCTCAAATAAAAATCGCTTTAGGGTCTGATGATTATTATGCTATGGGTTTGATGCATCAGACGCAGGCCAGCTTAAAATAACAAGAGTCGTCTACCGCACGGTAATTATATGGGAAACCCATTGGTGTCAAGCCATGAAAAAAATGAAAACAAACCATGAGAAAGCATTCGGATAAAAGTCTATCGTTTTTTGCTGTTGGTGATCGGATCGTCGGCGAATCCATTACAGAGGATGGCTGGGTTGACCCAACGCGCCCCTTGCATTACACCGTGGGTTTCGAAAACGAAAACAATAACAACCGGGATTCCCGCCACGCTGGAAATTCATGTTGTTTAAGCTGGAGCCGGCGAGCGGAGTCGAACCGCTGACCTACGCATTACGAATGCGTTGCTCTACCAACTGAGCTACGCCGGCCAGGGAGAGCGATTGTCGCTTACTGCGTTTATGAACCAAAAGCAAGAAAAAATTACGTGGCCACAGTTGCTGGGCCGTCTTTCTGAAACATCCCTATCTGTGGCTCTGTGTGGGTTGGGCGACACGGCTGCTGCCTATGCGGCTGCCCAGATGTTCAAGGAGGGCCGGCGCTTTATGGTTGTTGTGGTTCCTGATCCAAAAGTGGCGGACAGCTTTATGGATGCGATGGCCCTGTTTGTCGGTGATACCCGCCGCAGGGTGGTCTATTTCCCACCTTACAATCTGCTGGCCTTTAAGCACATTGCCTATCATAATGAAACCGCTGCTCGGCGCATTGCCACCCTCTATCAGCTTGTCGAGCGCTCAGAGCCAATTATGGTGGTAACCACTGCGGATGCATTGGCTCAAAAACTAATCCCTAAAAAAGAATTGATCCAATTCGCGGAGTTGCTCATCGCAGGAGAAGAGGCTGATCGCGAAGCCTTAATTCGCAAGCTGATCGTTTCCGGCTATACTCGAACCATGGTGGTTGAAGAGCCCGGCGATTACAGTATCCGCGGTGGACTGATCGATCTTTTCTCGCCGCTGTATCCTCATCCCATTCGGGTTGAGTTTTTTGGTGACCGGGTGGAGTCGATCCGTCGCTTTTCCGCCAACTCCCAACGCACCATCGATAGCATTGATGAGGCCATTGTCTTGCCGGCTCGCGAAGCCCTGGTTCTTCCGCATCGGCTCAATACGATTTTGGGACGCATTCGTCAAAGAGCTTCCCAGATGGATTTGCCGCTCTCCCAAACGCGGGAGATGGTGAAAAAGATGAAACATGAAGGTATTTTCCCAGGGCTGGAAAGTCTTTTGCCGCTCATTTATACGCGGTTGGATACGCTGATGGATTATGCACCCTCCCATTCACTATGGGTCTTGATGGCGCCCGGACAATTGAACGCTGCTACCGATGCGCTTCAAACCCAGGCCCGACGCAGCTATCATAGTGCCATCGATCAACGCCGTTTATGTATACCACCTGATCAACTTTACTTGACGTGGCCTCAGGTTGAAAATCAGCTTAAACCATTTTCCAAAGTGGCTGTTCAGCCCTTTGGCACCGCCTTGACGTCATCCAACCCTGGGGTTGAACAGGTTGCCTGCCAGGTGGATGTGCGGGATGTCCATCAGGTGGTCGGTGATCTGCGGCTCCACCGATCTTCGGACCAACCGCTCCAACCCTTCGCCCTATGGCTCAAAAAATTACACCAAAACCGTACGGCCGCCTTAATTGTATGTGGGCAAGCCACTGATAGAAAACGCCTGAAACTGCTGTTGGCGCCTTATGCGCTTACACCATTGGCGGTTGAAAATTTTGATGCGGTGAAACCCCATTCCGGGAATGTTTATACACTGCCGGGCAAAGTGACGGACGGGTTCGAATGGCCTGATGCCGGCATTGCCCTGGTCGGCGCCCAAGAGATCTTCGGCAGGGCACACCCGACCCGCAAAGTGTCGGATCGACCCAAGGCGTTGGAGCTCATCCAATATGAGGATCTCAAGATAGGTGATTGGGTCGTCCACACGGCGCATGGGATTGGCCGCTATGGGGGGCTGGTCAAGCTGGACATGGATCGAACCATGAACGATTATCTGCTGATCCTCTATCGAGACGACGACAAGCTCTACGTTCCTGTGGAACGCATGGAGCAGGTGCAAAAATATATTGGCGTGGATGGGGTGCCCCCAGTGATGGACAAAATGGGGGGCGTGACCTGGGATCGGGTCAAAGCCAAAATTAAGCGCACCACAGAAAAAATGGCTGGCGAACTGCTTAAGCTCTATGCCACACGCAAAGCTCGCAAGGGATATGGCTTTGGTAAGACGGACACTTTGTTTCAAGATTTTGAAAATGGATTTCCTTTTGAAGAGACCGCCGACCAGCGTACCGCCATTGAAACGGTGCTGGCAGACATGCGCCAGCAGGTTCCCATGGATCGCCTGGTATGTGGTGACGTAGGCTACGGCAAAACAGAAGTGGCTTTGAGAGCTGCTTTTTTGGCGGTCAGTGATGCGAAACAAGTGGCTCTGCTGGTGCCTACAACCGTGCTGGCTGAACAACACTTGAGCACCTTTCAGGACCGCTTTAATGACTACCCCGTGCAAGTTGCCTGCATGAGTCGGTTTCGGCCCCCCAAGGAGCAACGCCGGATCGCCGCAGGTCTAAAAGAGGGCACCATCGATATTGTCATCGGTACCCATCGCTTGCTGCAAAAGGACGTGTGTTTCAAAGAATTGGGTCTTTTAATCTTAGATGAAGAGCAACGCTTTGGTGTACGGCATAAAGAAAAAATAAAACGTATCCGCGAAACTGTGGATGTATTGACCCTGACCGCCACGCCTATTCCGAGGACATTGCATCTTTCGCTATTGGGGGTTCGCGACATCAGCCTGATATCCACCCCACCGGAACAGCGCCGTCCCATTGTAACCTATGTTTGCGAACTGGATGAGCTTATCATCACCGAAGCCATCCGCAAGGAACTGGCCAGGGATGGGCAAATCTTTTTTGTGCACAACCACATTGGCAGCATTGAACGTATGGCAGATCGCTTGCAATCGCTGGTGCCGGAGGTCAGATTGGCTGTGGCGCATGGTCGTATGGATGAGATGCATTTGGAACAGGTGATGCTGGATTTTATGCAGCAGCGCATCGATTTGCTGGTGTGCACCACCATTATTGAATCGGGTTTGGATGTTGCCAGCGCCAATACCATCATGATCAATCGGGCGGACCGATTCGGCTTGGCCCAGATCTATCAGCTGCGGGGGCGTGTGGGGCGCTCCGAAGAGCAGGCGTATGCCTATTTATTTATTCCAGGCGAGAGCCAGCTGACCCAAGATGCCCAAAAACGGCTAAAAGTGCTGATGGAACACAGCGATCTGGGTTCAGGCTTTCAAATCGCCATGAGCGATCTTAAAATCAGAGGCGGCGGCACCATCCTGGGGGCATCGCAATCCGGGCGTATCGCAGCAGTGGGCTATGACACTTTTTTAAAATTAATGGAATCCTCGGTGGCCGAGATGAAAGGCGAGATCGTTCAGGAGCCTTTGGTCCCGGAGATCCATCTCCAGTTGTCGGCTCTAATTCCGGAAGGTTATATCCCGGATATCGATCAACGGCTTCTTTTTTATCGTCGCTTGGCCAAAATGTCCGATATTAAATCGATTAGCGCCCTAAAGGCGGAAATGGCGGATCGTTTTGGCACTTTACCCGATGCGGTGGAAAATCTATTGCTAAAAATTATGCTCAAGATTTTAGCTGTGAGGGCCGGATGCAAGCGTCTGGATCTGAACGCAGGCCGATTGGCCCTTCAATTTTCAGCCATTCACCAGGCCCATCCTTTAGGTATTGTGGATATGCTTGGCGGCAAGGCAAACCCTTATCATCTCAGCCCGGATCATACCTTTACCGCCAATCTGCGCAAGGGGCCACCGCGTGCGCAGCTTGCGCAGGTGAAAAACATCTTGATAGAAATAGCGCAGCATGTTAACCAGTAAACCTTTAAAAATATAGCAGGTTTGATTATTTTAGGCTGTTTGTTCGCCTTCTATAGGAGGCCCGGAAACTCATCGGACGCTCTGGCCTGCCTCATCATGATATGGAGGAATCGGTGTACACCACAAGGATTTGGGGCAAGAAGACAGGGTGCTGCCTGATTGCAATCATCGCTATGGGGCTGGGGATCGGTGCTTGCGGGTCGAAAAATGCGGATGACGACTATTTATTGCGTGTGGGTGACAGTGTTATTACGGTCCTGGAATTCAAACACGCTATTGCAGCAGCGGGTGAAGAGGCCTTTCCTGGGGAACGGGAAATTCCATCGGAAGTTAAAAATGACCTGCGTTTGCGGGTGCTGAATCAATTAACCGAAGAACTGCTGATATCGGAATATGCCCGCAATCAAGGCTTTCAGGTTACCGAGGCTGAGCTTGAGCGAGCGGTGAATGACATCAAAGCGGACTATCCTGACAACACCTTTGAAGAGACTTTGCTCGAAAATGCTGTTTCTTTTAAAAGCTGGCGCCAAAAGCTGGCCAGGCGTTTGTTGGTTGAAAAAGTAATTGGCAAAGAGTTGGTGGATCAGGTCAAAATTACTTCTGAAGATGTGGCCGCCTATTACCAGACCCACTATGCTCAAGGGCCACCCGAAGATAAGTCCATCGAGCTGATCAATAAAAAAATCGTTCGCCATTTGCGTAAACAAAAAGCAGAAGCCATGTATCAGGAATGGATCGAAAAATTGCGCAAGACGTATTCCACCGACCTCAATCAGAATCAATGGGAACGCTTGGTCGAAATTCATTGATGACCTTGAACGGCGTGAATGCATCTGGGGATTAGGGAGAGCAACGGTTTGAGAAAAAAAGATATGTTACACGCAGTGCGGTTTGCCATACGGGCACTGGCATTGTGGATGATCATGGGGGTCGGCCTGATGGCGTCTCCGGCCTGGTCAGAGCTTGTCGATCGTATCGTGGCGGTGGTCAATGACGATATCATTCTACTCTCGGAGCTGAACAAGGCCATGCTGCCCGTCGCCCAGATCATCGCGAAACAAGGCTACACGAAATCTCGGCAGACCAGCCTGCTAAAGGAACAAAGGGCCTTAAGGCTCGAGGAAATGATTTATGAAAAACTCACCGATCAACAGATTGAGCGCTACGGCATCAAGATTGATGAGCAAGAGCTGGATGCCACCATTGAGCGCATAAAGACGGCCAATCGACTCACGGAGGATCGTTTTCGTCAAACTCTGGCCATGGATGGTATGAGCTATGATGAATACCGTAAACAGGTTAAAGAGAAACTGCTGCGGCGCAAACTGGTCAATTATGAAGTGCAGTCCAAAATTGTGATCACCGACGAAGACGTTAAGGCCTACTACGATAGTCAAAAAGCACGTTATCAGGGCAAAACCAAATATCATTTGCGTCATATTTTAATTAAGGTAAATCCAAATGCCGGCGAGTTGGAGCGCACGCAGGGGTATCAACAGGCCCAGAGCATTTACAAACGTTTAAAGAAGGGTGAGCCATTCACAAAGTTGGCCAGCGTCTATTCAGATGCACCGACATCAAAAAATGGTGGGGAGCTAGGCGTGTTTGAAGTCAATTTGCTGACCGATAAAGCGCGTCAAGCGCTGGCACGTATTGATAAAGGGCAATTTTCTGAGATCATAGAGACTGATCAGGGTTATCAGATCTATTTTGTTGAAGAGATCATCAGTGCCGGTAGTACCAGCCTGGCGGAAGCGAAAACTGAGATTCAAGAAAAGCTCTATGCTGAGCAGGTGGATCAAAAGTACAGGGCATGGATTCAAGAGTTACGGCAAAAAGCTCATATTCAAATCATGGAGTGAAATTAGTGCAGGAGCCGGGTTAGATGCCAAGCAAGGCTACTACCATAGGTTTTGGACGCTATTTGCAAACTTGTCGCCGATCCAAGGGGATCGGTCTTGAGGATATATCCCGGCAGACTAAAATTACGGTTGAAATTTTACAGCAGCTTGAAAATGAAAATCTGGATCGTCTGCCGGCCCCTGTATTTGTCAAAGGGTTTTTAAAGGCCTTTGCGCAAGCTGTGGGTGCCGATCCGGAGGAGGCCATTCAGCGTTTTCAGCTCTATTTGGCCAATCGCGGCGCAATACACACGGGACAACCTATTTCCTCCGGCGGGGAGGGTAATTGGCTTCGCCTAATGCTGGCCTTGGTACTATTTGGCGCACTTGTTATGGGAACGATATTTTTGGCGGAATGGATGCAGGACACAACCCCGATGATGTCACCAACGCAGGAGACATCTTCCCCGCAGGTTTCGGCCCCGCCGGCGATTCTTAAGGAGATCGAAAGCCCCGCCAAGGCTGAGATACCCGTCGTCATAGAGCAAACTGTACCAGATGAAACAGAACTGACCTCACATATCGTCATGCCGCTTCCCAAACTGATTTTGCGCATGACGGCGGTAGAAGCCACTTGGCTGAAAGTTGTTGTCGACAACGCGGACTCGCGTGAATTCATGCTTAAAACAGATCACAACGTGACCCTGGTGGCCCAAAATCAATTTGATTTGGTTATCGGCAATGCCGCAGGCATTCAATTGATGCTCAACGATCAACCCGTGCCTGTGGTGGGCAGCAAAGGACAAGTGGTGGCCCTTCACCTGCCGTAGCGTTTAAGGCAGCTAAATCGGTGTCAATACTGGCATAGAGAGTCATAAAGATGGCCCAAGATCGAAATCGAATCCTTGTGGAGAGTATCCGGCGGCTTTTACGACGCAAGGCGTATCCCAACCTGCGTAAGATCGTAAATAAAACCCATGCAGCCGATCTGTCCATCGTGTTTCGTTCCCTGCCTGTGGTCGATCAGCGCCTATTGTTCAAAATGATGGTGGACCCGGAGGACAAGGGTACACTGCTCAGCGAGATGGATGAGGATGCCTACCTTGTTCTTGCAAAAGAGCTTGATCTAGATGATCTGGTAGGGATTTTTGAATCCATGCCCAGTGATGATGTCGCGGATTTAATCGATATACTGCCGGAGGAAACCTCAAACGCCATCTTGAAAAAGATGCACAAAGAGGGTTCCGAGGAGGTTAGTGATCTTCTGAGTTTCGCTGACGGCACGGCGGGTCGGATCATGACCCCCGATTTCATCGCGTTAGGAGAGAATATCACTGCCAGTGAGGCCATTGCTTCGCTTCAAAAAGAGTACAGCGATGTGGAGATGCCCTTCTACCTGTATGTCGTCGATGAGTATAATAAATTGGTCGGAGTCAGTTCATTGCGGCAGTTGGTTGTAGTGCCGCCGGAAACCCCCTTGAAACAATTTATGGTGATGCATGTCTTTTCCGTGCAAACGGACATGGATCAGGAGGAGGTGGCCAAAATTGTGGCCCGTTACGATATCCTGGCTGTACCGGTGGTGGATGAGACCAATGCACTGGTGGGTATTGTCACCGTTGATGATGTCATTGATATATTCCGCAATGAAGCCACAGAAGATATGCTCAAAATGGCAGGCGTCGGCGAAGAGTACGTTGAAACCAAATCGGTATTGAAAAGCACCCGCATCCGACTGCCATGGCTTTTTGCCAGTTGCGTGGGGGGGATTGTGGCCTTTTTCATTATCGGGCACTTTGAGGGTGTTTTGAAGCAAGTGGCCTATCTGGCCGCCTTTATTCCTGTGATTATGGGGATGGGTGGCAACATCGGCACCCAATCTTCCACTATTGTTGTACGTGGCCTGGCCACCGGCCGACTCCATGTGCGTGATATCGGCAAAGTGGTGGTCAAAGAGCTGTGCATCGGTGTGATTTTAGGTGTGGTCTACGGCCTATTCATCGCAGCGGTGGCCCAGTTTTCCTATAGCATGTGGCAGTTGGCTACGGCTGTCGGACTGGCCCTCATGAGTTCCATGACCATAGCAGCCCTGGTAGGCTCTTTTGTCCCCATGATCATGGCGCGTATCGATATCGACCCCGCCGTCTCCACAGGGCCATTTGTAACCACAGCCATTGATATCATCAGCGTCTTTTTTTATTTTATCATCGCGACCTCACTGTTGGGATTATAAGCGACATGGGCCGGTATACCACTTCGGCCATTGTGCTTCGGAGAAGAGAGTATGGCGACTTTGATCTGATCGTGACCGCACTGACCTGTGACCACGGCAAGCGTACCTTTATTGCCAAATCCGCTAAAAAGAGCACCAAACGTTTTCCGGGAATATTGGAACCTTTCAACGTGTTGCAGCTCACCTTTCGTACCGGCCGCCGCAAGGGCATGGCCTTGCTGGAAGAGGCGACCTTAATCCGCGCGTTTACACCGATCCGCTCCGATTTTACCCGAACTGCTTATGCCAGCTACTGGTCCGAGTGCATTGCCGGTTGGGTCCAGGAGGAACCCATCCAATCGGAACTTTATTCTTTGCTTTTTTTTGCATTGGATGAATTGGCATGCGCTGCCATTTCCGCTCCGCAGTTGCATGTGCTTTTCCAAATGCGCTTCATCGGTCAAGAAGGGTTGCAGCCGGTTTTAACCCAATGCAGTCATTGCCACACTGAAATAGATCAAGTGGCTGAATCGCACTTTTGTGTCGATCTTTCCAGTGGCGGGGTGGTTTGCCATCTGTGTCCAACCCAAGGTCATGCGTCATTGCACTTGAGCAAGGGTACGCTTAAGCAATTGCTATGGATTGCCAGTGGCGATGTCGCCAAAGCCAAGCGGGTCAGGTTTGCCCCCCGCGCTTTGTCCGAAGCCACCGCTTTTCTAGAGGCCTTTTTGCCCTATCACATCGGATATCAACCCAAAAGCTTGAAGATCCTTCGGCAAATTCGTGTCCAGATGCCTCCGGAAGCCCAGCAGGATACGAAAGTCCATTCGGACCGTTAACTCAGATAAGAGGTCGGGTCATGGAAATGCGCAATAGTTTGGAGATGGAACCGATAGAAACATCTGCACCGTGTCGTATCGACATGGGGGGCACCTTGGATTTAAGCACCTTTTATCTGCCCTTGCGCCATCTGTCGCCTTGCACATTCAATATCGCTTTAAATTTACGCACCTATGTCAAACTGACGCCCTTTGAAAAGAATCGTCTGAAAGTCAGCTCGCATGGATTTGAAAGCATTGTAACATCAGTCGATCAAGCGCCATTTAATCATCCATTGGGATTCATTTTGGCTGTGGCCGCCTGTTTTCAAGCCAGTGGGATTCATATTCAAATTCAATCGACATCGCCACCGCGCAGCGCCTTGGGAGGATCTTCCGTTGCTGCCGTGGCCTTGATATGGGCGCTGAGTAAATTATCAGTGCGCAGCGGCCACCCCATGCCTAAGCGCAGCAGCGTGGCTGTTTTGGCCCAGGCCATTGAACAAAGCGTGGCAGGGGTACCTTGCGGTCTGCAGGATCAATTGGCAGCTGTCTATGGTGGTGTCAATGCCTGGCATTGGCAAGCTGATCCCGTCAAACGACCCTTCGAACGTCAGAAGGTTGTGTCCACTGAAGCATGCGATCAATTGGCGCAACAAATAATGGTGGCCTATTGTGGAAAGCCCCATGTCTCTGCGGATGTAAATGCCACTTGGGTACGGCAGTTTGTGGCGGGTCAGCACCGTCACATCTGGCATCAAATTGTCGATTGCAGTCATCGATTTGTGGCAGCTCTTGGGGACAGTGAAATTGAAAACGCCCAAATGGCCATGAATCAAGAGCTGGATCTGCGTTGTCAGCTGACACCTGAGGTGTTGGACGGCGTGGGCCGGCAATTGGTCGCCGCCGCTCGTGATCATCAATGTGGGGTCCGATTCACCGGTGCCGGGGGAGGGGGTTGCATTTGGACATTGGGGACACCTGCACAAATTGAACGACTGCGCCCTGTTTGGGAGACCCTTGTGAATCTGCATCCGTCAGCTAAAATTCTTTCTGCCGGCATCGATACCCAGGGGTTGTTGTGATTGAATTTGTTCAGATCGCGTGCTATGCAGGCATGAAAATCGGCCGCAGACAAAATAAAGGAACGCCATATGTACTTTCAAGATGTTATCTTGGCTTTGCACAAGTTTTGGACCCGCAAAAATTGTATCATGGTGCAACCTTACGATATCGAGGTAGGGGCCGGCACATTTCATCCGGCCACACTGCTGCGTGCGTTGGGACCGGAGCCATGGCATGTCGCTTACGTGCAGCCTTCCAGACGACCCACCGATGGCCGCTACGGTGAAAATCCCAATCGTTTGCAGCACTATTACCAATACCAGGTCATTTTAAAACCCTCTCCCCAGAATGTTCAGCAGCTTTACTTGTCAAGCTTGAAAGCGTTGGGCATCGATCCTTTGGCCCATGACATCCGATTCGTTGAAGACGATTGGGAATCTCCCACCTTGGGGGCTTCGGGCTTGGGTTGGGAAGTATGGCTCGATGGCATGGAGATCACACAGTTTACTTATTTTCAACAAGCCGGCAGCATCGAACTGACGCCCATACCGGTGGAACTGACCTATGGACTGGAACGGATCTGCATGTATCTGCAGGAGGTGGACAATGTATACGACTTGAAGTGGAGCAAATCGATCCGATATGGCGACGTGCACCATCAGCAGGAGGTCGAGCAATCCACTTACAACTTCGAGGAAGCCGATGTGTCCATGTTGCTCAACCTGTTTTCACAATACGAGGCGGAGTCCAGTCGCCTCATTGAAAAGGGTCTGGTACTGCCGGCCTATGAATATTGTTTAAAGTGCTCCCATACATTCAATTTGCTGGATGCACGTGGTGCGATCAGCGTCACCGAACGCACCGGATACATCGGACGCATTCGCAATTTGGCGCGGGCATGTGCCGAAGCCCATCTGAATCAGCGCAAGGCCATGGGATTTCCGCTGCTGGACCGTTAACGAATCGTTTTGAATCATTGATGTGAACGCGTGCTAACTGTTTTAACCCGATTGAGGTGCCCATGAGTCGTTTGCTTCTTGAAATAGGAACCGAAGAGATCCCTGCAGGATACATCAAGCCTGCATTGGCAGCGCTGGCCAATAACCTGGACCGTCAATTGACCCATGCCCGGATAGGCCACGGCATCATAAAAACCTATGGCACACCACGACGCTTGGCGGTCAGCATCGACCAGGTGGATGACCGGCAAAAAACCGTTTGTGAGCAGGTGTTGGGCCCGCCCGAGCGTATTGCCTTTGACGATCAGGGACAAGCCACGGTGCCCGCACAGAAATTTGCTGAGAAAGTCGGCGTTGCCCTGGACCAACTGCGTGTCACGGAAACCGACAAGGGGCGCTACATATGCGCTCAGGTCACTGAAAAAGGCAAGGCCGCCAAAACGATTCTCGGCCAGTTGTTGCCCGAAATCATCCTGGCAACACCATTTCCCAAAACCATGCGCTGGTCTGACTTGAGTATTGCCTTTGCGCGCCCCATCCAATCCCTCCTGGCCTTGCTGGACCAAACGGTGATCCCCTTTGCTTTGGGACCCAAGATCAAGAGCGGCCGTTTTGCCTGGGGGCACATGTTCATGCAACACCAGAAAATAAAAATCAGTGATGCCCACAGCTATCTGGGCTGCATGCGCGACGCCCATGTGGTGGTGGATATCCAAGTTCGCAAAGAGATGGTGCGGCAGGAAATAGACGCGGCAGCCCAGGCCTTGGGCGGGCAAATATTGCCGGACGATGAGTTGCTTGACATCGTGACCCACCTGGTCGAAATCCCCATTGCCTGTGGTGGCCGATTTGATGAACTTTTTTTGGAATTGCCGCGTGAGATTCTGATTACCGCCATGCGAGAACATCAGAAGTATTTTGCTGTCGTCGATGAGGCCGGCGAACTGATGCCCTGCTTTGTGGCGGTGAACAATACGCGCACCACGGATTTGGACTTAGTGGCCAAAGGGCATGAGCGGGTTTTGCGCGCACGCCTGGCCGATGCCCAATTTTTTTACCGCACAGATTTGGGCGATTCAATGGACCAGTGGGGTGAAAAGCTCAAAGGGGTTCTGTTCCAAGCCAAACTGGGCAGCATGCATGCCAAAGCCCGGCGTGTGGAAAAAGTGGTCCGCTATCTTAGCGAGATCGTTGCGCCTGAGCTTAATGCGCAGGTCGTACGGGCAGCTCAATTGTGTAAAACCGACCTGGTCAGCCAAGTCGTCGGCGAATTTGCCAAATTGCAGGGCATTATGGGCAGGGTGTATGCCGCAGCGGCCGGGGAACAAGCCGAGGTGGCCACGGCCATCGAAGAGCATTACCAGCCGATATATTCCGGTGGTGTACTGCCCCGGACGCGAACCGGTGCACTTTTGGCCGTTGCCGATAAATTGGACACCATCTGTGCATGTTTCTCCGTGGGCCTGGTACCCACGGGCGCATCGGATCCATATGCCCTGCGACGCCAGGGCATAGGCATCGTCCATATTATGGTGACCCACCAATTGTCTTTTTCTTTAAAAGAAGCCATCCGTGTAGGGGTGCAGTTTTTCGACCAGAGCGGCGCGTCTGCAGTGATCGATGCCATCTATACGTTTATTCGTAATCGCATCGGTCGCATTTTGGCCGAGCAAGAGTACGACAAAGATATCATTGCGGCCGTCATCGATGTTTCGGTGGATCATGTACCCCAGGTGTGGCAGCGCGTGGCTGCCCTGCAAGCGCTTAAAAGGGCGGCTGACTTTGAACCTCTGGCCGTGGCCTTCAAGCGCGTTGTCAATATCCTGCGCAAAGCGGATGTACCCCTGTCAACGCCGCCCGATCCCTCCTTATTTCAGGAGCCGGCAGAAAACGATCTGTTTGAAACTTATCAAAAAGTTCAGCAAAAGGTCAGTGACGATTTGGCTGTTGGCGATTTCAAAAAAGCGCTCAAAGCCATTGCCACCTTGCGACCATCGGTTGACCGGTTCTTCGATGATGTGATGGTGATGGCCGATGACGTCGCTTTACGCAACAATCGGTTGGCGCTATTGGCATCCATCGCCGCTGTATTTAAAGATATTGCTGATTTTTCTAAAATAACAACTTAAATCCTGCCGCGACGCCGTCAATCCATGGCACGCGTTCACGGCAAATCCAGCGAGGTGGCGCAAAATGCCCTACGATCCAGAAAAAGATGAGATGCTGCAGCAGTGGCGCTGCGAACAGACAGGTTTGGTTATCTCCATCCAGCGTTACGGAGGCGGTGAGGCCAAATTGCAAATTGGTCCCCGCATATTAATGAAAAAAGACGGCACACCGAGGGCGCCGGTCAAGGCAGGCCGTTTGACCATTGAGGACCTGATGTGGCTCTATGACATCATCGATGAAGTAAAAGATGAATTAAGTGCTTTGGCTTCGCCGGAGTAAGGTCGTTTCATTCTTCTTGAGGCCCAATGAATATTGACGATCTCGTCGCTCAGCTAGAGCGCTATAATCGTGCTTATCGCGCAGGCACGCCGCAGGTCAGTGACGCCACATATGACGAACTGGTCGAACAGCTGCGAATGCTGGCGCCGCAGCACCCTTTTTTGCACACTATTGAACCGGAACTTTTTCCATCCCGGATAGAAGTGCGGCACCCCTTTCCCATGCTTTCCATCGAAAAGGTCTACATTGAAAAAGAAAAAGATCTGGAGAGGCTGCAACGCTTCTTGCAAAACGCTGAAAAAGCAGCTCACACACTGGGTTTGAGTAAGCCGGTTTTCAAGGTGACCGTGAAACTAGATGGTTTGGCCGGCCGCGATGACGGCACGGTTTTGGCCAGCCGGGGCAACGGGTTGATTGGATATGACATCAGCCAAGCTTTTAAAAAGGGCGTGGTTCCCGTGGGTGGACGGGGACAGGGGCTAGGGGAAGTCGTGGCGGTGCAGTCCTATTTTGATGCGCAATTGACTGATAAATTTGAACACCCGCGCAATATGGTGGTGGGGATTATCTCTTCGGATACGTTGAACCCGGAGGCCCAAAGCGCATTGGATGACGGCATGGTTCATTTTATGCCCTACAATCAAATGCCATTCTGGCAAGGCCACGGGGTTGAACTGCTGCAAGGGATGAACACCATCAGTGATGAATTGATGGCGAAAACCGACTACCCTGTGGACGGCTTGGTGGTGGAAGTGGTGGATGAACAAATCAAGGCCCATTTAGGGGCCACGGCCCATCACTACCGGTGGCAGATTGCCGTTAAACGCAGGGGCGAGACCGCTGAAACCGCAGTTCAGGCTGTGCAATGGCAAGTGGGGCGTACCGGACACGTAACCCCCGTATTGGAAGTGTCGCCGGTGACGCTGTCCGGTGCCACCATAAGGCGCGTGACAGCCCATAACGCCACCAAAATAATCGATGGCGGTATCGGACCCGGTGCCAGGGTGCAGATCATCCGTAGCGGCGAAGTGATCCCTAAAATCGAAAAGATCCTGACCCCAGCCCAAAATATCAGCACCCCTTCCCATTGTCCTCGTTGCAGCCACGCCCTGTCGTGGGAAAACAGGGGGAACAGCCGAAGTGCCGACCCAAAAGCGATTAGGTTCTTGTACTGTCATAACCTAAACTGCCCTGCCAGGATCGAGGCGCGGTTGAGTCATTGGTTTAAAACCTTGGGCAATGCAGACTGGTTTGGTATCAAGACCCTTGAAAAATTGGTGGCCGCCGGTTACGACAGCCTTGAAAAGATCTATGCCATGGACGTAAATCATTTCCAGGATTTGGGATTTGGTCCCGTACTGTCTCAGAATTTGGCAGATGCCTTGATGGCCAGCCGAACCAAACCCATTGAAGATTGGCGTTTTTTAGCCGCTTTGGGCATTGAGCGTTTGGGGCAAGGCGACAGCCGCACACTGCTCTCTCACTTTGCTTTAGAGGCGCTGCCCGACATTTCACAGGAAGCCATTATGGCCATCAAGGGATTCAAAGAACAAAAAAGCACCGCAATCGTCCAAAGTTTATCCCAACTGAAACCCATCTTCTTGCATATGATGCGCCTTGGGTTTAACTTGCAAAAGAGTCCTCTGCAATCGGACCCGGCCGGTATCCAGAGCCCCATTGCTGGCAAAAAAGTGGTCTTTAGCGGCAAGCTGGCAGGCGGCAGCCGTGAACAGATGCAGGCCCTAGCGCGCCGACTAGGCGCCCGGGTACAGACGAGCGTCAGCGGTGCGACCGATATACTGGTTTGCGGCCAAAACGTGGGGGAGGCCAAACGACAAAAAGCGGCCAAGCTGGGGATTGAAATACTCTCCGAAGCAGACTATTATCAGTTGATCGACCGATCCGAAGGCTGATCGAGTTCCGGCATCCGGTACACATCAGAAAGCCTTGAGGCCAGAAAGAGGCAGGTACGTTATGGATAAAAAGGTTCGAGCCCATGTGATGATCTCAGGACGGGTTCAAGGCGTCTTTTTTCGGGCGGAGACCCAGCGGGCAGTTCAAGGCACGGGCGTCTCAGGTTGGGTGCGCAACCGTCCCGAAGGATCGGTGGAAGCCGTTTTCGAAGGGTTACAACAGGATGTGGACAAAGCCGTCGCCTGGTGTCACACCGGCTCACCCATGGCCCGGGTGACCGATGTCCAGGTGAGCTGGGAGGTATATACGGGGGAATATAGCACTTTTGAAGTGACCTATTGAACAAAGGAGCAATCGTGGATTTTAAGCATCACATCGAAACGACATGGAATATGTTGCTCGGCAACCTCGTGGCCTTGATTCTGATCACTCTGGTTTTATTGGGTGTCAGTGCGCTGTCACTGGGCATTTTGGCACCGGTGATCGCGGCCGGCTATACCCAAAGCCTACTCCTGTTGATTCGCAACGGCCGCGAGCCTAAAATTCAGGACCTTTTTTCCCATATGAATCTATTTCTGCCATTGCTGGGTTTCACCCTTGTTGTCTTTGTAGCTGTCTTCATCGGCTTTCTGTTACTGTTTTTACCCGGAATTGTCCTGATTGCAGCGGTCCTTTTCTGCTGCATCTACATGCTCCCCTTGATGACCGACCGGAATATGGATCTTATCAACGCAATTAAAGAAAGCTATGCCATGGCCAGACAGGGTGAAATCTTGGACCATTTGGTGGTGGTGGTTCTATATCTGGCCATCACGATGCTTGGCGGCAGTACCTTTATTGGCGTGTTGTTGACCATGCCAATGGCCACCCTTTTTCTGATGTCCACCTACGAAGAAAAGAGCAAAACAGCCCCACCACCCGCGCCGCAGACGCAATCCGACGCCATGTAACACAATAGCCTTGGGTGGATTCTGAATTTTCAGGATTAGAACAAGGCCTCTGCAAATCGTTTCGGATCAAAGGGTTGTAGATCTTCGATACTTTCACCAACGCCGATATAATATAGCGGAATATTCAATGACTGACAGATGCTGATCACAATACCCCCTTTGGCCGTACCGTCCAATTTGGTCAGTGCCAATCCGGTGATTTCGATGGCATCATGGAAAAGCTTAGCCTGGGAAAGCGCGTTTTGACCGGTGGTCGCATCCAGCACCAGTAAGGTTTCATGGGGTGCGTCGGGAACAATCTTGGCCAGGGTACGTTTGATCTTTTTGAGTTCCTCCATCAAGTTGACCTTGGTGTGCAGTCTCCCGGCGGTGTCCACGAAAACTGTTTCCATACCCCGGGCCAGGGCGGCCTCCAGGCCATCGTAGGCAACGGCAGCCGGATCGCTATTTTCTTTGTGTTTGACGATATCCGCGCCGGACCGTTCCGCCCAAATGGCAAGTTGTTCAATGGCGGCGGCCCGAAAGGTATCTGCAGCGGCAATGAGCACGGATCGGCCTTGGGATGTCTCACGTGCAGCCAGTTTTCCGATGGTTGTGGTTTTGCCCACGCCGTTTACGCCCACGACCATCACCACATGGGGTTGGGTGTCGTTACGGGGTTGCGGCTTAACTTGAGCGGCATCCAACAGGGCGAGTATATTTTGGCGTAAAAGAGCTTTTAAATCATTGGGGTCTTTTATTTTACCTGCCTGGCGGGAGATGGCCTCCATCAGGCCCATGGCCGTTTGAACACCGATATCCGAAGTGATCAACAGCTCTTCCAGCTCTTCGAGCATCTCGTCGTCAATTTGTCGCTTGGCGCTTAAAAGCGCATCAATATCGGTGGTGAGGATATCACGGGTTTTGGATAGGCCATTTTTGAGACGCGAAAAAAGGCTCTTGCGCTTGTCGTGCGTCGGCTCATCCGGCTTGCCATGTTTTTTTCCCAAACCGGGTTCGGTAGCAGTAGTTGCCGTTGCCATTGAAATCTTGTCCGGCTCATCCGTCGCGTCGTCGGTCCCTGGTGCCTGCCGGGGGTCGTCTGCGGTTTTCGTTGCCTTGGTTTTCTTTTTAAACAGCTTCATGGCCATCGGTCACCTATTAGGCCGCGTTTTCCATAAAGTTTACCGAAACGACCTTGGAGATGCCTTTCTGTTCCATGGTGATGCCGTAAAGGGATTCCGCAAACTCCATTGTTTTTTTATTGTGTGTGATCATAATGATTTGGGATTTTTTGCCGATGACCTGCATCAAATTGTTAAAGCGAACCACATTGGCTTCATCCAGGGGGGCATCAATTTCATCCAGCAAACAGAACGAGGCCGGGCGAATAAGAAAAATTGCGAAAATAAATGCAATGGCCGACAATGCTTTTTCCCCACCTGAGAGCAGGCTCATGCGGGTTAGTTTTTTTCCCGGGGGATGGACCATGAATTCAACGCCTGTCTCCAAGGGTTTGCCCGGTTCGGTCAACTCCAGTTTTGCCGCGCCGCCTTCGAACAATTTGGGGAATACTTCGTTGAGCTTGGCGTTGACCTGCTCGAAGGTCTCCATGAATTTGGTCTGGGTGATGCGGTTAATTTTACGAATGACTTTATCCAAATCCTCGATAGCGTTCTCCAAATCCCTGCGCTGTTCAGTCAGGAAATCAAAACGCTCTTTTAGTTCCTCGTACTCTTTGATGGCTCCCAGATTGACATCTCCAATACGCGCCATTTTTGCGCGGAATTTTTCAAGTTCTTTTTCCATTTCCGCAACAGACATCCGCAGAGAATCGCTTGCATCGGCTTGCTGTAAACGCATGTTGCTGATGGAAAGATGATAGCGTTCCTGAGCTTTGCCGGCTATATTGTCGCGCATGATGCGCTTTTCAGACAAGTCCAGTTCCAAGAGCCGTATTTTTTCTAATGTTTTTTCACGCTCGGATTGAAGGGCCGTCACATGCTCATCGTGCGCTTTTAAGTGGGTATCAATGACATTGTATTCGTCCTCATTGGAGGACAGATCAATTTCCAGCCGTTTGAGCACTTCGTACATTTGCTGTACGGATTGTTCTTTGGTGGCCAATTGGGCATGTGCTTCGACGCTTTTTTGCTTTTTGATAGCAATATCTTTTTGAAGCTGCTCCAGCCGAAGGTAGCTATCCTGCTCGAACTCCTTAAGCCGGCGAAGTGTCTGGGTACCATTGTCCAGTTGGGTGTGAAAGGCCGTCAATTGAAGCTTCAGATCCACCACTTTCTGATTGTGTGTCTCCAGGCGGGCGGATAGCCGGCCGATCTGCTGTGAGGCTTCTGCTGTCCCGGCTTGGGCTTGTTTTACGCCTTCCGTGATTTTAGCCAGGGCCTGGTTATAACGGGATAACTCCTCTTCAAGATCGCTCTCTTCACCCAACAATTGCTCTTGTTCCAATTCAACAATTTCAAGATGGCGCTGGGCATTTTTTAAATCTTCGCCCAAGCGGTACAATGCTTTTTCAATATCTACAGCTTCCTGCTGGTCTTCATTTTTAAGGGCAATTGTTTTTTGGAGATTGGTTTCCAATTGCCGGACAACTTCTTCCATCTCTGTCTGTCGTTCTTTGGCATGGATGAGCTGTTGGTCCAATTGGTGACAATGCGCCTCGAGTGTCTTGAGTTCTTTCTTTTTGGCCAAAATGCCTGTCAACTGGTCCTGGCTGCCACCGATGATGATGCCCTGGTGGGAAACCACATCACCGCTTTGGGTAACAATGGTTTGGACGCATCCGTTACGGTTGAACAACGCCAAGGCGTCTGCCATAGTCGGTACCACCGCGACATGTCCCAATAATGCCTGGGCGATGGGTTGGTACTTCTTTGCCAGGGAAAGATGTTGGAGCAAACTATGTGTCGGTGCTCCAGGATCCTTTTCTGCACCACCTATCGGTTTAACAGCCGCTACCGGGATAAAGCCGCTGCGTCCGGCCCGACCGGCCTGCAGGTAGTCAATGGCCGAGGCACCGGCATCTTGATTTTCCACCAAGATATATTGCAAAGCCTCCCCCAAGACTGCCTCAACAGCGGTTTCATATCCTGGGGCGGGTTCTATGATATCCGCCAGCAGGCCGATAATGCCCTTCAACGGTTTCGCTGAGGATTGGCTTACTTCGGCATGGTTCTCCTTGTGGCGAGCCTGCATTATCGCTTTGACACCATCACGATACCATTCAAAATTGGCGGCCATCTTTTTTAAAGCCGCCAATTGGGCCTGGGCATTACTGCGTTTCAACTCCAGACGTTGGGTTGTCTTAACTTGAGCTCCCAAAGCGTCTGAGTGCGTCGTCAACTCGGATTTAAATGCTTCGATTTTAGCGTTGTGATCTGCTATCCGTTTTTGAATCTCTCTCAATTCCTGTTGGGTTTGATGGCGTTCTTTTTCAACGTCGCCCATTTTTTTACCGGCCAAAGCGACTTCCTCGTCAATCCTTACCAATCGCCGTTGAACCGATTCCTTGTTGCTGGATGTGTTTTGGTAAATGTTTTTGTAGCGCGCTTCTTCGGCAACCAATCGCATCAGCTCACTTTTTTTAGCTTCGATGCTTTCGTTCAATGCGCTAAGCTGCGTTTGCACCCCTTGGCCCAGTTGGCGTTCTGCGTCAATCTGGGTCTTGATATCTTGAATGTTTTTTTCAAGCGCTGTGTTTTGTTGGGCCACCTGTGTCACTTCCGTGCCGATATTCTCGGTTTTATCCTTAAGGTCTTGACTTGCGCGTTCCAGATCATCGGCTTCGGCGTTGAGACGATGGATATCGGTGCTCAGATGGGCCCGCTCGGCCTCCTCACGATCGATGGTCCGCTGGGTATCAAAGCGCTTGGTTTTTTGGGCACCAATCTCCTGGTCTTTCTGGTGGCGTTTGAGTTTTATCTCCTCTATGGCCGCATCAACCTTTTTAAGTTGAGCCACATGGCCAATGTCGGTATCCTTGAGCTCGCGCATCAAAGACTGGGCATCGTTGAGCTGACGATTGTAGTTGTCGTAGTAGTGCAGCAGCAAATGCGTATCCATAGCCTTGATACGCTTTTGATAGTCATTGTATCGTTCTGCCTTTTTGGCTTGGCGCCGCAGACCGGCCATTTGCCGATTGATTTCTGCAATAATGTCGTTGATCCGCAGCAGGTTTTGATGCGTGGCCTTTATTTTTCTAAGGGCCTCGTTCTTGCGAAATTTGTATCGCGTCACGCCGGCGGCCTCTTCAATAAAAAGACGCCTTTCATCGGGGCCGGCATCAATGATAGCACCGATATTGCCTTGCTGAATTATCGAAAAGGTGCGTGTGCCGACGCCGCTGCCCATAAAAAGGCTGTATATGTCTTTTAAACGGCACGGTTGCCGATTGATCAAATAAGCGCTTTCTCCGGATCTAAAAAGACGGCGAGTGATGCTGATCTCAGGATAATCTTTGTACGCTTCAGGAGCGTGCCCGTTGTCGTTGGCCAAGGTGAGGGTCACCTCGGCCATGCTGAGGGGTGCTTTGCCGCTGGCACCGGCAAAGATGATGTCTTCCATAGCTTTACCACGCAACTGTTTAACGCTTTGTTCTCCCATGACCCAGCGCAGGGCATCAATGACATTGCTTTTGCCGCAACCATTGGGACCGACAATGGCCGAAATCCCCGAAGGAAATGCGATGCTGGCCTTATCGAGAAAGGATTTAAAACCTAATATATCAATTTTTTTTATTTTCATGGGGAGTGCCTCCAAAGCGCCCTGATGGCAGCATCGTCGTTTTAATATCGATGTTCAGGGTAGTGGCGATTGCACCTAGCCTATTGAGATGATAGTTATGGGTCATCAGGTTATTCATCGATCAGTTTTAACGCAACCTACATACCAAGTGCCGGGGGGGATGTAAAGGGAAAAGCACAAGGGAGGGTGTGAAAACGTACAGTCCTATACAATATATGGTGTCTATATCAAAACCGCACTCTTACCTAAGTTACCGGCAACACAGGGAGTTTTAGTTCAGTGGGGGACGTTTTTACAAAGTTGTTTTCACTAGGTTAAGCTTGACTAAAGCGGCTCCGGACCGGTAAAAGTGGTTGATTTCAGTAAAAGCATAGCACCTTTAACAACACGCATAGGCGCGTGTAACGTTTAATATTTACAGCCAAAAGTTGGTCTATGGGGAGGTTACGGTGTCTAAAAAAGCAGGTCTTGATATCCATTCGCTACTCGAAAATCCTGAAGTCCAAAGAGCGACATCATCCACTAGCGCAGCCATGAAAGATCGCAGGGCTTACCGGCCGGCACCATGTGATGTGTTTGGTTCCGATTTCACAACTTTAGAGATCGCAGAGCCTTATCGTTTTGACATCGACCCCGAAGCGCAACGCGAATTGCCCGCCATCATTAAAAATCGTGTACAGCGGGTAGTGGCGCAACCTTCACCGTCTGAGAAAGTTAAAACGGCTTACCAGCAAGAGCGCAAAATAGGCATTGTTTTTTCAGGTGGGCCGGCGCCGGGTGGTCACAATGTTATCGCCGGTATTTATGATGCCGCCAAACAGGCGAATCCCCATAGTAAAATTTACGGTTTTTTAGTGGGCCCGGACGGCATTATTGAGGGAGAATATGTGGAGTTGACCGATGCTTTGGTTGACCACTACCGTAATCTGGGCGGCTTTACCATGATTAAGACCGGGCGCACCAAAATCGATACGGCTCAGAAGATGTCGCTTTCCAAAAAAACTATTCTCACCATGGGGTTAGATGCAATTGTGGTGGTAGGTGGGGATGATTCAAACACCAATGCCGCTTTTCTGGCTCAGGAACTATTTAACGATGGGGTCCAGGTGATAGGGGTTCCCAAAACCATTGATGGAGATATTCAGGTGCGGGATGCCGATGGCCATGTTCTGTGCGCAATGTCCTTTGGGTTTCATTCTGCTGCACGCGCTTTTGCCGGTGCCATCAGCAACCTTTGTACTGACAGCAGTTCGGACATCAAGTATTGGCATGTTTGTAAGGTGATGGGGCGTGTGGCCAGCCATCTGGCTCTGGAAGTGGCCCTGCAGACGCACGCGAATATGACCCTCATCGGCGAGGATTTAGCGGATTATGTGGATATCCAGCGCCTCAAAAAAGCCGAACGGGAGGGCACAGTTGATTATACGGCCTACGGCATGACGCTGCGTCACCTATCCCGGTTGATCTGTGACGCTATTGTAAGGCGGGCTGCCGTGGGTAAAAACTATGGTGTCATCATTATTCCCGAGGGTATTTTAGAGTTTATTAATGAAATCGAGGTCTTTATTATTAAGTTGAATACTATTATCGCCGGGTACAACGGCACCCACGACATCGATTTTCACCGCAGTTTTATGCGCTTAGAAGATAAACTGGATTATCTACGTCGCATGGTGCACGACAAACCTTCGGGCTTGGCTGCCAATGTATGGAATACCAGGGATGATGAATTGTTCAATGATCTGCCCGCCTTTTTCCAGGAGGGGTTGCTCACGGAACGGGACAGCCATGGCAATTTTCAATTTTCCCAGGTTCCCACCGAAAAAGTACTGCTTGGGTTGGTTACCGATTATCTGGATATTTTACGAGACCAAGGTAAATATAAGATCGGTATCAAGGCGGCCTACTTTGAAAAGGTGCTAAAAAAAGAGGGATTGGATCCGGCATTTTATGGCGATATTTTGTTCAATAATTATAATCAAGCCGATTACTTGCTGATAAAAGATCATATCATTTCCCGGCGGACGTTAAAATCGACCTTGATGCAAGCCGGTGCCATTGACGGGGACGAGCAGGTGCATCCCGCCATTCAAAAGATATATAGCGCGTCGGTGCCCCAGTTAAAAACCCAGTCCCATTTCTACGGATATGACGGCCGGGGCAGCGATCCCACCCAATTTGATTGTACATATACTTACAATTTGGGGCTCACCGTTTTCAGCTTGATCATCAACGGCGCCACGGGTCAGATGGCGGCCATCCGTAACTTGGAGTATGGATTTGATCAATGGGAGCCCATGGGACTGCCCATCGCACCATTGATGCGTTTGGAGGAGCGCAAGGGCAAGCTGACCCTGGTTCTGGAAAAGAGCATCGTAGATGTTAACTCTACGGCTTTCCGTGTTGTAAAAGCTTATCGGGAAAAGTGGCTGGCGGCAACGCCCGGTCCCGATCAATATCGACGTCCAGGTGCCATTCGACTGGCCAGCAGCGGGGAAGAGGATCGTCCCATTTCATTGCTGCTAAATGCCATTGGGAACAGGAAATAGTCAGGCTGCTATTGATTTTGGCCAAACCTGTAAGGCAATCAAAAGGAGAGCACTGTGGCGACAACCAAGGCCTGTGCTGATGCGGCCGAACATCGGGTCACGCATATTCGGTTAAACCAGTTGCAGCGCAAGGTGGCTGCCCTGGAACGTGAGATTGCCCAGGCACACCACACCCTTTGGAGGGTTACCCGTAAATTAAGCGCAGCCATTAGTGATTCAAATCGGTTGAAAAATCAGCTGCGCCGGCAGGCGTTTTTAAGAACCCGCGCCGAATCTATCGCCCCATCAAGCATTTATTCGTGCAAAGCGCATGCACGATGGTCCACCGGTGAGGGAATGGCAGAACTCAACCAGGCCCAGTTTCGCGGATGGTTGAGTGCGTCGGCTGATCACATTTTTGTGCTCAGTAATGACGGCACCTACCTTTTCAGCAATGACCAGGTTCAACAATTCAATTTGGATAGAGGGCATGCCCTCGTCGGCAAGCGGCTCCAAGAGGTTTACCAACCTGATGTGTGCCGTTTGTACCGCGACAAGCTCAAAGAAGTGATATCCCAGTCAAGGGTGGTGAACTTTCACCACCAGAAGACAACAGTACATGGGAAGCAATATCATCGCGATACCTTGTACCCCATATTTAGAGATGGGGGTGTCTGGGCCGTCGGCGGTGTGTGCTGCAACGTTTCTGAACAAAAGGGAATCGAAAAGCAACTGGTACAAGCACAAAAGATGGAAGCTTTGGGCACGCTGGTTACCGGGGTTGCCCATGAAATCAACAATCCGATCAACCTGGTGCTGTTCAATTTGCCGTTGTTCGAAAAAATGTGGCAAGATCTGTTGCCCATTTTGGATGCCCAGTCAGAGAATATGCAAAACAGAAAGATCGGTGGCTTGCCGCTGGACTTTGTAAAGCAGAATTTGCCTCGTTTAATTTCCGATATGGAGATGGCCGCTAATCGGGTGGCGCACATTGTGTCAGGGTTGAAGGGCTTTGCCCGCAAAAGCAACCCCACTGATAAATTTGATGTTCAGGTGAATGAGGCGGTACAAAATGCTGCGCGATTGGCTGAAGCGACCATTAAAAAGTCGAAAGCCGTTATGGATATGAACTTGGCTCCAGATTTGCCGATGCTGCATGCCAATATGCAAAATATTGAGCAGATTGTTCTCAATCTAATTATTAATGCCTTAGAATCCATTGGACATGACCATGGTGAAGTCAAAATTGCAACCAAATGGCGTCCAGAGAGCCAAAGCATTGTTATTGAAGTGAGTGACAACGGTCGTGGCGTCAACCCTAAGGTGGCTGAAAAAATATTTGATCCATTTGTGACCGACCGCCAGTTTGCCGGAGGCACCGGACTGGGTTTGTCGGTCACTTATAATTTAGTCAAGGCACACAAAGGCGACATCTATTTTGAGACCCAAAGTGGAATGGGCACTCGCTTTTTTGTCGTGTTGCCGGTGGATTTGAAACGCAAGCCTTTTAAGGTAATGGTTGTGGATGACGATAAAGATTTCCGCGGTCTGATCACACGGGCCATTATAGGTCATATCAATTGCACAGTCGAAGATTTTGAAAATGGGGCTGAGGCGCTGATTCGGATGGGGAGCCATCCACCGGATCTGCTCATTTTGGATATGTTTATGCCGGAGATGGATGGTCTGGGTGTTTGCCGCGCCATCAAAAATGAATTGGGACTGGAGCAGGTGAAGGTCATTATTGTTACCGGATTTCCGGATCATCCCAATTTATATGAAGCGGCACATATGGGATTCAACCAGATTTTGACCAAACCGTTGGCCTTGGAACCATTTAAAAAGATGGTGAGAGAAAATCTTGATGGAAAATCGACCTGAAGATTCACCCATTTTATTGGTAGACGATGATGAAGGTTTGCTCTTTAGTATGCGTGCAGCCCTATTAAGTGCGGGTTTGTCCGATCCCATTATGGTGTCGGACAGTCGACAGGTTCAGGATATGTTGCGCCGCCATCGTTTTCATTTGGCTCTGTTGGATTTGATCATGCCCCATTTGGACGGCATGGATATTCTCAAGCAGATTAAGCAGGAATCCCCTTCGACCGAGTGTATCATATTAACGGCAGTGGATGACGTTTCCACCGCTGTAACCGCCATGCAGTTCGGAGCTTATGATTACCTGGTTAAACCATTGAATGTGAAACGCACTACCATTGCCGTGCGGCATGCGTTGGAACGCTATCGGCTCCGAAAAGGGATGGCTCTTTTTGAGCGACCCCAATCTTTTGCGGATTTAAAAAATCTCTCCGCGTTTGATGCCATGGTGTCTGAAGATGAAGCCATGGCCCTTGTGTTTCACCAGGCTGAAACATGCGCCCAAAGCGATTACAATGTTATGATTACCGGCGAGACAGGTGTGGGAAAAGGCATGTTGGCGCGAATTATTCATCAATTGAGTCTGCGCGCAGATGGACCGTTTATGGCGGTGAATATGCCGGCATTCAGCCAAAATCTGTTTGAAAATGATTTTTTCG